>JBHHYE010000012.1:0-77960 GCA_046757405.1 Acidobacteriota bacterium | reverse complement strand
CACCCAACCGTGTCCGCGCCTACTTCGAGCACCCAGCCATCCAATATGCCGCGTAGGTCAACTACAAAGCTGCCGGTTTAATAGCCCGGACTTTTCCTTGACGTGGGGCGTTCCCCTTCATATAAGCTAGGAGTCATGAGCACCTTCGAACGAAAGGGAAGTGCTCCAGGAGACCGTCGGTTGTGGCCCGCCCTGCCCCTTCTTCTGGCCTTCCTGCTCGGAATTCCTGAAGTCAGCGATGCGGGCACGGTCTTCTTCGCGGACGGTGGCGGGTTGACGGTGGAGGACGCCTGGAAGGAAGGCAACGTGGTTTTCATGAAACTTCCAGGCGGTGGAATTCTGGGCACCGCAGCGAGTCGGGTTGCCCGTGTGGTGCTCTCACCGCCCGCCACGAGCACACCCCTCGCTTCCGAAGAGAAACCAGAGGAGTCCCTGGCCGGTCTCATCCGTTCTGTGGCGCAGCGATATCAGGTCCAGCAAGAGCTCATCACGGCCGTGGTCCGCATGGAATCCGATTTTGACGCCCATGCGGTGAGCCGGGTGGGAGCCATGGGCCTCATGCAGCTCATGCCCGAAACCGCACGGGACCTGGCCGTGGCGGACCCTTTTGATCCGGAACAGAATCTGGACGGAGGCGTGCGGTACTTGAAGGACATGATGGAACGGTTTCCGGCCCATCTGGACCTGGCGCTGGCAGCTTATAATGCCGGACCGGCGGCCGTGGACCGCTATGGAGGTATTCCCCCCTACCCCGAGACCATGGCATACGTCAAGCGGGTCCTGGAGCTGGCTCGCCGGTGACTCCCTGCCCGCCAGCCCGACTCAAGACTCTAATCGACTGAAAACAGCTAACTTATAACGAAAATGCCATTGCCTGTTCCGGCCTCTTGACCGTATTTTGCGGTTCAAGGCGACGGAACCGGAGGTCCCCGAATCGGGATTCCGGCCGCGCTCAACCCTTTCACCATCACCGCAAAGGGGGTCGGAATGACCAAGCCATCGAGCCAGTATGGGGGGCAAGACTCGGAAATCCCATCGGAGCTCCCGCTGGTCCCACTGCTTTCCACCGTGGTCTTTCCCGGCATGATCGTCAACCTCCAGGTTTCGCGCCCGCGTAACCTGCGTCTCGTGCGTGAGATTGAGGCCGACCAGATCCTGGGGCTGATCCTGCAAAAGGATCTCACCATCACCGAAGAGCCGGAACCACGCCACCTGTCCCGGATCGGGGTCGCGGCTCGGGTGATCAACAAGGTGAATGTTCCAGGAGACACCGTTCAGGTCATTCTTCAAGGGCTGAGACGGTTCCAGGTTGTGGAGTGGATCGCCAGCGAGCCGTATCTCCGGGCGTGCGTGTGCGACGCCGAAGGGGAGAGCGTTTCCAGTTTGTCCTCGAACCTGCTCATGAACAACGCCATTGCACTCTTCGAGGAGCTGGGATCTCTCGACAGCAATATCAGCAAGGAGGCCGTGAGCCTGGTCAAGATGAACACCGAGGGTCCCGGCCAGCTGGCCGACCAAATTGCCTCGCGGATGGTTCTTCGTTTGGAGGACAAGGTGGAGATCCTGGAAAGAGTCGCGCCGGAAGAACGCCTGCGTTCGGTCATTCGCGTTCTCCGACGGGAGACCCAGGTGAAGAAGATCGGCGCGGATATCCAGCGCCAAACCCAGGACGAGATCGGCCGGGCGCAACGCGAATACGTGCTCCGGCAGCAACTCAAGACCATCAAGAAGGAGTTGAGCGAGACCGGGAGAGGGGACAGCGGCAAGAAGGATTTGCGCGAACAGATCGAGGCCGCAGACCTTCCGGAAGAAGTCAGAGAGGACGCGCTGGCGGAAGCGGCCCGCCTGGAGGTGATGTCGCCGGCCTCTGCGGAATACGGTGTGATCCGCACCTATCTGGAGAGCTTGCTGGACTTGCCTTGGAACATCGAATCCGAGGACAAGGTGGAGCTTCCGGAAGCCGAGAAGATCCTGAACGAAGATCACTTCGGGCTCGGCAAGATCAAGGAGCGTATCGTCGAATTTCTCGCCGTGCGCAAGATGAATCCGACCCACCAGGGTCCGATCCTGTGCCTGGCAGGTCCCCCGGGCACGGGGAAGACCAGCCTGGGTCGCTCCATCGCCCGGGCCACCGGCAGGAAATTCGTGCGCATTTCGGTGGGAGGACTGCGCGACGAGGCCGAGATCAGGGGGCACCGGCGCACCTACGTCGGTGCCATGCCCGGAAAGATCATCCAGGCTCTGCGCCGTTGCGGGACACGCAATCCGGTTTTCGTCATCGATGAGATCGACAAGATCGGAGCGGACCATCGGGGCGACCCCGCCTCTGCGCTCCTGGAGGTGCTGGACCCGGAGCAGAACAAGGACTTCCGCGACCTTTACCTCGATGCTCCTTTCGACCTGTCCAAGGTCTTCTTCCTGACCACCGCCAACCGGCTGGATACCATTCCGATCGCCCTCAGGGATCGCCTGGAGATCCTGGAGCTGCGAGGGTATGGCGAAGAAGAAAAACTCGAGATTGCCAAGCGCTACCTCATCCCGCACCAGTGCCTGCAGGCGGCGCTGCCGGAAGGAGCGGTCTCCTTCCGGGACGATGCCCTCAAGACCATACTTCGCGAGTATGTTCGCGATGCGGGGGTTCGATCCCTGGAACGTCAGATCGCCAGCATTTGCCGCAAGGTGGCCAAGAAACGCGCCATGGGCGCGACAGGGGCCGTGACCGCGACCCGGGCCCAGGTCAGAAATGACCTGGGCCCGCCACGGTTCTACCCGGAAATGGCTGGACGCGTCGATGAAGTGGGTGTGGCCACCGGGCTGGCTTGGACGCCCATAGGCGGGGAGATTCTCTTCATCGAGGCCGCCCAGGCCACGGGGAAGGGCAAGCTGCAACTCACAGGCCGCCTGGGAGAGGTCATGACGGAATCGGCCCAGGCGGCTTATTCCTATATTCGTTCGCGCGCCGCGGAGATGGGCATCCCCGACGAGATCTTCCACACCCATGACCTTCACATTCACATTCCCTCAGGCGGTATTCCCAAGGATGGCCCTTCCGCCGGGCTGGCGCTGGGCGTGGCCATCATCTCGCTCTTGACCCGGCGCGCGGTCCGCCACGACGTCGCCATGACCGGTGAGATCACCCTCCGGGGCCGCGTCCTGCCCGTCGGTGGAGTCCGCGAAAAGGTGCTGGCAGCGCGGCGCGCGGGCGTGCGCACGGTGGTCCTGCCCCTGTGGAACCGGAAGGATCTGCGAGACTTGCCCCGGCCCGTGAGAAATGAGCTGGACTTCATCTTTGCCGAGAACATCGCTGATGTCCTGGAGGCCGTCCTGCGCCCGAAAGGAGTGGAAGGAGTTTATGTCGAGCCGGTTCGCAAGACAGCCCTCAAGGCTTCGAGCGCCTGCCCTGAAGATGCTCCAAGGCGACCGGTCCCGGAAACATCCCCGCCCGGCCAGTGAGGGCTCACCAGCGGCCGTGCAGCATCTCCTGGGGTTGCGAGAGATAGTAGCGCCCCAGTATTCGATTCCCGTACCCATGGGTCTTGGACGCCAGTTGAAACCACTGCCGCGCGGCCTCCATCCGCCCCTGGATGGCCGCGATCCGTCCCATCTGCAGCCGGGCTGTTCCCAAGGTTTGGCCGTCTGCAGCCTCGTCCCGAGCCGCTGCGCCGAGCAAGGCGGTCGCTCCGGCCAGATCGCCTGCGAGAAAATGCGCGGTTCCCAGGGCCAGGTCCAGACGGGGAGAAGCTAGCCCGTCGCACCCGGGCGGGGGCCCTGCCAGGCGGCGCACCTCGTTGGCGGCCTCGGACCAGTCCACATGCCGGCGTGCCATCTCTTGCTCCAGCCGGCCCAGGGGTTGTAATTGACCCAGAGTGCAAGGCTTGCCGGCCCCGCCGGGAGGCCAGGCCAGACCCCATTGCGCCGCCAGTTGGGCGCCACGCTGGCTCTCCCCCAGGTCCCACTCCAGGCGGAGAAGCATCGATCGGGCGGGCAAGACCCCCCGGGAAGCCTGGCCGGGCGTGCCGGACAAGGCGTCAAGAAGGACGGTTTCGGCTTGTCGCGGGCGCGCGCGGCGGATATGGATTCGGGCCAGATGCATCGCTGCCTCAGCCCGGAGATTGGCTGCGTAGTCGCGCCGGCGCGCTTCTCGAGAACCCAAGAAGGTTTCCAGGGTGCGAACGGCGCCCTCCTCCTGGGCGGTTCCGTCGAGAAGCCGGGCCAGAGCCAGTTGTGCGGAGGGGGAGGCGGGCACCTGGGCGAGAGCGCGCTGCAAATGCGACAGCGCAAGGTCGTATTTCTCCTGTTTCGGAGAGGCGTAAATGACCGCCAACAGGAGACTTGCCTCCAGGCGCATCCTGTCACCTCTGGCTGCGACTTTTTCCAGCTGCCGGACACCCAGAGAGGCATTTCCCCCGGGAATGAAGAGAAAAACCCGCAACCCCTTGATCAAAGCGCTGACGTTGTCGGCATAGTAGTTATAGGCGCCGAGAGCGAAGCAGGCATCGATGGCGGCGGAAGACCGGCGCAAGGCGGCCTCCAGGGCCTTCTTTCCCCGGCGGGCGTCCGCGCCGGCCTTGAAGAACGATTTCTCCCGGGCGCGCATCTCGGCGCGCAGCATATAGGCGCTTCCGGCGGTCAAGAGAGAGTCGGCGTCATCCCGCCCGGCGCCCAGATCGATGGCCTGCTGGGCTTCCCGTTGAAAGGTGGCGAGGAGATCCTCGCGGTTCTCCTCGTAGCGGGTTCTCCACCACAGGGCCAGGGCATGAAAGTAATGGGGGGCGGGGTTGTTGGGTTGGGAAGCCGCCACCCTTTCGAATACCTTTTCCGCGTCGCCGATGTACCCCTGGCGCAAGAGGGTCAGGCCGTGGTCGAGAGGGTCGGCCGGGTCCGGTGCGGCGCTGGAGCCGGGCGGTTCGCCGGTGAGAGCGGCGGGTGGCGTTCCGGCCGGGGAAGGCGCCAGGATCAACGAAAAAAAGAGAAAACATTGGGAAACTTGAATCTGGAGCATTCCATTCCTAACTTGACTACGCATGGGCTGCCACAGGTGGCCCTTTCCTCAGGTACGCTCCTTGGAAGGCAAGCGTTTCAAGCCTCACAACCTAGCAGAGATCCTGCGGGATCAATTTCGCAGGGAAATCGACGGGTCCCTGGTGCTTCGGGGCGATGCCGGCGAAGAGGTCCGCATCTATTTTAGCCGCGGCCTGATCGAAATGAGCCTGCGTTCCGGCCCCCATCTGGAATTTCTGCGCGGCCTCCGCTCGTTGACGGGTCTTTCGCACGACATTCCCGAGACCATGAAGACCGAACCACCCGGTCCGGACGGCCTCCGGGAATTCCTGGGCACCGCGGCGTCGCGTCCGGAGGTCCAGGAGGCCATCCAGCGCGAAACCTGCGTCTCGGTTCAGGAGGCGTTCCGGATCTCAGGAGGAATCTGGAGCCTGGAAGAGGCGGCATCAGCTCATTCATTTGAACCGGACATGCTCTCGACAGTCGAGACCTTTCTCTCCGGCATCGCAGCCGTGGAGCGCTGGGCGCCTGTTCACCGCATCCTGGCGGCGCAGCAGCGGTATCTCCGCCCGGCCACCGTGCCCATTTTCACGGTGGAACGGCTTCCTCTGGCACCTGAGGAAGGTTACCTGCTCAGCGTGATGGATGGCCATGTCACCTTCCAGCAGGTCTGTGATCTCCTTCCGGGAGGAGATAGAAATCGGATCACACGTTTCGTCTATTCAGCCTTGATTCTGAACTTGGTCGAGTTCGAGCCGGCGCTGGTGGAGCCTTTTTGCCTCGCCGCGTACGAAGAGCAGAACCGCGAGACGCGCGCGCGGCGGGAGCGGGAAGTTCAGCTCATCGACAGGTTCTACCAAAAGCTGCGTTCAGGCAGCCCTTACGCTATTCTTGGCGTGACCGATAGCGCCAGCGGCGAGGAGGTGCGGCAAGGCTATCGGGAGCGCAAGGAAGGCTTCCGGCCCGACTGTTTCCTCCCCGAGGTGCGTGATGAGCGCCGGGAAGAACTCCGGATCATCGAGACCAGCCTCCTGGAAATCTACCTGCAGCTCCACTCTCTGCGCATGGATGCCGCCGAAGAAAAAAAGCGGGAGCAATCTGAAAAGCGCACGGCCACCGTTGAACAAATGACCATCAAGCGTAAAGAATCCGTCAAGACCTCCCGGCAAGAAGATCAAGAAGACAGAGAGCGGCGGGCTGAGGAATACTACTTGAAGGCCCGGGAGTATTTCAGGGAAGGCGACTTCCACAACACCGTCGAATTCTGCCAGCTTGCCCAGCGGCTTTGGGAGCAAGATCCGGAGTGTCACGCGCTCCTGGGGCGAGCTCTTGCCAAGAACCCCTCCCGGCGCTGGCAGCTTCGGGCCGAGCGCGCCCTCAAGCGGGCCATCGAACTGGATTCCTGGAACCCGCATTTCTACCTTCACCTGGCGGAATTCTACCAGGGCCAGGGACTGGAGCAACGGGCCTCGAGACTGCTGGAGAAGGCCTACCAGATCGCCCCCTCGCTGCGGGGATCCGCTTCTCCTTCTGGACCAGGCCGCTAGCCGCCTCTCTCTGCTCCCTCCGCCTGTTCTTGACCCGTCGCGGCGGAATGCTATAATTCGGCGGTTTGGGACAAGCAGGGCGATCCCGATGTTCATTGGAACGAAGGACCTTCAGCAAGAACCCCGCCGGGTGTCCGTTGACATGGCTCGAGCCGCCGTGGACGGGATTCTCACCGGCAGCTTGCCTGCTCGCGTGTGCGGAATCGTCCAGAAGACGCGAACCGGCGTCTCCTTTCGCGGCGACCTGACGGCCACCGTTGAGCTGCAGTGCGCCCGTTGTTGTGGCGCCTTTTCGAGTTCCGTGCACACGGAATTCTCCTTGATCTACAACCAGCCACGGCGCGGCGCCTCCGATGAAAGCTCCGGAGAGATCTTCTTATCGCCAGAAGACACCCATGCCGCCTCCCTCGATGAGAAAGGTCAGATCGATCTGGAGGCGCTGGTGCGGGAACAGATCGGCCTGGCTCTTCCCATGAAACCGGTGTGCCATGAACAGTGCCGTGGGCTCTGTATTCGTTGCGGAGACAACCTGAACGAGGGCCCTTGCTCCTGCCAGTCCATGGTGGTGCCCAGCGCACAGCCTCAGGCCCATTCAGGACTCAAAAAGACCCTTTAACTTTTCCTGACCGACGCGGATGATGAGGAACCGGCGGGTTCCTTCCGGGGAGTACTGATATGGCAAATCCCAAGAGGCGCCACTCAAGAGCTCGACGTGACCGGCGCCGTTCCCACGATGCCTTGACCAGGCCATCGCTCTCGCGCTGTCCTCAATGTCATGAGGAGAAACTGCCGCACAGGGTTTGCCCTCATTGCGGCACTTACAAGGGGCGCACCGTTTTGCACGTGGAAGAGGCCTGAAACCGTAACGCCATGGCGCAACGTATTGCGGTGGATGCCATGGGTGGAGACCATGCTCCGTCATGTGTGGTGGAGGGCGCTGTGCGCGCGTCCCGCGAGGGCGGCGACACGATTCTCCTGGTGGGGCGGGAAGCAGCGATTCGCAGAGAAATCGACCGCCTCGGCGGTCGGAATGCTCGCGTGGAGATCATCCATGCCGAGGATGTCATCGGCATGGATGAATCGGTGGTCGTTTCCCTGAGACGGAAAAAACATTCCTCCATCCGGGTCGCTGCCAAGCTGGTGAAAACCGGGCAGGCAGATGGCTTCGTCTCCGCAGGCAACACCGGGGCCATCATGGCCAATCTGAAGATGACCTTGGGGTTGCTGGAGGGGGTCGACCGGCCAGCCCTCGCGGCGGTCCTTCCCAATCTCAAGTCGCGGTCCGTATGGCTCGATGTGGGGGCCAACGTGGATACACGGCCATCTCACCTGGTCCAGTTCGCGGTCATGGGGTGCCTCTATAGCCTCCGGGTCCTCGGGATCGAAAACCCGCGGGTGGGAATTCTCTCCATTGGTGAGGAAGAAGGGAAGGGCAACGAGAAGACCCGCGAAGTCAGCCGCCGTCTCCGCTCCCTGGACTCCCAGCTCAATTTCATCGGGAACGTGGAGGGACGCGACATTTTTAGCGGCCGCGCCGACGTCATCGTGTGCGACGGCTTCATTGGCAATATCAGCTTGAAGGCCATCGAGGCAGTGACCGAAACCGTGAGTGTTTTTCTGCGCCAGGAGATCGCCAGAAGCAGCCTCTCTCGCCTGGGAGCCTTTCTCATGCGCGGCGCTTTCCGGAGCTTCAAACGCCGCGTCAATTACGAGGAGTATGGCGGTGTTCCCCTCCTGGGCATCAATGGCACCGCCATCATCTGCCATGGGCGATCTTCGCCGAAGGCCATCCAGAGTGCCATCCGGGTCGCGGGGGAATTCGCTCGCAACCGGGTCAACGACCGTATCCGGACCGAGCTGGCCCGCCTGCCCGCATCGGGCACCACCGGCGACCATGGAAAAACCGTACCCGAGAAAGCGCATTCCACATGACGTGCATCCGCGCCCAGCTTGCCGGCACCGGGGCGGCAATTCCTGACCGGGTTCTGAGCAATGCCGATCTGGAACGCATGGTAGACACATCGGATGAGTGGATCACCGCCCGCACGGGCATCAAGGAACGGCGCATCGCCGGGTCCGATGAATACCTTTCCCAGTACGCCACCCGTGCCGCCCGGGAGGCACTGAGCCGGGCTGAAATTCTTCCTGAAGCGCTGGACATGATTCTTTGCGCCACCGTGACGCCCGACATGTTCACGCCGTCAACAGCATGTTTCGTCCAGAGGGATCTCCAAGCGGGCAGGGCAGCAGCATTCGACCTCTCGGCCGGCTGTTCGGGGTTCCTCTATGCCCTGGCCACGGCGCGCAGTTTCATCGCCACCGGACGCGCGCGGACCATCCTGGTGATCGGAGGGGAGATCCTTTCCCGGTTCATCAACTGGTCTGATCGCGGCACCTGTGTCATTTTTGCCGATGGGGCAGGCGCCGTGATCCTGTCGGCTGGCCAAGGCGAGGCCGGCATTCTCGCCGACCGGATGCACGCAGACGGGTCGCTTGCAAATCTCATCACCATTCCAGGGGGTGCCGGACGGCATCCGGCTTCCGAAGACGTTCTCCACCGCCGGCTCAACACCATCAAAATGAAGGGCAACGAGACCTTCAAGATTGCCGTCCGCAACATGGAAGCCGTGTGCCGGGAGGTCATGGAAGACGCATCCGTGGGCCCCGACGACATCGATCTCTTCATTCCGCACCAAGCCAACTGCCGCATCATCGATGCCGTGAGACAACGGCTGGGTGTCGCCGCGGATCGCTGTTACGTGAACATTCAGCGCATGGGCAACACCTCAGCGGCTTCCATTCCCATCGCGCTCAACGAGGCCGTAGAAGCAGGACGGTTGCAGAAGGGAGCGCACGTCCTCATGGCAACCTTTGGTGCCGGGATCACATGGGCCGGGACACTGGTTCGCTGGGGGCGGGGAGCATGACAGAGGTCTGGATCTTTCCCGGGCAGGGCTCGCAGTCGGTGGGAATGGGGCGGGATCTTTCCGCCTGGTACAAAGAAGCCCATGATCTGTTCGAAACCGCCGACCGAGTGCTCGGCTTTTCCCTCTCCGAGATCTGCTTCCAGGGTCCGCGGGAGACCTTGAAGCAGACGGCCATCACCCAGCCGGCCGTGCTCGCGACCAGCCTGGCCGCGGCGCGGATTCTCAAGGCCCGGGGCCACGAGCCGTCGGCTGTTGCCGGCCATAGCCTGGGGGAATACACGGCTCTCGTGGTGGCCGGCTCCCTCACCTTTCAGGATGCCCTGCGTGCGGTGCACCTGCGCGGCCGTTTCATGCAAGAAGCCGTGCCGGAAAACGTGGGAGCCATGGCCGCGATCCTGGGCCTGGAGCCGGAGGTCGTCGACGGGATCTGCCGGGACGTCGCGGGCGACCAGGTCGTCACGGCGGCGAACCTGAACGCACCGCGCCAGGTGGTCATCTCGGGTCATGCCGAGGCGGTGGCCCGCGCCACGGAGGCGGCCCGGCAGGTTGGCGCCCGCCGCATCGTGCCGCTGGATGTTTCGTCCCCCTTTCACTGTCCCCTCATGGAGCCCGCCGCCCTCTGTCTCTCCGAGATCCTGGCCCAGATCTCTTTTCGGGACGCCCGGATACCCGTCTGGGCCAATGTGGATGCTTCACCGGTCACCGCGAGCCGGGACGTGCTGGAGGCCTTGATCCGCCAGGTCACCGCGCCGGTCCTCTGGGAGAAATCAGTTCGGCGCCTGGGCATGACCGAGCCCGACTCCTGGCTGGAAGTCGGGCCGGGCTCGGTCCTGTCGGGGCTCGTCCGCCAGACCCTGGGCAAGCCAGTCGTCAGAAGAGCCGGTGACAGGCAGGCCATCGAGGCCCTGGACGCGCCGCCCTCTTGACCGCAGCGGCATTCCCTTATACAAACGGCTCATGGCTCGGAGCGGAGAGGCACCCGGTTGAACTTGAATGGACAGGTCAGTATCGTGACCGGCGCCTCCAGGGGGATCGGGCGCGCCGGCGCGTGTATGCTTGCGCGGCGCGGTGCGCGCGTGGCGCTCGGCGGGCGTGACCAGGACGCCTTGGAAGAGACAGGGCGCCTCGTGGCGGCCGCCGGGGGCGAGTTTCGTCTCTGCCATCTGGATGTGACCGATGAGGATTCGGTCCGGGCAGCCATCGAAGGGATCATGAGTTCGTGGGGACGCATTGACCATTTGATCAACAACGCGGGCGTCACGCGCGATGGTCTCCTGATTCGCGCCCGGGAGAAAGACTGGCAAGCCGTCATGGACACGAATCTGGGTGGACTTTTCCGGATGACGCGAAGAGTCCTGCCAATCATGCTCCGGGCTCGATCGGGGCGCATCGTAAACCTTGGTTCCGTCATCGGCGAGACCGGCAACCCCGGGCAAACCGGCTATGCAGCCAGCAAGGCGGGAATCATGGGGTTCACCAAGTCCCTGGCCCGCGAGGTCGCCAGCCGATCGATCACGGTCAACTGCGTCGCGCCAGGGTTCATTGACACAGATATGACCCGCTCCATGGGTGAAAAGGCGCGTGCCGATCTGCTTCGCCGCATTCCCCTGGGCCGTGCCGGCACCCCGGAGGATGTGGCTCGTTCTATTTGTTTCCTGGTCTCCGATGATGCTGCCTACATCACCGGCGCCGTTCTTCGGGTCAACGGCGGGCTGCATATGTAGGCCTCATTTAAGGGTGAATCTGACCTTTTTTGAACACGTCTTTAGGAGGATGGGTGCAGATGAATGTTGAGGAAAAGGTAAAAAGCATCATCGTCGAGCAGCTAGGGGTAGACCAGGAGGAGGTCAAGCATGAATCTTCCTTTATCGATGACCTCGGCGCCGACTCTCTGGATACGGTCGAGCTGGTGATGGCGCTGGAGGAAGAATTCAACATCGAGATCAGCGATGAAGACGCCGAAAAGATCTCCACGGTCAAGGATGCCATCGAGTACATCAGCTCACATGCCTGAAAACCGTTCCGGAAGACGGCGAGTCGTCATCACGGGAATGGGGATGATCTCTCCCCTCGGCCAGGGGAACGATGCAACCTGGCGTGCCTTGCTGGAGGGCCGTTCGGGCATCGGTCCGATCACCCGTTTCGATGCAACTTCCTTCCCGTCTCGCATCGCCGGCGAGGTCAAGGATTTCAACGCGAGTGATTTTATCGATAAAAAAGATCTCAAGAAGATGGATCTGTTCATCCAGTATGCCATCGCTGCGTCTCTCTTTGCCGTGGATGATGCGGGGCTCTCTATCAACCGGCTCAATGCAGAACGCACGGGAGTCCATATCGGATCCGGCATTGGAGGTCTCCCCAGCATCGAGCGCCAACACCGCCTGTTCCTCGAGCGCGGCGTGCGAAAGATCTCGCCTTTTTTCATTCCGAGCTTGATTGTGAACCTCGCCGCAGGACAGGTCGCCATCCGTTTTCGCGCCAAGGGCCCCAACCTGGCCTCCTGCACCGCGTGCACCACCAGCACGCACGCCATCGGAGAAGCGACCCGTCTCATCCAGTACGGGCAGGCGGATGCCATGATTGCAGGGGGAAGCGAGGGCGTGGTGACGCCGCTGGCTGTGGGCGGATTCGCGGCCATGAAGGCGCTTTCCACGCACAATGATGAGCCTGAAAAGGCCTCCCGCCCATTCGATGCGAACCGCGATGGGTTTGTGATCGGAGAAGGCGCCGGGGTGCTGGTTCTGGAAAGCCTGGACCAGGCCTTGGAGCGCGGCGCCGAGCCTTACGCGGAGATCGTTGGGTACGGGATGAGCTGCGATGCCTATCACATATCATCGCCGTCCGAGGACGGCGACGGCCCGATCCGGGTCATGAGAAATGCACTCGAGGACGCGGGCCTCCAGCCCCACATGGTGGACTACATCAATGCCCATGGGACGTCCACACCGCTGGGCGACCGGGTTGAAACCCGGGCCATCAAGAAAGTCTTTGGTCCACATGCGAGGCAGATCGCCATCTCGTCCACCAAGTCCATGACGGGGCACCTGCTGGGGGCCGCGGGAGGCATCGAGGTGGCCATCACCGCTCGCGCCCTGCGTGACGGCGTTCTCCCACCGACCATCAATCTCACCCGGCCCGATCCGGATTGCGATCTCGACTATATTGCGGAAGGCTCGCGCCGCCGTAAAATAAACTTTGCCATGAGCAACGGATTTGGCTTCGGCGGCACCAACGGCAGCCTCATCCTCGCGCGCTTCAGCGATAAGATGCCGGCAAGCCTGTCCTGAGGCGCTTCTAGACCTCGTCGAAAAAATACGCCTTCAGGCACTGGATGCGCTCGTTGTAGCGCTCCGGGTCCAGGAACCACGAAGTCCCGGCAACGCTGCTCAGCAAGGAATTCCCGTCTTGCGGGGTGTAGCAGAACCCCACCACTTCCTCTCCGTTCCGCACGGTCAGGGAGGGTGCGACCAGGACCGTCTCGTTGAGCAGGCGCCCGTAATGGCCATAATCCCGTCCGAAGCTGAAAACGCTGTTGGAGGACGTCTTGTAGGTCACGGCGGCACGGTCGCATCTCTCGAACCGGCCGAGGATCTCCTCGCGGGTGGTCGCCTTGGCCACCCGGATCGAGAACCAGATGGTATGCATGTACTGGGAATTGATTTTCATCGCCGATGAGAACAGGCTCTTGAACTCAAAACCCAGGGTCTTGAAAAGGTGGTAAGCGTCCCGGGCATGATGTGATCCGAACTCGTCTTGATGTTTCCCGACCTGGGGCGCGGGAACAAAGGACCCATCCTGGCTGATATCGTTCGCCCGGCGTATGCAAAGGAAGCGCGCCTCCCGCAGGTTTTCAGGGCCGCCCCCTCGAAGAGCAATCAGGTCGATCAAGAGCGAGAGATTGTGAGTGTTGCACGAGACAACCTGGAGAAAGCGATCTTCACCTACCCTGAGCGCAGCATCGTTGATGCCACGCGCATACATCTTGCCAAAGCCGAATTCAGAGCCTTGTGCGATGAAACCCCGTGTATTCTTGAGGTAATCCTTGTAGAAACGCGTCTTGTTGGCCAGACCCACCTTGGAAGGCGTGCAGTCGATCACCACGGCGGCTCGCTCCAGGGCTTCCCGGGCCTCGAAGTCGGGCTTGATACCGAGATCCACGAACCCTTGGCGAGCATCCTCATCCACCGCCAGGCGCGCTCCACGTTTCATGAGATTGGTGACCTTCGAGCGATCGGTCAAAAGCGGAGTTCGCTTGTGAAACGTCACCTCATCGATCCCCAGCGGTTCCTTCATGCTGACCAGCAACCCGATCAGCGGTTCTCCGATGGTGCCCGTGCCCACCACGTGGACGATCCTCTGCGCGGCCATGTCCATCCTCCCCCGAAAGCGACGGCCCCAGCCGTCTGACCCCCAATACCGGTCTTCTGCCTTCTGGTGTGTCCTCTGTGGAGAAAATCCTTCTAAGCTCCTCTATGGATGAAACTTAGGATATCTTCGCCCGATCGGCGTGTCAACGCCGTCGCCTCGAGCCGCCTCGCCCCCCTGCCTCTCGACCGGACAAGGTCCGTCCTGCAAAGTGTTAAAATCAACTCTCGTGAGTTCGATCTCTCCGCCACGGGCCAGCAGAAAGGACCGGCTTCTCCTTGACCGATGAATCAACCGATCGTCTCCATCCCCAGCTGAGCGTTTGCCAGTTAATGCAAGGGACGCAGGGAGAACTGGCACTTGAGATCCTCGCTGGCCGCTCCGGTCTGGAGAGGGTCATCAGCGAGCCGAGGATCCAAAAGCCGGGCCTGGCCCTTGCAGGTTTCCTGGAATACCTCCACCGGGGGCGAACACAGGTTCTGGGAAACTCGGAAATCACCTTCTTGAAGGAGATGGAACCGGCCAGACAGAAGGTCGCCGTCCGCAAGCTCGTCGGGTACGGCGTGGCCTGCTTCGTCATCACCAAGGGTCTCGAGCCGCCGCATGCACTGGTCGATGCGTGCGAGGCTGCAAACCTCCCCCTCCTCCGCACCAGGATCGTATCCTCCATGGCCATTTACGCCCTGGGGCGGTTCCTGGAGAGAGAACTGTCGCCCACCATCCAGATCCATGGCTGCTTGCTGGATGTCTATGGCCTGGGAGTTCTCCTCCTGGGCGACTCGGGCATCGGGAAGAGCGAATGTGCGCTGGATCTGATTGTCCGCGGCCATCGCATTGTGTCCGACGACGTGGTCGTGATCCGGCGGCTCGGCGACACCTTGAGCGGATCCAGCCCGGAAATGACTCGATACCATATGGAGTTGCGTGGGATTGGCATCATCAACGTGAAGGATCTTTTCGGTGTCGCAGCCGTCCGGAGGGTCAAGGATGTCGATATGGTCATCCGCCTTGACCGCTGGCGCGAGGGGAAAGTCTACGAGCGCCTCGGCGTGGATGAAAGAACGAATCAGCTCCTGGGCATCTCTTTGCCGTATGTGGAAATGCCGGTGGCGCCGGGCCGGCACCTCTCTGTCCTGGTGGAGGTCACTTCGCGCAATCAGCTCCTCAAGCTCAAGGGATACTTTCCGGCCCAGAACCTGGTCAAGGAAGCCGATCGCCGCCTCCTGAACGCTTCCCCGGCGCGCGCCGCTGCGGCCGCGATTCCGGCCCCCACCCCTCCGGAAGGGGTGGATGAAGAATAGCTTCGTCATCATCACGGGCCTGTCGGGATCCGGGAAGAGCGCCGCCGTTCGTGTCTTCGAGGACCGCGGCTACTATTGTGTCGACAACCTGCCGGTTGCCATGATACCGGTCTTTGCTGACTTGCACGCGCGCATGGGCGATGAGATGCAGCGTGTCGCCCTTGTGGTCGACATCCGGGAAGGCCGTTTCCTGGATGACTTTCCCCAAGTTCTGGCTCGAATCCGCCAATCCCACGGCGTGAAGGTCCTGTTTTTCGAGGCCTCCAATACCGTTCTGGCGCGCCGTTTCGGGGAAACGCGCCGTCCTCATCCCATGGCCGGCACCTCTGCCGAAGGGCTGATGGAGAGTCTCGCCGCCGAGCGTCAGACCCTGGATAAGATCCGCGCGGTCGCTGATGTTCTTATTGACACCTCCTCCTTCACGGTTCACGATCTGAAGTCATATTTGATTGAGAGTTTTCTCGACGCCGCCGGCCAGGGCGCCCTCCAGGTCCTAGTGCTGAGTTTCGGCTACAAGTACGGGGTCCCGGAGAACATGGATCTTCTCTTCGATGTCCGCTTCATGGCCAATCCATTCTTCGTGCCCGGCCTGAGGGACATGACTGGAAAAGACAAGGACGTGGTTCGCTTCCTGCAGGGGAAGACGGAATTTCGGACCTTCGTGGACAAGACCGGGGATCTTCTGCGCTTCCTGCTTCCCCTCTACGTTCGCGAGGGAAAAGCGTACCTGCGCATCGGCGTGGGCTGCACCGGGGGCAAGCACCGCAGTGTCGCGGTCAGCGAGTTTCTGGCCAAGCACCTGACCGAGGCCAATTTGCACCCGCGCATCCAGCACCGCGATCTCGACCGGGAATAGCAGCGTGACGAACCACGAAGCAGGGCCGAAACGAACCATGCCACGCCGGGTCGGGGCGCTCGTGATCACGCATGGAAGGCTGGCGATGGAGCTGGTCAGCGCGGCAAAACAAATTGTGGGTGAGACGCCGCATCTGCAGGCCATATCCATCGACTGGGATGCCGACGTGGCTTCGGCTCGTGGAGCCATCGAAGAAGTCCTGAAGACCATGGATACCGGATCCGGAGTCCTGATCTTCACGGATATGTTCGGTGGCACTCCCACCAACATCAGTCTCACCTTTCTCGAGCCAGGCCACCTGGAAATCATCACCGGTGTCAATCTTCCCATGCTCATCAAATTCCTCAACCTCAGGGAAGAGGACGGCATCACGGCGGTGGTGGAGCGTATCAAGGAAAAAGGGCAAAAATCCATTCAAGTAGCGTCTGAGTTTCTCGGTCAGGACCTCGCCCCTCGCCAGGAAAAGTGACCATGGTTCTGCGCGAAGTCGAAATCCGGAACAAGCTCGGGCTTCATGCCCGGGCAGCGGCGCGCTTCGTGCACCTGGCCAGTTCTTTCCGGAGTCAGATCAAGATCGAAGGCAGCAATCAAACGGTCGATGGAAAGTCCATTCTTGGACTTCTCCTCCTGGCGGCGACGCGGGGAACAACACTTCGCATCGTGGCCGACGGACAGGACGAGCAAGAGGCTGTCCGGGCCCTTTGCACCCTGGTCCTGGATCGGTTCGGAGAGGGTGTCTGATATGCAGTTCGAGGGAATTGGCGCCAGTCCCGGAATCGCCATGGGCCGCGCGCTGGTTCTGGAGTCCCATGAGCCGCAGATTCCGGAGCATCTGGTCCCGGTCAGCAAGCGCACGGAAGAAATCAAGCGATTCCGCCGGGCTATTTCTTCGTCGCGCAAGGATCTCATCGCGCTCCGCAAAAAGGTCAAGGAAACCCTGGGCAAGAAATTCACGTATCTCTTCGATGCTCATCTTCTTGTCCTTGAGGATCACACGCTCGTGGACGACACCGAGGCCCTGGTCCGCAAGAAAGGCATGAATGCGGAACAGGCGCTCAAACAAGTTGTCAACCGCCTCCTGGATGTTTTCGCCTCGATCGAGGACCGGTATCTCAGTGAGCGCGGCGGCGATCTGGAAGATATCTACCGGCGTGTTCAAGGGCATCTCACCGGCCGCCGAAACTATCCGGACCTGGCGCTCATGAAGGAAGATGCCATCATTGTCGCCCGGACCCTGACTCCTTCCGACACGGCGCTCCTGAACACCGAGCGTGTCATCGGCTTCATCACCGAGATGGGCGGCCGCACCTCGCACACGGCCATCATCGCCAACGCCCTGGAGATCCCCGCCGTCGTCGGCCTGCACCAAATCACCAGCGCCGTGGAAACCGGGGACTTGCTGGTGGTGGACGGAGAACGGGGGACGGTTCTGGTGAACCCCGATCTGGCCGAACGTGAGACGGCCACGGAAGCGCGGACCGCCTACCGGGAAAGGGAGCTGGAATACCTCCGCACCAGCGACCTCCCCGCGGTGACCACCGACGGGCACACCGTGAAACTCCGGGCCAATATCGAGCTCGCGGGCGAGGTGGATACTGCCATGCAGTATGGCGCGGCAGGCATTGGGCTCTATCGCTCGGAGTTCTTGTTTCTGACCCGCTCGCCCGAGCTTCCCAGCGAAGACGACCACTTCGAGATCTACCGGGAACTGGCAGATCGGGTCGCTCCACGCCCCTGTATCATCCGGACACTCGACCTGGGAGGCGAGAAATACTTTCATGAAGTTCTGGACCGCCATGAGTCCAATCCTGTCCTCGGCATGCGCGCCATCCGTTTCTGCCTGCAACGGCTGGATATTTTTCGCAGCCAGCTCAGAGGGATCGTGCGCGCGGCAGTGGGGCGCTCCATTCAGGTCATGTTCCCGCTCATTTCCGGCGTTCAGGAGCTCCGGCAGGCGCGACAACTCCTGGCCGAGACCATGGACGACTTGCGCAGGGAAGGCCGGGAGGTCCCACAGGAGCTCCCCGTTGGCATCATGGTCGAGGTCCCATCGGCCGCCATGGTGGCCGATCTTCTAGCCAAGGAAGTCGACTTCTTCAGCATCGGAACCAACGATCTCATCCAGTATCTCCTGGCCATCGACCGCAGCAACGAGTCGGTGGCCTATCTCTACCAGCCCTTGCACCCCGCGGTGCTGCGCATGCTGAAATTCGTGACGGAGACCGGACACAAGGCCGGCATCAGCGTGTCCATGTGCGGCGAGATGGCCTCCGATCCTCGTTTCCTCCCTGTCCTGATCGGCCTCGGCTTGCGGGAGCTGTCGGTGAATCCCACCACGCTGCCGGCCATCCGCACGGCCGTTCGGAAAACCAATGCCGCCGCCGCTCAAAATCTGGCGGAACGGCTCCTGGGCGCCCAGACGGCTGAGGAGGTCGGGAAAATCTTGCGTGCCGGATCCTGGCCCATTCCGCTTTCCGGCACACCGGGAGCCTCGGGACCGTCATGAGGCGTCATGTTGATAAACCGTGGGGCCATGAGGAAATCTGGGCGGAAACCCCGAGCTACGTGGGAAAGATCCTTGTCGTGCGTGCGGGCCACCGCCTTTCCCTCCAGTATCACCGGGTAAAGGAAGAAACCATTTACGTGGAATCCGGGCTCGTCCGCTGCCTGTCCGGAGAAGACGGGCAAGAACTGGAGGAGACCATCCTACGTCCAGGGGATGTCTTGCACATTCCACCCGGTTTGCGTCATCGCTTCGAGGCTCTGAAGGACGCCCGTCTCTTCGAAGTTTCCACCCCGCACCTGGATGATGTCGTGCGGCTGGCCGATGATTTCGGCCGCCGGGGAACCGGAAAACCGTAGCGCCGGGGGCCCAGCCAGGGCTGCGCCCTTTGCCATATCAAGGGCAGGCATGGTAGATTGGAAGCATGGCGGATCCAAGGATCTCCATACCGGACAGGCCTCATTTCAAGATAGGAGAGGTTTGCCGCATCACCGACACTCAGCCCTATGTGCTGCGGTTCTGGGAATCGGAATTTCCGAGCCTGGCCCCCCAGAAAACGCGGTCGGGGCAACGGGTCTATCTGCGCTCCGATATCGAAACGATCCTGCGTATCAAGCATCTGCTCTATGAAGAATCCTACACCATCGCCGGCGCGAGGAAACGGCTGGAAAGCGCAGATTCCGGCCAGTCGGCGGCAAAGGTGAAAACTCGGGAACCAGCACCGCGCGCCGCGGAGCCGCCCAAGGTCCGTGACCGGTTGGAGTACCTCCGGGGTGAGCTTCAAGACCTTCTGGCACTGCTGGGGTCCGATGATGATCGGTCCACCTGAACCGGAGCCATCTTGTCGGTCGGGACGTAGCGCAGCCTGGTAGCGCACTGGTCTGGGGGACCAGTGGTCGCTGGTTCAAATCCAGTCGTCCCGACCACTTCCATCCCTCTGCAGCTAATTCTCCTGCGTGCCCTGTGGCCACTGGATGAAGGCGCCATGGGAATAAACAATGTCACAATCGAAACTGGTGGTAGGGCCGCCCGTGCCGCTGATCGATAGGGGCGAACTGCCATCCTTGCCCGGAGAACCGACGGTGTAATCCGCCAGGGACCCAGCGTAACGCAAACCCCCTCCCCAGGCATCTCTCGTCGGGACGGAGCGCAAGTACACCGCTTTCAGAATGGCCTCCAGGGAAGACCCCTGGATATCCGTCTCGGTGGGCAGGTTGGGATAGCTGGTGTTGTCGATGGCGTACTCCTCGATAGCGGTGGCCAGGTAGCGGAGATCCGCCATGGTCCGGGATTGCCGGCCGCGGTCGATAGCGTTCAGGAGGTTCGGAATGGCGATGGCGGTCAGAAGACCCACCAGGGCCACGACAAGGAGGAGTTCAATCAGGGTGAACCCCTTGGTCCCTTCGGTTGTCCCCACCCTCTTTTTCATGCGGGTCTCCCGGGATGAAACCAAGCAATCGGAATGCCGTCGCCCCCCAGAATCGGCCGGCCGCTCCAACCAGTTGAACTCCAAGACCTTGCCAGCCCCGCACGCCACTGACGAAACGGTCATGGACCCCAGAAACTGTGCAGTTCCTGCAGCTCCGTTCAGATTCTTTTCACTCGCGCACTGGCGACATGGCCCGGTCCTCCCATCTGATCCGGCCTGGAAACGGTCTTTTCAATGGGTTAAGGTAGGGCGCTTCCGCGACGCGCCGGGTCCAATCCACCGGGCCGTCTGAATGAGCCCTGGCCGTGACCCCGACGATCCTGATCACCAACGATGACGGAGCCGATGCTCCCGGACTGGTTGCCCTGCACCAGGTCCTGGAGCAGCTGGGCCATGTCATCCGGGTGGCGCCGGACCGTGACCAGTCGGGAGCGGGGCACGCACTGACACTCAACCATCCGCTCCGCATCAAACGGCTCTCGGAGACCGTCTTCTCCGTCGACGGCACGCCGACCGACTGCGTCACTCTGGGGGTGTTCCGCCTGCTGAAAGGCAAGCGCCCCGACCTGGTGGTGTCCGGTATCAATCCCAGCTCCAACCTGGGAGACGACATCACTTACTCGGGAACGGTCTCCGCCGCTCTGGAGGGAACTCTCCTGGGAGCGCCTTCCTTTGCCATCTCCCTCGATGGAGAGAAGGGCCCGGTCCAGTTCGAGGAGGCGACGCAGGTTGCACATCGCATCGCCCAGCGCCTGCTGCAGAACGGCGTTCCTGCCGGAACATGGCTCAATGTCAACGTCCCGCTGCGGGTTCGGGAGGGGATTCGCATCACCAGGCAGGGGAGACGCGCCTACTCGGAAAGTATTGTGCAGCGTGTCGACCCCAAGGGAAGAGATTATTACTGGATCGGCGGCGTGCCTCCCCGCTGGGAGCACGATCCGGCGTCCGACTACGCCGCCGTCAAGGCAGGCTTTATTTCCATCACTCCGTTGCGGCTGGATCTGACTCATGACGAGGTCCTGGACACCCTGGCCGCCGAGTGGGAAGAATGATCCACATACCCCGGCAAGGGCGCCAGCTCCGCCTGGTTGCGACACTCAAGACGCGGGGACTCAACGACGAGCGGATCCTGGAAGCCTTCCGCAAGGTTCCCCGCCACCTCTTCGTCGACGAGGCCCTCGCCGACCAAGCCTACGAGGATTGCTCCCTGCCCCTGGGCGAGAAGCAAACGATCAGCCAGCCCACGGTGGTGGCCGCCATGCTCGCTCTTCTGGCTCCAGAACCGGGCCACCGTGTGCTGGAGATCGGCACCGGCTCAGGCTACCAGACGGCCCTCCTTTCTCATCTGGCGGCCCAGGTTTATTCCATGGAGCGGCTGCCTTCTCTGGCGCGGCAGGCCGCTCTCCGTCTGCGCCGCATGGAACGGGCCAATGTCCATGTGAAGGCTTTCGATGGGACTTACGGCTGGAGGGATCGAGCCCCTTTCCACGGGATCATCGTCACCGCAGCCGCACCCAGGGTGCCGCGCACTCTGGCGCAGCAACTCGGCGAGGGGGGACGCCTGGTGGTGCCGGTCGGCCGCGGACCGCGGCAAACGCTCACGCTGATCGTGCGCCAGGGAAAGACGTTCCAGATGGAGGAGCACGGTCCCTGCCATTTCGTCCCTCTCATCGGGCGCTTTGGCTGGAAGGACCAAGAGGCGAAGCCTTGGGCGTGATCCGCCGCCTCTATGATTGGGTGCTGCACTGGGCCGCCACCCGCCATGCCGTGACGGCTCTTTTTCTGCTCGCCCTGGCCGAGGCCTCGTTTTTCCCCGTCCCCCCTGATGTTCTTCTTCTCGCTGTCTGCCTCGCCTGCCCGCGGCACGCGCTCCGCTACGCGGGAATCTGTACCGGGGCCTCCGTGCTCGGCGGGGTCCTGGGATACGTGATCGGGTGGGGATTCTGGGAGCTCTCCAGCGCCTTTTTTTTCGCCCACGTGCCTGGATTCACCCCCGGGGTCTTTCAGAAGGTCGCGGATCTCTACCAGAGGTGGGATTTCTGGGCGGTCTTCGCCGCTGGCCTGACACCTATCCCGTACAAGGTGTTCACCATCTCCGCCGGTGTGTTCAGCCTGAATTTTCCTGTCTTTCTCCTCGCCTCGCTGGTCTCCCGGGGATTACGGTTCGGTGCCGAGGGATTCCTGATCCTTCGCTTCGGCGCACCGGTCTCGGATTTCATCGACCGTTACTTCAATTGGCTGAGCGTGGCCTTCGCCGTTCTCCTGGTAGGAGGATTCGCCGTGGTGAAGTACCTGCTCTAGGATGCCCCTGGCCAGGGTCGCAGGAGCCCGCCTTCTGCTCCCGGCCGCTCCGGAGGTGAATGATGCCGTCTCTTCCTGAACCACCCAAGGCCTTCTCGGCCTTTGTGAAGCGCTTTCCCAAGCTCGACCAGTCCTGGCGGCTCGCCTCCGAGGCTGGCCAGACCGGCCCTCTCGCGCCTGAAACACGCCTCCTGGTCAAGCTGGCCCTTGCC
The DNA here is from genome assembly GCA_046757405.1 of Acidobacteriota bacterium. Lineage (GTDB taxonomy): Bacteria > Acidobacteriota > Polarisedimenticolia > SMYD01 > SMYD01 > JBHHYE01. Next base: position 55,518 of record JBHHYE010000012.1, on the reverse strand, counting down.
GCTGGGGCCCTCCGGGAGGGAGCGGTCCATTCCGCCGCACGCAAGGCACTTGCCTCGGGGGTCTCCCTCGGAGAAATGGAACAGGTGATCGCCCTCTCGGCCAGCACCCTCGGCTTCCCATCAGCCGTTGCCCTTTTCTCCTGGATCCAGGACGAGGTGAAAAAACACCAGGGGACGGATTGACCCGCACCCTTCTAGAGGCAGATCGGGCCTGGCCATGCCCTCGTGGTGGTTGTAAGATGAGCGTTCGCATCGGACAGGTCGGGGCGTAGCGCAGCCTGGTAGCGCACCTGCTTCGGGAGCAGGGGGTCGTTGGTTCAAATCCAATCGCCCCGACCAATCGGTTCAGCGACCCCGGGTGGGGCGTCGATTACCCCTCCAGGCGTCTCTCGGCCACCTGGATCAAGGTCTCGAGCTTCTGCCACATGGTTCTTCCAGAGCGCAAGCAGCGGAGGTCGTCGGTCTCCAGGCCGGTGGACAGATAGACCCTCGCCTTGGTGTAAAGGCGGCGCATGTCCGTCCAGAATTCCACCCACTCCCCAGGGGGCACACCGGGCAGATCCGAATCCAGCGCATCGATCATCCGCCCGAGACGCACCAGCCTTTCCGCCGCCCAGGCCCGCTCGGAGCGGGAGAGCTTGGACCCCATTGGTTTCCCCTCAGCCTGGACATATACGGCGAATTCCGCGCGGCGGCTGGCGCCTGGAGCAAAAAAAGGGGGCGGCGCTGGTGGCCGCCCCCCACACCGGATGCGGAAACCGCCCCCTGTGACCGCCTACCCTGCGCGTTCGCACCTCCTGGCAAGCCGGCCGAAGAAGATCTGCAGCTCATGGCTCAGGTCACGGTAGTCATCTCCGCCTGACCCACTCCTCGTCTCGGCAGACACGCCGGGCTGGCTCGAGGGCCGTCGCTGGGAGAACTCCCCGGTTTGGGTCGTGCGGCCAGCCGGAGCACGGGTTGCGCTGATCTTGTTCATCGCTCCCTCCTTCCCCTCAGAGAGTCTGGAGTGATTAGATCGCAGATAGAGTAGAAATGTCAATAGATAATAAGAGGATTATGCGAAAATAAGTATAACTCCTTATATTACATATAGTTAAATGGATAGCTGAGGAGAGTTTTCCTTCAAGAGACTTGAATAACCTCGATATTTCTAATAAAATAGTTCTATTCACCCTGCAAGCGGGAGAGATCGGGTGCGCGCTCATCTGGCCAAAATGCTCCGCCGGCTCCGGCAGCAGAACCATTTCTCTCTCCAGGATGTCGCGAGCCGACTCGGGGTTCATTTCACGACGGTCTCGGCCTGGGAAAGGGGGCGGAGCGAGCCGGCTTACGACACGCTCGAGCGGCTGACCCATCTCTACGGTGTGGGCCCGGGCGATCTGCTCCAGACCGGTCTCCTCCCGCGTCCGCGCCGGCCTTTTCGCTCTTTGTCCCCCGCAGCAGCGGAGACCTTGCTGCAGCGGCTGGAGGAAGGGCGCCTGGCCGTGTCGCTGGCCACGGAAATGAGCCGGCCTGGCGGCTCCCAGGAGCTGGCCGACCGTTGCCGGATTGCCGCGAACCGGCTGGCCGCCCTTGCCACCGGCGAGGCCAGGTTCCGTCCCGCGGAAACGGCCGCCCTGGTGCGCGAGCTGGGAGAGGCTCCCCAGGTGGCCGCCCTGGATTCGCTCGCGGTTCCGGAGGCGGGGAGCGATCTGGACCCGGGTCTCCTGCGCCGGGTCGAGACTCTCCTGCAGGCGGTGCGGAACTACCTGATCGGTTGACCGGACCGCTGCCAGGAGTACGTCAGGAACCTCTGGCAGGCATGATGCCCACGCCGCTGGTACCAGGCACGGGCCAGGCTGTTGGCGTCGGTGACCAGAAGAGTGGATCGCTTCAGACCCAGGGCCCGGCCGCGGGAGCCGTAATGGTCCAGCAGTGTGCTCGCGATCCCCTGCCGACGCCAGCGGGGGAGGACGGCGACCTGGGCGACATGCGCTGTGTCCTGAGAGACCCGCGTGCCCAGGAGAAAGCCGACAGGGCCATCGTCACGGGCCACCGCCAGCCCTGAAAGATCGGCCTCGAAGCGGCCGCACTCCTCTCCAGCCACGAGGGCTTCCAGGTAGGCAGCGCACCCTCCGGACGTGCCATAGAACGAGGCCGACCGGCTATCGGGAGTCCCCCTGTACGCGGCTTGCAGGAGCCGCGCCAGGGGATCGGGGTGCACGGGCCAGGGAGCGAGCTCCACGCCATCCGGGAGGCCGGCCCGCGCCGCCGGAGACTGCACCTGTTCCAGGTCGCCAACCATGTAGGTCCGTGGAGAGGCCTGGAACCCGCGCCGGCCGATGACGGAATCGGGAGCTTCTTCCTCGAAAGGAAAGAAGCCTATCTCCACCCGCTCCACAGCCGCCGCCGAGAGCACCTCATCCAGCACCCCCTCCAGGAGACGCGCCAGATTTCCGCGCCGACGATGGGAGAACGCAACATACGGTGTTTCCAGGCTACGAAAACGACCACGCTCTCCGGCAAGAATCACGGCCACCGGGTCCTCATCGACGCGCAAGAGCCAGCCCTGCAGCTTCCCCTGGCGTATCTGCCGGGCGGCGTTCCGGGTGAAGATGGTTCGATCCCAGTGAAGGCGGCGGAGCCACTCTTCCCGTTCCTCCTCGAGGAGCGCCAGCACCTGGTCCGCTACGCCCCTGGAGAAACGATCAATGCAGTAGGCCATGGGCCGCTCCCCGTCCAGGAAAAACCCCCGGTGGCCCGGATGGTAGGAGCCGGACCATCGCGCGTCAACGTGGGATCCGAAGCTGGCCCGGGCTCCGGGACCGGCCATGGCAGCCGCCACGGCCCTCCCTTCCGATGCCCCGGAATCTGCGACCATTGACCCGATCCACTCGGCGGCGTACGATGCCATTCTGTTGAAGGGGAGAGACATTTCTTGCCGCCGTTGGCTGATCAAGGGCCGCGTCCAGGGGGTGGGTTTTCGCTGGTTCGTCCGCGCCACCGCCAGCGACCTGGGGCTGGCCGGGGCGGTTTGCAATCTTCCTGATGGGGGGGTGGAGGTCATCGCGCGGGGGAGCGAAGACGTTCTCGATCGGTTGGAGGAATACCTGAACCAGGGGCCGCCCGGAGCGCATGTGGTTCAGGTGCAGACGGGACCCGGAGACTGGCCGCCCGAGAGCTCCGGTTTCCATATTCGCCAGCGGGCGTGAGGGGCCAGGATGGACCTGAAGGCGCACATTCGCAATATTCCCGACTTCCCCCGGCAGGGAATCGTCTTTCGCGACATCACCACCTTGCTGAAGAACCCTTCGGCCTTTCGCGCCGCACTGGACGGAATGCAGGATTTCCTGCGCGATCGCGCGGTCCAGGCCATCGCCGGAATCGAATCAAGGGGATTCATCCTGGGAGCCGCCCTGGCGGATCGTCTCGGGACCGGTTTCGTGCCCCTCCGGAAGCCTGGAAAGTTGCCTGGCGCAACTCTCAGCCTGTCCTACGACCTCGAGTACGGGACCGACGCGCTCGAGCTCCATTCCGATGCCTTCGGAGAGGGCGATCGGGTGGCCCTGGTCGATGACCTCCTGGCCACCGGCGGCACGGCGTCAGCGGCGGTGCAACTGCTCCGGATGGCCCGTGCCCACGTGGTGGGATTGGCTCTCCTGGTGGAGCTCGCCGATCTCAACGGCCGCCGGCGCCTCGACGGGATTGAAGTCTGGAGCCTTCTCAAGTATTCCGGTGGATGATGGGCGCTCCCGTGGTTGAGCACGGCTCTGGCGCGTGCCACACCCCGCCGCTAACCTAGCAGAAATCTGGCCACGCGCCTGTAGCTCAGCTGGATAGAGCGAGGGATTCCTAATCCCTAGGTCGGCGGTTCGAGTCCGTCCAGGCGCATTCTCCGGCTCAAAGGCCTCCGGCGCCCGGCGCGGCCAATGTTCGACGGGAACGGGGAAGCGAGCGCAGAACGACGGACCCGGCATCTTCCACCAGCGTGTACCAGACCGGAAGGGCGAGCAGCGTGAAGACGGTGGAACTGGCCAGGCCGCCGATGATGGCCACGGCCATGGAATCAACATAAACACCGGCCACAGCGAACCGGGACATGGCCAGGGGAACGAGGCCGAAGACCGTCGTGATGGTCGTCATGAGAATGGGGCGCAGGCGGTCGCCACACCCTTCCAGAAGGGCGTCCATCCGGCCCCGGCCCTCCCGCCTCAGGTGGTTGACGTGATCCACCATGACGATGCCGTTGTTCACCACCATGCCGATCAGGATGATCACGCCGACGAATGCCACGATCTCCAGTTCGTAACCCAGCAACCAAAGGGCCCAGAAGGCGCCGAAAAAAGCCAGGGGCAACGTGATGAAGATGGCGAACGGCTGGAGGATCGACTCGAAGAGGGCGGCCATCAGCAGCAAGACCAGCACGAGGGAGAGAACAATCCCTTTCATCATGATGGCCAGGGCATCGTCTCGATCCTCACCCCAGTGGCCATGGGACCAGGAATACCCCTCCGGAAGAACGATCCCGTCCATCCCCTCATCGACACGCTTCCGGGCAACCTCCGTGGTGACGCTCGGATCAAATTCCACGTTGACCCACTGGGTCGTGCGCCGGTCCTCGCGATCAATGGCACGTTCCGTGCGATCGCGGGCCAGAGCGGCCACCGACGCCAGGGGAACAGGCTCCGCGCCCTGGCGGGGAAGGGCCAGGCTCGCCAGGGACGCCAGGCCAGGCTGTCGATCGTCGGGAAGTCCCAGCAGCATCTCCACCTCGCCGCCAGGGCCAGCGTACCGCCGCAGGGGCCGGCCCCGGTAGGTGAACGCCACCGTCTCGGCCACCTGCCGAGGTGTCAGGCCCAGGGCGCGCGCCTTCTCGGAGTCCACCAGCACCCTGGCCTCGAGCTGGCCGCGCAGGCTGGGACCGAAGACTTCCTTCGCCCCCTCGATGCCCTGCAGGCGCTGCTCGACCCGGCTGGCGATCTCACGCAGGTACTCGGGGTCCTCACCGTGAAGCGCCACCGGAACGATACGGCGATCACTTCTGCCGCGATGGAACCCTTCCCGATCACCAACTTCCAGATCCACGCCTGCGATCACCGGCAAATCGGACTTCAGCTTCTCCCTCAGGTCCCTGATGGCCGCCTCGCGGACCTTTGTCCATGGCAGGTAAACACGGGTCATGGCAAAACCATCCTGCTGGTAATACGAGTACACGTGGCTCTGGCCGAGATCTCCGCGCCGGCTCGCGAGCCACGCTTCGACCGTGTCCACATGCCGTTCCATGGTGGTCTTGTCGGTCGGATCGTGCGGGCGATAGAAGATGGAGACCTCTCGCTCCACCTCCTTGGGATCACCGCTCTTTTCGATGGCGAGAATGGGAATGGCGGCGCTCCCGGCCAGGAGAACCAGAGCTGTCAAGGCCACCAGCCTGTGGCGCAGGGTCCAGCCCAGGAGCGACCGGTACCCCGGGATGATCCGGCGCAGAGCAAAACCGGCTCCCTTGGCCCGGCGCGGCGTCAGGTGGGCCGCCGCGAGTGGAATAAAAGTCAACGAGATCAGCAGGGAGCAGGCCACCGCCAGGCACAGGGTCAGGGCCACTGCCCCGATATAGATGTACATCTCATCAGGCTCGATGGTGAACAACCAGGACCAGACAATCACCGTGGTCGCCGTGGCGGCCAGGACCGCCAAAAAGACCTCGCGGGCCCCCCGGAGCGTCGCCTCGGCGGAGGATTCCCCGAGTGCCTGGTGGCGGTGAATATTCTCGCTGACCACCACGGCATTGTCCACCAGCATTCCGACCCCCACCATCAAGCCCAGCATGGTCAGGACATTGAGAACCGTGCCCATCAGGTACATCAGCCCGCACGCCACGATCAAGGAAAATGGAATGGCCGCGGCCACGATGAGGGTTGTACTCAGACGGCGCAGGAACAGGAAGAGGACCAGGACCGCCAGCCCGCCCCCGTAAAGTCCTGCATTGCGCAACCCCGCCAGGGAGGCGCGAATCTCCTGCGCCTGGTTCAGCCACACCAGCAGGTTGATCCCCTGGAGCTCCGGGTCGGCGCGGATGGACTCAATCCGTTCCATGAGCCGGTCCACGGTTTCCACGGTGTTGGCCGTCGGTTCCTTCAGCACATCAATGCCAATGGCGAACTTCCCGTCCAGATGCCGGCCGTAGGTCAGCTCCGGCTCGCGCAGGGAGACCTGCGCCACATCCCCGACGCGGAGATCCTTCCGCCCCAGAGCCAGCGTGCGGATGGTCTCCAGGTCGCGAAAGCGGGCCAAGGAGCGGATCATGTAGCGAAGACCGTCGCCATGCACCTCCCCCAGGTCCAGATCCGCGTTCCCTTCCTGAAGACTCCGGAAGACTTCTACCGCCGTGATTCCGTGGTGGAGGAGAGCGACGGGATCAAGATCGATCCGGACCTCCTGCGGATTAACACCATCCAGGCGCACGCTGGCGACACCCTTGACGCGCTCCAGGGGCCGCCGGATACGCCGGTCAAGAAGCTCGTACGACCGGGACAGGTCCCGCCGGGCGGAGATTCTTCCCTGGAGAATGGCACCGTCACCCGGACCATCCTTGAAGGTGCGGATCGCGATGTGTCCGATGGAGTCGGGCAGCTCACGCCGGGCTCGGTCAACGGCAGCCCGGACCTCCATTTTCTTCAGGTCCAGGTCGGCCGACCAGCTGAACCGGACGGTGAGATCGACCTTCCCCGGCTCGGAACGGGCGGTGAGGGCGGTCACCCCTGAGATCATCGCAAGCTCGTCCTCGAGCGGTTCCACCAGCTGGCGCAGCCCCTCGAGGGGGTGACTGCCGGGGAAGGGAACCTCCACGTGGACGAACGGGCGCTCCACCGCGGGCATGAAATCGAGAGGGAGCCTGGGGATCGCCACCAGACCCAGGACCAGAAGACTCACCAGAAGCATGAGCGTGCCCACCGGACGCCTGATGGGCAGTTCGGAAAGGCTCATCAGAGTCTCTCGCCGAACGGAACCGGACGAGGTTCACGGGCCAGGCGAGGCACCGCCGCCGGCTCGGGGTTGCCGCGGGAGAAGACCCGGTACATGCAGGGGATCACGTAGAGAGTCAACAGCGTGGACGCCAGGAGGCCGCCGATGACCGTGATGGCCAGGGGAGCCCGCAGCTCGTCGCCGGCCCCGAACCCGAGAGCCATGGGGCACAGAGCCAGAACGGTGGTGGTGGTCGTCATCAGAATGGGACGCAGGCGTTCCGCCCCCGCCCCTGTGATGGCTTCGTCCACAGGCTCTCCTTCCCGGCGCCGGCGATTGATGGCATCCACCAGGACGATGGCGTTGTTCACCACGATGCCCGCCAGCATCACCGCGCCGATGAGAACCAGAACACTCACGGGCCGGCGGGTCGCCACGAGGGCACCCACCACACCCATGGCGCCCAATGGAATGGAGATCAGGATCACCAGGGGATGAATCAGAGACTCGAACTGGGCCGCCATCACCACGTACACCAGAAAAACGGCCAGCGCCAGCATGAGCTCCAGGCTCCGGAAAGACACCTCCATCTCCCGGTCCTGTCCCGCCATTTCGACCCGGACGCCGGCGGGGAGATCCAGCCCGGGGAGCGCCGCCTGCACTTGATCCAGGGTACGACCGAGGTCGGTGCCCGCGACGCGCGCGGTGACCTCCGCCATCCGCGCGCCGCCGACACGGCGGATAGCGGCCGGTCCCCGGCCGATGTCGACATGGGCAAGCGCTGAAATGGGGATGCTCTCTCCTCCGGGCAGGTGAACCCGGAGAGCCGCCACATCTTGCACCGTTCGTTCCGACGACCGGCTGGCCCTGAGGCGAATGTTGATTCTTTCCTCTCCGTCACGGAACTTCCCGATCACCTCGCCCCGGATCTTGCGGCGCAGGCTCTCACCTACGGCGGCGGGAGTCACACCAAGCCGGGCCGCCCGTTCTCGATCCAGCGCGATCCGCACTTCCGGATGTCCGGGCTCCGAGGAGTTGGCCACGTCGGTCACGTCGGGAAGGTGGTTCAGCGCCTCTTCCACCCGGCCGGCGGCGCTGTCCAGATCTGCGAGGCCGGTGGCGAAGACGTGGACCGAGACCGGCGCCTTGACCGAGAGAACCGAGGGCCGGACGAGCTCTGCCTCCACGTTGGAGAAGCGAGCCAGGACCTCCCGGACCCGCTGGATCGCCCGCGCCTCCGCCTCTTCGCTCGAACGCTCCGGAAGAACAAAACCGATCTGGGCCAGGTTCTCGCCCAAGGTCCGGCGCCCGGAGGCAGTGGAAGGAAGGCTGCCGACCCGGGAAAAAACCCGCTCGAAGAGAGGTTCGTTCAGAAGCGCCGCCTCGACGCGGCGCACGATGTCGTCGGTGGCCTCCAGGGGAGTTCCCTCCGGCAAGCGCAGCTCGAACGCAAACTCCCCCTGCGACAGGTCGGGGACCAGGTTGGTCCCGAGCAGCGGGATCAGTGCCAGCGACAGGCCGAAGAGCGCAAATGCCGCCGGGAGAAGCAGCCAGCGCAGGTGAAGGGCGCTCCGCAGCGAGCCGGTGTAAGCGCGTGAGGACACCTGGACCAATCGGGCGAGGGGTGCGAAGACCATATGAATGACCCGGCTCATCACGAACCAGCCTCCGCTCAGGGCGGCGGCGAGAGCGAGAAGGACCAGGCGGAGAGGGAGGAGATAGACCGTCAGCAGACGGCTGAACCAATGCCAGCCGTTGCCGAGAGGGGGCATGGTCAAGGAGCCGAAACGAAGATCGCCAAAAACGGGAAAGAGGCGGTCGGCCAAGCTCTGGAGCGCCCAGACCAGCGGCAAGAGGAAAAGAGCCGCGGCCCGGAACGGGAGCAGAATCGTCAGGCCGAGGATGGTCGCGGTGCGGCCCGGCATGACCTCGAAAGCAGGCAAACCCCTCCGGATCCATTCCCACATTCCCTCCGTCAGCGTCTTCCAGGCTCGCGGGTCGACGGCGTCACGATCCCAGGGCGAGAGAGTGGGGGATGCGGATGGCTGTGCGGACGGCAGATCGAGGGCGGCCAGCGCAGGGATCAGCGTCAGCGCAACCAGTAAAGACGCCACGAGGGAAGAACAAACGGTGATCGCCAGGTCATAGAAAAGCTGGCCGGCGATCCCGACAACGAAGATGATGGGAAAGAAGACCGAAACGGTGGTCAGCGTGGCGGCGGTGACGGCGCCCTGCACCTCCCTCGTGCCGAGGATTGCGGCCGCGCTGCGGGCCAGACCGGCCCGGCGATGGCGATCGATGGCCTCCAGCACGACAATGGAATTGTCCACCAGCATCCCCATGCCCAGGGCCAGGCCGCCCAGGGACATGATATTCAGCGTGACGCCTGCCTGATGCAGGGGCAGGAAAGCGGCCGTCACCGAGACCGGGATGGCGAGTGCGATGATCGTGGTGCTTGCCAGGTCGCGGAGAAAAAAATACAGAACGAAGACCGCCAGTAACCCTCCCAGGAGCGCCGCGGACCAGACCTGGCCAACGGCCACCGCGACGAAGCGCGACTGATCGTCCAGAATGGTGAGCCCCAGGTCCGCCGCCAGGTGACGGCGCAGGAGGTCGACTTTTTTTCGGATCTCAGCGGCCACGGCGACCGTGTTCGCAGATCCCTCGCGGTGCAGCGCCAGCTCCACCACCTCGCGCCCTCCGGCGCGCGTGATCTCCTGCCGATCGCGATGCCCGCGCGTGACCGTGGCCACATCTTCGACCCGCACGAGCCCGCCCGGCGTCGCACGAACCACGGTCTTGCGGAGCTGCCCGAGATCATTGAATTCGTGCAGCGTGCGGATCAGGTAAACCGCATTGAGGTCCTTGAGCGTGCCGCCTGGCTGATTCACATTCTCGGACTGCAGCGCCTCCAGGAGTTCCCTCTGGGTGAGCTGGAGCGCTGCGAGCCGATCCTCACCGACCTCCACCACCACCTCGGGCTCCAGGCCGCCCACCACCTTGACGGCCGCCACTCCCGGGATCGATTCCAGGCGCGGCTTGAGCCAGCGGTCCGCCAGCTGGCGAATCTCATCCAGGGGGCGATCCCCCGAAAACGCGATGCGAAGAATCGGATCCAGGGATGGGTCAAAGCGCAGGACGCGCGGCAGCTCGGCTTCCCGCGGCAGCCGGGCCAGGCCCAACTTTTCACGCACATCGGCCGCCGCGAAATCCATGTCTTCGTTCCAATCGAACTCCAGGATCACCCCGGAAAGACCGGGACGCGACACGGAACGCATTTCACGCACTCCGCTGAGCACGCCGACGACTTCTTCCACCGGCTCGGTGACGAACTGCTCGACGGACACCGGCGCCGCATCCTCGTAGACGGTCTGGATGGTGAGCGTCGGGTAGGAGAGGTCGGGGAGGAGATCGATGGGGAGGTGCCGCGCAGCGAGGAATCCGAAGGTTCCCACCGCCAGGGTGATCATCAGGATAGCAATGGGACGACGAACCGCGAATTCAGGGAGCGACACCAGCCTCTCCGTCATCTTGGGGCCCGACGACCCGGACCCGGGCACCGTCGCTGAGCGCGGGAGCTCCTGCCACGACCACCGAGTTTCCCGGCTCCAGGGGAGTGGCTCCCCCCAGGACCTCGACTATCTCCACGCGATTCCCTTCCTCGAACCCTGTCTTGACCTCCAGCTGCTCGACCTGATGGTCCTCACCCAGGCGGAACAGAAGGGAGCGCCGCCCCTCGGCCACCACGGCGGGGCGCGGAACCACCAGCGCCTGCGGGTGGGTCGCGGTGACGATGCTGACCCGCACGAAGGCTCCTGGCCGGATCCGCGGAAGGCCCGACACCGCCAGCGTGACTTTCACCGTCCCGGCCTGGGGGTCCACGGCAGGAGCGATGCGGATGATGGTGGCCGGAATCACCTGGTCATAAGCCTCGGCCCGCAGGCGGACCTCCTGGCCGGGAGCCAGGTGAACCACATGCCGCTCGGGGACGTTCACGTCGGCGTAGAGGGGATCCAGGTCGGCCAGCTCGTAGACGGATGTCCCGTTCGCGACCGTTGCCCCCACGTCGAGGTATCGCCGCACCACCACTCCCGTGAAGGGAGCGCGGATCACCGTCCGGGCCAGCTCCAGCTCGGCCAGCGAGGCGGCATGGATGGCATCATCAGCCGCTCGCCTGCGGTCATCATACTCTTCCTGGCTGACCAGCCCATCCTCGTACAGGCGGGCGGTGCGCTCGAATTCGCGCGTCTGGGCCTCTCGCGTGCTCTGGGCTCGCGCATAGGCAATCCGTTGCTCGTCATCTTCCAGGCGCGCCAGGATCTGGCGCGCCGTGACACGGTCTCCCTCCTCGGCCAGCAGGTTCCGGACCACGCCTTGCGTGCGAGCCGTGATGGTGGCCTGCTTGTCAGCCCGCAGGGTGGCGCTGGCGGAATAGAGAGAGGAGAGGGGACCTTGGCGCACCGGAGCGATCTGTACGGCGATGGCATGTTCCGCGGTCGCCTCGCCGCCAGCGGCCAGGGGGGGCGAACCGCTGGTGGCGCTGGACCCGCCACAGGCACTGCCCAGCCAGGCCACGCCTAGCAAGAGCAGGAGTCCCGGGGCGGAGCGTGGCGTGCTGGTGCTCCAGCCCAACGAGTTGACCGGTCTCATCAAGGCGTGACGCCTCCCTCTGATGTCAACGCAACCTGCCACCGAAAGGTTCCACCCGGCCGCCTGCAGCCAGGAGAGGGAGCGAACCACGGTAACTGAGGTCTCCAGTTTATCAGCCGAACTCCGCCCATGCTTGACAGGCTCGCAAGCCCGCGTCTACGCTGAAACGCGGTGCAGAGTTTCCTGAACAGGCCCCCGGCCTCCTTGCGGAAAGCGGTTCTTGCCTGCGGAATGGCCGTCGCCCTCGTCACTTTGAGCCATGCCGCCCGCTCAGCCGCTCAGCTTCAAGTCGGCAAACCGTTTCCCGATCTCCTCTTCCCCTCCATGGACGACGGCCGGCCGCTGTCCGTGTCTGATTTTCGCGGTCAAGAGCTGATCCTGCATATCTTCGCCTCCTGGTGACAGGGCTGTCGCCGGCACGTGCCCGGGTGGCACAACGCGACGCGGAACCTTCAGGCGCAGGGCCAGGTCCAGATGCTCGGCATCATCGAGGAGCAGCATCCGGACCGCGCGCGTCTTTTCATGCAATGGAAAAAAATGGGGTGGCCGGTCCTGGTGGACTCCCTGGGACGGCTCGGCGTGTCGGTCGTCCCCCTGACCCTGGCCATCGATGAGAACGGGATCATCCGCAAGAGCCGGCTGACCCTCCCGGAGGCGTCGAACATCGAGAGAGATTTCATCCGGGCCGCCGACTTTCCGGCGCCCGGGACAAAACCTCCTGCCCCAGTCTCCCATGCCCCCGATTGGGACCGGCTGCGGAAGGCAGCCCTGGCCGGTGATGCGGGAGATTGGAGAAAATACGGAGACGTCCTGTATTTGTGGGGTGGGATCGAGAACCTGGACGAAGCGCTGGGCGCTTTTCAAAAGGCCGTGGAGATGCGGCCCGAGGCGGGGCCAGATCACTTCCGCCTGGGAGTGGCTTACCGGCGGTGGTATGACTCCCCGCAGCGTCAGGACGGAGATTTCCAGGCAGCCGTCGACCAGTGGGCGCGGGCGCTGGACTTGGATCCCAACAGCTACATCTGGCGCCGCCGTCTGCAACAGTACGGGCCTCGCCTGGACAAACCGTACCCTTTCTACGACTGGGTCCGGCAAGCTCGTCGAGACCTCCAAGCCCGGGGGGAGACTCCCTGGCCCCTGCCCGTGGAACCGGGAGGAGCCGAGATCGCACGGCCTGAGACACGTTTCATCGCCGCCACACGGGGCGGACAGGACCCGGACCCTGAAGGACGCATCACCCGCGATCCGGGAACCCTGATCGCGGTGGAGACCACCGTGGTCCCCCCGGAGGTCCGTCCCGGGCAGGCCGTGCGCGTCCACATGTCCTTCTGTCCTCGGGACCAGGTGGAGGCACATTGGAACAACGAGGTGGAGGAGCTCGCTGTTGCGATTCAGCCGCCGGATGGGTGGCAGGCGGACCGGCGTCTGCAGAAAGTTCCCAATCCGCCCACCGAGCTGAGCCACGAGGTCAGGACGATCGAGTTCGAGGTCCAGTCGCCGCGGCAGGGACCGGAGTCGGCGCGGATCGAAGCGTACGCCCTGTACTACGTCTGCGAAGGGATCCATGGAACCTGCCTGTACCGCCGCCAGGACGTGTCGGTTCCCGTGCGCGTCCGGTCCATTGCCCTCCGGGAGGGTGATGGACAGAATCAGGCCGCCGTGCCGCGCCGGCAGCTTCCAGGCCCGCTTTCCCCTGCGGGCGGCAGGTGAGAGGAACCGGAGAGACCAACACAACCGGGTTCAGCTCCCTGTTTTCCAGGACCTGGCGCCGCTTCCTGGGCACCTTTCTCTCCACCCTCTTTCTCGTGGCGGCCGTTGTTTTCCTGGCGCGGCTCCTGGGGAGCGAGGGAGGGCGCTTGCTATGGCAACTCCTCCTGGATGCCCAGCCGGCCCTTCTGGCCCTGGCTGCCGGTGTGAACCTGGGCCGTTACGCCCTGTGGGCGGCACGCTGGCAGTGGGTGCTACGACCGGTGGCGCGGGTCTCGTGGTGGGCGGCGACCCGCTCTCTCATGGCCAGCGTGTTCCTGAACACCCTGGTGCCCGCAGCACGTCCGGTGGGCGGACTGGTCCGGGCCCGGATCCTGAGCCGTCTCGCCGGTCTCCCCTCGGGACCGATCTACGGCGGCGCCCTGATCGATCAGTTCGGCTATAGCCTGGTGAGCTTGCTCCTGGGGGCCCTGTGCCTCCCCTGGGCCTTTCTGCCCGAAACGGCACCCCGTTCCCACCGCCGCCCTCTTCTCCTGGGGGCTCTTCTCATCATCCTTTTCGGGACGCTGCTCCTCAGCCGCCGGAAGACGCGCCACCAGCTTGCCGGGTGGATGCGCCGCCGGCTTCCACACGCGGCAGACACGGTGAAGGGAGCAGTCGAGGCGGCGCGCATCCTCCTGGGCCGGGGAACCACGTTCCTGTTCCTCGCCCTGGGCAGCGCAACCGTCTGGTTTGCCAATGCAATCGTCCTGTGGATTGCCGGGAAGGCCACCGGGGCAGACTTCAGCCTCGCCGCCGCCGCTGCGGCGTGGGCTCTGGGTTCGCTGGCGGGCGCCGTCACCGGCACTCCCGGGGGAGCCGGAACCACGGAGGCCGCCGCCATGCTTCCTCTGACAACCCAGGGGGTTCCCTCGGCCGAGGCCCTGGCCGCCATCCTGGTCGCCCGGGGACTCCACTACGGATCGGCGATTCTCATCGGGGGCCTCTGTTTTCTCTCGCGGCCAGCCTCCTTCCGGGGCTCGGAACGGGTCCCTCTCCTGCGGCCGCCCGGTTCGTGAGGCTCTCCCGGCGGGATCGAGCCGGGACCGTTTCCGATGCAGCCGTTCCCGCGCCAGACGGACCAGGTCACTGGTGGGCGTTTCAGCCTTCAGCCGCTCCCACGTCTGCCGCGCTGCATCGCCCCCTCCGGCCCTCTCCAGCCGTTCTGCGGCCTCCGCGAGCGCTCGATCCGCCCCTGGCCCGCCCGGTCCCAGGAGTTCCGCTGCCGCCAGCGGGACCTCCGCAGGCCCTCCCGGCTCCATGAAGGCGGCAGCCAGGAGGGCGGATCCGGCGAGAACCGCTCCCCCTGGGGCCGCCCTCCAGGCGCGGGCCCGGTCGCCGAGCAACGCGGCGGCGGCCTCCGGCCGATGGCTGTCAAGCAGCGCTCCGGCCCATCCCATGGCCAGGGCCCAACTCCCGCGTTGGGCGGCCGCCCGGGCGAAAAAGGGAAGCGCCTCGGCGCCGGCTCCCGCGCGCGCCAGCGTCAGGGCCCGCAACCCTTCCGCCGCCGGCCCGCAGTCCACCAGGGATGGCGCCAGGTCAAGAAGATGCAGGATATCCTGTCCTCGAAGGTGATCCATCCGCCCCAGCCCGGCGATCGCCTCGGCCGCCAGGAGCGGATCCGCAGAGCCAAAAAGGACGGCGGTGAAGTCCCGGCGCGCCCCATCCCGGTCGCCCCGGGCTGCGCGCGATCCTGCACGGCGTGAGCGCGCCAGGCTGGCCGAGTGCGGACGCTTCTCCTGCTCTGCTTTCTCGACCCACCGGTCGAGGAATTCCGCCTCGCTGTTCGGGTCGGCTGAGAGCTCCAGAACGACCGTGTGAGCGTTGCGCCGATCCGTGTCATCGCCGGCCAAGGCCACCGCCAGATACCGTTTCAGGCTCTCTGGACGGTGGTCCCGCAGAGCCGCTGAAAGCCGTCGCGCCTGTTCCTTCGTGGAGGACGACACGGTCGGATCCCCCGCCACGTTCTCCAGCAAGCTCGCCACCTGGCGCCGCAGGGAATCCCGCTCCGCGGCTCGCTCCCGCCCGGACGCCCTCCTCTCGGCGAGGGATCGCACCTCCGTCGACATGAGCTCGCGGCCCAGACCGGCCGCGGCGGCATAAGACCGGGCAAGACTCTCCGGTCCGGCGGGCTCCGCCGCCGCCGCCCGCGCTCCCCCCATGAGGGCCAGCGCGAGACGAGCCGCCTGGTGATACAGGGCAGGGGACAGGGGACCCCGTCGTCTCCATGCGTCCGGTTCTCCGCCAGGACGGTTGCGGTGGCCGGTTCCAAGGAGCAACGAGGGAAGCAGCCGCGCTGCCATCGCCGGATTCTCCGCCGTCAACTGAGCCACGAAGGCCCTTTGGACCAGGTCGGCCACCGCTTCCTCCACGTCCCTCTCCCGGGCCGGTCCCAGGTGACCGATCTCGTGAAAGAGTGTGGCTAGAAGATGGGGGAGTGGGGCCACTCGCAGGCGAATCACGCCGGCGAAGGTTCGGCCCGCCGCCTGGTCCGGAATCGCCGCGACCTCCACCACCCAGGGAAGAGGAAGGTCCAGGTGCCGCGCCGTGCGGCGCGACCACGTCAGGAACCGCTCCAGATCCCGGGTCGTTCCCCGCGGCACGTCCGGGATGGGACAATCGACCTGCCAGGTGGGCCCGGGTGCGAGAGGACAGGGTCGCGGGGCGGAAGGCGGGCCCGCTCCCCGGGCAGGCATCACCCAGAAGACGACGAGCGTGAGCCACCCGGCCAGGATGCGAGGCCTGTGCCGTTGACACCAGGAGCCTGCTTCCGTACGATTCTCTCCGGCGTTCAGACGGTCCGAGAAGGGAGCGGTATGAGCAAGCGGTTGAAGCGCCGCGAGATGATCCAGAAGGACGAGTTCGTCAGCGTCGTGGAAACGGTGCTGGGAGCGGTGGAAAGGCATCAGAAACCACTCCTCATGGGAGTCGGTGTGGTGCTGGGGCTGGCCATCCTCGCCATGATCATCTTTTCCTTCTTGCGCTCCCGGGGCGAGGCGGCCGATTCTCTCCTGGCGGCTGCGATGTCCACCCTGCAGGCTCCCATCCGGGCTTCAGGTGAAGCGGAGCCGGCGGGAGACACCGAATCGTTCGCAACCATCGCCGAGCGGGATCAAGCAGTCCTGGCCGAGCTGCAGACCATCACCGAGGATTACCCGTATACCAAGGCGGCGACGATCGCCGCCTATCTCAGAGGAACCAATCTTCTCGACCTCAAGCAGTTCGACGAAGCGCGGGAGGTCCTGTCCACCTTCGTGCGGGATCATACTGGCTCTCCACTCATCCCTGCCGCCCGGCAATCCCTGGCCGAGGCCACCCTGGAAGCCGGCGACACGGAGACCGCTCTCGACATCCTGACCGAGCTGACGGAGAACCCAGGCCTCACCTATCCTGCCGACGCCGCCCTCATGAATCTGGCCCGCGCCCAGGAAGTCAGCGGCCAGGTGAAAGCCGCCATGGAGACGTACCGCCGTTTGACCAGCGAGCACCCGGATTCGCTTTACTCACAGGCGGCGGCCACAGCCATCAGCCGTTTGACCGCTCCAGGGGACAGATCATCCTGACCCAGGTGGTCCGGCCCGGCCGCCCGCCCTTCTAGAACGGAATATCGTCGTCCGGATACTTGGTGTCCTTCCCCGCGAACGGTTCGCCGCCGTCGAACTGGGACGCCTGGGCCCCCTCGCCACGACGGTCCAAGAAGCGCACGCTCTGGGCCCGGACCTCGGTCATGTATTTCTTCTGCCCCTCCCGATCTTCCCAGGACCGGGTGGACAGGCTTCCCTCCACAAAAATCTGGCTCCCCTTGTGCAGATACTTGGAGACCTGTTCGCCCTGTTTGCCCCAGACGACGACGCGATGCCATTCGGTCCGCTCTTGCTTCTCGCCATTCTTGTCGGTCCAGACCTCATTGGTCGCGAGACTGAGGTTGCAGACCGGGGTTTGGCTCTGGGTGTATCTCAGCTCCGGGTCACGGCCCAGGTTGCCCAGCAGGAACACTCTGTTGACACTTGCCATTCTCTGTCTCTCCTCGCGGCTCTCCTGAAGGCTGAGATTACCACTCCACGGTGCAAAGGAACAATTGGCTTGGTTTGACTTCGCCTGGGGCGAAAGATACACTTCAAAAAAGAGGTCTTCGTTCCGGGGTGAAGGAAATCCCGGTACCCCGAGGGGGAGGCGCCTCTCTACAGGGTGTTTCGGCGGGACTATTCAACTCTCGAGAATCGTTCTAACTCATATCAAGAGAGCCGCCCAGGGGGTGGCTCAAGGCGAGGCCGCCGCACACCATGCATCAAGAGCCACAAGAGCTTCCCGGAACACGCCCGACGCGCATCCTCAAGGATGTGGTGATTCGTTTCGCCGGAGACTCCGGCGATGGCATTCAGCTCACCGGGAACCAGTTCACCAGCACGGCTGCCGTCCTCGGCAACGACGTGAGCACGCTGCCCGATTTCCCCGCCGAGATCCGGGCGCCAGCCGGCACCTTGCCCGGTGTGAGCGGATTCCAGCTCCACTTTTCGTCGGGGGAGATCTTCACTCCGGGCGATCGCCCCGATGTGCTGGTGGCCATGAATCCCGCAGCGCTCAAGGTCAACGTGGAAGACCTCACGCCCGGTGGAATCCTGGTGGTCAATGTCGATACCTTCACGGAGAGGGATCTCGCCAAGGCCGGATACGAAACCAATCCGCTGGAGGATGGCTCGCTGGCCGCCTACCGGGTCTTCCCGGTGGAATTGACCCGCCTGACACGCGCGGCCCTCCAGGAAACCCATATCGGGAACCGGGCTGTGGATCGCTGCAAGAACTTCTTCGCCTTGGGCATGATGTACTATCTCTATCAGCAACCCACCAAAGTGACGGATCGCTGGCTGGAGCAAAAATTCGCGGGGAAAGCCGATCTGATCCAGGCCAACAAGCTGGCCCTGCGGGCCGGGTTCGCCTATTGCGAGGCCTCCGAGTTCTTTCAGGAAACCTACCGGGTTCCTCCCGCTCGGCTCAGCCCTGGTCGCTACCGCAACATCTCCGGCAACGAGGCCCTGGCCCTGGGGATGGTGGCCGCGGCACAGCAGGCAGGCAGGCCGCTCTTCCTGGGCAGCTACCCCATCACACCGGCCAGCGATATCCTCCACGAACTGTCTCGATACAAGAATTATAATGTCTGTACTTTTCAAGCAGAAGACGAGATCGCCGGCATTGGCGCCGCCATCGGGGCCTCCTTCGGAGGCGCCATCGGCTTCACATCCACGAGCGGCCCCGGCCTGTGCTTGAAGAGCGAGAGCATCGGCCTCGCCTCCATGGTGGAGCTCCCCCTGGTCATCGCCGATATCCAGCGCGGCGGACCCTCCACGGGCTTGCCCACCAAGACCGAGCAGGGAGATCTTCTTCAGGCCATGTTCGGGCGAAACTCGGGGGCTCCCTTGCCGATTCTGGCTCCCGCGACCCCCGGTGAGTGCTTCATGACGGCGTTCGATGCCGTGCGGATCGCCATCCGGTACATGACCCCCGTGATCATCCTCTCCGACGGGTACCTGGCCAACGGAGCCGAGCCCTGGCGCATTCCCGATCCAGACGACTTGCCAGCCATCCATGTTTCTTTTCCGTCCGAGCAGAGGGGATTTCTCCCCTATAGCCGTGATGAGCGCACCCTGGCGCGTCCCTGGGCCATCCCCGGAACACCGGGCCTGGAGCACCGTATCGGAGGCCTTGAAAAGCAGGACGGGTCGGGAGAGGTCAGCTACGATCCCGCCAACCACGAGAAAATGGTCCGGCTGCGCGCCGAGAAAATCGCGCGGATTGCCCAGGACATTCCCGAGCTCGAGGTGTTCGGGCCCGACCCCGCAAAAATCCTCGTGATCGGCTGGGGAGGAACGTACGGGGCCATCCGATCCGCGGTACGCAAGGCCCAGGAGAACCAAGAGCCGGTTGCAGCGGTTCATCTCAGGCATCTGAATCCTTTCCCGCGAAACCTGGGTAGCATCCTCTCGCGATTTGACCGGGTGCTGGTCCCCGAGCTCAACCTCGGCCAGCTGGCCATGCTCTTGCGGGCGCGTTACCTGGTGGAGATCAGCAGCTTCAACAAGGTCCAGGGACGTCCCTTTTCAGCGGGCGAAATCCTGAACAAGATCCATGATCTGATGGAGTGCGCTTCATGAGCACCCGCCCCGAGACGGTCAGCGCTCCAGAGCCGCTGACCAAGAAGAGTTTTGTCACGGATCAGGAAGTCCGGTGGTGTCCAGGTTGTGGCGACTACGCCATCCTGAACGCAGTGCAACAGGTTTTCCCGGAGCTCCACATCCCGCGCGAGAAATTCGTCATCATCTCGGGGATTGGCTGCTCCTCGCGATTTCCGTATTACATGAACACCTTCGGCTTTCATACCATCCACGGGCGCGCCCCCGCCATTGCGACGGGCCTCAAGATGACCCGGCCGGACCTCTCGGTCTGGGTCATCACCGGCGATGGTGATGCGCTCTCCATCGGGGGCAACCACCTGATCCACGCGATGCGGCGCAACATCGGGCTGAAAATCCTTTTGTTCAATAACCGCATTTACGGACTGACCAAGGGTCAATACTCTCCCACTTCCGAGTTCGGCAAGAAAAGCAAGTCCACTCCCTTCGGCTCGGTGGACCGCCCCTTCAACCCGGTGTCCGTTGCTCTCGGCGCGGAGTGCACCTTCGTGGCGCGCTCCGTGGACATCTACCAGTCCCACCTCAAAGAGGTTCTCCGACGGGCGGCTGCCCACCAGGGCACCGCATTCGTGGAGATCCTGCAGAATTGCAACATCTTCAACAACCGTGCTTTTGCTTCCATGACTGATAAACCGCAACGGGACGATCATCAGCTGGTCTTGAAGGAAGGCCAACCATTGATTTTTGGCAAGAGAGGCACCCGAGGCATCCGGATGAACCAGTACCTTCCAGAGGTGGTTCAACTGAATGGATCCGTCGCTGAAAGCGAACTGGTGGTCCATCAGGAGGACCGTCCTGCTGCTTATGCGTTCCTGCTCTCGCGAATGGTTCCGCTCAAATTCCCGACTCCTATCGGCATTTTCCGCGCGATCGAGGATATCCCCTACGAGGAACGAGCCACCGCCCAGATCCAGGAAGCTATCGAGCAGCGAGGCGCGGGGAAGATCACCCAGCTCCTCTCAGCAGGTGAAACCTGGGACGTGCCGTAGTTTCCCCGGCGCGTCGCCTCGCCAATTCGCAACCCATCCACCGATTTCTGGAGGGGCTCTTCCCCTGAGGACATCGGAACCCAAAGTCTCCGGGAGTGCATCGAGCGGTCGTCTGGCCCGATCGGCCGGCGCCATGGGAGCCATGACGCTGCTGTCGAGGGTCTTCGGCTACCTCCGCGACCTGCTGCAGGCAACCCTTCTGGGAGCCGCTGATTCCGCAGATGCCTTCGTCATCGCCTTCCGCATCCCCAACCTTCTGCGCCGGCTGGTCGGCGAAGGGGCGCTCACCGCTGCCTTCATTCCGGTGTTCACGGAGGTCCGCAAGCAGGAAGGGCACCAGGCCGGCTGGCGCTTCGCATCCACCACGTTCTGGACCCTCGCATCGCTTCTCCTGGTGCTGGTCGGCGTCGGCATCCTCCTGGCGCCAGAGCTCGTTCGCTTCCTTGCCCTCGGCTTCGAAGGTGTCGCGGGAAAGCTAGATCTCACCGTTCAGCTGGCCCGGATCATGTTTCCTTATCTCTTCTTCATCGGCCTGGCCGCACTGGCCATGGCGATCCTGAACTCTCTGGGCCTTTTTGCCGCGCCTGCCTTCACGCCGGTTCTTCTCAATCTCTCCATCATCGCCGCGGCCCTGCTCTTCGCCCGGCATTCCCAGCATCCAGCTTTCTGGTTCGCCATCGGGGTCGTCGTCGGGGGAGGGCTGCAGCTCGTCTTCCAGATTCCTTTCCTGGTGCGCCGCAACATGCCCCTGGCCCCGAGTTTTCACCTCCTGGATCCCCGTCTCCGGAAGGTGGGACGGCTGATGCTCCCCGGACTCCTGGGAGTGGGCGTCACCCAGATCAACCTGGTTGTGGATAGCCAGGTCGCCTCATTTCTGGGAAGCGGCTCGGTGAGCTACCTCTACTACGCCATCCGCGTTGAGGAACTGGTCCTGGGAGTTTTCGTCATCTCTATTTCGACCGTGATCTTGCCATCGCTTTCCCACTTTGCAGCTGCCGGCCGTCCGGATCTGATGCAAGAAGCCCTCGGGCGCGGGATGGGTTACGTGGTGTTCGTCACCATTCCCGCCATGTTTGCCCTCTGGGTCCTGCGTGTTCCCATCATCAGCACCCTCTTCCAGCATGGAAACTTCACGCCCGCGGATACTCAGTTTACCGCCACGGCGCTGGCATTCTATGGCCTCGGATTGCTGCCCACCGGACTCGTCAAGGTGCTGGCGCCCGCCTGCTACGCACGTTTCGACACGGCCACCCCGGTCAAGATCGGGGCTGCGGCCTTCGCTCTCCACATCCCGATGTGTATCGGCCTGGCGATCGTCCTCGGCCATGCCGGAATCGCCCTGTCCACCTCGCTGGCCGCCTTGGCCAATGCCGGCGGGCTGATCTGGATTGTCGCACGCCGGGAGGGGAAAGGCTGGCTGGAACCGCTGGCATCGGCCCTGGCCCGGACCCTGCTGGCGGCCCTGATCATGGCTGGCGGCCTTCTGGCGATGGTACACTGGATCGGTTTTGATCCGGGAGCCGGAATTCTCGTCCGGGCAGGGCATCTGGCCGTCTTCATCGGCTCGGGAGGGCTGGCTTACCTGGCCGCTTCCTGGATCCTGGGATCGGCCGAAGGTCGACAGATCTGGCGGGAGATAACCAGAGCTCGTGATCGCGGTGATCCAGCGCGTCCATGACGCCGCGGTCGCAACCGGCGGCCGGCAGGTGGCTGCCATCGGCCAGGGGTTGCTGGTGTTCCTCGGGGTGCAGAAGGAAGACCGCCTCGACCAGGCGACGGCCATGGCCGGAAGGATCGCCGGCCTGCGCATTTTCTCGGACAAGGCGGGAAAGATGAAATTCCATGTGGGCGAGGTGAATGGCTCCATTCTTGTGGTGTCACAATTGACTCTGGCAGCCAACCTCGACAGGGGCCGCCGGCCGAGTTTCGATGGAGCCGCATCGCCGGGGACGGCCCGGACCCTTTATGAGCACGTAGCCAGGACGCTTTCAGCCAGCGGCCTCGAGGTTCAGACAGGCGTCTTCGGCGCCATGATGAGAGTCGATCTGAGCAATGACGGCCCGATGACCTTCGTCCTTCGTGAACCCCGCAACTGAACAGCATTTCCACGCGTTCCTCCACCATCTCCAGGTGGAGCGCGGACTGAGCCCTCACACCGTGGCCGCTTACGGCGGTGACCTGCGGAGAGCAACGGCCGCCGCACGCGGGAAGGGAAGAAGACTGCACCGCTGCCGGAGCGCCGATCTGGTGGACCACCTGCGCTCCCTCCGTGAGGGCGGGCGGTCCCCGGCCACGGTCTGCCGCGCGGTGACCGCCCTGCGCATGTTCTTCCGCTTTCTCGTGGCCGAGGGCGTACGATCTGATGATCCCACCCGGCGCCTGGACACGCCCCTCCGCTGGCGCGCTCTGCCCCATTACCTGGATGAAGCGCAGGTGGAGGCGCTCCTGCGCGCACCGGACGCCGCCACTCCGCGCGGATTGCGGGATACGGCCCTTCTGGAAATGATCTATGCCACGGGGCTGCGGGTGAGCGAGCTGGTCGGCCTGCGGAACGAGGATGTGCACCTGCAGGCGGGGTTCGTTCTGGCGCGCGGAAAGGGAAACCGGGAACGCCTGGTGCCTCTGGGTGATGCGGCACGCCGGGCAACGGAACGGTTCCTGAAGGTGGCCCGCCACAAGCTGCTGAAGGGACGCTCCTCGCGGTTTCTTTTCCCCACGGCCCGCGGGACGCCTCTCACGCGGCAGGCCTTCTGGAAGAACCTGCGCCGTGACGCGCTTAAGGCCGGTCTTCAGGCTCCCATTTCGCCCCACATCCTGCGACATTCCTTTGCCACCCATCTCCTGGAGCACGGGGCGGATCTGCGCAGCCTGCAGACCTTGCTCGGCCATGCACATATTTCCACCACCCAGATCTACACGCACGTGAGCCGCGAGCGGCTGCGGCGCATTTACCAGACGACCCACCCGCGCGCATGACGGATCACCCCTGCCGCCACGGGCTCTGAGTTGAAGAGAACCTTCCCGCCCCGGAGGCTCGAGAGGCTGCTCCGCCAAGGACCGGCGGACCGGCTTTCCCTCCTGGATGGAGTGGCCGCGGCGGCGCACCGGCAGGGGAAAGCTCTCTACCTGGTCGGTGGCGCGGTCCGGGATCTTTGCCTGGGCCGCATCCCCGGGGATCTGGATGCCATGGTGGAGGGAGATTCTTTCTCCATCGCCCGTGACATGGAGTGTAGAGGGATCGAGGTCCGTCTTCACCCACGGTTCGGCACCACGGTTTTCAGGCATCGGAGCGGCGCCCGGCTCGACCTGGTCTCGGCGCGCAGTGAGGTCTACCAGGAGCCGTCCTCCCTGCCGGTCGTCCGGCCGGATTCGCTTCAGGCCGACCTCTGGCGCCGTGATTTCAGCGTCAACGCCATGGCTCTCGAAGTGCGTCCCAGCGGCCTCGGCCCCCTCCTGGATCCTTGTGGTGGGCAGCAGGATCTCCGGCGGCGGCGCATCCGCGTTCTTCACTCCCGTTCCTTCCGGGACGATCCCACCCGCGCCTTCCGCGGGGTGCGGCTCGGAGTGCGCCTGGGCTTCCGCCTGGCCCACGACACGGAGGTCCTCCTGCGCGCCGCGATCAGAGCTCAATGGTTTGATCGTCTCAGCCCATCCCGCCTGGGAAGAGAGATCCGGCGGCTCGCTGCTGAAAAACAGGTCCACCGGATACTGGAGAGCCTGGACGATCTCGGTCTGCTGGCCGCCATCCATCCGGCCCTTTCGCTGCCGCCCGGACAGAGAGCCGCGGCCCGGCGTCTCGCCGGCTGCCTGGCCCGCGCCCCTGATCCAGAGCGTCTGCGCCTCCTGGTGGCCTTTCTGGGCTGGGGTCAGGCAGAGGCGTCATGGAGCCAGGCGCTGCAGCGGCTCGAGCTGCCGGCGGGAGAATGCCGCCGCGCCCGCAGCATCCGGACCGAGGCTCGACGCCTGCTCCAGGCCCTCCCGGCTGCTCCATTCGCGCGTCCCTCCCTCGACGCCCTGGATGCCTTGTCCCGTCCCGTACGGCGCGAAACCTTGGATCTGGCGGCGTGTGTCGCCCCCTCCTTCCGGCATCGACGCTGGCTCCGGAGCATCCGGCGGTCGGTGCCCGTCTGCCCCCCGGCCCTCCCGATCTCCCGCCCGTGAGAACACGTCCTGGATCAGTGTAAGATGGCCGGCGCCGTGGACACCAACGACTTTGAAAAGCCCATCCTCGAGCTGCAAAGGCGCATCGAGGAGCTTTCAGGTTTCGGAGCCCAGCCCGGCCGGGAACGAGAACTGGCGAAGCTCGGCGCCCGGCTGCGCAAGACCCAGGAGGAGATTTATGCGCGACTGACCCCCTGGCAGACCACGCTGGTCGCCCGGCATCCCAAACGGCCGTACACAGCCGACTACATCCAGGCACTCTTCACCGAGTTCGTCGAAATCCACGGTGATCGGAAATTCGCCGAGGATCCGGCCATTCTGGGAGGATTTGCTCTTTTCCACGGTGAACCGGTCGCCGTCATCGGCCACCAGAAGGGCAGGGATACACGCGAAAAGGTGCGGCGCAATTTTGGCATGCCGCGGCCCGAGGGGTACCGCAAGGCCTTGCGGATCATGAAACTGGCTGAAAAGTTCCACCGGCCCGTTCTGACCCTGATCGATACTCCCGGAGCGTACCCCGGGATCGGAGCCGAGGAGCGGGGCCAGGCCGAAGCCATCGCCGTGAATCTGCGCGAAATGGCGCGCCTCGACACTCCCGTTCTGGTCACCATCACCGGGGAGGGGGGGAGTGGAGGCGCTCTGGCGCTGGGGGTGGGCGACCGGATCCTCATTCTTGCCCACTCCACCTATTCGGTCATCAGCCCCGAAGGGTGCGCCGCCATCCTCTGGAAATCGGACGAGAAGAAGCAGGACGCCGCCAAGGCCCTGCACCTCACCTCCGCCCACATGCAGAAACTGGGGATCGTGGATGAGGTGGTGCCCGAGCCCACCGGCGCGGCCCATTCACAGCCGGAACAGATGTATGAAATCCTCGACGAGGCGCTGGTCCGAAACCTGGCCATGGCCAGCGCCATGAGCAGCGAGGAACGACTTCGCGCCCGGTACGACAAGTTCCGGGCTATCGGGTCGATCCGTAGGATCTAGCGACCCACGCGGGGAAGGGAGCTTCTCAGGACGAGCGCCCGGCTTCGCCTTCCTTGGCCTCCTCCCAGAGGGCGTTCATTTCCTCCAGGCTGGCTTCCCCGATGCTCCGGCCACGCTTCTGCACCCCGGCCTCGACATAGCGGAAACGGCGTTCAAATTTGCGGTTCGCCTGGCGAAGACTCTCGTCCGGATCCAGCCCCTGGCGGCGCGCCAGATTCGCGAGGGTGAAGAGAAGGTCCCCCAATTCTTCCATGATCTTCTCCCGCCGCCCCGCGGCGAGAGCCTCCTTGAGCTCCGCCCACTCCTCCTCGCACTTGGCGTTCAGATCTTCGTCGTCGGTCCAGTCGAACCCTACCTGGGCGGCCTTCTCGGTTAACCGGAGGGCGCGCAGCAGACCGGGCAGTTCCCGCGGGACGTGGTCGATCAACGAGGGCCGATGGGTCCCTCGTTTTTCCTCGGCCTTGAGCCGTTCCCACTGCTTCAAGACCTCCTCGGGAGTGTGCGCCGTGGCCTTTCCGAAGACATGGGGGTGGCGCCGGACCAGCTTCTGGTGAATTCCCGTGATGACGTCCTCGAGGGAAAAGCTGTCCTCTTCCTGGCGGAGGTGAGCCTGGAACACGATCTGAAACAGGAGGTCGCCCAGCTCCTCCCGGTGGGCAGCCACGTCGCCCGAATCGAGGGCGTCCAGGACCTCATAGGTCTCTTCCAGGAGATACCTCTTCAGGCTCTCCAGGGTCTGGACCCGATCCCAGGGACAGCCATCGGCGCTCCGCAGGCGGCCCATGAGAACGGCAAGATCGTTCAGCTGGGCCCGGCTCATGCCTCCCTCATTGCGGCAATTGATTCGCCGATAGGAGCGATGTTACCATTCCAATCATGAATGATAAGCCCACGGGCCGGGCCGCTTCCTCGCCGGCGGACGACGAGCCCATCAAGGTGACCGACCGGCGAAAGTTCGACCGCACGGGCCGCTTGCGCAAGAGTTCTGCCGCGGAACAGCGCGAGGCCGGCCACCAGGCCGCGCCGCCCCCGCCGAATCCACCGGAACCGAAGCGACCGGAGCCGGGGCTTCGAGCCGGGACTGGAAACCAGCCCCACCCCAGCCCCGGGATCTCCTCCGGATCGGGAGATTTCCAGCCATTCGTTTATTTTCTCTATATTTCAGCCCTTCACGAGCTCGGCGTCCCGACCGACAAGGAAGCCCCTGCCCGCTCTCCAGACCTGGAACGAGCACGGTTTTTCATCGATTTCTTGCAGGTTCTGGAGCAGAAGACCGAAGG
The DNA here is from genome assembly GCA_046757405.1 of Acidobacteriota bacterium. GTDB lineage: Bacteria > Acidobacteriota > Polarisedimenticolia > SMYD01 > SMYD01 > JBHHYE01. The sequence goes on along the minus strand of JBHHYE010000012.1, from coordinate 28,581 downwards.
GAACCTGAATTCCGGCGAGTCGAACCTCCTCAAGGAGGTCCTCTATAACCTGCGCATGCAGTACGTGGATTCGGCCGGGAAGGGCGCCTCCGCAGCTCCGGGCCCCGCGTCTTCCGCGACCCCGGATTCTTGATTCGATAGCGTCTGGACCTTAGATTTGCGCCGCAGGGTGCGGCTGATCCGCGCCGTGCCCAAGGCCGGTGTGTCCCGCGTGAATCAAACCGCCGTCTTCTTCCTTGCCAGCACTGTCCTGGTCCTCGCGCCGGGGCCAGATGGTCGGGCTTCGCCGCCCGCGCCTGCTGTTGCCGAATCCAACCCGCCGGCCCGCACCAGCGCCTTGGAGGCCAAAGATGCCGACCTCCTCTTGCTCTGGCGGATTCGCCGCGACGGGGAACAGGTCGGCGACCAGGAACAGGTCAAAGCGGTCGAGGCGGCCTTACAGGAGAGACGCAAGCGGGACGGGATCGGCCGCGCCGAGGATCTGGCGTCCGCCTTCGTCCTGGAAGGGTACGAGCAACTGGCGCTGGGCCACTACTCCGAGGCCCAGGACGCTTTCCTCCTGGCGGTGGAATTCGATCCGGACATGCCACGGGCCTACCGCGGTCTTGCACGCGTCCAGTGGGCCGTGGGGGATGGCGCCGGACGGGCGGTGGCCAGCCTGGCCGGAGCTGTGCGCGCCGCCGGCCGGAACTGGCTCTACCGCACCGTGGGATGGATCGTGGCCGGCTGGGCCGTTCTGGTGGGTTTGCCGGTCGCCGCGGGAATTCTTCTCACCCTGCTGTTTCTGCGTGTCTCCCCCCTGGTCCAGCATCGCCTCCGGGAAGCCCTGGGCCGGCGGTTACCCACCCAGACCGCCTCCATCCTGGCGACAGGGTTTCCCTGGGTCCCTCTTGCCCTGCCCTGGGGAATGGCCTGGGCACCCCTCGTCTGGATTACCCTGGCGGGCCCTTTTCTCTCCCGGCGCGAGACCCGGGTGGCTGCCACGGCACTGGTCGTCCTGGCCGTCTGCGGGCTTTCTTTTCTTCCTGCAGCCCAGTGGACGGCCGCCTCGGCCGATCCACGCCTGGTTCAGGTGGCCAGCGCGGCCGGCGGCGCGGTGGGGCCGGGACACCTCTGGACCATTCAGAAGCTGGTCAAACAGAGGCCGGACGATCCGGTCCTCCAGGTCCTGCTGGGTGATCAGCTGAGGGGAGCAGGGGATTATTCAGAGGCCCTGCGGGCCTACCACCGGGCGCGCAATCTCAATCCAGGACTCCGCCAGGCGCGCAACAATGCCGGCGCGCTCTACTTCAGCCTCGGCCAGTACGCGACGGCCATCCAAGAATTTCACGCAGCCATCGAGGCCGAGCCTGCCGACATGACCGCCCACTATAACCTCTACTTGACCCAGGAGCACCGGTTTGATTTCGCCGCGGCCGAGCAGACCCTGGCGACGGCGCAGTCCATCGATCTGCCGCGCATGACCGCGCTGCTCTCCGAACACGATCAGAGGCAGGGCCGGCTGGACGTTCTTCTCGACGCCATTCCTCTCTCGACAGCCCTCGTCCACGGCCGCCAGGCGGCGGGACTCGCACGGTCCGGTGGCCTGGGCTGGCTGGGCGGGGCTTATCCCTTCATTCTTTTTCCTGCCCTGGCCCTTGTGCTTCTGCTGCGCCGCACCAAGGCCCGTCTGCCCGTACAGTGCCATTCCTGCGGGAGAATCGCCTGCCCGGAGTGCGCGCTCATCCTGGATGAAAAAAACGTCTGTGGATCTTGCCTGGCCCTGGCGGCCCGGAACTCGTCGCTGCCGCGAAAAGTGCGGGATCAGAAACGGGCTGCCGTTGCCAGCTACCTGGGCCGCTGGCACCGCACAAGCCGTCTCCTCTCGGTGCTTCTCCCGGGTGCCGGACAGGTCTGGGCGGGGCGCCCGGCCACCGGTTTTCTCGTTCTTTCGCTGGTGGCTTGTGCAGGCACCGCCCTCCTTCTCCGTCCCCAGCTGCCCGAGATTTCCTACACGCCCATCTCGTCCGGCCCCACCCTGGCCGCCGCGCTCTCGCTCCTTCTTCTGGGCCTCGGCTGGATCTGCGGCGTTCTGTTGCCCTCCCTTCCCGTCACGGATCTGCCCGAGCGGAAGGCCTGATCCATGGCCCTGGAAGGCACCCTTCGCGACTTCTCCCTGGCCGATATCTTCCAGCTCATCGGACTCCAGCGCAAGTCGGGCACGCTGACCCTCAAGGGTCCGGACGATACCGTTGCCGTGACTTTCGAGAAGGGACACATCGTCAAGGCCGAGTCCGAGAGCCGGCGGCTCGAGGATCGCCTCGGCCATGTCCTCATCAAGACCGGAAAAGTCGCCTCCGAAGCGCTGGCGCGCGTCCTCATGATCCAGCGTGAAACCGGGCACCGGGTCGGGGACATTCTCCTCGAAGAGGCCACCATCACCGAGGAAGATCTCAGGCGGGCTCTCGAGCTCCAGGTGACCCAGGTGGTTTACAGGCTCTTCAGGTGGTCATCAGGGGAGTTCCGTTTCGCGCAGTCGTCCCGTGTGGAGTACGACCGCAACATCTTCGTACCCATCCCGGTCGAGAACATCCTGATGGAAGGCCTGCGCATCCTCGATGAATGGCCGCTCATCGAGAAGCGGATTCGCTCCTTCGACATGCCCTTCCGCCCCACGGACCCGGCGCGCCAGGTGATCGCGGCCGGTGAAGAGGACGGAGGGCAGGAGACCGGGCTGCCGGAAGATGGCGTGGAGGCCGAGAAGGTAGCGGTCCCGTCCGCGGAAGCGATCGTCTACGCGCTGGTGGAAAAAGGACTCGTCGTTCAGGACATCATCGATCGGAGCGACCTCGGAGAGTTTGAGACGTGCAAGGCTCTGTTCCAGCTCCTGGAGAAGGGGCTCATCCAGGAGATTTCCCACACGGGTGTTCCGGTCCCTTCCGACAAGACTCAGAGCAAGCGCCGGGACATGGCCATCGCCGTGGCCGCCATCCTTCTCTTCGGTGGAACGGTGTTCCTGGGTTTTTGGATGACGCTTCAATCACCCGGTACGCGGCTTCTGGCGCCTTTCCCCCTCCACCGCGTCAGCGAGACCCTGCGCCTGTCGACCAGTCAAACACGCCTGGCACGCCTGGAGTTCGGGATCCGCCTCTATGCCCTCTATCGCGGGCACTATCCCCGACAGCTGTCCGATCTGGTCGAGATGGGGCTGGTGAACGGAGCGGACCTGCTCGACCCCTGGGGACATTCCTATACCTATTTCCTCTCGCGGCGCAGCTACCAGGTCCGTGGGGTGGATGGCTCGGGCCAGCCGCATCCGGACCTGGTCCTGACCGGTCCCGTTCTCCACCCGACCGATCCAGGAAGGTCCACCGGGCTTTCCCCGCGCCTCTCCCGGCGTTGAGGGCCTGATCCGCGCGAAAAATCAATTTAAGATATTGCATATAAATGACTTGTCGTAAATTTGACGTGCTCGGACTCACATCTTATACTCCTGATCGACGAGAGAAAACGACCGTTTCGGGAGGAACTGAATGAGCAAGATCATCGGGATCGACCTGGGAACAACCAACTCCGTGGTCGCTGTGATGGAAGGTGGAAACCCCACCGTGATTCCCAATCCGGAGGGCAGCCGGACCACGCCCTCGGTCGTCGCCTTCACCGACAAAGGGGATCGGCTTGTGGGGCAGGTTGCCAAGCGCCAGGCGGTGACCAATCCCGAGAACACGATCTTCTCCATCAAGCGCTTCATGGGGCAAAAATATGACGAGCTCCAGACGGAGCGCCAGCAGGTCCCGTACAAGGTCATCCGCGCCCCCAACGGAGACGCCTGGGTCGAGGCGCGAGAAAAGAAGATGGCTCCGCCGGAAGTCTCCGCCATGATTCTGCAGAAAATGAAGGCCGCCGCCGAGGAGCACCTCGGCCAGAAGGTGGAGGCGGCGGTCATCACCGTCCCCGCCTATTTCAACGACAGCCAGCGCCAGGCCACCAAAGATGCAGGCCGCATTGCCGGGCTCCAGGTCAAGCGCATCGTCAATGAGCCCACCGCTGCGGCCCTCTCCTACGGCCTCGACAAGAAAAAAGATGAAACCATCGCCGTTTACGATTTCGGCGGCGGCACCTTCGATATCTCGGTTCTCGAGGTCGGGGAGGGCGTGGTGGAGGTGAAGGCGACCAATGGTGACACTCATCTCGGCGGAGATGATATCGACCAGGTGATCATCAAGTGGATCGTCGATGAATACCGGAAAGACCAGGGAATCGACCTAGGACAGGACAAGATGGCTCTCCAGCGCTTGAAAGAAGCCGCTGAGAAAGCGAAGATGGAGCTTTCATCCACGCTGGAAACCGATATCAGTCTTCCCTTCATCACGGCCGATGCTTCGGGTCCCAAGCACCTGAACATGAAGCTCACGCGGTCCAAGTTCGAACAGCTGGCCGAGCCGATTCTGCAGCGAACCATCGAGCCCTGCCGCAAGGCGATGGCCGACGCGGACAAATCGCCTTCGGACATCGACGAGGTGGTCCTGGTGGGTGGGTCCACGCGGATCCCACGCGTGCAGGCCATGGTGAAGGAGCTGTTCGAGAAAGAACCCCATAAAGGTGTCAACCCGGATGAGGTGGTCGCTATTGGCGCGGCCATCCAGGCGGGCGTGCTCGCCGGAGATGTCAAGGACATGCTTCTCCTGGACGTCACCCCGCTCTCCCTCGGGATCGAGACGCTGGGCGGAGTGTTCACCCAGCTCATTCCCCGGAACACCACCATTCCGACGCGCAAGAGCGAGATCTTCTCCACGGCGGCCCACAACCAGACGTCCGTGGAGGTTCATGTGCTGCAAGGGGAACGGGAAATGGCGCGGGACAACCGGACCCTGGGCCGCTTCCACCTAGTGGGAATCCCGCCAGCCCCCAGAGGCGTCCCCCAGATCGAGGTGACCTTCGACATCGACGCCAACGGAATCGTCAACGTTGCAGCCAAGGACATGGGAACGGGAAAGGAGCAGAAGATCACGATCACGGCCTCCTCCGGGATTGACCAGGCCGAGATCGACAAGATGGTCGCGGACGCCGAGGAGCACGCTGAAGAAGACAAGAAGCAGCGGGAGGCCGTCGAGACCCGGAACCAGGCCGACAACCTGGCTTACCAGTCGGAGAAGCTCCTGGAAGATCAGAAGGATAAGCTCACCGAGGAACAGATGGCTCCCGTCCGGGAAGCCTGCCAGGCGGTGCGCAAGTCCCTGGAAGGAAATGACATAACCGCCATCCGGACCGCTATGGAGCAGCTCAACAAGGCGCAGCATGCCTTGGCTCAGGTTCTCTACCAAACGACGGCCTCCCACACGGGAGGGGCTGGCGATGGTGACGCCCCGCCATCGCCTGGAGAGACCCCAGCCGGGAACGAAGGGGAGGTCATTGATGCGGAATACGAGGATGTCAAGGAGCAGACGCAATAGAACCCTCTCCCGAGAGGAGGCGTGAATGGGCCGCTCCCCAGCCGAGCCCCTCGACCATCTAGGGGCGCTCCGCAACCGGATCAACCGGCTCTTCGAGGCGGCGGCCACCCGGGCAGAATTCGCCTCCGATGAGGATCATCCCTCATCGTGGAGTCCGCTGGTGGATCTCTACGAGACCGACCAGGAGGTGGTCCTGATCGCCGAAGTCCCGGGCCTTTCCATGCAGGATCTGGATGTCCAGGTGACCGATGCCACCTTGACCCTCAAGGGCGAGCGCACCGTCCCGGCCAGCGACGGGAATCTCATCCATCACCGGCTGGAACGGGCTCACGGCGGGTTCTCCAGGACGTTCAACCTGACCTCCGCCATCGAACGCGATGCCGTCACTGCGGACTATCACCAGGGCCTCCTGAAGGTCGTGCTCCCCAAGAAGAAGGGCCACCCGAAGAAAATCCAGGTCACCACGTCTTGAAATGATCGGAGTCGATCCCTACGAAGTGCTGGGCGTCACCCGGGGGGCGTCCGATGCGGAGATCCGGAAGGCGTACAAGCGCCTGGCGCGCAAGTACCACCCCGACGTCAATCCCGGCAATCGACGCGCGGAGGATCGCTTCAAGACCATCTCAGAAGCCTACGGCGTGCTGTCTGACAAGCAGAAGCGCGCGGCTTACGACCAGTACGGCTCCTTCGACCCCGCCCGCGACACCGGCGGAAACTCCGGCCATTGGGAGTTCAGGGGTTTCGATTTCGGAGAGCCGGGCGGGCAGGGAAGTCCCTTCAGCGATCTGTTCGCCCGGATCTTTTCCGAGGCTGGCCGGGGGGCCCGCGCCGCGTCGGAGAGGCAGGCAGGGACCGATCTCCAGGTCGTCCTGCGCATCGGCTTCCTTGACGCCATCCGTGGCATGACGGCGCCCTTGTCGATCCGCCGGAAGGTCCGGTCCGGCTCCCGATGGGTCACGCGCCAGGAGAGAATTCAGGTGCGCGTCCCCCCCGGCGTCACCGATGGGGTGCGTCTGAAGGTCGCCGGTAAGGGACACGCCGCCAGGGGGAGCGGGAAGCCGGGGGATCTCTACGTCGTCGTGCAGGTGGTTCCCCATCTGGTCTTCGAGCGCCGCGGGGACAACATTTATTGCACGGTTCCCGTGACCCTGACAGAAGCCGCCCTGGGGGCGCGGATTGAGGTCCCCACCGTGGAGGGCCGGGCCATCCTGCGTATCCCTCCCGGAACCCAGTCCGGGCAGAAGCTGCGGCTGCGGGGCAAAGGAGTTTCCTCCTCGAGCCGCAGGAGAGGCGACCAGTTCGTGGAGATCCAGGTGCTCGTTCCTCAGGTTCACGACCAGGAGACTCGCGAGCTCTTGAAACGGCTGGAGAAGCGGTCGGGACCGGCCCCTCGCGGGCACCTGTTCGGGAAAACCTGAGGGCGCATGCCGTGGAACCGGCCTCCAAGCTCACCTACAGGATCAGCGCCGTCTCGCGCCGCTATGGCATTCACCCGCAGACTTTGCGCCTGTACGAGCGCCACGGGCTTCTCAGGCCAACGCGCTCAGAAGGCAATACACGTCTCTATACCGAGCGCGACCTGAGGCAACTGGAGGTGATTCTGCACCTGATCCGCGACCTGGGAGTCAATCTCGCCGGCGTGGAGGTGGTCCTGCACATGCGGCGGAGAATGAAACGATTGCAGGAAAACCTGCGTTCGGTGACCAGCATTCTCGAGGATGAACTGGCGCGCCAGGCCGCGGAGGAAACGGGCGAAAAGTTGATTCCGGTCTCCGACCGCCGGCTCATGCGCCTGACCTATCCCGCCAGGCGGGGGTGATGCGGGCCCTTTCTCGCCGTGTGGGCCTGAACTCTCGCGCCTCCTGAAGTATACTGCGGCTTTCGCCCGACGACCGCACGCTCCTGGGGAACGGATTATGGACGAGGCAGCACCGCGAGACCGGCGAGAACGCTCTTCGGAGACCCTGAAGCGCTATCTCCAGGAGATCAGCAAGCTCCCACGGGTCACTCCCGAAGAGGAAAAGCGCCTGGGATACAGTATCGCCCGCGGCAACCGGAATGCTCTCCGCAAGCTGGTGGAGGCCAATCTCCGGTTCGTGGTCTCTTTTGCCAAGCGCTATCGCGGGTGCGGACTTTCGTTTCTCGATCTGATCAACGAGGGCAACATCGGACTCATCGAGGCCGCCAAGCGCTTCGATCCGGACAAGAATGTCAAGTTCATCACCTATGCGGTGTGGTGGGTTCGCCAATCCATCATTCATGCCCTGTCGGACCACAGCGGCGCCTTCCGTCTGCCGCAAAAGCAAGCGAACCTGCTCTATAGAATCGGTAAAGCGATGAACCAGCTTGCTCTCGAACTGAAACGAAAGCCGGCCATCGATGAGATCGCCGCCCGCGTGGAGGTCCCCGTGGAGGACGTGACTGTTCTCATCCAGGTCGCGGAGGAGAATGTTTCCCTCTCCACCCTCATCGATGAAGAGCACGATTTTCACCTATCGGACAAGCTCGAACAGGACCAGATCCCGCCCGCTGACCACGATCTCCTGAAAAATTCCATGAAGGATCTTCTCTACCGTTCTCTCGATGAGCTCGACGAGAAGGAAGAGATTATCGTCAAGTTGCGGTTCGGTCTCGGAGACCAGGAACCGAAGACCCTCAAGGAAATCGGTGAGATGCTCGGCCTTTCCCGCGAGCGCATTCGGCAAATCGAGGTTCAGGCGCTCCAGAAGCTCAGCCGTTGCCAGCGCTCTCATCACCTCCGCAGCTATCTGAACTAGGATGTCCGGGCCAGAACCGATCTTGCCGCTTCCGAGAACGTCTGGTAAACTTGAAAAGCGGTTGTTCCGTCCCCTTGAATTGCCGGAAGCCCATGCTTGTGCCAGCGGGAGAATGCAACCAGTGCAGGGGAACCGGCTTCCATGTCCGCGAGGTTCACGGGTACCTGCGTGCGTCCCCTTGCGCATGCCAGACGAGCGAGCACACCACCCACCTTGTGAGAGCGGCGCAGATTCCCGCTCGCTACCAGCACTGCGATCTGGACAATTACGAGGTCAGCGAACCCAGCAAGCTGGCGGCGAAGAAGTGCGCGCGGGAGTTCGCTGAGGGCTTCCCGGGACGCGAGGGCGACGTGGGTCTCCTGTTCGTGGGTGGACCAGGGGTCGGCAAGACCCATTTGGCCGTGGGCATCCTCCGGTTCCTCATTCTGAAGAAAGGCATCATGGGGCTCTTCGTGGATTTTCGCGACCTGCTCAAGGAGATCCGGGAGACTTTTGCCCACTCCAGCAACCTGTCCGCCTCTCAGATTCTGCGGCCGACGCTGCAGTCGGAGGTTCTGGTCCTCGATGACCTGGGGGCCTCAAAACCCACGGAGTGGGTTCTGGATACGCTCAGCCATATCATCAACCGGCGATACAATGACCAGAAGTGCACCATTTTCACCACCAATTTCGCGGATCGCCCGCCCCTGGAAGAGGCGGGAACCAGCCTGGAGGCCGAGACGCTCTCCGAGCGCCTTGGCCTCTCCCTCTGGTCCCGGCTAGGACAGATGTGCAAGCTTGTCGAGATCACCGGGCTGGATCATCGGCGCCACATCGCCAAGGCAGACCCCTGGACATGATGCCGCGGAAGAACCGTGACATCATGCGGAGCCATCAAGGCAGGAGATCGAATGTCTGATCCATCTGATCATGAGGTCGTCATCCTGGGCGGAGCTCGGACCCCGATGACGGAATACAACGGTCATCTGGCCCGGATCCCCGAAACGGAGCTGGGCGCGCACGCCGCATCCCACGCTCTCCTGCGCACCGGCCTGGCGCCCGATCAAGTGGATCGGACGGTCTTCGGCAACGCCCTCCAGACCTCCTCCAACGCCATCTATGGCGCGCGCCATGTCGCCCTCAAGGCCGGAGTTCCCCCCGACCGGCCGGCTCTCACGGTGAACCGGTTATGCGGGTCGGGGATTCAATCCATCATCACGGCCTCCCACGCCATCCGTCTTGACGAGGCCGAGGTGGTCCTGGCCGGCGGGATGGAGAACATGTCCATGGCGCCCTACGTGCTGCGCGGGGTCCGCCGGGGCTGGAAGAAGATGGGGGAGGGCCGCCTGGAGGATTTGCTGGTGGCGGCCCTTCTGGATGGCTATTGTGGTTTCACCATGGCCGAGACGGCCGAGAACCTGGCTGCGGAAATGGACATCAGCCGCCAGGAAATGGACCTCTTCGCCCTGCGCTCCCAGGAGAGGAGCCAGGACTTTCACGCCTCCGGTAAGGCGAAAGAGGAGATCGTCCCCATCGAGGTCCCCCAGCGACGGGGCCCCCTGGTGGTCGAGGATGACGATCACCGGAGGCCCGGCACCACCGCGAAGATCCTCGCCGGCTTGAAGCCCGCCTTTCGCAAGGATGGCATGGTGACCGCTGGCAATGCCTCGGGGATCGTGGACGGGGCAGCGGCGGTGATCGTCGCCAGCGCCCGGCGGGCCGCCGCATTGGGACAGAACCCTCTGGGCCGACTCATCGCCCATGCGGTGGTGGGGGTCGAACCGCGCATCATGGGGATTGGACCCGTCCCGGCCATCCGGCATGTCCTCGAGCTCAGCGGGCTGAAGGAATCCGAGATCGCCTTGTACGAGATCAACGAGGCCTTCGCTGCCCAATATCTTGCCGTGGAAAAGACTCTCCGGCTCGACCGGGAAAAAGTGAATGTCAACGGCGGTGCCATCGCCCTGGGACACCCCCTGGGCGCCACGGGAACCCGGCTTGTCCTCACGCTCCTTTTGGAGCTGCGGCGCCGGCAGGCCCGCTACGGAATCGCGTCCGCCTGTATCGGCGGCGGCCAGGGTATTGCCTTGCTCGTCGAGAGCCTGAGGCCGGCGCACGTCTAATCTGGAGGCAGAAAATGGACATCCGGAAAGTGGGGGTCGCCGGCTGCGGTCTCATGGGAGCCGGGATCGCGCAGGTTTCGGCCCAGTCAGGATTCACCACCGTGGTCCGCGAGGTGAACCAGCCGCTGCTGGAGAAGGGGCTCGGCAAGATTGATGCCTTCCTGGCCAAGGGAGTGGAGCGGGGAAAGGTCACGGCGGAGGAGAGGGCCACCACCATGGGCCTTCTGACGGGGACCACCCGGCTGGAGGATCTGGCCGACTGCGATCTGGTCATCGAGGCGATCACCGAGAATCTTCAGGCCAAGCAAGACATTTTCCGGGCCCTCGACGCCGCGTGCAAGCCGGGAGCGATCTTCGCGTCAAACACCTCTTCGCTTTCCATCACCGGCCTGGCAGCCGGAACCAGCCACCCTGAGCGGGTCATCGGGCTGCATTTCTTCAACCCGGTTCCGTTGATGCCGCTGGTCGAGGTGGTGCGAACGCTGTTGACCGATCCAGCCGTTCTCGAAACCGCGCAGAAATTCGCCCAGGGTCTCGGCAAGAGACCGATCCAGGCGGAGGACAAGACCGGTTTCATCGTGAACCGGCTGCTGGTTCCCTATCTCCTGGATGCCGTCCGGGCCCTGGAGGAAGGCGTCGGTTCGATCGAAGATATTGACGCCGGGATGAAGCTCGGCTGCGGGCACCCCATGGGGCCCTTCACTTTGCTGGACCTTGTCGGTCTGGAGACCACCGCCTCCATTGCCGAAATCTTCTTCAAGGAATTCAAAGAGAGGCGTTATGCGACCCCTCCTCTCCTCACGCGCATGGTTCTGGCCGGTTTCCACGGCCGGAAGACCGGCCGGGGATTCTACGATTATCGCGGTGAAAAACCGGAGCCCAATGACTTCCTCTGGAAGCGGGAGAGGAGGTAGCCATGGGAGCGGCTCATATTCTCTACGAGGTGGAAGGCGGAATTGCCACCCTGACCATCAACAGGCCCGGCAAGCTGAATGCCTTGAATCGACGCACCATGGATGAGATTGGCGAGGCCGTTGCCACAGCCGCCGCGGCGTCCCAGGTCAGAGCACTGGTGATCACGGGGGCCGGTGAAAAAGCGTTCGTGGCGGGCGCCGATATCGGCGAGCTTCGGGAACAAACTCCGGTTGGCGGGCGGCAAACATCTCAGCATGGGCAGGAGATCCTCCGGTCCCTGGAACACCTGGGAAAGCCGGCCATCGCGGCCATCAATGGTTACGCCCTGGGAGGAGGGCTGGAACTGGCCCTGGCCTGTCATATCCGCATCGCCGCGGAGAATGCCCGCCTGGGTCTTCCGGAGGTGGGCCTGGGCATCATCCCCGGTTATGGCGGGACCCAGCGGCTGGCACGTCTGATCGGACGAGGACGGGCCATTGAAATGATCCTCACAGGGCGGCAGGTCAAGGCTCACGAGGCGGCCCAGATGGGGCTGGTCAACCGCGTGGTTCCCGAAGGAAAAGCCATGGAGAAGGCCCTCGGTCTGGCGGGCACGATCCTGGAAAAAGGGCCCATGGCGGTCACCTTCGCTCTCCAAGCCATTTCCAGCGGGCTGGAGATGCCCTTGAACGAGGGACAGGAGCTGGAGGCTTGCTTGTTCGGACTGATTTCCTCGAGCCGCGACATGAAGGAGGGATTAGAGGCGTTTCTCGAGAAGCGCCCTCCTCGGTTCGACGGGAAATGAACTGAACCATCTGAACGATCGGTTGGACCAGTCGTCATGAAAGGGATCCGTGCGGTCCGGATGGCCGTGTTGACTCTCCTGGCCCTTTTTGCCGTCACGGTTCTGGTGATGGTTTTCCGGGCGCCGGACTCCACCCCGGCGACGCCCGCGCCGCGTGCGGTTCCCGACCCGCCCGAGGAAATCGCCGTGCCGGGACCGGTTGAGTCGGCCACCGAGACCTTCCTCTTCACGGAGGAGAAGGCAGGAGTCGAGGTCACCCGTCTCAGCGCCGGACAGATGCTTGGAATCGAAGGGGGGAGCCGGGTCCTCAGCGATATCCTGATCGAGGTGCACCCCGACCCGGAGAACCACCCGGAACGACTCGCCCGGGTGCGCGGCGCCACCGGCCGTTTTGATGCATCCTCCCATGAGGTCATCCTCCAGGGAGGAGTTGATATCCATCTCAGCAGCGGAGAGGAATTGCAGACGGCAAGACTGAGCTATCGGCTGGATGAACGGATCGCACGCTCTCAAGAACCGGTCGAGTTCCGTCTCACCGGCGGCCGGGGCCGCGCCATCGGCTTCAGCGTGGCTCTGGGCCGCGACCAGGTCGATCTCGCCTCGGACGTCGTTCTCATCTCCGGGACCCAGGAGGCGCCGACTACCATCCATTCGAGTTCGCTTCACCACCAGGCCACCCCAGCGCGCACGATCCTGGATGGAGAAGTCCGCATCAGCGGGAACTGGGGCCAGTTCACCGGCCACCGTCTGGTCGTCACGCCAACCACGGCCCAGGAGATGCAGGCGGTTTCTTCTGCGCCGGGCCGCCTGGAAGTGACGGGAGGGGACTGGAGCGGTGACCTGGTCTCCAGCGCCTGGACCTTCATCCTGGGAGCCGGGCACGAGATCCAGACCGCCATCGCCCGGGGCGATGCCCAGCTGATCCCGACAGGATCCGCGGCTGGAATCCTCGGTGACTTGACCGCGGCAACCATCCGCCTGCATCCCCCGGCTGGCGGCCATGCCGCCCGATTGCAGGCTGAAGGGGACGGGCAGCATCCGCTCCATGCGCGGTTGGTGGATGCGGCCTGGACGGCGGTGGAGGCCTCAACCCTCGATCTGTCCGGGGGAGGCGACACTCCCCGAAGGGCCACGTTCGAGGGCGACGTCCGGGCCAAAGGCGTGGACCGGACGGCGGCGGGTCAACGCCTGGTCTTGCGTGCGGATCGGACCGCCGTTCTCTCCGGCCGGGACGGCCAGCCGGCCCAGGTGAGCCAGGCGGATCACCTGCTTTCCGCCCCGGAGATCCGCCTCGACGCCGATGGCGGGGGGACGGCGCGGGGCGGCGTCAAGATCGACATCCTGCCCCGCGGCGGATCGGAGTTGAAAGGCGCGGCGCCGGAGACCGCCGCCGCTCCCTTGGCCGCCATGGCCCAGGAAGCGATCTTCTCTCCTGATGGGAGCGAGATCCTCCTCCAAGGCGCCGTCCACGCCTGGCAGGGGGATGCCACCCTGGAGGCGGCATGGCTCCGGCTCTTACGCTCCACCGGCCGGCTGATGGGAGGCGGGGGAGTCATGACGTCCACGCGTCCGGCAGGAGCCGGCGCCCGGGGATCGGAGACGGTCCAGGTCAAGGCCCGGGAAGTGACCTGGGACCGGCGGCTGGATCAGGCCGTGTACCAGGGCACCGTTCAGTTGGTGCAGGGTGACGCCCGCGTGTCCGCGGACCGGCTCCGCCTGGAGAACGCGTCGGACGACGGGTCGTTGCTCACCGCGGAAGGCCGCGTTCTGTTCAACAACTCTCAATGGACGGGTTCAGGAGACCGTCTCACCTATGACAGTGGAACAACCTTCTATGTTCTCGAGTCGGCCCGCTCCTTGGCCCGGGTGACCAACAAGGCCACCGGGAGTGCGCTGAGCGGGCGCACCCTGCGCATCGATCGTCGCGGCCAGGCCGTTCGAGTCAACAGCCACGAGGACGGCCGTGTGGTGATTCACTCCGGTGATGGCGAAGGACGGAGCAGCCAATGAAAGGCCGCCTGGGAGCAGATTGCCTGGTTCGATCCTACCGCAAGAGAAAGGTCATCAATGGTGTTTCTCTGCACGTGGATCGTGGCGAGGTTGTCGGACTCCTGGGGCCCAATGGAGCCGGCAAGACCACTCTTTTCCACATGGTTCTCGGGCTGGTTCGCCCCGACGAGGGCCGGGTGCTGCTGGATGGCGAGGACATCAGCGATTTGCCCATGTATCTCCGCGCCCGGCGCGGCCTGGGATACCTCCCCCAGGAATCTTCCGTGTTCAGGAAAATGCACGTTGCGGACAACCTGCGGGCTATCATGCAGATGCAGGGGCTCAGCGCTCGGGAGGTGGCGGCCAGAACCGAGGCCCTGATGCGCGAGTTCCAGATCGATCATCTGGCCCACCATCGCGCAAACACCCTTTCCGGCGGTGAGCGCCGCCGTTTGGAGATTGCACGGGCCCTGACCATTGAACCCTCGTTCATTCTTCTGGACGAGCCGTTCGCGGGAATCGATCCCAAGAGCCGGGCGGACATCCAGACCATCATCGGGCACCTGAAGCAACGGAACATCGGGATCCTCATCACCGACCACAACGTACGAGAAACTTTGCAGATCACCGATCGCGCGTATATCATAAACGAAGGCGCGATCCTCGAGAGCGGCAGTCCTGAAGAGCTGACGTCCAACCTTCGGGTCCGTCGAATCTATCTCGGGGAGAACTTCACGCTGCCATAGGAGATTCTTCCAGGCTCGGAGAAATGGCCCTCGAACAGAAACTCAGTCTGAGACTTTCCCAGCGTCTGGTCATGACGCCTGCTCTCCAGCAGGCCATCAAGCTGCTCCAGATGTCCACCCTGGAGCTCCGCGAGGAGATCGCCACCGAACTCCAGGAGAATCCGGCGCTGGAGGAGGCAGGGGAACCGGACGCGGTACCCCAGGAGGCCGAGCCGCCCGCCGAGAACACGGGAGAGAGTGAGCCCGACAGCCCTGATTCTTTCACGGAGATGGATCTCAACTACATGCTGCAGAACTACTTCGACGGCGGATCGAACACGGCGCGTGGAATGCGCGAGGCACCCGAGCCGGGGACGAGCTGGGAAGCCAACCTCAGCCGGCCGGAGAACCTGTCTGCCCATCTGCTCCAGCAGCTGCGCCTGGCCACCTCGGACCCCACGCTGGAGGAGATCGGCCAGGTCATCATCGGAAACCTCGACACCGCCGGGTACCTCTGCGCCAGGTTAGAGGATCTGGTGGCCATGGGCGATTATTCTTCTGTCGACGTGGGACGCGCCCTGGAACTCGTCCAGAGTTTCGATCCCCCTGGCGTGGCGGCTCGCTCCCTGCCTGAGTGCCTTCTGGCCCAGCTCAAGCAGCGCGACCTGGGTGACTCCACGGCCGCGCTCATTGTGCAGCATCACCTGGACCTGCTCCAGGCGCGCCGATATCCAGAACTCGCCGAACGGCTCGGAATTCACCTGGACGAACTGAAGACCCAGTTGAAAATTCTTCGCTCACTGGATCCCAAGCCGGGCGAGCGCTTCTCGACGCATGCGTCCACCACGGTGATTCCGGACGTCCATGTGGTGAAGAACGGAAATGACTACCAGGTCGTCCTCAACGACGATGGCTTCCCCCGCCTGCGCGTCAGCCGCTATTGCCGCTCGATCCTCAAGGGCGCAGGCGGTGCCTCTCGCGAAGACAAGGATTTCGTTCGCAAGAAACTGAATGCGGCGGTTCGCCTGATCAAGAGCATCGAGGAGCGGCAACGCACCATTTACAAGGTCGCCTGCAGCATCGTGAAACAGCAGCGGAATTTTCTGGACAGGGGCATCCCGTTCATCCGGCCCTTGGTGCTCAAGGACGTGGCCGAGGATGTCGGAGTTCACGAGTCGACCGTCAGCCGTGTGGTCAACCACAAGTACATGAACACTCCCAATGGCCTCTTCGAAATGCGCTTTTTCTTTCACTCGGGGCTCACGAACCTCCACGGTCAGGACATATCTTCACTCACTATCAAGGAAAAGATCCGCCACATGGTCGATGGAGAAAGCGCCGCCGCTCCGCTCTCCGACTCGGCCATCGCCGAACGCCTGCACCGGGAAGCGGACATTCCCATCGCCCGGCGCACCGTGGCCAAGTACCGTGAGGAGATGCGCATCCCGCCATCCACCGTGCGCCACAGCTCCCTGCTCGAAAACTGACAGCTCGCGCAGATGGCGTCGCCCTCACCCGGGTCCGACCGCACATGAAGATCCGGGGGACCGGGCCGAGGAACCCCTGGTCTTCTTCCACGACGCGGAATCGGCCCGTCTGAGCGCCGTCCAGCGAGGTGCCGATGGACGGGTCACCCTCGTCGAGGCCCACGGACCACGAACCGCAGGCGCTTGACGGTCACGAATTTTCACTGGTACCATCAGGTTGGCGGCGTCGACCGCAATGCCTTGATGCTGTCCCGATCCGCCGTCCGCCGGCTTCTGCCTTGCGCTGATCCGTTTGCCACATTGCCAGGAGTGCTGAGAGAGTTCTCCCAAACGGCTGCCCCGAACAGAAAGCCCCACGCCAGGCTGTCTGCTGCGGAAGGAGCGAAATGGACTTGCGACTGACGGATGAACAGCTTCTGATCCGCGAGACGGTGCATGAATTTGCCCAGAAGGATATTGCTCCCCGCGCCGCGGAAATCGACCGCAGCCGTGAGTTTCCTGTCGAAAACGTTCGCCGCTGTGCGGAAATGAACTTGACGGGCATGATGGTTCCCGAAGAGTACGGAGGAGCGGGGCTCGACTCGGTGTCCTACGCCATCGCCATCGAGGAGCTCTCCCGGGCCTGTGCCACCACCGGAGTGATCCTCTCGGTGAACAATTCCCTCTATTGCGATCCCGTAGCACGCTACGGGACCGAAAAGCAAAAGCGGCGCTGGCTGATCCCGCACGCAAAAGGTGAAAAACTGGGGTGTTACTGCCTGACGGAACCGCATTCCGGGTCCGATGCCTCGGCGCTGCGCACCACGGCGGTGAAAGATGGCGACGGATGGGTACTCGACGGAAGCAAGGTTTTCGTGACCAACGGGGTCGCCGCCGATACCGCCCTCATTTACGCCGCCACGGATCGCAAAGCGGGGAATCGAGGCATCAGCGCCTTCCTGGTCGACCGCGGCACTCCCGGCTATGGCCTGGGCAAGGACGAGACCAAGATGGGAATCACCGCCTCGGGCTCGGTGGAAATCGTTCTTCACGAGTGCCGTGTCCCCGAAGAGAATCTTCTCGGAAAAGAAGGACAAGGGTTCAAGGTGGCCTTATCGACATTGGACGGAGGCCGCGTCGGCATCGCGGCCCAGGCTGTAGGGATCGCCCAGGCGGCCCTGGACCACGCCTTGGCCTACGCCAAGGAGCGGGAGGCCTTCGGCGCCCCGATCGCTTCCTTCCAGGCGATCCAGTTCAAGCTGGCAGACATGGAAACAGCACTCTCGGCGGCCCGCCAGATGACCTATCGCGCCGCAGCGTGCAAGGATCGCCACGTACGATTCAGCCGCGACGCGGCCATGGCGAAGCTCTTCGCCTCCCAGGTGGCCGTCCAGGCCACACGCGAGGCCGTGCAAATATTTGGGGGATATGGCTACATCAACGAGTACCCCGTGGAACGACTGTACCGGGACGCCAAGATCACCGAGATCTACGAGGGAACCTCCGAGATCCAGCGGCTGGTCATCGCCTCCTCTATCCTCAAGGACGCGTGAGGCTTGCATTTCACCCTCAGCGAGGAACAGGCCATGGTCCGCGAGATGGCGGCCGACTTCTCCGACAAGGTTCTCCGGCCCGGCGTCATGGAACGGGAGCGGAACGGCGCCTTTCCCCGCGCCGCCATCGCCAAGGCGGGCGAACTCGGCTTGCTGGGGATGCTCGTGCCCGAAGAATGGGGAGGGGCGGGATTGGACACCGTTTCCAGCGCCCTCGCCCTGATGGAGATCGCCCGCGTCTGCCCCTCCACCGCGGTGACCATCTCGGTCACCAATTCGGTCTGCGCCTATCCTATCTGGCGTTTCGGAACCGAGAGCCAGAAGCAGCGCTACCTGCGCCCCCTGGCCACCGGCCAGATCCTGGGCGGCTTCTGCCTGACCGAACCGCAGGCCGGATCCGACGCCACCAACCAACGGACCCGTGCCCGCCGTGACGGCAACCATTATATCCTCAACGGCACCAAGGTCTGGGTGACCAACGCCCATGTGGGGAAGGTGTTCGTGGTCATGGCAGTCACCGATCCGGAACGCCGGAGAGGTGGCATCTCCGCCTTCATCGTCACGCCGGACATGCCCGGGTTCTCCTTCGCGGCCAAGGAAGAAAAGATGGGCTTGCGGGCCTCGGCAACCGCATCGCTGATCCTGGAGGACTGCCTCGTGCCGGCGGAGAACCTGCTGGGTCAGGAAGGCGACGGGATGCGAATTCCGCTGCATTCCCTGGACGGCGGCCGTATCGGGATCGCGGCCCAGGCCGTTGGAATCGCCGCGGGAGCGCAGAACGAAGCGCTCCGGTACGCTCGGGAGCGAACCGCGTTCGGCCGTCCGTTATGCGAGCTGCAGGCGATTCGTTTTTCTCTCGCGGACATGGAAACCGAGATTCAGGCCGCCCGGCTGCTGACGCTCCGGGCGGCCGCCCTCCGGGACCGGGACCCCGGCGCCGTCGGGACCGCGGCGGCCAAGGCGAAGCTCTATGCCTCGGAGATGTGCAACCGGGTGGCCTACCGCGCTGTCCAGATCCATGGCGGATACGGGTTTTCCCGCGACTACCCGGTCGAGCGGTTTTACCGCGACGCCCGCGTCACCACCCTGTATGAGGGTACATCCGAAATTCAAAGAATCGTCATCTCTCGGGCCGTTCTGGCCACGGACCCAGGCGGAGAACCTTGAGGTGAAAGAGATCAGGGAGAAGAAAAACAGGGCCGGCGACCCGCAGCCGGACCGGCGCTTCACGACGGTCTCGGACCTGCCCATCGAGCCGCTGTACTGCCCCGGCGACCTTGCCGGCCTGGACTACTCCCGTGACCTGGCCGATCCCGGTTCGTTTCCTTTCACCCGTGGGGTGCATGAGACCATGTACCGGGGCCGGCTGTGGACCATGCGGCAATTCGCGGGGTTCGGCACGGCCCGCGACACCAACGCCCGCTACCAGTTCCTCCTGACGCAAGGCACCACCGGCCTCTCGGTGGCCTTCGACCTGCCGACCCTCATGGGAGTCGATTCCGACCATGCCCTGGCCGCCGGAGAGGTGGGTCGTGAGGGGGTCGCCATCGACACTCTGGCCGACATGGAAACTCTCTTCTCTGGAATCCCACTCGGCCAGGTCTCCACATCCATGACCATCAATGCACCCGCTTCGGTCATTTTCGCCATGTATCTGGCCGTCGCGGAGAAACAGGGTGTCCCGCTGAACACTCTCCGGGGCACCATCCAGAACGACATTCTCAAGGAATATATCGCCCAGAAGGAATGGATTTACCCCCCCCGGCCGCACCTTCGCCTGATCGTGGATCTCATCAAGTATTGCTGTGAACATGTCCCCAGGTGGAACACCATCTCCATCTCCGGCTACCACATTCGAGAAGCGGGCTCCACCGCTATCCAGGAGCTGGCATTCACGCTGGCTGACGGCATCGGCTACATCGAGGCAGGCATCGAGGCGGGCATGGATGTCGACGAGTTCGCCCCCCGGCTCTCCTTCTTTTTCAATGCGCACAATGACTTCTTCGAGGAAGTGGGCAAGCTGCGGGCGGCACGGCGGATCTGGGCGCGCACCATGCGCGACCGCTTCCAGGCCAAGGATCCCCGCTCCTGGAAGCTCAGAATGCACGTCCAGACCGCCGGATGCTCCCTGACCGCCCAGCAGCCGGTCAACAATGTCGCCCGGGTCACCCTGCAAGCGCTGGCGGCCGTCCTCGGAGGCACCCAGTCCCTGCACACAAACTCACTGGATGAAACTCTCTGCCTGCCAACGGAGTCGGCGGTCCGCATCGCGCTCCGGACCCAGCAGATCATTGCCGAAGAATCGGGTGTCACTCACACCGCGGACCCCCTGGGGGGCTCTTACTTTGTCGAGGCCCTCACCAACCGTATCGAGAAGGAAGCCCTCAAGTACCTGCGGCGCATCCATGAGATGGGCGGCATCGTGGCGGCCATCGAGGCGAATTTTCCCCAGAAGGAAATTGCAGAAGCCTCTTTTCACTACCAGCGCCAGCTGGATACTGGCGAGAAAATTATCGTGGGAGTCAACAAACATACCGACACCGACGCCGAAAAGGTGGACACTCTGGCCATCGACGACACGGTCGAGAAGGAACAGCTGGAACGGCTTGCCTCGGTCAAGAAAGCACGAGATCCTGTCCGCGTCCACCAGGCCTTGCAAGACCTCAAGAAAGCCGCGGCTACGGAGCGTCCCACCATCCCCTTCATCCTCGAGGCGGTCCGTGCCTATGCCACCGTGGGCGAGGTTTGCAATACGATGAGAGAAGTATTCGGAACTTACCGGGAAGATTCGGTTCTCTAGGCTAAGATGGAATCCGGACCAGGGCCCCCAGACAGGAACTGATGCGCCAGGACAGGAAAATCCGCTTGCTGGTCGGGAAGGTCGGCCTGGATGGCCACGATCGCGGCGCAAAAATCATCGCCCGGGCTCTCCGGGACGCCGGCCACGAGGTGATCTACACTGGACTCCATCAAACACCTGAGATGATCGTCCAAACAGCCATTCAGGAGGACGTGGACGCCATCTGCCTTTCCATCCTCTCAGGGGCTCACATGACCCTCTTTCCCAAGGTCATCCAACTGTTGAAAAAGCATGAAGCGGATGATATCCGCCTCATCGGAGGCGGCATCATCCCCGATAAGGACATCGCCCGGCTCAAGGAGCTTGGAGTCCTCGAGGTTTTCACTCCCGGCACCACCCTTCCCGAGGTGGTTCGCTTCGTGGAGGAGACTCTCCGGCCAAGACCCGGTGCCTGATCAGAGACCATGGTGGCCCCGATGACAGCCAACCCGAACCACCCTCAAACTCTTCTGGTGGTGGATGACAGCCTCAGCGTGCAGAAAGCAGCCTGCCAGGCGTTCGCCGACACCCCGACGATGCGCGTGGCAACCTGTGGCGACGCCGAGAGCGCCGAGAAGTTTCTGTCGGCTCGAGTTCCGGATCTGATTCTCTGCGACGTGATTCTCCCGGGCCGCAGCGGTTACGATCTGTGCCAGACCATCCAGGAGCGGTTCGGCGCCTCCTGTCCGCCCATCCTCCTCCTCCGGAGCGCCTTCGAGCCGTTCGATGAGGTCCGCGCCCAGCAGCTGGATGCCGCCGCGATTCTCAATAAACCGTTCACCAGCGACCAGTTGAAAGACCTCACCCGTCTCGCCCTCGAACACGCAGAAGAGGAGAGCCCCGGAGCGGGACCGCAGGCGCAGGTGCCAACCCGGTATCCCGAGCTGACTCCCGATGAGGTCGCCGAATTGACCGCAGCCGATGTCCTCGCATCGCAGCCCCCCGGGGCCGTAGATCCTCAACGCTCCACGGTCGATTATCTCGCCGACTGTCTTGTTGAACCGGTGTCGGCGCGCATCCTGGAGCCCCTCTCCAGGCGCCTGGCCAGTGATCTCGAGCGCACCTCGCTTCCTCGCCTGGTGCGCCAGGCCGTCGCGGACACGGCCGAACGCCTTATCCGGCGCCGTTTGTGGGAATTGGAAGCTGATGCCATTGGGGAGAAAATTCCCGACTCGGCGGATACCGATCGAGAAAGCTAATGCTTGACCCCAGGGGGAGTCTTCCGCCCGGCCACGTGGAGGACATCGTTGCCCGTTCCCTGGCAGAAGATGTGGGACGGGGTGACCTCACCACCCACCTTCTTGTCTCCCGGCTCGCGCAGGGTGTGGGTGTGATCCGTGCTCGCCAGCCGATGGTTCTCGCCGGCGGCGCCGTGGCCGCCACCGTCTTCGCCCAGGTTGATTCCGATCTCCGCTACACACAAAAACACGCCGACGGAAGCCACCTGGGGGCAGGTGATGAGATCGGCCGCGTGGTGGGCCGGTGTGCTTCGATCCTGACCGGCGAGCGCACCGCCTTGAACTTTCTCCAGCGCCTCTCAGGAATCGCCACCCTGGCTGCCGCCGCAGTGGAGAAGGTCGCCCGCACCGGAGTTGTCCTCATGGATACGCGCAAGACCACCCCAGGCCTTCGCCTCCTGGAGAAGCAGGCCGTGCGGGCTGGAGGTGTTTCCAATCACCGGTGCGGGCTGGATGACGGCATCCTGATCAAGGAGAACCATATCGTCTGCTGCGCCAGCCCGGCGGCGGCTGTCCGCCAGGCCCGCGAGGGGTCTCCCAGGCATCTCCGGGTGGAGGTTGAGATCGACCGTCTCGGCGATCTGGAGCCGGTCATCGCAGCAGGAGCGGAACTCGTTCTTCTCGACAACTTTCAACCCGGCGACCTTCGGGAGGCGGTCCGCCGCGCAGGAGACCGGGTTCTCCTGGAGGCCTCCGGAGGCATCGTGCTGCAGAATATTGCGGACTACGCCGCCACGGGGGTGCATCGTCTTTCCCTTGGCTTCCTGACCCATTCAGCCCCGGCCGCAGACCTTTCCCTGGAGCTGACCGCCGAGAGCAGGCCGAATGGCCACTGATTCCCGCTCGACCATGGACCCGGTGACTCCCGCGGCCATTCGCACCGGCTTCCGGCCCGGGTGCCTTGGACGGGAGATCTATTATTTCGACAGCCTGGAGTCCACCAACAGGCTCCTGCGCCAAGCCGCCTCACGGGGAGCCCGCGAGGGGACCGTCATTCTGGCCGAGGAACAAACCGCGGGCCGGGGTCGCTTGAATCGCACCTGGGAATCCCGGCCAGGAGTCGGCGTTTACCTTTCTCTTCTCCTCCGGCCGCGGGTCGGCTCCGGCGGGACCTATCTTTTCACATTCCTGCCTGCCGTGGCCACGGCCCGCGCGTTGCGCGCCGTCTCGGGGCTGCCTGTTTTCATACAATGGCCGAACGATGTCATGCTCCGTGGAAAGAAGATAGCGGGTATCCTCAGCGAAGTCCGCACCATCGACGGCCAAGCCCATGAGATCGTCGTAGGAGTCGGGATCAACGTCAATCATACACCCGCTGACCTGCCGGCCTATCTCAGGGATTTCGCCACGTCCCTGGCGATCGCCTCCGGGCGTTGTTTCTCCCGTTCGGCAGTGATCCGCGCTTTCTTGACCCAGATGGAACGCGGCTATGAGCTCCTCAGGAGCGGGAACACCGCGGCGGTTCTCGACGAATGGAAGCGGCTGTGCCCCTCCCATTACGGAAAGCCCGTCGTGGTCACGGGCGGCCAGACCGGGCCCATTCGTGGTTCCACCCGCGGGATCGATGAACAGGGCGCTCTGCTCCTGGAAACACAGGACGGTGGAATGGAACGGATCGCATTCGGCGAGCTGCGGCGGGTACAGGGCCGCTGAAGTGCTTCTGGCGCTGGACATCGGAAACACCAGTGTGGCGATTGGCCTGTTTCATGGAGAAAGGCTGGATCCCTGCTGGCGTATCAGCACCAGCCAGGAACGTTCCGCCGATGAGTACGGTGTGGTTCTGCGCGGCCTCCTGCAGACCGCCGGTCTGCAGCCTGATTCCGTGAGTGATATGGCGGTGTGTTGCGTGGTGCCCCCCGCGGTCGACACCATCCAGGAAATGGCCCGCCGTCATTTCGCCGTGGAGCCATTCTTCGTGGGCCCAGGCGTCAAGACAGGCCTTCCCATTCTCACGGATCACCCGCAGGAGGTGGGCGCGGACCGGATTGTCAATGCCGTCTCCGCTCTGGCCCGCCATGGGGGACCCAGCATTGTTGTCGATTTTGGCACGGCAACGACCTTCGATGCCATCAGCCGCCGCGGCGAATATCTGGGTGGTGCGATTGCGCCCGGGGTGGACATTGGCGCCGAGGCGCTCTTCCGGCATGCCGCCAAGCTGCCGCGCGTACAGATCCAGAAACCGGATCATGTGATCGGGCGTAATACGGTCGCCAGCATCCAGTCTGGACTGGTGCACGGATACGCGGCGCTGGTGGACGGCATCGTGCAAAAGATGACGGTGGAGCTCGCCCCCCCGGATGGCACAGGGGTCACGGTCCTCGCAACCGGTGGACTGGCGCCCACGATTGCCGGAGAATGCACCACCCTCCAGACGGTGGAACCCGATCTGACACTCGATGGCCTGAGACGCATCTGGGAGCGAAACCGCGGCACCACACGTTGCTGAGCCCCTGTCGGCTGAGTATCATCCCGGCGTGAACATCCTTTTCGTATGCTCGGGAAACATATGCCGTTCGCCCATGGCGGAGGCTTATCTTCGCCATCGCCTGAAAGGAACCCAGCAGCCCGGCGTCTTCCACATTTCCTCCTGCGGCACCCTGGGAATCATCGACGATCCTCCGGCCAGCGCCGCGGTGGCGGTGATGGCAGAAGAGAACGGTATCGACCTCGCCGCACATCGTTCCCGCGCACTCAACCGGGAAAAAGTCGAGGAGGCGGATCTGATCCTGGTCATGGAAAAACGCCACCGCCGGCATCTCAAGACCCTCTATCCCGCCCACGGGGCCAAGGTCCGGCTGCTGAGTGAATTCGCGCCGCCCGGCAGCGGTCTCTCCGCCAAAAGGGAGATCTTCGACCCGGTGGGAATGGAACCTGAAGCCTTCCGCGAGTGCTACCGGATGATTCGGACCTGCCTGGATGGATTCGTGAGCGACCTGGAGAAATGAAGCCCAGCTTGGAGGTCGACCCGCCCGCCGCCCCCGGGTATTTTCAAGCCATCGAGGATCACTTCATCCGCCTGCGGGGTGCGCCTCTGATCCTCTCCCCCCAGGACTGGCATCTTGCCGCTTCCTGGAAGGAGCGCGGTATTCCTCTCCGGGTCGTCCTGCGTGCCATCACGGCCGTTTTTTCGCGGGGCCCTTCCAAGCGGGCGTCCGGGAACATTCACTCCCTGGCTTACTGCCGCCGGTTGGTCGAGGCGGAGTTCAGCCGCTGGGCCCAGTCCGGCGTCGGCGTCGCACCCGCCCTGACCAAGGAAGAAGCCGGAACCGGGGCGGCCGAGCAGATCGCCGCGACGGCCAAGGAGCTGCAAGAACGCCTGGCGCGCCACTCGGACGCCTGCCGGCGCGCGGCCCGGCGGACGGCGGCGGAGATGGGACGGATCGCGGAGGACACCCGTTCCGGAGCGCGATCCCTCTCCGCGGCGGAAGATGCTCTGCTGGCGCTCGAGCACACGCTCCTGGAAAAACTCGAAAAAGCACTGGCTCCCGCAGAGCGGCTGGCCATCCGCCAAGCCTGTGAAAATGATTTGCTTCGCTACCGTGACCGGATGACCCCCGGGGCTTACCGGCAAACATTCTGCCATGCGGTGCAGAAAGAGCTTCGCCGTCACTTCAACTTGCCCCGTTTGTCCGTCTTGCTCCCACACTAGGATGAACCCACCGGCCTGACCGGTTCCACCTCACCTCATCGCGCCATCATTCAACGCCCACTCCTCTGGGGTTTTCTCTGCGTTTTCCTCGGGACCTCCCTCCCACCCGGACAGGCTTCCTGGATCGGATTCGCGGGAGGAGGATTCCTCCTGCTGCTCATCCGGCTGAGGTCCATCCGGGGTCGTCTCATCGGCGCCGCGGCCGCCCTGGCGGCGGTCTTGCTGGGATGGGGAGCCGTCTCGCAGCATGCCCGGCCCCGGGCGGAACGCCTGGTGGATGCCGCCCCCGGGGAGCGATCGATTCTGTTCGGCCACCCGGTCCTCATCGAAGCGCTCGTCACCCGGGCTAGCCGCAGACAAGGCGACGAGAGTGTGGCGTATCTCCGTCTCTGGAATATCCGGCGAGGCCGGGTCCGTCGCGACGCAACCGACGCGGTCCGGCTTTCCTGCCGGCAAGCCCTCTCTCTGGAAGAAGGAGATCGCCTCAAGGCCTGGGTGACCCTCGAACCCGTGGCAGGCTTCGCCAACGGCCGGTGGCCGGCTTCCTCCTTCAGCCGGTTGCGGGGATGGCTCAAGAGCCCTCTCCTCATCCGCGCCCACGATCCGGGAGGTGCCACCTGGCGCCGGGTGCGGGGCGGGATGCAACGCTACGCCCTTTCGCGGCTTCAGGCCGGCCTGCGCGCCGGCGGCGCGTCTTCCAGCGTTCGATCTCTTGCGGCGGCCATTGCCCTGGGAGATCGATCCGGAATGGACCGGGCGGAGCAGGGGCGGTTGCGCCGCGCGGGCACCGCGCATGTGCTGGCGGTCTCCGGCCTCCATTTTGCGGTTTTGACCGGTTTGCTGGGCATGCTCCTCCGCCGCTCGGGATTGGAAGCCCGCCTCATCGCCGCCGGCCTCCTGGCGGGTCTTGCCCTGTACACCGTCCTTCTTCCGGTCCGGCCTTCGGTGATTCGTGCGGCCCTGATGGGGGCAGCCCCCCCGCTGGCCCGCTGTCTCGGACGAAGAACCCAGGCTCTCAACCTGCTCGGGGGAGCGGGAGGGGCTCTCCTGCTCATCTCGCCTCGCCTGCACATGGATCCGGGATTCGTCCTGAGTTTCACGGTCACGGCCGCCCTGCTTCACCTGGCCATCCCCGGCCGGCGCCGCCGGAACAGCAGGGGAGCCACCCGCTTGCTTCTGGCCTCACTGATCGCCACAGGCGCCAGCCTTCCTCTCACGTCTCTTTTTTTCGGCCAGGCGAGTCCCGCCGCGGTGCTCATCAACCTCCTGGCCGTCCCGGCGGCCTCGGCACTGGTCATCGTCGCGGCCTTGGCCACGCTCCTGGCCTGCATCCATCCGCTCCTGGCCGCGCCCCTGGCGCTTCCCGCGAAACTGGCCGCCGCCGCTCTCCTCCTGTCTGCCGATCTCGCCCGGTGGCTTCCCGGCGGCTTCTTATTGCTACCCACAGGCCGCCCGCTTCTGGTGACCGGATGCCTCATCGCCCTGTTTCTCTCGCGCAGCACCAGGGGGCGGATCCGGCCGGTGGCTCTTTCAGCCGCGCTCGTCGGAATGGCCCTGGTCCTGGCCGGCATCGCCCCTCCACACCCGCTGCCGCGCGGCTGCCTCTCCCTGCGGGCGCTGGATGTGGGACAGGGGGATGCGTTGATGGTGGGACTTCCCCATGGCGACACCATCCTGGTGGACGCGGGAGGGCTGCGGGGCGGCAGCCTGGACGTGGGGCGGCGGGTTGTCCTCCCGGCTCTCCGGGATGCCGGCCTGTCGCGTCTCACCGCCGTGGCGCTGTCCCACGCGCACTACGATCATGGAGGCGGACTGTCGGCGGTCCTGGAAGACATGCCGGTCGGCGAGTTATGGCTGCCCGCCATCCCTCCGGGGAATGACCTGATCGCCCGGCTGGTGGACCGGGCCATCGCCGCAGGAGTCGCCATCCGGGTCCTGCATCAAGGCGACGTGCTGGTGCGCGATGGCGTGACCATTCGTTGCCTTGGTCCACCGCCCTGGCGGACCAGGAGTTCGCCGAACCAGCATTCATTGATCCTGAAGATAGAAGGCGCCTCGGGAAGCTTCTTTCTCCCCGGCGACCTGGACGGCGAGGGAGAAGAGCTCCTGTTGAGCCACCGGCGGCTCACTCCCGCCACCGTGCTCAAGGTCGCCCATCACGGAAGCAAGACCTCGACCGGTGCCTCCTTTCTGCAAGCCCTGCAGCCTGAGCTGGCCGTGATCTCGGTGGGGAGGAGAAACCCCTGGGGACATCCTCATCCGCAGGTCCTGGCCCGTCTTCGAGCGGAGAAGATCCCCATCCTGCGTACGGACCGGCAGGGAGCCGTTACGATCTCCCTTCGCCCCGGCGGCCCCTCCCTTCGGACGGAGAAGCCGGGAGAGATCTTGACATCCCGACCGCCGGTTCCCTAGGATTTTCCCATGACGCGGAAGCACCTCGGGATCTCTCTTCTGGCCACCCTCTCACTCGGGCTCTCACCCGGAAGCCCCATCCTGGGCGCTGGCCCCCGGGACACCCAAGCGCACAGGCGCAGCCAGGAAGCGACAGGGGATGATCTCAGGCTGCGGGAAAAGATCCGCCCCGCACCACGCCGTTCACCGGCGGAGCACCAGAAAGCTGAGCCGGCCGCTATGGATCTGTCGCCCTTCCTCGGCACCTGGCTGGCCGATGAGAGTCTTCCGGCCGGTCCTGACGAGGAAATCCATCCGGTTCAAAGGTACCTCCTCCTCCGGTTATCCCATGGCAAGCTCCAGGTAAAAACCCTGGATTATTTTCCCGAGAAGAGAGCCCGCGGCCAGGAATCAGGATGGAACGGAACCATTATCCTGAACAGCTGGAACCGCATCACGCAGACCTTCACGCCGGCGGAGGATGGGACCATCACCGTGAGCCTCTGGGGAACCGATTCGGTCACTCCCGGACCGGTCACCGATTTCTGGTGGGCCGTCGGGAAAATCTGGCCCGAGGAACAAGAGGGCGGCCCGGTGCTCCGCTATGTGACGGAACGTGGGTTCCATCCAACGCCGCGCGGGAACATCTGGGTGCCCTGGGATCGCACCTACAAGCTTGTCTCGCGGGAGATCGATCCGAAACTGGCGCGGCCGTTACGTT
>JBHHYE010000011.1:0-80357 GCA_046757405.1 Acidobacteriota bacterium | reverse complement strand
ATAAGATCTTACCTATGAATGCGGGTTAGGGTTCACGGCCGCTGGCGGAGGCGGATTCGTTCTGGCCGCGGACGATCTCGTCCATCTGGATGTTGAAGAATCGATAGTTGGTAAAGCGGCGCCTCACCATCTGTTCGGTGAGGCGGTCGCCGCTTTCCATCACGGTCTGTTTCCGCCACGTGGATTGAGACGGGAAAGAAAGTCCATACCGGGAGACCAGGAATTCCACTGTCAGCAGATAGGCCCGGGGATGGGGCCGGAGAGGCACCGTTCCCAGGCGAAACGCCCGCTGGTATTTTTCGATGCCGATCTTCAGCCTCTCTTCCTGGTTGGACGGTTCAGCTTCCAGATGGACGGGGTTGAGGCGATCCTGGTCGATCCAGATACGCCCGGTCCATTCGGGTAACCGGCGGCCCTCGTCAAAGTCGAGGAGCCCCTGGAAGGCGATGATCACGGTATCCGTCACTCCACGCCTTTCATGGCCCAGGACCTCGAATCGGAAGTGGGATGCACGGTGATCGTCAAACAAGGTGGCCCAGAGGAAGGGAGGGGGCATCAGAGCCTTGACCACAGCCGGCGAGATGCGGACGGGAACGTTATTGCGGGCCAGGATCTCCCGGTACTCCGAGACGACGGGCTGATCGGGATTGGCCTGGAGGAGGTAGCGATACGTGGTCTCGCGCCGCGAGCGCAGCGTTCCCGGCCCGGCTTGCACCGATTCCTCGAGCAACGACTCGTTGCACGTAAAACTCAGCACGGCTCTTCGGTAGATGCCTGACTGCCTGCGGAGACGATCGAGAAATCGGGAATCCCCCGGCTCCTGCCCGGCGCTTTGGGACGGCTTTCCACTTGGCGCAGGTATCTGGGAACGGGCCGGGATCACCGGCAGGGCTAAAAGAAGGAGGAAGATTAGGGGAGATTGCAAGGTCCTGGGAGTCCCCATGGGCAAGGCCATTCTAGATCATTCCGAGCCGGGAGGCCCGCTCTTGAAGAGGAAACGGGACCTGCTGGCTCATGTTATACTCACAACATAAGTTTTGATGGGCAAAGGAGGTTGTCCGTTGGCCCGATATCGGAGAGCTCCTTGGGCTGTTGCGTTGGCCGGTCTTCTGGCCTGCGGACTCGCCCAGGCAGACAAGCTGGTGGTCTTCCAGAACGGCCGGAGCATGCGTGTTCGCGAGATCCGTAGTGAGGGGAACTGGAGTTACCTCACACTGGGTGAACGATCTGAAATCGGCGTGCCGGGGCATCTCATCGCGGACGTCCGCGAGGTGGATCGAGAGATCAGCGAGAGCGTACCCAATGTTCAGTCGTCCGCCGGAGGGCCGGGAGGAGGGAAACCGGCGGGCGGATCCGCTCGAGGCAAGCCGACATTGGCCCGGCCTGGAGCACGCATTTCGCGAGGCGCGCGCACCCTCCAAGGAAAGGAAGCGGGTGCGTCCGGAACCGCGGCCGCGGCCGCCCAGGCGCGGCGGGAGGCGCTGCGACGCGCGGCCGCCAGGGGGGGGCGGAATGCCGCCCCGGGCGCAGGGACGGGGCCCAGCCGCCAAGGAACCTCCAACGGCACCGATCTGACCCCTCAAAGTGGTCCGGCATGGCCCTCCTTGCTGAACCGCCAGGGAGGTCCAACCAGTCAGCGTCGCCGGCCCGGGAACGGGGGCAACGGCTCGCACCAGTGAGGGAGACCCGCTTGCCGGCTTCCGTGAGCCGGGGGTCGGGACCGCTCTTCTTCGAACCATCGAGAATCTGACTCCGACCTGATGGATCCCCGTATCGTACCGCGTTCCGAGCACTCCATATCCAGGAAACAGATCGATTCGGAGGCGCTGACGGTTCTCTATCGCCTCCACCGTCACGGGAAGATCGCCTACCTGGTCGGGGGAGGGGTCCGGGACCTTCTCCTGGGCATCCGGCCGAAGGATTTCGACGTGGCCACGGATGCACGCCCCGGAGAAGTCAAACGCCTTTTCCGGAACTCCTGGATCGTGGGCCGCAGGTTCCGCCTGGTCCACGTGGTGTTCGGCAAGAAGGTGGTCGAAGTGGCCACTTTCCGGGCCAAGGCCGAGATCGACCCATCCATGGGCCGCGGGAAGCAACCGGAAGGATCTGTCAAGACGAGGCGTGGTCCCGCGGAAAAGAATCCGGAACCGGGAAGCGAATCAGCTCGCCGCCACATGCTGGTCACCTGGGAAAATACGTTCGGCACGCCCGAACAGGATGCCCGCCGCCGTGATTTGACCATCAACGCTCTTTTTTACGATATCGGCACATACTCCCTCATCGACTATGTGGGAGGACTCACCGATCTCGGGGATCAAGTGATCCGCACCGTGGGAGATCCCAACGTCCGTTTTCAGGAAGACCCGGTGCGGATGATGAGAGCTGTCAAGTTCGCGGCCCGCCTGGGATTTCACCTGGATCCGGCGACAGAGAGCGCGATTCGCCGCCACGCAGGAGCGATTACTCTGTCGGCCCGGCCGCGGGTCCTGGAGGAAATCTACCGTCTTCTTGGCTCAGGGAAAGCCACCGCCAGCTTCCAGTTGCTGGAGACCACCGGCCTCCTGCCTCACCTGTTTCCCGAGGTGATGGCTTCCCTGGGTGCTGATGGCGGGATGTTTTGGGCTCACCTGCGGGAGATGGACGAACAGGTCGTCCAAGGAGCCGAGGCCGTGTCACGCCCGGTCCTGATGGCGACCCTTCTCTATCACCTCGTTCGGGATCTGCTGGAAACGAGGCAGAGGGAAACCGGTCCGGTGAGCGAGCGGGTGGAAGCCGTGATCCGCCCCTTGGCCGCTCGCCTGCGGCTGACCCGCGCAGATACGGCGCGGATCATCCAGATCCTGGCCTCGCAGCGCCGTTTCCTCCAGCCTCGGGGGCGCCGCATCTCCATATCGGCCTTTGTCCGCAGGGGTTATTTTCCGGACGCCTTCCAGCTGCTCCGCATCCATGCGGCGGCCACCGGTGAGCTGGCGGATGTGGTGCAGGCCTGGACCGACCGGGTGCGCTCGGCGGGGGGAGGAGTGATCTTGAATCCGACTCAGGTGGAAGGCGGCAGGGGTGCGGTGCCGCGGCGTGCACGCCGCCGCCGGCGGCGAAAGAGTAAGAGCCGCGGCGCCGGCACCTCCTGAGAAGGCGAGGTGAACCGCGCGTTTCGGTTGACGCATGGAAACGGCCATGGTAGCGTTTCTTTCCCACGCGACGTCTAGGTCCACGCCGCCGGGCCTTCAAAGCGAAAGTGGCGGAACTGGCAGACGCGCTGGATTTAGGATCCAGTGGGCACTCCCCGTGGGGGTTCGAATCCCCCCTTTCGCACCACGAACGGTGATACATGCCTTCCGCAGCGCCCCCCACAACAAACCTGGTTCACCGGTTCGATGCAGATGGACCGTGCACCCGCCGCCTCCACCTTGATTTTCCTGCCGAGGAGGTCGAGAGAGAGGCCAGCCAGGTGGCGCGCGGTCTGGCCCGCAAGGTTCGTCTGGATGGGTTCCGCAAGGGAAAGGTTCCCCTTGCCGTGGTGCGGAAGCAGTTCGCACGGCAGGTCGATCAGGAGATCGTGGAACGGCTTGCCCGGCGTCACGTCGGCCGGCTTCTGAAGGAGGGGGCCGTGGAGCCCGTTGCTCCTCCGGTGATTGAGAAGTTTGAACATCAGCCGGACGGGAGCCTTCACCTGGTGGCATGGTTCGAGGTTGACCCACCCTTTGACCTGGCACCCTACTCCGGGTTGGAGGCTTCCCGGCCCGACACGCGCGTCACGGAGGCCGATGTGGACGCCACGCTGGAAAACCTGCGGCAGGACATGGCGCGGTTGCGCACGGTGGAACAGCGTGGTGCCCGCAAGGGAGACGATGTCCTCATGACCTTGAGCGGCCGGCACCTGGAGGGCCCGGAGTCCGGAAAGCATTTCAAACAGGAGGGCTTTGCCTTTGTCGTGGGGACGGATGAGCTTCACCCGGATCTTTCGGCGGCGCTTGAAGGAAGCAGCCCGGGGGAAGAAAGAGAGGTGACCATTCGTTATCCAGATGACTACCGCACGCAGGGCCTTGCCGGCCGCACCATTCTCTACCGGATGCGGGTCGCGTCGGTGCGTGAGAGGCAGGTTCCGGACCTTGATGATGACCTGGCGCGCGACGTGGGAGAGTTCAAGGACCTGGCGGTCCTGCGCCGCAAGATTCGGGAGGATCTGGAACGGCAAAAACGGAGCCAGGCCGACGATACGGTGCACCAAGCCCTGATCCGCCAGCTGCTGGCACGGAACCCGTTCCAGGTACCCGCGGTCCTGGTGGAAGGAGAGATGCGGCACCGACTGGAACGGATGGCGGCGGAGCTGGCGTCCAGGGGAATCGATCCCGGCCATGCCGGCATCGACTGGAAAAAGGAAGCTGAACGTCAGGCCCGGCGGGCCGCCGATGACCTCCGCCTGGCGCGCATTCTCGATGCCATTGCTGAACAGGAGTCCATCGAGGCGGAGGAGGCGGAGATCGATCGGATTGTGAGAGAGGAGGCGGCACGATCTGGCCGGAAGGTGGCCATGGTGCGGGCCGCATGGGAAAAGGGAGGACAGATCACCTCGCTTTGCCACCATCTGAGGCATGCCCGGGTGCTTGACTTCCTGGCCTCCCTTGGTCATATTCATAACAAAGAGGAGCAGCCCTAAATGCCACTTATTCCAATGGTTGTGGAACAAACCAGCCGTGGTGAGCGGGCCTACGACATCTATTCGCGGCTGCTCAAGGACAACATCATTTTCATTGGATCACCGGTGGATGACACGGTTGCCAACCTCGTGATCGCCCAGCTTCTCTTCCTGGAGTCGGAAGACCCGGAACGGGATATCTCGCTGTATATCAATAGCCCTGGAGGACAGATCACGGCGGGTCTCGCCATTTATGACACCATGCAGTTCGTCCGGCCCGATATCTCGACCATCTGCCTGGGACAGGCGGCCAGCATGGCTGCGGTCCTGCTGGCCGCGGGGACCCATGGGAAGCGGTACGCGCTCCCGAACTCCCGCATCATCATTCATCAGCCTCTCGGAGGATTCTCCGGCCAGGCCTCGGACATCGATATTCATGCCAGAGAGATTCTTCGGATTCGCGCGGCGTTGAATGAAATCCTGGTGAAGCACACGGAGCAGAAGCTGGAACGCGTCAACGCTGACACCGAGCGCGACTTCATCATGACGGCCGCGGCATCCATGGAGTATGGTCTTATTGACCAGGTCATCAGCTCGCGGGAGAGCTGAGGAGCAGGAGTCCACGTATGGTACGGAAAAAGAGTGACGGAGAAGGGCTTCGCTGCTCCTTTTGCAACAAGAACCAGCGCGATGTGGAGAAGCTCATCGCCGGCCCGACCGTCTATATTTGCAACGAGTGCGTGGATATTTGTCTCGATATCATTGCCGATGGGAGAGAAGCGGAGGAACCGAAGGGCGAGCTGGAACTTCCCAAACCGGTTGAGATCAGCGCTCTTCTGGATGAGTACGTCATCGGTCAAGAGCATGCGAAAAAAAAGCTCGCCGTGGCCGTCTATAACCACTACAAGCGCAACGAGTTCAGCCGGCGCAAGTCAGAAGTGGAGATCCAGAAGAGCAACATTCTTCTCATTGGCCCCACCGGAACAGGAAAGACTCTTCTGGCACAGACCCTGGCCCGGATCCTGTCGGTTCCCTTCGCCATTGTCGATGCCACCACCCTGACAGAGGCAGGATATGTCGGCGAGGATGTGGAAAACATCATCCTGAAGCTTCTTCAGGCCGCCGACAACGACGTGGACAAATGCCAGAAGGGAATCATTTACATCGATGAGATCGACAAGATTTGCCGCAAGGGAGAGAATCCTTCCATCACCCGGGATGTGTCTGGAGAAGGCGTCCAGCAGGCTCTCCTGAAGATCCTGGAAGGCACCATCGCCAATGTCCCGCCCCAGGGCGGGCGCAAGCACCCGCACCAGGAGTTCCTGCCCGTTGACACCGGCAACATTCTCTTCATGTGCGGCGGAGCCTTTGTCGGGCTGGAAAAGGTCATCGAGCGGCGCTCAGGACGCAATGCCATGGGGTTCAAGGCCGAGGTGAAGAGCGTCGGGCAGCGCAGTCTGCAGGAAACCCTGGATCAGGTGCAACCCGTGGATCTCATCCGTTTCGGACTCATCCCGGAATTTGTCGGCCGCCTTCCCGTGATCGCCACTCTCCAGGATCTTGACGAAGAAGCGCTTGTGCGTGTCCTCACCGAGCCCCGGAATGCGCTGGTGAAGCAGTATCAGCGCATTTTCGAATACGAGAGCGTCAAGCTCAAGTTCACCGAGGATTCCCTTCTGGAGATCTCCAGGCAGGCCATTCAACGCAAGGTCGGCGCCCGCGGCCTGCGCATGATCCTCGAGGAACTGATGCTGGATATCATGTACCAGCTCCCTTCCAAGGACAATATCTCCGAATGCATCATCACCCGGGACGCTGTGGAGAACAGAAGCAATCCCCTTACCCTGATCGAAAAGGCCGGCTAAAGCACCTTGCCGGCCCCACCCCCACGCGGAGAGTGTGCCGCAAGAAGAGCCTGACCCCCTCCTTTTGGCTGGCAGAAGCCCTGGAAGAGCAGGCAGATCGGATATAATGAGTGACATGAGCCATCCTGAGCCCCCCTATCATCGCGACGACTTGATCTCGCTACCCCTGCTTCCCCTCCGGGACATCGTGGTCTTTCCGGCGACGATGCTCCCATTCATCGTGGGCCGCGCCGCCTCCCTGGCGGCGTTCAATGACGCGCTGGAAGGGGATAAACGCCTTTTTCTGGCCACCCAGAGGGATGCCCGGATCGATGAGCCCAGAGGAGAAGACCTGAATTCGATTGGCACCGTTGCCAACATCGTTCAGCACCAGCGCTTGCCCAACGGTAATGTGAAGCTGCTCGTGGAAGGAGTCAGCCGGGCCCGGGTCATCGAGACGGACACGAAAGGCGACCATTTTCGCGCTCTGCTCAAACCGCTGGACCGGACCTCGGACTTGACCCCGGAGATCCGGGAGCGGATGAAGAGACTCGTTTCAATCTTCGAAAGCTATGTCAAGCTTTCGCCGAATTTGCCGCATGAGAGCCTGATTCCTGTGGGGCGCTCCACCGATCCGTCCAAGCTCGCGGACACGATTGCCAGCAACATCCAGCTCAGCGTGGAAGAAAAGCAGAACCTTCTGGAAATTCTCTTTCCCATGGACCGCATCAATGCCCTCATCGCGCTGCTGGAATCCGAGATGGGCAAGCTGCGGGTGGACCGCCGGATTCACAACAAGGTCAAGAGGCAGATGGAGAAGGCCCAGAAGGAGTACTACCTGAACGAGAAGATCAAGGCGATCCAGCACGAGCTGGGCGGCCGCGAGGACCGGGTCAGCGAGCTGGAGGAGCTCAAGGCAAAGATCGAGAAAACGCCCATGCCGAAGGACGCCCGGGATCGGCTGCGGCAGGAGCTCAAACGCCTCGAAGTGATGCCACCGATCTCGGCGGAAGCCACGGTCTCGCGGAACTACGTGGATTGGCTCATATCCTTGCCCTGGCGCAAAAAATCCAAGGAATCGAGGGATATCAACCGCGCGGAGAAGATTCTCGACGAGGATCACTACGGCCTTCAAAAGATCAAGCAGAGAATCCTGGAGTTTCTTGCGGTCCGGCAGCTGGTCAAGAAGAAAATGAAAGGATCCATCCTCTGCTTCGTGGGACCGCCTGGAGTCGGCAAGACCTCGTTGGGCCGATCCATCGCCCGCGCCACAGGCCGAAAGTTCGTGCGGCTTTCCCTGGGGGGCGTCCGGGATGAAGCCGAGATACGCGGCCACCGGCGTACGTATATCGGCGCCTTTCCGGGACAAATCGTCCAGATGATGAAAAAGGCGGGCACCCGGAACCCTGTGTTTGTGCTGGATGAGATCGATAAGATGAGCGTTGATTTCAGAGGAGATCCCTCGGCGGCGCTTCTCGAAGTGCTTGATCCCGAGCTCAACCACGAGTTTCTGGACCACTATATCGACTGTGAGTTTGATCTTTCCGCGGTCATGTTCATCTGCACCGCGAACGTCCTGCACACGGTTCCAGCCGCGCTCAAGGACCGCATGGAAACCTTGCGTCTCGCGGGATATACTCTCAACGAAAAAGTAGAAATTGCCCGCCAGTTCCTGATCTCCAAACAGCTTGCCGCCCATGGGCTGCAGAAGGAGAAGATCATCTTCGAGGAAGATGCGATTCGTTACATCGTGGAGCGGTACACCCGTGAAGCCGGCGTCAGGAGCCTGGAAAGGGAAATTGCCTCCGTCTGCCGGAAGATCGCCATGGAAGTTGTCAAAAAGGGGGATCACTTCGATCAGCGCGTGACCCCGGACCTGATTGGCGACTATCTTGGGGTTCCCCGCTTCCGCCCGTGGGATTTGGAAAAGACCAACCAGGTTGGAGTGGCCACCGGTCTGGCATGGACCGAGATAGGTGGTGAGATCCTCTCCATCGAAACCACCCTCATGAAGGGAAAAGGGAACCTGACGTTGACCGGC
This sequence comes from Acidobacteriota bacterium, assembly GCA_046757405.1. GTDB lineage: Bacteria > Acidobacteriota > Polarisedimenticolia > SMYD01 > SMYD01 > JBHHYE01. Next base: position 71,836 of record JBHHYE010000011.1, on the reverse strand, counting down.
AAGCTGGGGGACGTCATGAAGGAATCGGCACACGCGGCGCTCTCGTTCATCCGGTCGCGGTCGGAAAAATACCGGATCGACGAAAACTTCTATCGCAAGTACGATGCCCACATTCACGTTCCCGAGGGAGCCATCCCCAAGGACGGTCCCTCCGCCGGGATCACCATTGCCACGGCGCTGGCCTCGGCCCTGACGCGGATTCCCGTGCGCGGCGAGGTTGCCATGACCGGAGAAATCACCTTGAGAGGGAAGGTTCTTCCGGTCGGTGGCATCAAGGAAAAGCTGCTCGCGGCCCATCGCATGGGCCTCACCACCGTGATCCTGCCGAAAGACAACGAAAAAGATCTTACCGAGCTTCCCGATGATGTTCAGCGCGCACTGACGATCAACCTGGTCGAGTCCGTGGACGAGGTGTTTGATCTGGCGCTGGAGAGCCGTCTGCCACGCATCCCCAAAGTGGGCAGCGGCTTCGAGAAAAACCTGGCTAAGCGAGTTCCCGAAGATACGATCGCCCACTGATCGATATGGAAGGGGTTGGGAGTCGCATGGCCTGGCTCCGACCCCGACACTTCTGATGCGTACCGAATCCCGTGGAGAGGTTTCCATGGCTGGAGACGAGACGTGCTTCCTCACCGGTGCCGCCCGGCCACGCGCCTTCCCGGCCGCGCGCGGCCCGGAGGTCGTTTTCGCCGGCCGCTCCAATGTGGGAAAATCATCCTTGTTGAATGCGGTCTCGCGGCGGCGCAAGCTTGCGAGAGTCAGCCGTACGCCAGGACGCACCCAGCAGGTCAATTTCTATGCAGCGGCGGGCATGGGGACGCTTGTGGATTTCCCTGGGTACGGGTTCGCGCATGCTCCGGCGGAGGTCCGTATGGAGTGGAAGCCGCTGGTGGAAAGCTACTTGCAGGACGACCGGCCGGTGGTTCTCTGCCTCCTCCTGGTGGATGCGCGCCATGAGCCTACTCCCCAGGATCATCGGATGATGGAGTGGCTCCGTGAGCTGGAACGTCCCTTCCGCGTCGTCTTGAGCAAGGCGGATGCCGTGCCGTCCTCGCGGATGGAGAGTGTCATTCGCCGGGCGGCGGTTTTTCTGGAAATAGCTCCAGGAGCCGGGGCTCCGCTGCCGGTCTCCGCCCGCACGGGCATGGGAATCCCCGGCCTGCGCACCATCATCCACCGGGCGGTGCAGGCATGAGCCGGGCTCGAACAGAGGATTCTTCCGGGCTTCCGGTGGCGGCGACCAGCGCCGGTACGGATCTGTCCGCCCGGGAAGCCCGCCGGGAGCCCGGGTCCGCCGCGCAGATGGATATCAAGGGACTCAAAGAACGCAATATCAAGGATCTTCTGTCCATCGCGCAAGAGTTGGAGGTTCCCAAGGCGGCAAACCTCCGCAAGCAGGAGCTGATTTTCGGCATCTTGCAGGCGCAGACCGAGAAGAGCGGCCTGATTTTCTCGGAGGGGGTTCTGGAATGCCTTCCGGATGGTTTCGGATTTCTTCGGGCACCCGAATACAATTATTTGCCGGGGCCGGATGATATCTATGTTTCACCGTCGCAGATTCGCAAGTTTGGCTTGCAGACAGGGGATACGGTCTCCGGCCAGGTTCGTCCCCCCAAGGAGGGCGAACGCTACTTCGCTCTCATCAAGGTCGAGGCAGTCAACTTCGAAAACCCGGAAGTCGCCCGGAACAAGATCTTTTTCGACAATCTGACTCCCCTCTATCCCAACAAACGGATTCGTCTCGAGACGACCCGGGAGAACACATCGGCCCGGATCATGGACATCTTGACTCCTATCGGAATGGGCCAGCGGGGCCTCATCGTGGCCTCGCCGCGCACCGGCAAAACGATGCTCCTCCAGAATTTGGCTCATTCCGTCGCGACCAACCATCCGGAGATGGTGTTGATCGTGCTTCTCATCGATGAGCGTCCGGAAGAAGTCACGGATATGGAACGGTCGGTCAAAGGGGAAGTTATTTCTTCCACCTTCGACGAACCGGCCACTCGCCATGTGCAGGTCGCGGAGATGGTGATCGAGAAGGCCAAACGCCTGGTGGAACACCGGAGGGATGTCATCATCCTTCTCGACTCCATCACTCGCCTGGCGCGGGCCTATAATGCCATCGTTCCTCCCTCGGGAAAGGTTCTCTCGGGTGGAGTGGATGCCAATGCGTTGCAAAGACCGAAGCGATTCTTCGGCGCGGCGCGGAACATCGAAGAAGGCGGATCCCTGACAGTCATTGCCTCCGCTCTGATCGACACGGGCTCCCGGATGGACGATGTGATCTTCGAAGAGTTCAAGGGAACCGGGAACATGGAGATCAATCTCGATCGCAAGCTGGCTGAGAAAAGGATTTTTCCGGCCATTGATCTCAACCGCTCTGGGACCCGGAAAGAAGAACTGCTCCTCACGCGGTTGGAGCTGGATCGGACCTGGGTCCTGCGCAAGGTGTTGACGTCGCTCTCGAGCATCGACGCCATGGAACTGCTGATTGACCGGATGAGCAAGACAGCGTCGAATCAGGCCTTCCTCGACAGTATGAACGAATGATGCTCCGGGCATGCTAAAATGGTGGTTTGACCTCCTGCTCGGCGTTGCCTGACCCAGGGCGAGCCAGGGCGGGGAGGGCCGGTGGAAAGCGTAGAATGAAACCCAAGATTCATCCCGAATACTACTCGGTCGAGGTGACATGCGCGTGCGGGAATTCCTTCCAGACGCGTTCCACGCGGAAGGAATTGCGTCTGGAAATCTGCTCAGCGTGTCATCCATTTTTCACCGGGCAGCAAAAGCTCGTCGACTCGGCGGGCCGTGTCGAGCGCTTCCTCAAGAAGTACGGCCGGAGGGACAAGGCCGCCTCGCAGGGCTGATCGAGGCGGCGCCTTCCATCTGGATGGCCTGCTGGTCAGCCGCCTTGACCCATGGTCCAGGCTGCCGCTCGCGCCTGCCGTTCCGCCGTTGGGGTCTCCGTGTTCGCCAAGCTCGAGGCCATTGAAGCCAAGTTCGAGGAACTCTCCGGACGTCTGGCCGAGCCGGAGGTAGCGGCCGACCCCGTTCGCTACCGGCAGTGCGCCAAGGCCTACGCTCAGATCGAAAATGTGGTGCGGCTCTATCGTGAATACAAGAAGATGTCCCGGGATCTCACCGGTGCACGCCAGCTTCTTGGCTCGAGTGATGCGGAAATGGCCCAGCTTGCCGGCCAGGAGGTCAAGGAACTGTCCGCGCGCTTGGCGCAGCTCCAGCTCCGGCTTCGCTCCCTGCTGATTCCCGAAGATCCCCATGATGAGAAGAACGTGATCCTGGAAATTCGCGCCGGGACCGGGGGAGTGGAAGCAACCTTGTTTGCCGCCGAGATTTTCCGGATGTACTCCCGACATGCGGAGCGACGAGGGTGGCATCTGGACGTCACGGAATGGCATGCCTCGGAAGCAGGCGGCGTCAAGGAGGTCGTGGCCGTGATCGAGGGGAAAGAGGTCTACTCACGTCTCAAGTACGAGAGCGGTGTTCATAGGGTGCAGCGGGTTCCCCAGACCGAGGCGTCAGGACGGATTCATACATCCGCAGTGACCGTGGCCATTCTTCCGGAAGCAGAGGCGGTGGAGGTGCAGATCGACGAGAAAGACCTGCGCATCGACCGGTTTTGCTCATCCGGCCCGGGCGGGCAGAGCGTGAATACGACGTACTCGGCTGTGCGGGTGACCCATTTGCCCACCGGCCTGGTGGTGACCTGCCAGGATGAAAAATCACAGCACAAGAACCGGGAAAGAGCCATGCGCGTCTTGCGATCGCGTCTTCTGGAGATCAAAGAGCAGGAGGTCCACCAGGCAACGGCGGTGGAACGGCGGCACCAGGTCGGGACGGGGGATCGCTCCGAGAAGATCCGTACGTACAATTTTCCGCAGAACCGGGTGACCGACCATCGGATCGGCTTGACTCTCCACAGCCTCCAGGATGTTCTGGATGGCGAGCTGGACCCGCTTGTGGACGCGCTGGTGGCTCATTTCCAGGCCGAGAAGCTGCGAGAACAGGTCGTCTCGTGAGGGTGGGAGCTCCCCGGGCTCTGAAGGCTGCCGCCGGCGAGACGGTCGCCGCCGCACTGCAGGAGGCGGTCCGGACCTTTTCACAGGCAGGTTTCCCGGCGGCCCATCTGGAGGCCGAGGTGCTTCTTGCCCACCTGCTGGGCGTGGAACGGGACAGCCTCTGGGCAAGACCGGAACAGCCGATTGGAAGCGGGGTACGCGCCGCGCTGCAGCGACTGTGCGCTCGGCGCTTGAAAGGCGAGCCGTCGGCATACCTGGTCGGCGTGCGAGAGTTCTGGTCCTTGCCCTTCCGGGTCGATGCGAGGGTCCTGGTGCCGCGCCCAGAGTCGGAAGGTTTGGTGGAGGCTGTGCTGAAACTGTGCCCCGGACCCGGCGGACGGTTTGCCGACCTGGGAACGGGCAGCGGGTGCCTGGCCCTTGCTTTGGCCCATGAGAAGCCGCAGGCTATCGTCTACGGAATCGATTGCTCAGCGGGTGCGCTCCAGGTGGCGCAGGCCAATGCGGTGCACTTTGGCCTGGCCGGTCGGTTCCACGCCATTCAGGCCGCCAGTCTTGCCGTCTTGACGCCCCGGGCGGGTCTGGACGCGGTGCTTTCCAATCCTCCGTACATCCCGTCCGCCGAGGTGGGTTCCTTACCCAGGGAAGTGCGCGACTACGAGCCGAGAGAAGCGCTGGCTGGCGGGCCGGATGGCCTGGAACTCACCCGGGTGTTGATACGAGAGGCGGAGCGAGTGCTCGCCCGTGGTGGTTGCCTTGTTCTGGAAATACATCCTCCGAGCCAGAGGCATGTCCTCCGCCTGTTCCAACCTCGCCGCTGGACGAAGATCCAGATGCTCCGGGATCTCGCCGGACATCCCCGGGTGATCACGGCCATCCGGGAAGGGCGAGGCCCCCGGATCGCCGCATGCGGCCATCACTCCCCGGCCGGCGGACGGGGCCGCGGCTTCAAGGTTCCACTCCCAGCGCACGCAACTTGTTCCGGGCCAGGCGTGCTTCCTCGGTGGCCGGATACCGCTTCACGAGATCATCGAGCTGTACGACACCCTCGCCAATTCGGTTGGAATCAATCAGCAGAAGACCGCGTTTGAGGAGCGCGGCGGCGGCCTTGTCGCCATCGGGAAAATCCTCGACCAACCGCGTGTAGCGGTTGAGAGCTTGATCCTTTCGACCCTGAGCCAGATCGATCTCGGCCAGATAATAAAGCGCGTCGTCGGCCAGAGGGCCATCCGGCCGCTGGTCCAGGACCGTGGAAAAGCCGAGAGCGGCCAGCTCGTAATGACCCCCCGTGTAGTCGGCATAGGCCTTCTGGAAGAGCCCCCCTGGGAGATCTTCTGCCGCGATCTCCGGTCCAAGGGGCGCCGAGTCCGGGGCAGCCAATGGTGCGCCGGGCTCCCGATCCTGGCCCGGCCCCGGGGCGCCTTCCGGGGTTTCCAGGGAACCCTCCGCCCGGCGGAGGGCTTCATCCAGGCGTTGGCGCATCCTTTCCATATCGTAAGCCACTCCCCCCATCCGGGCGTCGGACTGTTCGAGTCGCTGGGCGAGCGCCTTGATCTGGGCTTCCAGGCTCTGGATGCGCCCGTCAAGGGCCTCGAGTTCGACCTCCAGGTCGGAGGACGGAGGGCGGCTCAGGGCGAGGGCTTCCATGCGGGAGCGGGTCTCCACCTGGTTCTGCCGGAGCCGGTCCACTGCGACTCGCAGGGAATCGACGTCCCGGTGCAAGCCCGTTCCCGTGCCCAGCGAGGCGGCGCAGCCGGTGCCCATGAGAATCAGGAACCCGGAAGCCGCGGCCAGGGCCAGGGTCCTACTGGACATGAAAATCCGCCCTCCGGTTCTTGGCCCATGAGGCCTCGTTATGCCCCAGGTCGACCGGCCGCTCCTCACCGAAGGAGACCACGTCGATCCGCGCCTTGTCCACGCCGTGTTGAGCCAGGTAATCGAGAGCGCTGTGCGCCCGCCGATCGCCCAGAGCCAGATTGTATTCGACGGTACCACGCTCATCGCAGTGGCCCTCGATACGAACCCGGAGAGCGGGACGAGACCTGAGCAGATCAGCGTTGTGATCCAGGGCCGACCGGGCCTCCTGGGTCAGGGTGGCCTGGTCGAAATCGAAGTAGACGGTGCGCAACCGTTCTTCGAGCCAACGCTTTTCCCGCGCCAGGTCCTCCGCTTCTTCAGTCAGATTGGTTTCCTGGAGAGGTTTCTCCAGGGCTGCCGATCCTCCCGGGCCGAAGGGATCCGTCACGCGCTCCGGCGAGGGCTCCACCGCGCTCGGGGGCGGGAGGTCCGGTCCGGCGCCGGTGATGCCTTGCCGGGATGGGGAGGTCCTGCAGCCCGGGGCCAGTCCAAGCCAGACCGACAGGGCCACCATCATCCCCACCGTTCGGACTCTGTCGTTCATCATCTATTCTTCCTCCTGCCCGTCTACGGGCTTCGACATGACCTGGTTCCTCAGCGAGACCAGTCAGGGGTTTCGCTGGCTCCCATCTGGGTCAGACGGCGCACATGGCCTCCGGTGAGATCCATGGTGAAGATCTGGTAAGAGCCGCCGCGGTTCGACGAGAACACGAGGTGCATCCCGTCGGGAGAGAATCGCGGATTCTCATTGTTACCCGTCCCGCGTGTCAAGTACCGCTTGACGCCGCTGGAGATATCGAGAAGCACCAGTTCAAAACGTCCTTCGACACGGCTGACATACACCAGCAGGTTGCCCCGGGGAGACCAGGCGGCGGAATCATTGTAGCTCCCGGTGGAGGTCACCCGACGGACGTTGGCACCGTCCGCCTCCATGATGTAGATCTGCGGGCTCCCGGACCGGTCCGACGTGAAGGCGATCTCACGGGCCGTGGGTGAATACACTGGAGACGTGTCAATGGCAGGGTGATGGGTCAAGCGCCGGATCCGGCTGGTTGCCAGGTCGATGCTCACGATCTCGCTGTTGCCGTTGCGGCTGACGGAATAGATCATGGAACGGCCGTCCGGAGACCATTCCGGAGCTGAGTTCAGGTCTCCCTCGCGGGCGAAGACCCGTCCACGGCGGCCCGTGGCGTCGATGGTATGGATCTCGGGCTTGCCGGACGCGAACGAGACGTACGCGAGACGGGACCCATCCACGGACCAGGTGGGAGAAAGATTGATACTGCCGTTGTTGGTGATCTGGACGCGCCGCTGGCCGTCATAATCCATGACAAAAATTTCCTTGCGTCCTGGGCCGAGCTGGGCCGTGAAGGCGATCTTGGTGAGGAAAACGCCGTCAGAACCCGTCAAGAAATGCACCACATCATTGGCCAGCTTGTGCCCGATGCGGCGGTCCAGCTCGGGGTCTCCCTGATATCGTTTCCCGAAGATCAGATGACCGCCACCGGCGGAGGGGTCGGCGGCGTGGCTGGTGTCATAAAGCCGGCCCTCCACGGCGAGGTCCTGGCCCTTGATCTGCAGCTTCCCCAGGAACACGGCCTGAGCGCCGATGGAAAGCCAGTCCCGGAAGCGAACATCCCGTTCCGAAAAGGCTGGAATCAGCTCGAACAGGTCCGGGTCCACCAGGTCGAAGTAGCCGCTGAAATCGAGATCGGCCTGCATCACCTGATGAATGCCTCGGGCAGCGCTGGCGGCGAGCTCACCGGAGGAGACCGTTGGGAAAGGGGGAAGGGCCAGCGGGATCTTCTGAAAGCCGGTGCCGGTGATCTGGAGTTCCAGGTCGGGCTCCTCCTGGGCTCGCAGCGGCAAGCACCATGCAACCGAGACCAGAAAGAAAACCGGGAAGAGTCTGCGAAAGAACCTCATTCATTCTCCCTGCGGCGATCTAGAGGCCAGGAGGCTCCAGGGTGAAGGTGATGGCCAGGTCGACGGCGTCCTGCGTGTACTGGGGAGGCAGGGGCGGGAAGGGAGCCGCCTGCCTGATGGCCCGGAGCGCCGAGGTGTCGAGAGAAGGGTACGAAGAGGGAATCTCGATCTGAACCTGTGAGATATTGCCGCGCTGATCGAGTCGGAACCGTACGCGCACGGAGAGGGGGCCTTTTGCTGCGAGTGGGTTGACGGGGCGTTGCCAGTTGGCCCGGAGCTTGTTGGCCAGCTGGCTCGGGTAGTAGGAATGGCCGATGGAACTCGCGGACATGGAGATGCCGATGCCGGACGCCCTCGGTTCCCCTGGCGGGTGGGCGGTGGGGGGGCCGGGCGAGGCCTCGGCCGCCGGGGGGCGGTTGCTGGCGCGCCGCGCCGGCGCAGGCCGGGAAGGGGGCGGGGAAGCCGGGCGGCGGGCCACCCGGGGAGAGGCCTTTCGGGACGGTTTCTTGGGAGGCGGAGGGGGAGTCCTCGGCCGGGCAACGGGACGGACGGCGGTGGACGGTTTCCCGGCGGGCCGGAGGGGAACGGGCCGGGCGAGGCTGGCAGGGAGCGGTGTCAGCTGGGCAAGCACCACATGGTCCCAGCGCGGCGGCTTGGATCGAGGCAAGAGGCCGGGCACGGTCACCGTGAGAACTCCGAGCACCAGATGGCCCGCCAGTGACAGGAGCACCATGCGCGGCAACCCCGGCGCCAGGGGGTGGGGGAGACGAATGGCGATACGCACGTCTGGCTCACCCCCCGGGACCCTGCGGCGGCATCGGCTTGACCACCAGTCCGACCTGCTTGATACCCCCTTTCCGGCACTGGTCCATCACGTACATGACACGTCCATAAGGGATCGACTCATCGGCGCGTAGATAGACGAAATCCAGCCCGGTCGCCTTCATCGCTTCCTCGATACGAACGGCAAGGAGCTTCTCGTGAACCGGTTTGCGATCGAGCCAGATCTCTCCATCTCGATCCACACTCACGACCAGGGTCTGTTCCCTCGGTTCGACGGAAACCTCGGCGGACGGCAAGGTGACGTCCACACCACGCTGCATCATGGGGGCAGTCACCATGAAGATCACCAGAAGGACCAGCATGACGTCCACCAAGGGCGTGACATTGATCTCCGAAAGCGTGCCACTCATCCCGGGCTCATCAACAACATTCATGCCCATTCCCATTCTGGGTTCACCGGCCTCTTTGAAGTCGTTCCATGAACTCCGAAGAGAAACTCTCCATGTGGGACACGACGATCCGGACACGCCTGACGTAATGGTTGTAGGCCATCACGGCCGGAATGGCGGCCGCCAGACCGACGGCCGTCGCGATCAGGGCCTCGGCGATCCCGGGCGCCACGACCGTGATGGATGTGGAGCCGGTGAGTCCCAGGGCCCGGAAAGTGCTCATGATGCCCCAGACGGTCCCGAAGAGGCCGATGAAGGGGGATGCGCTCCCGATGGTGGCCAAAAGCGTCAAATACCGTTCGAGCCTGAGAACCTCCAGGCGGGCGGTGCGGGAAAGGATGTTTTGCACCATCTCCAGGTCCTGTGGCCCCGCCGCCGCAGCACCCGCACGGGTCCAGGCATCGAACGCCTGGCGAACGAGTCGCGCTTCGGGAGCATCCTGGAGGCCTTCCGCCGTGTCTCGAAGATCGGCGAGGCTGCCGGTACGCAACTGCTGCTGGATTTCCTCGGTCTCCTGGGCGGCTCGCCGGAAGGTTTGTGATTTCAAGAAAATAACGCCCCATGAGGCGATCGACAGACCGGCCAGGAGCAGAAGGACAAGCTGTACAATCGGGCTGGCTTGGAGAAGCAGGGAGATGATACTGGCGTTGCCGGCCCCGACCACTGGTTGCGCCAGGAAATCCGAGATGTGAGCAGGCAATGCACCTCCGTGGCAACGGGTCCTCCCATCCCGCGGCGGCGACTGTAGCAGGCACGTGATTTGGTGTCAATCGTTCGATCGCTGCAAAGTCCTGCAAGCACACGAGATCTCATCGGAGGTTGCTTGACGGCCTACCCGGGCTCTGGTAGCGTGCCCCCTGGCTCGCGCGCCGAGCCATGCATCGAAACCGTTGCGCGTCGGTCCTCGTCATGCTCACTGATCTCCGTGTTCGGAATCTCGTTGTTCTTCAGGATGTCGAGGTTGTCCTGGGGCCGGGACTCAATGTCCTCACCGGGGAGACCGGTGCTGGAAAGTCGATTCTCGTCGATGCCGTTGGCCTTCTGCTCGGAGACCGAGCCCACCCTGAACTGGTCCGGAAGGGAGAGAGCTGCGCCGTGGTGGAAGGACTTTTCCAGGTCGAGGATGACGGTTTGCAGGCGTTGCTCCAGGAGTCCGGGCTGGAGCCGTGCGAGGACAACACCTTGGTGGTCCGTCGCGAGATCCGTCCGGACGGCGCTCCCAACCGTGTTTTCATCAACGGAACTCTCGCACCCCTCGGCGTTCTGCGCAAAGTGATGGCCGGTCAATTGGCCCTGCACGGCCAGAACCACCACCTGACCCTGGCGTCCCAGGCGGCCCAGCGCTCCTTTCTTGACCGGTCCTGCGTGCCTCCGGAGCAGCTCAAGAGCCTGGGGAAAGCTTGGAGGGACCTCCAGTCCGCGGCCGAGAGAAGGGTCGACCACCAGCGCCGCCGCTCGGAAACCGAGCAGCGGCAGGCTGATCTCCGCGAGCAGTTGCAAGAGATTCAATCGGTCGCTCCACAGCCGGAGGAGGAGACCGAGTTGCGAGCCCGGGAACGGCTCCTGGCCACGGTGCGCGAGCGCCGGGAACTGGCCGGAGAGGTGGTGGGGATCCTGGACGAAGAAGACACCTCCGTGGTGGCTGGCCTGGCCCGCGCCCGTGCCCGCCTCGAACGGTTGTGTGGCCTGGATGGCCGCTTGGACGGAGCTCTGGAGCAATTGACCGATGCGAGTTACGCGATCCAAGATGCCATCCGCGCCGTACAGGATGCCATGCCGGAAGGGGAGACCGATGCCGGGGAGCTGGAAACGGTTCAGGCCCGGCTGGCTGTTCTCCAGAAGCTCCGCCGGAAGCACGGCGGTCGCCTCGAGGACGTACTGGATCTCGCCGACCGGCTGGAAAGCGAGCTGGATGGCTTGGAGCACGACCAGGATCTCGCCGGGGAGCTCCTCCAGCAGGAGAAAACCGCCGCAGCCGCCTACCACCGCCAGGCTCTCGATGTGGGAAGCCGCCGGCGCCAGGGCGGCCGGAGACTGGCGGCGCACCTCGCCAGGGAGCTCCCGCGTCTGGGCCTACCCGGCGCCAGGGTGGTGCTCCACGTGGCGTCGTCCCCCGGGGCCGATCCGGACGATCCTGTATCCATCCTGGCGGCAGGCGGCCCGTCGGGCTATGAGAAGGTGGATTTCCTGTTTGCCGCCAACCCGGGGGAAGATCTCCGCTCGCTTTCCCAGGTCGCCTCGGGGGGCGAGTTGTCCCGTCTCCTGCTCGCCTTGCACCTGCTCGGCCGCGGAGGCGGCGGGAAGAATGGGGCTCAAACATTCATCTTCGACGAAATCGATGCGGGAATCGGAGGCAACACGGCGCGTCTCATCGGCGATCGCTTGCGGCAAACGGCGGCCCGATATCAGGTCATCTGCGTCACCCATCTTCCGCAGATTGCTGCCGTGGCCCACCACCATCTGCGTGTCGCGAAGGAAATCGCCGGCGGCCGGGCCCGGACCGCTATCCAGCGCCTGGCCGGGAGCCAAAGAGTGGAAGAGGTGGCGCGAATGCTGGGTGGAGACGGCGCCCCGGGAACCGCGCGGCGCCATGCGCGAGCTCTCCTTGGTGTGAGGAGCGGTCCCTTGACTGGCCCGGCAGTTCACGGCAGGGTGAAAGGCGCGCGGCGAACCGTCCGAAAAAAGAGGGGAACACCATGCGCGTGAAGGCTGTTTATCCCGGCTCTTTCGACCCTGTGACCAACGGCCATCTTGATCTGGTGCATCGTGCTTGCCGCCTTTTTGATGAGGTGGTGGTTGCAGTGGTCAGGAATCCAGCAAAGGGAGGAGTCTTTCCGCTGTCCCAGCGCGTGGACATGCTCCGGCAGGCAACCGGAAGCCGGCCCACCGTGAAGGTCGAGTCATTCGAGGGCCTCCTGGTCGACTTCCTGGAGCAGACAGGGGCGACCGTCATCGTGCGTGGTTTGCGCGCCCTTTCCGACTTCGAGTACGAGTTTCAGATGGCCCTGATGAACCGCCGGCTGTCGCCGAGGATGGAGACGGTCTATCTCATGCCGGCCGAAACATACACCTACCTGTCCGGCCGGCTGGTCCGGGAGGTGGCTTCCCTGGGCGGCTCGGTGTCCGGTCTGGTCCCCGAGCACGTGGAGCGGGCGCTGGAGAAATTTTATGGGCGCCGGGGGCGATCATGAAGCTTTCCTCCCGGATGAGCCGGATCACCCCCTCCGCCACCCTGGCGGTCAAGCAGGCCGCGGCGGAGCTCCGAGCCCGCGGCGAATCCGTGGTCGATTTCGGGCCGGGAGAACCGGACTTCCGGTCGCCGTCCCATGTGGTGGCTGCTGCCAAGAACGCCCTGGACCGGGGCGAGACCCATTACGGCGCGAGCGCGGGAATCCTGAGCCTGCGGCGAGGTCTCGCGGAAGCTCTCTCGAGACGATCCGATCGCCCCGTCTCCTTCCAGAATCTGCTGGTCACTTGCGGCGGCAAGAGCGCCATCCTGTATGCCATGCTCGCGCTCCTGGAAGAGGGAGACGAGGCGGTGATCCCCACCCCCTGCTGGGTGTCCTTTCCGGAGCAGGTTCGCCTGGCAGGGGCGCGGCCGGTGCTGGTTCCCTGTGATCCCGGCCGCGGTTTCCAGCCCCGCATCGAGGACCTGGAGGCCGCGATGACGCCAAGGACGCGCTTGCTGGTTATCAACTCCCCCGGCAACCCGACGGGCGCGGTCATGGGACGATCGGAATGGGAACGGATCGTGGACCTGGTGCAGGCTCATGACGTGATGCTCCTCTCAGACGAGACCTACCTGGACTTTGTCTACGAAGGAGACCAGGCGCCTTCCAGTCTTTGCTGGGCGTCGAGTCTGGGTGAGCACCTGGTCCTGGTGGGCTCCTTCTCCAAGGCCTACGCCATGACCGGATGGCGGGTCGGATATGCTGCCTGTTTCGCCGAGCGCTTGGCCCTTGCCATGATCACGCTGCAAAGCCACGATACGACTCACCCGACGACCTTCGCCCAGCACGCCGCCCTGGCGGCGCTGGTGGAGCCGGACGCCGGCCTGGAGCGCATGAAGGCGGAATACGCAGCGCGGCGGAAGCTGATGCTGGGTGGGATGGAGGAGCTGCCGGGATTCCGTTGCGCGCCGCCAGGCGGGGCTTTTTACATCTTCCCGGATGTCACCGAGGTGGTGAAGAGAACCGGCTGCCGGGATGACGTCGAGCTCGCTGCGCGCCTCCTGCGCGAGGCGCGCGTGGCCGTCGTTCCCGGTACAGCGTTCTTCGCCCCGGGTCACCTGCGTCTGTCCTATGCCGTGTCCCGCGGCGACATCCGGGAGGGATTGGGCCGCTTGAAGCAGTGGCTGGGGACCCAGGGGTGAGCACAGCCGCCTTCCCCCGGCGCCTGGCTAGAGAGCGGCCCGAAGGCCGCGCATGGGGTGCCTGGGGAGCGTGTGTCCTGGCGCTCGCCCTGCCGGGACACCTTGTGTGGAGTGCCCCGGACTCGGAACCGGGGGAGCCCTCTGGGCCGGTGGTCATCATGGAGATCCGCCATCCCCTGATGCCGATCACCGAGGATTTCTTGTCCCGCACCCTGGGGGAAGCGGTCGGCCTGGATGCCAGGCTGGTTCTCATCGAACTCGATACTCCCGGGGGGTTGGTCACGACCGTGCGCGCCATGGTCAACGATATTCTCCAGTGTCCGGTTCCCGTTGTGGTGTACGTTTCGCCGTCAGGGGCATCTGCGGCCTCGGGAGGAGTGTTTCTGATCTTGGCGGCGGATGTGGCCGCCATGGCGCCGGTTTCGGACATGGGCGCGGCTCACCCGGTGTTTGTCACGGGCCGCAACGACTCGGAGAATGTCTTGCTGACCAAGGCGGAGAACGAGTTGGCGGCCTTCGCCCGTTCTCTCGCGGAACATCGACACCGGAATCCCGAGGCAGCCGAGGGAATGGTGAGGAAGAGCCTTTCTTACTCGTCGCAGGAAGCTCTGAAGGCTGGTTTTATCGAGCACGAGGCGCCGGATCGCTCCGAGCTCCTGGGCTGGCTGGATGGACGAACGATCCGGCGCTACGATGGAACCGAGACCCGGCTGGATCTGGCGGGCGCCGCCTGGTCGACGGTGGAGATGAACACCAGAGAGCGCCTGTTGACGGCCCTCTCCGACCCCATGATCGCCTTCTTCTTGCTGGCGGCGGGGCTCCTGGGTCTCTATATCGAGATCACCCATCCCGGAGCTATACTTCCCGCCGTGGTGGGGGTCGTGTGCTTGCTCCTCTTTGCCTTGTCCAGCCAGGTCCTCCCGGTGAACTGGATCGGAGCGGGGCTCATCGGTCTCGGCCTGGGCCTGCTCCTGCTCGAAGTCAAGGTGGTCTCCTACGGTGCATTGAGCGCCACGGGCCTCGCCTGCCTGGTGATCGGCGGCCTGGTTCTGTTCCATGCTCCCGCCGAGTTCCAGGTGCCGCGCAGGATCCTGGTATCGGTCACCCTGGCCATGGGGCTGATCGCGTTGTTCCTGGTCCGGTTGGCCGTCCATTCGCAGACCCGACCGCATGCCACCGGGCGAGAGGCCCTCGTCGGGATGGTCGGCGAGGCCGTGACCGATCTGGATCCCGCGGGCGGGGGCGAAGGCAAGGTCATGGTGCGTGGTGAGTACTACGATGTAAGGGTCGATGAGGGGGTCGCCCGGGGTGACTCCATCCGGGTTCTGTCCCTGGAGGGGCGCCGGCTCCGGGTCGAACCCACGGATCCAAGAAACGGGGGTGCCGAATGATTGCCTTTGCTGTTGCTCCGGTCATCTTGCTGCTCTACGTGGTTTCCTGTGTGAAGATCCTCAACGAGTACGAGCGCGCGGCGGTCTTCCGGCTCGGCCGTCTGATGACCCCTGAGAAGGGGCCTGGACTCATTCTGATCTTCTGGCCCTTTGATCGCATGGTCAAGATCTCCCTTCGGATCATCACCATGGATGTTCCACCCCAGGATGTGATCACCCGGGACAACGTCTCGGTGAAGGTGAATGCGGTCGTCTACTTCAGGGTCGTGGAGCCGAATCGGGCGGTCATCGAGGTGGAGAATTACCATTATGCGACCTCACAGCTTTCTCAGACCACCTTGCGCTCGGTCCTGGGACAGGTCGATCTGGACGATCTTCTGGCGGCACGGGAACAGCTCAATACCCAGCTCCAAACGATCCTGGACCGCCTCACCGACCCGTGGGGTATCAAGGTCACGTCGGTCGAGGTGAAGCACGTCGATCTACCCCTGGAGATGCAACGAGCCATGGCGCGCCAGGCGGAAGCGGAACGGGAAAAGCGAGCCAAGATTATCCACGCTGACGGCGAGTATCAGGCGGCGGGAAAGCTGGCAGCCGCGGCTGAGGAGATCAGCAAGAATGCGGTCACCCTGCAGCTTCGTTACCTGCAGACCTTGACCGAGATCTCGGCGGAAAAGAACTCGACCATTCTTTTCCCCATTCCCATCAATCTTTTGGATGTCTTCACCAAGGGCTCCGGATCTTAGGGGAGGGAAGACCGAGCCGCTTCCTGGAGGCCGGGGCCGCGGGAGGAACAACGAGATGAGCGGAAGAGACCCAGACGATGACGGCTATCTCGAGGTACAGCTTGATGGCAAGCAGGTGTTCATCATCCTGGTGGGAGTCGTGCTTCTGTGCGGCATTTCCTACCATTTCGGCAGGCGTGCCGGGCAGGGGGAGGCGATGGAGCGGCTCGGCGAGGAGCGGGCGGCCCAGGGCCTCGTCGATGAGGCGTTGGAGGAGGAGGACGCAGGTGCGGACCTGACGTTCTTCGACAACCTGGAGGAACCCCCCCGTTCCTCCACGCCGCCGCCCGCGATGAACCAGAAAGACTCCAGCCCGCCACCCGCCCCGGGGCGCGAGGCTCGCGTCTCTTCTCCGGCCAAGCCAGGTGCGGGGTCCGTCTCCCCATCCTCTTCTTCTTCCCCCCTGGCCCGGGACCATCCGGATTCCCCGGCAGCGGAACCGGCCGGCGTGGAAATCCAGGTTGCGGCCCTCTCGGAACGGGCCATGGCCGAGTCGCTGGCCGCGAGACTCCGTGCCAAGGGGTATCGCCCGAGGATTCGCCCCTCGAGCCTCTCCGGAAAAACCCACTACCGGGTGCGGGTCGGCCCATACCCGGACCGGGTGGCCGCCCAGGCCGCTGCGGCGCAACTGAACCGGGATTTCCAGGCGGACCACATCAAGGCCTGGGTTCCTTCCCGGGGCCACTGATTGGCCGGTGCGGCCGACCTCCCCAGGCGCCTGCGGTTCGATGCCCGGCTCGGCGGGGCGCTGCTCTCAGGAGGTCTGGCTCAGCAGGCGTTTCCCCTGGTCGACCTGGGCTTTCTCGCCTGGGTGGCGCTGGTCCCGCTCCTGGCCGCGCTGAGGAATGTCTCTCCATCCCGCGGCATGCGGCTGGGACTGGCCCAGGGGATGATCTTTTACACCGGGCTCCTGTACTGGATTCCCAATGTGATGGCCACCTATGGCGGCCTTCCCTGGAGTGTGTCCCTCGGCGTCTGGGCGGTCCTGGTGCTGGTTCTTTCGTTGTTCCATGCCGCCTTCGGAGCGACGCAGGCCTGGCTGTTCGCGCGCCTGGGGGATGGCGCCCTGCTGGCGGCGCCAGCCGCCTGGGTGCTCCTGGCCGAATGGCTTCGCGTCTGGCCGCTGGGAGGTTTCCCCTGGGGCTTTCTCGGCTACACCCAGCACGCGGCTGCCAACATTCGCCAGCTGGCGGCGCTGGGCGGAGTCTACGGACTCTCTTTCGTCATTGTCGCCGTGAACGCGGCCTTCGTCGGCGCGGTGCCTCTCCCCGGACGCCATGGCCGGTCGAGGCGGGGCTGGATGGCCGCTGCCACGGCGCTCTTGGTGTTGCTGGCCGCCTGGACCGGGGGTGGAGTCCTCCGGCGCTCGATCCCACCCGGTGCCGATCCCATACCCGTCGCGGCGATCCAGGGGAACGTCCGCCAGGATGAGAAGTGGCTCGCCGCCAACCGCGGCGCCATCGAGCGAAGGGAACTCGACCTCACCCAGCAGGTGGCGGAGGAGGCGCGCCTCGTTCTGTGGCCCGAGTCGTCCACGCCGGAGAACCTGGAAGAAAGTCCGTTGCTGCGCATGCGCCTTCAGGAAATCGCCCGGGACTCCTCGGTTTCCTTCCTCATCGGGAGCGTCCATCGCCTGCCGGCGGGCGGCTACACCAACTCGGCTTTTCTGGTGACGCCGGATGGCGGCCTGGACGGGCGCTATGACAAGATTCACCTGGTTCCCTTCGGGGAGAAGGTCCCCCTGGGCCGGCTTCTGTTCTTCGCCCGTCCGCTGGTGAAGGCTGTCGGCCGGTTCGTTCCGGGAGATGACCCAAGTCCGTTGGGGGGCGATCTTCACCTGGGAGGTGAGGACCGTCCCCCGACGCCCTTCGGGGTCGCGATCTGTTATGAGATCACATATCCTACCCTCGTGGCGAAGCAGGTCCGGGAGGGCGCCACGTTTCTCACGACCATCACCAACGACGCCTGGTTCGGTCGTTCCGCGGCTCCTGAACAGCATTTCGCCATGGCCGTCTTGCGGGCCGTCGAAAGCCGGCGCTGGCTGATCCGCGCGGCGAATACCGGGATATCCGGAATTATCTCTCCGACGGGCCAGGTCGTGACGCGGACGCCGCTCTTTGAAACGGCCCTGGTCGAGGGGACGATCCGCGCGCGGCGCGATCTGAGCCTGGCGGCGCGTCATCCGCAGGCGGTTCCGAAAGGCTGTGTTATCCTGCTGGCCATCGCGGTGAGTGCCGCGGCGGCGCGGGGGCGCCGAGTGGATGCTTGAGGTTGACGGAGAAACCGCCGGCAGACCGGTCTTGCAGTGCCCTGTCTGATTCGACCCGGACGGAGTGATGCCTGATGGATGAGGATCTTTCCAACCTGCATGATTCCCTGTCTCGGAGAGTCGACGAGTTGCGGAGGTATCTTTGACCTCCCCACCCTGGAGGCGCGCCTGCGGAAGGTGGATGCGGAAATGGGGAAGCCGGGCTTCTGGGATGATGCCGAGAGGGTCCGCGAGATCACCCGTGAGCGCCAGCGGCTCACCGGCGCGATAGACAGAGCCCGGGGGCTGGAGCGTGCCTCCGGCGACGCGCGAGCCCTTCGGGAGCTCCTTGAAGAGGGGGAGGACGCGCAGGCTGATTTCCAGACGGCACTCCGGGACCTGGACCGGATGGTGCGGGATCTGGAACTGAGCACCCTGCTCTCCGGTGAGTCAGACAGCGCCAACGCCATCCTCACCATTCACGCTGGTGCGGGGGGCACGGAGTCCATGGACTGGGCGGGAATGCTCCTGCGGATGTACTTGCGCTGGTGCGAATCCAGGCGGTACGTTTCCCGGACCCTTGATCTTCAGCCGGGCGAGGAAGCCGGCATCAAGAGCGCCACGGTGTCGGTGGAAGGGAATCTGGCTTACGGATATCTCAAGGTAGAATCGGGTGTGCACCGGCTGGTGAGGATTTCCCCGTACGATGCCGCCTCCCGGCGCCACACCTCCTTCGCCTCGGTGTCCGTCGTCCCCGAGGTGGAGGACGATGCGCAGATCTCCATCGAGGAAAAGGACTTGCGCATCGACACTTACCGTTCCTCCGGCGCCGGGGGCCAGCATGTCAACGTCACCGATTCCGCCGTCCGTATCACCCACCTTCCCACCGGGATCGTGGTCTCCTGCCAGAACGAGCGCTCGCAACACAAGAACCGCGCCATGGCGATGAAGGTCTTGCGCGCCCGCTTGGCGGAGAGAGAGCGCCAGGAACGGCAGGCCAAGCAACAGGCCTTGGAAGCGCAGAAAAAGGAGATTGCCTTCGGCAGCCAGATACGCTCCTATGTGCTCCAGCCCTATCGATTGGTGAAGGACCATCGGACGGGCTTGGAGATAGGGGACGTGGACCGAGTGCTCGATGGTGGCTTGGACGGTCTCATCGAGGCGGAACTCCTCAACCGGCGGGGCCGACCAGGCGAGAGCGAGATGCCGAAACCTTCCTCCCAGCGGCCGGGGAAAAAGCGCTAAGTTGCTGCAATTTGACAGTTTGCAGTTTGCGTGCTAGATTAGCACTCGCTAACTAAGAGTGCCAATTCCGGGCCGCCAGCCGGGATGGCGCCAGAGGCTCGAATGAGTGCTGGCCAGATCAGCGAGCGGCAGCGCGACATCCTCGCCGCAGTGGTGGTTCAGTATGTCTTGACCGGGAATCCGGTGGGAAGCCGGACCGTCTCGAAGAATATCGCCGAGAATGTGTCCGCCGCGACCATCCGGAATACCATGGTCGATCTGGAGGAGATGGGGTATCTGTTCCAGCCTCATACCTCAGCGGGCCGCATCCCGACCGATCAGGGCTACCGATATTATGTGGACGCCCTCATGTCGGATTGCACCCTGAACGAACGCGACCAGCAGATCATCAACTCCGCTCTCCCCGTTGCAGGGGAGACGCCCGGGGTTGATGTTCTGCTCGCGCGCACCGCGCATCTGCTGGCCGACCTCAGTTCCCACGTGGGCCTCGTGCTGGCACCCAGGTTTCATAGCGCCATCATGAAGCGTCTGGAGTTTCTCCAGTTGCCCCGGAACCGGGTGTTGGCTATCTTCGTGTCCCAGTCCGGCATCGTGGACCACAAGGTGATCTCGGTGCCCCGGCCGTTCGGAGAGACGGAGCTCCTGAACATCACGAATCTCATCAACGACAATTTCACCGGTCTGACCCTGCTTGAGATTCGCTCCCGGGTGCTGAAAATGATGTCGGATGAGAAAGCTCTCTATGACCGCCTCCTGGCCCGGGCGCTGGAGCTTTCCAGGAGTTACCTCGAGAAGCGGGAGGAGGAAGCGGAAGAGGTTCTGGTGGACGGTGCCAGCAACGTGGTCGGGGAGCCGGACTTCGAAGATGTTCAACGGATGAAATCACTGTTTCGCGCCTTCGAGGAAAAGAGCCGGCTGGTGGAGATCCTCAACGCCTGCCTGGAGCAAGGGCGTTCACGAATTCTCATCGGTTCCGAGACCCGCGTTCCCAGTCTCAGCGATCTGACGCTCATCTCGTCGCCCTACTCGTACCGGGAGCAGCCCGTCGGGGCTCTGGGGGTCATCGGACCCACCCGAATGAATTACGACCGTCTTGTCATCCTGGTGGAATCGTTGTCTCGTTTTCTTTCAGAATCTCTTTCCCGGCGGGCACAAGCCGATCATTGGGCTCTTTCAAGGCCCCAGCCGAAGGCGGACACGGGAGACACGGCATGACTGAAGAGATCCGAAGACAAGAGGGCGAAGCGGATCCAGAAAGTTCCCCAACGGGCGACGAGACCATCGAGATCACCAGCGTTGAAGCGGTCTCCGTGGATGCTCCTCCGCCGGCGGCCTCTCCCACCGGGCCGGAGGACAGAGGGGCTGCCGCTGATGAGGCGGATCGTGAAGTACCGGCACCCGCCGCATGCCCTGGCCCGGAGGAGGACCTCAAGGCAAGGGTGGAAGATGTCAGCGAGGATTTGCTGCGTGTCCGCGCCGAGTTCGAGAACTATCGCAAGCGCCAGGCCCGCGAGCGCACGGAGTTCGCCCGCCGCGCCGCCAGCGATCTGGTGGTGCAAATCCTTCCGGTCCTCGACAATTTCAAGAGAGCGCTGAACACCGATGAGAATCCGGAGGACGTTCCCGAAAGCTACCGGCAGGGCATCCGCATGATCTACGAGCAGTTGATGGAAATCCTGCGAAAGGAAGGGCTGGCGGACGTGGAGGCTCTGGGGAAACCTTTCGACCCCACCGTCCATGAGGCCGTGGCCCGCGAAGAGACCGCTCGAGTGGAGCCGAACACCATCATCGAGGAGCTCGAACCTGGCTACCTCCTCCGGGACCGGCTCCTGAAGCCGGCCCGCGTCCGGGTGGCCGTCCGTCCTGACGATTCCTAGCGGCGGGTTTTTGCCTGTCCCCCTCACCGGGCCTATATTTCTTCCAGAAGCCGGCCGCGGGGACCGGTTTGCCTGCGTGGGAGAATGGCGCATGGGCCGCATGATAGGAATCGATCTGGGAACCACCAACTGCTGCGTTGCGGTCGTGGAGGGTGCGCGCCCCGTGGTCATTCCCAGTCGAGAGGGAAGCCACACGGTGCCGTCGGTCGTCGGCTTCACGGAGAAGGGAGACCGGCTGGTCGGCCAGATCGCCAGGCGGCAGGCGGTCACCAACCCGGAGAGGACCGTCTTTGCCGTCAAGCGGCTGATCGGACGGAAGTACAATTCTCCCGAAATCAAGAGGGTTCTCGATCTGATGCCGTATGCGGTCAGCGAGGCCGTGAACGGGGATGTCCGTATCCGTATCGGTGACAAGGATTACTCTCCTCCCGAGATCTCCGCCATCATCTTGACCCGCCTCAAGCAGATGGCGGAAGAGCATCTGCAAATGGACGTGAGTGAGGCCATTATCACGGTTCCGGCTTATTTCGACGATTGCCAGCGGCAGGCCACGCGGGACGCCGGACGCATTGCGGGTCTCAAGGTGGCGCGGATCATCAACGAACCGACGGCGGCCGCCTTGACCTTCGGGCTCAACGAGGAGACCAGTCGCACGGTGGCTGTCTATGATCTCGGCGGCGGAACCTTCGACATTTCCCTTCTGAGAGTCGGCGATGGCGTTTTCGAGGTGAAGTCCACCAGCGGCGATACCTTCCTGGGGGGGGAGGATTTCGACCAGCGCATTGTCGATTGGCTCCTCAGCGAATTCCAGGGCCAGTCCGGGGTGAATCTCCAGGGCGACCGGCTGGCCCTCCAACGGCTGAAGGAAGCCGCCGAAAAGGCCAAGTGTGAGCTTTCCCACCAGAACCAGGCGGACATCAATCTTCCTTTCATCTGTGCCGACGAGTCCGGCCCGAAGCACCTGAGCCTCACCCTGACCCGGGACACACTGGAAGACCTGGTACGCGACCTGGTGAAGCGAACCGAAGAACCCTGCCGGGAAGCGCTTTCCCTGGCGGGGGTGTCGCCGGAGGACGTCAGCGAGGTGCTCTTGGTGGGGGGTCAGTCGAAAATGCCTCTGGTTCTCGAGACCGTCCGCTCGATATTCGGCCGGGAACCCAACCAGAATGAGAACCCCGACGAAGTGGTGGGAATCGGGGCGGCCGTCCAGGCTGGCATCATACAAGGAGACATCAAGGATCTCGTGCTCCTTGATGTCACGCCGCTTTCCCTGGGAATTGAAACCCGCGGCGGGATGTTCACGAAGCTCATCGAACGCTCGAGCACCATCCCGACGCGATGCAAGAAGGTCTTCACCACGGTGATGGACAACCAATCCAAGGTCGAGGTCAACGTGCTCCAGGGGGAGCGTGAAATCGCCGCTCACAATCGCTCCCTGGGCAAGTTCGAGCTGGTCGGTGTCCCGCCCGCGCCCAAGGGGGTGCCCCAGATCGATGTGTGCTTCGATATCGACTCCAACGGCATCGTGCATGTGTCGGCCAAGGACATGGCCAGCGGTAAGGAGCAGAAAATCGTTGTGACACCGGCCTCCGGCCTCTCGGAGAGGGAAATCTCGCAGATCATCGAGGATGCGGAGGCGCACGAGGAGGAGGATCGCAAGCGGGCGGAGATGTCGCGGATCGGGGCGCGCCTGGAAGGGCTCCTGGAAACGAACGTCAAGACATTCTCCGAGTTCGGCAGCATGCTGGACAAGGAGAAGCAGGAGTATGTCCGGGGAGTCCTGGATAACGCGCGGCGTGCCGTGGCCGGCCAGTCGATTTCCGAGGCCACCCAGGTTCTGGAAAAGCTCGGTGAAATTTCTCAGATCCTCACCGACGTGATGCTCTATGATCCGAACACGTTCCGCTCGGAGGAGGCCGCCTCGGAGGCTCCGGTGGAACAGGAGCAGGCTCCGCAGGGTTCCGATTCATAGGGTTGTCGGACGATCCAGGGGCGGTTGGCGACAGGGAGGCTCGTTGGCCAAGCGGGATTACTACGAAATCCTGGGTGTGTCTCGTTCGGCGAGTCTCCCGGAGATCAAGAAGGCCTACCGGGTCCTGGCGGTGAAGTACCACCCGGACCGGAACCCCGGGCAGAGGGAGGCGGAGGAGCGCTTCAAGGAGGCGGCCGAGGCTTACCAGGTCCTCTCCGATCCAGAGAAAAGGCAGCGGTACGATGCCTACGGGCACGCGGGTGTGGGAGGCGCCGGAGGCTTCAATCCGGAGACCTTCTCCGATTTCAGCGACATCCTGGGAAATATTTTTTCCGATTTCTTCGGTGGGGCCCGGCACCGGGGCCCGGCTCCCCAGCGCGGGGCCGATCTCCGCTACGACATGGAGATTGACTTTTTCGAAATGGTGCAGGGGCTGGAGACCACCATCCAGGTTCCCCGCACCGAAGAGTGTGGAAAATGCTCCGGGACCGGCGCTGCCTCCCAGGGTGACATTCGCTCCTGCGGCACCTGCCGGGGGGCCGGCCAGGTTCGCTACACGCAAGGTTTTTTTTCCGTCACCCGCACCTGCCCCACCTGCCACGGCCAGGGGCGGCGAATCACCCGGCCGTGCCCGGTTTGCCAGGGGCAGGGGACGGTCCGGGTCAACAAGAAGCTCCAGCTCAAGGTCCCGGCCGGCGTGGATACGGGCTCCCGTCTCCGCTTGCTGGGAGAAGGTGAGGGAGGGCGGCGCGGCGGACCTCCCGGCGACCTGTTTGTCGTTCTTCATGTCAAGGAGCATCCGGATTTTCGCCGGGAAGGATTCGATCTCCATTGCCGGATCCCCATCACCTTCTCCCAGGCGGCTCTGGGAAAGACCGTCAAGGTCCCCACGGTCTCAGGGGAGGCCACCCTGCGGATCCCGGCCGGCGTCCAGTCCGGCGCGTCCTTCCGCCTGCGCGGGAAAGGTGTACCGCATCTCAACGGGAGCGGACGGGGTGACCAGATTGTGACCGTCCATGTGGAAACACCGCGCCATCTGTCTCGCAAGAGCCGTGAACTGTTCCGGCAACTGGCCGAGGAGGAATCTCCTGCGAGTGGAGAGGGACAGGGTCTGTTCGAGCGGGTCAGGGACCTGCTGAGCTGAGCGCCACACGGACGAGGGCGGTGGAGGCGTCGGATCGTGGAGCAATGGCCTTACCTGGTGCTGACCTGCTTGCGCTCCGAGCTCGCGGCCACTGAGGACTGGACCTCCGGACTGCTCCTCCCCGAAACCCTGGCGGGCGAGTTCCGCGGTTTCCGGGTCGAGCCGGACGGAGAACGGGTACGGCTGGTGCTCACCTTCGCCGTGCGCACGGCCCGGGACCGGATTCTGAGCGCACTGCAGGATCGTTCCCGGTCCAGCATATCCCTTGGAAAGCCTCCTCCCTCCCTCAGGTGCGCAGAGTCCGGCGCGGAACCGGACAGAGACTGGGTGGGAGAAGTGGAGGCCACGGTGAAGGCGGTTCCGCTGGGCCGCCGCTATGCCGCGCTGCCTGGCCGCGCAGCACCCCATGCGGCACGCCAGTCGATCCGCATCCCCCGCGGGCGGGCCTTCGGAACCGGGGAGCATCCCTCCACCCGGCTTGCGGCCGCACTGGTGGAGGAGGAGGTCGAGCCGGGGAGCAGTCTGCTGGACTTGGGGGCCGGGACCGGTCTGCTGGCTGCCGTGGCCAGGCTCCAGGGAGCCCGGCCCGTGGTGGCGGTGGATCATGACTCGCTGGCTTGCCGCGCGGCCCGGACGACCGCCGAGCTGAACCATTTATCCGACTTCCTGGTGGTGTGCGGGACCGCCGCGGCTCTCCGTCCGGGGCCACGCTACCAGGCCGTGGCGGCGAACCTGGAGGAAGATGCACTGCTGGAGCTGTTGCCCGCCCTGTCTCGCGTGGTGGCCCCGGGTGGGAGCCTGATTCTCTCCGGTCTGCTCAGGGAGCAGGTCGGGATCGTGGTCGAGCGGGGGCGCCGGTGGGGCTTTCTAGAAAAAGGGCGGCGCGCCGAGGGGGAGTGGAGCGCGGTGCTGCTCTCTCCCCGGCCCGGCCTGAGGCCGCGGTCCCTGGTTCCCGAAGGCGCGGTCCGGCATGGAATGGTGCGGCTGCCGCGGCAGGAGGCGCACCACCTGCTGCGGGTCCGGCGGACCCGCGCGGAGGAGGCGGTCGAAGTTCTCGATGGACGCGGCAGGACATGGAGCGGAGTGCTGCACCGGCAGGGAAGCCTGGTGGATCGGCTGCAGGAGGAACCATCGGCGACGGAGCCACCCCTGGAAGTCAGCTTGCTGCAGGCCGTGCCTCACCAGGCCGGACGAATGGAAGGGATTGTCCGCCAGGCGACCGAGCTGGGCGTCTCCAGGATCTTGCCGTTTCACTCGGCTCGCTGCCAGGGATCGGGGCGCGCGGGAGGTGCCCGCCTGCAGCGCTGGCGGCGCGTCGCGGCCGAGGCCACCAAGCAATGCGGGCGAACCGTGGTCCCCCAGATCCTGGCACCCTGCGGCCTGGAAGAGGTTGTGGACCGCGCGGATCTGGGACAGGGGATTCTCATGGATCCGTCGGGCAGGAGTCTGGAGACGGCCCTGGCCGCCCCGATTCCCTCCGCTGTCCGGCTCCTCATCGGACCGGAGGGCGGATGGACGCCGGCGGAGCGGGGCTTGGCGGAGGAGCGTGGTTTCATGGTCTGCCGCCTGGGTCCGCGCATCCTGAGAACCGAGACCGCGGCGATTGCGGCGCTGTCCATGGTGCTCGGCACCTGGGGCGATCTCACCGGCCGCCGCCGCTTTCCTTGACAGCATTGGAGAGCCGCTGTTACGATATCTTCATTTAGGACCCCCGTTGACGCATGTTCATGAGCCCTATCCTGGCCGTGCCGGGAGAAGCGGACCGCTATGCAGAAAACCGAGAAGATCTGGCACAACGGGACGTTCATCCCCTGGGACGATGCCCGCATTCACGTCTTGTCCCACGTGGTGCATTACGCCTCGGCGGTCTTCGAGGGAATCCGCTGTTACCGCACGCGCGCTGGCTCGGCCGTTTTTCGCCTTCATGACCACCTGACCCGCCTGGCCGATTCCGCCAAGATTTACCGCATGCAGCCGCCTTGCGATGTGGATGCCATGGTGGAGGCAACCCTGGAAACGCTTCGGGTCAACCGTCTCAACGAAAGCTACATCCGCCCGATCATTCTGCGTGGATATGGCACCTTGGGGGTGGATCCGACCCCGTGTCCCGTGGAGTGCTACATCGCGGTCTGGCCCTGGGGCGCCTACCTGGGCAGGGAAGCCCTGGAACAGGGTGTCGACGTGATGGTGTCCAGCTGGGACCGCATCGCCCCGAATACTCTTCCGGCCATGGCCAAGGCAGCCGCCAACTACATGAATGCCCAGCTCATCAAGATGGAAGCCCTGGCCAATGGCTATCTGGAGGGGATCGCGCTGGACACGCACGGCTACGTGTCCGAGGGGAGCGGCGAGAACCTGTTCCTGGTCAGGAACGGCATTCTTTATACTCCGCCAGTCGGCGCTTCCGTGCTCCCCGGGGTGACCCGCGACACGGTGATTCGCCTGGGACGCCAGGCAGGACTGCAGGTGATTGAAACACTCATCCCCCGCGAGAGCCTTTATACGGCCGACGAGATCTTTCTCACGGGAACGGCGGCGGAGATCACGCCGGTCCGTAGCGTGGATCGCATTCCTGTGGGCAACGGAAAACGGGGCGAGGTAAGCCGTACTCTGCAAGAGCAGTATTTTGCCCTGGTACATGGAGAGTCGGAAGCCCCGCAGGGCTGGCTCACCCCGGTGGGGGCGGTCGAACAAGAAGCATCCCTCTGAGGAGAGCGGCCCTGAGTCGCTTGACTCCCTCCCTGGCCAAACCTAGATTGACCTGCGTCCGAGGTTTGCCCTGAGGCAGAGTGGCCCCCCCCCCCCCGCGGAGGAAGGCGCGTGCAAATAACCGATCTCTTGAAGGTTGCCTGCGAGCGGGGGGCCTCGGACCTGCATCTCAAGGCCGGTTCGCATCCCGTCATCCGCGTCGATGGACGTCTGACGCCTCTCCTGGATGCCAAGCGTTTGATGCAGGAGGACACCATCGCCATGGCGTTCTCCATCATGTCCGGCCGTCAAAAGCAGAAGTTCAAGGAGAATTACGAGATCGATTTCGCTTACTCGGTTCCGGGTTTTGGCCGGTTTCGTTGCAACATCTTCCAGCAGCGCGGCGCCGTGGGAATTGTCCTGCGCGTGATTCCGGCGAAGATCCTGACGGTGCGGGAGCTCTTGCTGCCGCCGGTGTTGACCACCGTTGCCGAGGAAAGGCGGGGAATGATCCTGGTGACCGGGACCACAGGATCGGGGAAATCGACCACTCTGGCCGCCATGCTGGATCACATCAATTCCACGCGCACAGAACACATCATGACCATCGAAGATCCCATCGAGTTCTTGCATCGCGACAAGAAATCCCTGGTCAACCAGAGGGAGGTGGAGGTGGACACCAAGGGATTTGCCCAGGCACTCCGGTCCGCCCTGCGGCAGGATCCGGACGTGATTCTCGTGGGAGAGATGCGCGACTACGAGACCATCGAGACGGCGCTGACCTCTGCAGAAACCGGGCACCTGGTGCTCTCCACCTTGCATACGCTTGATGCCACCGAGACCATTCACCGCATCATTGCGGTCTTCCCTCCGCACCAGCAAAAGCAGATCCGCCTCCAGCTCTCCAGCGTGCTCAAGGCGATCATTTCCATGCGCTTGATCCCGCGTGCCGATGGGCGTGGACGCGTCCCTGCCGTGGAAGTCCTCCGTTCGACCGGGTACATCCGTGAATGCATCGAAGTCAAGGAAAAGACCAAGATGATCCGGGACGCCATAGCCACAGGGACGTCCCAATACGGCATGCAGACCTTTGATCAGTCCATCTTCCAGCTCTACAAGAAAGACCTGATCACTCTTGAGGAGGCGTTGCGCCGGGCCACCAATCCGGACGAGTTCCGCCTCAAGATTCAAGGGATTGAATCCACGGCCGAGGCGGCGATGGCGAATATGGAATCCACCTTGCCGGGGTCCGGCGGGAGGCAGAGCGCTTCCGACGATTCGCCCTTCGAGTTTTCCCGGACTTAAACGCTCCTTCCGGTGGTGAGGCTCCGTGCACGATGGCGGGTCTGGAGGGCGGGCACTATAATCCCCCGTTCATCCGGAAGGGGAGCGCGCGTGTGGTGTGCTTCCGCTGGACGGGAGGCAGAGCGTGCGAGCAACGGAGATCCGCAAGACCTTCCTCGATTATTTTGGCGCGCGGGGCCATCGCATCGTGGCGTCATCCCCCCTCATTCCAGTGGGTGACGCGAGCTTGCTGTTCATCAACGCCGGCATGAACCAGTTCAAGAACGTCTTTCTCGGGCGGGAGACGCGCGATTATGTCCGTGCCGCATCGGCGCAGAAGTGTCTCCGCGTTTCCGGGAAGCACAACGACTTGGAGCAGGTTGGACGGACGGCGCGGCATCACACATTCTTCGAGATGCTGGGAAACTTTTCCTTCGGTGACTACTTCAAGGCCGAAGCCATCGAGATGGCCTGGGAACTGATCACCCAAGTGTTGGCGATGGATCCGGATCGTTTTACCGTCACGGTGTTCGGCGGAGAGGCGGGAATTCCCGCGGACGACGAAGCGGCGGATCTCTGGAGGCGGATAGCCGGACTGCCGCCGGAGCGCATCCTCCGCCTGGGAGCCAGCGAAAATTTCTGGCGGATGGGTGACACCGGGCCGTGTGGACCGTGCTCCGAGCTGCATTACGACCAAGGCGTTGAATCGGGCTGCGGCCGGGCAAGCTGTGCCGGGCCGTCGTGCGAATGCGATCGGTTTCTCGAGATCTGGAACCTTGTCTTCATGCAGTTCGATCGGCAGGCGGATGGCCGCTTGCAGCCCTTGCCGGCGCCGAGCATCGATACGGGCATGGGGCTGGAACGCTTGGCGGCTGTTCTCCAGGGGAAAACGAGTAATTATGACACCGACCTCTTCCGGCCGTTGGTGGAGGGGATCGCGCAGGCTGCCGGGCTCGCCCGTTCATCCCTGAGAGAGCATCAGGTCGCGCTGCAGGTCATTGCCGACCATCTGCGGGCGATCTCGTTTTTGATTGCCGACGGGATCGTGCCGTCCAACGAGGGACGCGGCTATATTCTCCGGAGAATCATCCGGCGTGCTTTCCGCCATGGCCGGCTCCTCGGTCGGCGCGGCCCCTTTCTTCATGGTCTTTCAGGGCTCGTCGTGGACCAGATGCAGGATGCCTACCCGGAGCTCGCGGCTTCCCGCAGCGTCATCGACGAGGTGTGCCGGGCGGAGGAGGAACGGTTCGAGGAGACCCTCGACGAGAGCCTGCAGCGCCTCCAGAAGTGCTTTACCGCCCATGCGGCGGAGCGACGCATTCCCGGCCAGGAACTGTTTCAGCTCTACGACACCTTCGGTATGCCGATGGATCTGGCCGAGGAGATGGCCCGGGAGCGGGGCTACATCCTGGATCACGAAGGGTTCGAGAGCGCCATGAAGGCCCAGCGCCAGCGGGCGCGGGAATCATGGAGGGGGGAACAGGCCCGGGGAAAGAATTCCGTCTACTCCCGGATGGCCGACGATGGCTCCCGGACGATTTTTCTCGGATACGAGAAAGAGGAGAGTGATGCCAGGGTCCTGGCGTTGGTGGCTGGAGGCCAACGGGTCCCGGCGCTCGAAGAGGGGGAGGCAGGCGAAACGGTCCTCGACCAAACGCCCCTCTATGCGGAGGCCGGTGGACAGGTGGGAGAGAAGGGGGAGCTGACCTGGGAGGGAGGCCGAGCGGGCGTGGTCGCGAGCTACTCGCCCTCCCCGGAGATCATCGCCCACCAGGTCACGATCCTCAGGGGCCGACTTCGAACCGGCATCCCGGTGCACGTTCGGTCGCTTCCCGCCCAACGTGCGGCAACACGCCGGAACCATACCGCCACCCATCTCGTGCACGCCGCCTTGAAGGTCGTGCTGGGGCCGCATATCAAGCAGGCGGGATCCCTGGTGGCGCCGGATCGGCTGCGGTTCGACTTCACTCACTATCGTCCCGTTTCCCCGGGCCGCCTCCGGGACATCGAGGACCTGGTCAACGAGAGGATTGTCAAGAATCTGAAGGTCCAGACGCGGATTATGCCGCTTGAAGAAGCGCTGAAGTCGGGAGCCATGGCCCTCTTTGGGGAGAAGTACGCCGCATCGGTCCGGGTCGTGGCCGTGAAAGAATTCTCCAAGGAGCTGTGCGGCGGATTGCACTGCTCAGCCACGGGCGATATTGGCATGTTCAAGATTATTGCGGAGAAGGGGATCTCGGCAGGCGTCCGGCGCCTGGAGGCGGTGACCGGGTTCGGCGCGCTCGAGCGGTTTCGCTCCGACGAATCCACCCTCGCGATCCTGGCGGACCATCTCGGTACGCCCCGCGAGAACGTTCTGGAATCGGCGCGGCGGTTGCTGCAGCGCCAGAAGGAGCTCCAGAAGGAAGTCGGCCGGTTGCGGCTGAAGATGGCCAGCGCGGCCGGGAACGCAGCGGCACTCGGCGGTGAAATGGTCCAGGTGGACGATTTGAAAGTTCTCGCCCGGCGCGTCGAGGATCTCGATCGTGGCCAGATGCGCCATCTGGCCGACCAGCTCAAGCAGCAGGCCGACGTGGTGGTGCTGGGAACCTGCCAGGGGGACCGTGTTTCCGTCCTGGTGGCGGTGCGCGAGGCGTCCGCCCACCGTGTCCCTGCGCGGCGCGTGGCGGACCGTCTGGCCAAGATTTTCGGGGGAGGTGGTGGCGGCAAGGATACCCTTGCCGAGGCCGGCGGACGCGATGTCCAGAAACTCGATGAGGCCCTCCAGCAAGGCGGCCAGGTCGTCCGCGAGCTCTTGACGGCCGGCAAGGGCTCATGAGAGTCGTGCCGCATGCGCGCCTGTTGGGCGTCGTCGTGGCCGTGCTCTTCCTCTGGCCCGGCCCGGGCAGGGCGGGCGGGGTGCGTGCCGTGAGCGGGAGGGATGGCTCCCTGGTCCTGACCAATCTGTCCTCCCCGGCGCCCAGGGGTTCCCGCTCCGGGTCCTCTCCTGCCCCAGCCTCCGGGAGCCAGAATGGGAGCCAGCCGGCGCGGCAGCGACCCTACTCTCAACTGGTGAAACAGATTTCCCGCCGCTACGGGATCGACCAGGAGCTGATCCACGCCGTCATCTCTGTCGAATCAAGCTATGATTCACACGCGGTCTCGCCCAAAGGCGCCCGGGGTCTCATGCAACTCCTCCCCACGACCGCGGCCGCGGTGGGAGTTCACGACCTGGGCGATCCCCACGACAACATCATGGCCGGGGTGAGACATCTCCGTGGGCTTCTGGACCATTACCACGGCAATGTCCGCCTGGCATTGGCGGCGTACAATGCTGGCGTGTCCGCTGTGGACCGCTATGGTGGCGTCCCCCCGTTCCCTGAGACCCTCGATTACCTGCGGCGGGTGCAGCGCCTCTACAGCCGGTCCGAACTCCGAGGGGGAACGAGCGCGCCGATCACACATTATGTCAATGCGCAAGGTGTTCTCGTGATCACTCAGTTTCCTCCTGCCCGGAGCCGGACGAACCGTGCCCGGCCGCCGCGGCGCTGACGCGATCCGGGTGGGTCTCCGGCGGGCGGCGAGGCTCACCACCAGGGAGGTGAGGTGTCTGCCGAAGGTTGAGCTCCACCTTCACCTGGAAGGAAGCATCCGTCGCGCTCTCGCCAGGCATCTCCTGGCGGAGGCCCGCGTTCCGCGCCGCAGCCCGTTTGCCAGCCGCATGGCTGAACTGTATCGATTCCGTGATTTCAAGGGATTCCTGCGTGCCTATGCCCAGATCTGCTCCTGCCTGACCTCGGCGGAGGCTCTGCAGCGGGTGGTCCGTGACCTGGGCTGCCACCTGCGCCGCGAGGGTGTTCTCCATGCGGAGATCTTTTTTTCGCCCTCGGTGCATGCGCGAAATGGCTTGCCCTACGAGGATGTGGTGGGCGCCCTGGAGCGCGGCGCTGAGGCCGTGGAGACCGCGGGAGGTCCGTCCTTGCGCTTCATCGCCGATGGGGTCCGGCAGTGGGGTGCCGCCGTGTTTTCCGAGATGGTGGCCTCGTTGAAGCGTCGGCCGTCTCACCGGGTGGTCGCCGTTGGCCTGGGCGGTGATGAAAAGGCTTTGCCCGCCCGCCGTTTCGCCCGGGGATTCGACAGGGCCCGGCAGGCGGGACTCTCGGCCGTGGTGCACGCGGGTGAGGGAGTCTCTGCGGATGGCGTGGCCCAGGCGGTGGACTGGCTGCGGCCGGAGCGCATTGCCCATGGCATCGGCGCAACCGGCGACGCGTCCGTGATGCGGCGCTTGCGCCGCACGGGGACGGTTCTGGATGTTTGCATCACCAGCAACCTGAAGACGGCTGCGGTGTCCGGCCTTCATGCCCATCCGCTACCCCGGTTGCTCGAGGAGGGAATCCGTGTGACCTTGGGGACCGATGACCCGGCCCTTTTTCGCGTCACCCTGTCGGGGGAATATGTCAAGGCGCACCGGCTCGGCGTGACCCGCACAGCCCTGGGCCGGCTGGCCCTGGAGGCCGCACACGCCTCGATCCTGCCGGCAGCCGCGCGGCGCAAGCTGGAAGGCCGGCTGCAAAGGGCCTGGAGGGTCTTCGGCCGCTGAGACGCTGGAGACGGATGCGCCCATTCCATCCCAGGGCCGGATCAGGAGGCGGGAACAAGAAGGGGCGGGAGTCCACCGGAAGAAGAACTCCCGCCCCTCACACACCGACGGACCTATTGGGGATCCCATCGGAGGGGGAACCTTGTTCACGCTTGATTTCGGCCTTGACAGAGCGCCGGAGCCAGCCTATAAGAGGTTGAGGCTCGCTAGCTTTATAACTCGGGCGGGCCAGGCTGGCAAGGCTGGGAGGAGCACGCTCGCTGCCGTCGGATCCGCAAGAGAACCGCCTTCTGCGCGTTGTCTTGTGGCGAAGCAGCCGGTCCCGCCCCGGGTCAGTGGGAGGACCCCGTGCTTGCTGCCGCCGAGATCCAGCGGGGTAGTCAACGGCTGGGACGCTACCTGCGCAAGCTCCGTCTGGCGTACGGCTACACCCTGCGCCATGTGGAAGAACACTCTTCCAGCCTCGGCTCGGCCATCGATAATTCGCAGCTCTCCCGCTTCGAGAAGGGTAAGGCCGTCCCCTCCTTCGACAAGCTCCGCGTGCTGGCCCGGATGTTCAACGTGCCGGTGCAGACCTTCTCCGATATCCTGGACCTCCAGGAGTATGACGCCCTCAAGCCGGCGGCGGCCAATCCGGAGACCCTCTTCCAGCAGGGTTTGGCGGCGTACGAGCGGGGAGAGTACGGCCGCTCGTATGTGGTTTTCGAGCGCCTGGCAGAGGTCTCCCTGCCCCCTGACGGTGCGGTGCAGGCCGAGAACCTCGCGCGGGCTCGTTACCATATGGCCGTCTCCCTCAAGCGGATGGGCCGCCTGGCCATGGCGGAGAGCGACCTGAGACAGCTCCTCCAGGAGCCGGAGGGGCAGTATCCTCTTTCCCTTCGGGTGCGGGCGTTGCTGCAACTCGCCTTCGTGTACCGCGAGCAGGGAGATCTTTACCTGGCGTCGGTCATTGCGCGGGATTGCCACCTCCGCGCGGTGGAGGGTGCCGATGAGGACACCGTCGCCGCGTCTCTCAATACGGCAGGAATCATCGAGGAGGAGCTCGGCCACTTCCAGGAGGCAGCGGAACATTTCAGGGCCGCCCTGGCGGTCCTGCGCCCGGTGGCTCAAAAGAGTCTGATGCGGCTGACGGTCCAGGCCAACCTGGGCGGTGTCCTCTCGGCCACCGGCCGCTTCAAGACAGGAGTCGCGCTGCTCAAGCAGGTCCTGTCAAGGGCAAAGGAAGGCCGATACCGCCGCGTCATCGCCCTCACCCTGACCAAGCTGGCGACGGCCTACGACCGGCGCCACCAGGAGCGCCTGGCCCGTGAGTACATCCGCAAGTCGAACCAGATTGCCGGGAAAGGGACGGAACCCTATCACGATATCCTCTTCATCAACACGTATTTGAACTGGCAGATGGCCCGGACGGCAAGGCAGAGCACCCAGGAGCGCATCCACTTCGGGAGATTGAAATATCTCCGCGCGCTGCTGGAATCGCGCTTCCTGGAAGTGAACACCTTCGATGCCATCGTGCGGGAAGAAGGCCGCTATGTGTAGACCCTGGCTGAAAACGGCCCAGGTGCTGTCGACGGTTCTCGTCGCCGTGACCATGCTCTTGTTCCCCTTGCCTAGCGCTGCCCAGATGGGAGATCTTCCCGACCTCCTGTCCGGTGACCTTTCAGGCTCGAACGTCGATCACTCGGCCGAATGGGACGCCATGGCCCGGCAGATAGACCTGACGGGCCTCTGGCCCTTCATCGATGTTCTCCTGGACGCCGATCCGGTGTCGTACGTGCATCCGTCCACCGGGCGGCTGTACTTGTTCTGGGCCAAGTGGAACGGGATGTTCTCGGAGATTGTCTTTGCTTCCCGGCCCACCGGAGGGGCCTGGGGCCAGGTCAAAAAGGTGGAGCCGGTTCCCAGCTCGACCTACAATAATGTGACGCCCGACGTGGTGGCGGACGCCGACGGCCGGGTGAACGTGGTCTGGACCCGGGAGTCCGACTCCGGAGGGGTGGTCTTCCACTCGCTGACGGTGAGCGGCTTCTGGACCGTTCCCCTGCGCCTCTCAGGGCCCGAGGATGCACGCCGCCCGCTCATCTGGGTCCAGGGAATATCCACCTTCGTCTCGTATGTGACCCCAACCGACGAATATATCGTCGAGGTGGTTGTGACCATCTTCGGGTCATCGGGAGGAAGCGATGACATCGATCCCACCGAGGTGAATGTGACCAGCAGCCAGGTGGCGCAACTGCCGCGCCTTCGCTAGCCGGAAGAGCCGCCGGTCCGGGTCAAACGAACGGTCTCATCAATGATCGTGTCCACCTCTTTCACGGTCCGTGCCTCACAGTAGATGCGCAGGACGGGCTCCGTGCCCGATGGACGGACCATGACCCAGCCTGCCGGACCCAGGTGTAGCTTGACGCCGTCCAGATCCTCCACGCGGCTCAACCGGATTCCGGCAACGGCCCGAGGCGGGTTGGCGGCCAGGGCCTCCGCGACCTGGCGGCCCTTTCCCGCGGACACGGGGAGATCGACGCGGCGGTAGTGGAATTCGCCGTACTGATCCCAGAGTCCGCGGAGCAGAGCGGCGAGCGATCGGCCTCTTGCGGCGCACATCTCCACCAGAAGAAGGCCCACGAGAATGCCATCCCGTTCCGGCAGGTAACCGGAAACGCCGATCCCCCCGCTTTCCTCGCCGCCGATGAGGAGCTCGCCGCGGGTCATGAGGGGGACCAGGTGCTTGAAGCCAATGGGGTGGACCTGGAAGGGAAGGCGCCAGTGAGCTGCGATCCGGTCGAGAAGAATGGTATTGGCGAACGTCTTGGCAATGGTGCCGTGCTCCCCGCGCTGGTCGATCAGGTATTCCGCCAGGAGGGGCGTGATCTGCAGGGCCGTGAGAAACCGCCCGGTGTCGTCCACAGCGGCAAGACGATCCGCATCGCCGTCGGTGGCCAGCCCCAGGCTGGCCTTCTCCTCGAGGACGGTTCGCTGCAAATCCTTCAACCGGGAGGGAAGCGGCTCAGGGCCCGCGCCGCCGAACAGGACGTCGCGCCCGCGCCGGAGGGTAATCACCCGGTGCGGGGTCGGCTCCAGGGCCTGCGCAATGAGGTCATCCCCACAACCGTGCATGGAGTCCACGACGATGGTGAGGGGCGGGGAGTCCCGGAGCCGGGCCAGGTCGATGCGCGTGGCCAGGCGCGCCAGGTATCCGGGGCGGAAATCGATCCTTTGCCAATCTCGGGTGGGCGGAGCCTCTCCGCTCCGGCCGGACAGGGGGACGGCATCCTCCATGCGGGCCTCGATGGCGGCGGTCAACGCGGCCGGGGCGCTTCCTCCCGAGGCGGACTTGATCTTGTAGCCGCCAAACTGGGGCGGATTATGGCTCGCGGTCAGGACGATTCCCGCCCGCGCCCGGTGGTCGACGACCAAGCCCGAGATGGCGGGAGTCGGCGCCGCGTCGGTCACGCGAAGAACACGAAAATCGTGGGATGCCAGAATATCGGCGACGCGGTCCGCATGGCTCGCGGCCAGGAACCGCCGGTCGTGTCCGATGACGACCGAGCCGCCGCGACCTTCATCGGCCAGGGTGAGAGCCGTCGCATGCGCGACTCTCTCCAGATTGGCGAAGGTGAATTCGTCGGCGATGACGCCGCGCCAGCCGTCAGTTCCGAATCGCACCCCCTTGCTGGACACGGCTCTCTCCCGTCCCTGTCTCGCCGGGCTACAGGCCGTGGATCATATCAGAGGCGGTGATGAACTCGAATCCCCTTTGCTGGTAGCCGTGAAGGATGTGCGGCAGCACACGGGCCACCCGTTCCTGCCATGGCCGTTCCGAGCCCAGGTGCATCAGGACAATGGAGCCGCTGGCGTCGCTGGGATGCGCCGCGGCCAGGGAGAGCAGGCGCCGGGCGATTTCATTGGCGCTGCGGTAAATGTGTGAGCTGGGGTCCGCGACCCAGTCGAGGGTATCCAGGGAACGGGTCCAGCCCACGTGGCGCCAGCCCGCCTGGGTGGCCCAGGACAGGATCTCCTGGTTATATTCTCCGTAAGGTGCTCTCCAGAGAGGCGCCATGTCCCGTCCGGTCACCTCCCGGAACGCGGCCGCTGCCCGCTGAAGCTGGCTCACGAGCCTGGCGCGGTTCACTTCAGGGCGGGTGATGTGACGGTGCCGGGTTGCCCAGAGAGTGAGGTGGGGATGGGTGTCGGTGTGATTCCCGATCTCGTGCCCGTCACCCACCAGGCGCAGCACCAGCGACGGGTTGCGGCGAATGAATTCCCCGGTCAAGAAAAAAGTTGTCCGGATCCGGGCACGGGCCAGAATATCCAGGATCTCGGCAGCTCCGTCGGAACGGGAACCCCCGTCGAAGGTGAGCACGATAGCCCGGCGGGCGGAGCCGCCACGGTTGAAGCTGGGAAGGCGGGTCCTGGAGGAGATGGAGGCGGCCGCCCGAGCCGGGGTCTCCGTGGGGCTCGTGGCGGCGGAGGGGAGCCGGATGACTTCCTCGGCCGCGGTGGAAGAGACACGATTCCTTCCCTTCGGCCCGGCGGGCCGCGCCGGCTGCCGGAAGAGGATCGGCGAGTCGACCGGCCGGGGGAGGAGGCGCCTGGCGCTCCCGGCGTTCGGGCGCGCGGGCTCCGCGTGGTTCGCGGGACCGAGCACGCCGCTGCCGGTGGTCAAGCCGGCCAGAAAAAGTCCCAGGACGATCCGCGCGGACCGGGCCGGGGCTCGACCCTTTCTCCGTGGACGGGTGATCTCCGCCGGCGCTCCGGGACAGGGGTGTCCCGCCAAGAAGCACTCCCGGCAGATGCTGCGCCGGCAGATATCGCAGAAGCCCGTGGCCTGTCGGGCGGGATGCCGCCGGCAGAGGACCAGCCCCTCCAGGTAATTTTTTACAGGATCGTGGGAGCGCATCTCTTTCCAGACCGTCCGGATGGTGGACCTGTCGGCAATATAGGGAGATGGGGGCCGGGTGGCAAAGAAGCGCTGCAACCGGATATGTTAAGGTGGTTCGGCGGGCGTCGTTCATCCCGGGAGTGCGAGATGGTGGCCATACGGGAGTCCCCGGCCTGGAACCTTCCGAATGCCGTCACGGTCTTCCGAATTTTCCTGGTTCCGCTCCTGGTGGTGGTTCTCCTGACGAAAGATGTCCTCGACCGGGACCAGGATCTGCTGGGCCTGGGAATCTTCCTGGTTGCCGCGTTTTCCGATTGGCTGGACGGCTGGTTAGCCCGCCACCGCGGCCAGGTCACTACCCTGGGGACCCTGCTCGATCCAGTCGCCGACAAGCTCCTGACCTCGGCCGCGTTCATCTCTCTGGTAGAGATGAACCTGGCACCGGCATGGATGGTGGTGATCATCATCGGCCGGGAATTCGCCGTGAACGGCCTGCGGACGGTGGCGTCGGGGCAGGGCGTGACCATCGGTGCCTCGGTCTGGGGAAAATACAAGACCCTGTCCCAGATCCTGGCCATCTCACTGCTCATCTTGACCGGACGCCTGGGAGAGTTCCGCGGCATGGGAGAAATGGCGCTCTGGCTCGTCATGATCCTGGCGGTTCTGTCGGCAGCTGACTACTTTTATCGATTTCTCAGAATTGTCCTGTCCGCATCCCGGGCGGAGGACTGAAATGGGCGAGCGGTTCTACGCGACGGTCCGCAGGTTGTCCCTACCCCTCTTGAAGAGCTGGATCCGTCTCGAAGTGGAGGGCCTGGAAAACTTGCCCGCGAGAGGCGCGGTGCTGGTGGCCGCCAATCACACCTCATTCCTGGATCCGGCGGTTCTGGGCCGGGCGTCGCCGAGAAAGCTTCATTTCCTGGTTCGCAACTCTGTTTACCGTGCCCGGGGCTTGCAGTGGTTTTTTCGTGGGATGGACGCCATCCCTGTTTCCCTGGACGCGCCGAATCCCGCCGCGCTGCGGGCCTCCCTGCGCCTGCTCCGCGAAGGACGGGCGGTGGGGATTTTCCCGGAGGGGAGCCGGAGTGTCGACGGCATGCTGCAACCAGCTAGAATCGGCGTCGCCATGCTGGCCGCACGCAGCGGGTGCGCCGTGGTCCCCGTGGGGATCCGGGGAGCTTTCGAGTCCATGCCCATGGGATCCGCCTTCCCGCGACCTGGCCGGGTTCGGGTGGCCTTTGGGCCGCCCTTCATCCCGGAGAGAATCCGGGGCAGGCGTCCAGCCGGCCTGGTGGAAGATATATCCCGGCAGATCATGGCGGCGATCGAGCAGATGATCCGGGAGCCGGCTTCCATGGAAACGGTGGCGTGATGCCCACGGCTCCGACCTCGCCCGCCGCCGCCCGGCCTCGCTGCGAGATCCTGGCCATCGGCAGCGAGATGACCTCCGGCATCCGCCTGGACACCAACTCGCGCTGGCTGGCCGCGCGACTCGTGCGATTGGCTGTCAAGGTGGGACGGCTGCAGGTTGTTCCGGACACCGCGGCGGAGATCGCGGCAGCCTATCGCGAGGGCGTGGGGAGGGCCTGCCTGGTCGTGAGCACCGGCGGCCTGGGCCCGACCGAGGATGACCGGAGCTTCCGGGCGCTGGCCCAGGCCTTGGGACGTGAGCTGGTCCAGCATGCAGGGACCCATCGCAGGCTCGCGCAGGCCGCGCGGGAACGGGGTCAGACCCCGGCCCCGGGTCTGTTGCGCCAGGCGATGGTTCCGGCCGGAGCCCAGGTCTTCCCCAACCCGAGGGGGACGGCTCCCGGCGTGCTCCTGCAGGCCGACGGGTCGGTGGTGGTCGCCCTACCAGGGGTTCCTGATGAAATGATGGCGCTCTATGATCGGTTCGTGGCGGGAGAGCTGCTGGCCCGCTTTGGTCCGTCGACGACGGTCCGGAGGGTGGTGCGGGCGGGGGGGTTGCGGGAAGCGGAGGTCGAGTCCCTGGCGGCATGGCGCGCCGGGGCGGGAGAGCTGGAGAGAACCATCCTGGTGGGGGACGGGAGTGTGGACGTGTATTTCTCCGGCCCGACGGACGCCGTGGACGAGGCAGCGCGCAGACTGGCCCGATCGCTGGGGGCCGATGGAATCTCCACAGACGGCTCTCTCTGCGAGGAAGTGGTGCTGGAGCAGGCGCGCCGGCTGGGCGGGGGCATCGCGGTGGCGGAATCGTGTACGGGAGGGCGGATTGCCGCGCGGCTGACGGCCATTCCCGGCGCCTCCGACGTTTTCATGGGTGGAATGGTGGTCTACTCCGATGCATGGAAGACCGATCTCCTCGGCGTGCCCCCGGCCACTCTCGAAACCTACGGGGCGGTCAGTCGTGAAACCGTGGAGGCCATGGCCCGGGGTTTGTGCGAACGGACCGGGTGCCGGTGGGCTCTGACGGTCACCGGGATCGCGGGCCCTGCGGGGGGCCGCGGCGACTGTCCAGTGGGAACCGTCTGGCTGGCGGTTCGTGACCCGGGCGGCGTGTCTTCCCACCGGGTCAGGCTGGGTGGAGGACGCCAGCGCGTGCAGGCCGTGGCGGCGGGGATCGGTCTCGACCTGCTCCGCCGCCGCATGGCTGGAGGCCGGCCGTGACCTCTCCCGGCCCCCTGGCCCTGCTCCTGGCGGCCTATCTTCTGGGCTCCATCCCGTTCGGCTATCTCCTGGGACGCTGGCGGGGGATCGACGTCCGGCGCCGGGGTTCCAGGAATATCGGCGCCACCAACGTGATGCGCCACACCGGCTGGGCCCTGGGCTTCCTGACCTTTGCGCTGGATGCCGGCAAGGGAGCCGCCGCCCCGGTGCTGGCCCAGGGTCTCGGCCTGGCACCGGGGTGGGCGGCGGCCGCCGGCGTCTGTGCGGTGGTGGGCCATTGCTTTTCCATTTTTATGGGATTCGCGGGAGGGAAAGGAGTGGCGACGCTGGTGGGCGCGTTCGCGGCCTTGGATCTGCCGGTGGCGCTGCTGGGAGGCGTGGTTTTCGCGGCCTCCCTGGCCAGCACGCGCTACGTGGCGGTCTCCTCGTTCTTCCTCTCTCTGGCCCTCGTCGCCGGCTGCCTGTTCCGGCATCCGCCGGCGGATCCGCGGTTGTTTGCAGCCGGCGTCGGCGTCGTCCTGGTGGCCCTTCGCCATCGTGACAACTGGCGGAGGCTCCGGGAAGGAACCGAGGAGCGTGTGTTTTCCGGCGCGGGAAGGGTGGGAACCACCGATGGGTGAGATCAGCGTGCTCGGCGGGGGTTCCTGGGGCACGGCTCTTGCCTGCCATCTCGCTGGCCAGGGGAAGATCGTCCAGCTCCTCTTCCGGCGTCCGGAGATGGCGGAGCGGGTCGCCCGGACCCGGGAGAACGAGACGTATCTTCCGGGTTATGCTCTCCCGCGGACGGTTCGTGTCACCGCGGATCCGCGGGTGGCCCTGGAGGGAGCGACCCTGGTCCTGGTGGTCACTCCGGCCAGGGGAATCGATCGGGCCGCCGGGTGGCTGAAAACGATCGGGAGCGCGCGGCCCGCCATCGTCTCCTGCACCAAGGGAATCCGGGCGGATTCTCTCGAGACCCCGAAGAGGACCCTCAGCAAGGCCCTGCCTGGCCTGGCGGACCGCATGGCGGTTCTCTCAGGTCCGACCTTTGCGCGGGACCTCGCCCGCGGGGATCCCTCCGCCGCGGTGGTTGCCGCGGCGGATCCTGCGCTGGCCCGCGAGGTCCAGTCGGCGGTCTCCGGTGGCTCGCTGCGCCTGTACACCAACCCGGACCCGCGCGGCGTGGAGTTGGCCGGTGCGCTCAAGAACGTGATCGCCATTGCCGCGGGTGTGGTGGATGGATTGGGGTATGGATCGAATACGACAGCGGCCCTGATCACACGGGGCCTGGCCGAGATCATGCGCCTCGGAACAGCGTTGGGGGGACAGGCCGCCACCTTCATGGGGCTGGCGGGGCTGGGAGATCTGGTTCTCACCTGCACGGGCGCATTGTCCCGGAACCGGGGCGTCGGGCTGGAGCTCGGCCGCGGGCGGTTGCTCGAGGAGATCGTGGGGGAGACAAGAATGGTGGCCGAGGGGATCGCCACCGCTGGAGCGGCCCGCCGGCTGGCGAACCGCGAGCATGTGGACATGCCGATTGTTGAACAGGTCGCGGCCATTCTCTTCGAGGGTCGCCGGCCGGCCGATGCCCTGGCCGTGCTCCTGGCGCGGGGGCTGAAGGCGGAGGCGCACCATCGCGGCGGGAAGGGGACCGGGCATCGTCCTCCGGTCTGCTAAGATTCCGCGGTCGGGTGATGGAAGACGGAGGTAGGGTGGGCAGAGGGCGAGTATCTCGATCGCGACTCACACCGGGTCTCCTGGTCCCCCTCTTGACGGTGATGGCTCTGGCTCTGGGTGGGTGTGGCGCCGCGGGAAAAGCGTCGTCCAAGGGCGCGCTGGAACAGGATCCCCATCATCATTACCGCTGGGCCAACGAGCAATTCCGGCAAGGGCATTACCAGGAAGCCCTGGAATCGATCAACAAGGCGATCGCGCTGGACCCGGACCAGTACGCCTACTACAACATGCGCGGGCTCATTTACCTCAGCGCGGGCGATCTGGACCAGGCGCTGGCGAACTTCAGGAAGGTGCTGGTCATCAACCCCTACTTGACCGATGTCCACAACAACATCGGGGTGGCGCTGGGCGAGCTGGGCCGGCGCGATGAAGCCATGAGCGAATTCCAGTCCGTTCTGCGTGACCCCGGGTACAAGCACCGCGAGAAGGCTCTCTATAACGTGGGCAATCTGTTTTACGCCCAGGGCGACTACCGGGAGGCCGTGGAACAGTACCGGAAGGCGGTGGCCGTGCAACCGGAGTACCTGAAGGCCTACTACAAGATGGGGCTTGCGCTGCAGACGCTGGGCCAGATGGATGAGGCGCGGCGTGCCTTTGAAGAGGTGGTTCGCATCGATCCCAACAGCAAGGAGGCGCGCGAGGTCAAGTTCATCATCAACTCGGGACATCCGGCGTCCTGAGCCTGCCGTGACGGAAGGACGCCACACGGGTCGTTTCGGGCGGCTCCTGAGGGGCCTTTCCCGGACGCGGCGCGGCATGGTGGCGCGGTTGCGGGAGCTGGCAGGGAGCGGGGACACCGCCGACGAGGCAACGCTCGAGGCGATCGAGGAGACGCTCCTGGGCGCCGACTGTGGCGTTCCGGTGACCACGGCCATCCTGGACCGGCTGCGGCGCAAAGGTCGCCGGGAATCCGGAGAGCCAGGCGGGGGGCTCATGTCCCTCCTGCACGCGGAGCTCCTGGCTTCCTTTCCAGCCCAGGAGGCGCCGGTCCGCGGCTGTCCGCATGTGGTTCTCCTGGCCGGAGTCAACGGCAGCGGCAAGACCACCACGGCGGGCAAGCTGGCGGCGCGGGCACGACGGGCGGGGGAAAAAGTGATTCTCGCGGCGGCGGACACCTACCGTCCGGCGGCCGTCCGTCAGCTCGTCCTCTGGGGCCAGCGAAGCGGCACCGAGGTCGTGCGCCAGAAGGAAGGGGCCGATCCGGCTGCCGTGGTGGTGGATGCCCTGCGCGCCGCTGTGGCGCGGAGAGCCGACCTGGTTCTGGTGGATACGGCCGGGCGGCTTCATACCCGGGATCCCTTGATGCGAGAACTCGAGAAGATAGGCCGGGTGGCTGGCCGGGAAGTCCCCGGAGCTCCCCACGAGGTTCTCCTGGTGCTGGATGCCGGCACCGGGCAAACGGGCCTGGCCCAGGGACGCTCCTTCTCGGCAGCGCTGCCGCTGACGGGCCTCGTGATCACCAAGCTGGACGGCACGGCGCGCGGCGGAGTGGCGGTTGCCATCAGCCGGGAGCTGGAGTTGCCCATTCGCTACGTGGCAGTGGGCGAAGGGGTCGAGGACCTCCTCGATTTCTCCGCGCAGGAATTCGTGGACGGGCTCCTGGCGTTGGATGGATCCGCGGTCGTCGCGTCTGCCGATGAGTGAGCGAACCGACGCCATCTGGATGCGGCGTGCCCTGACTCTGGCGCGACAGGGGGAAGGGGCGGTGTCTCCCAACCCCATGGTCGGGGCCGTGGTGGTGCGGAACGGCCGCTGCGTCGGGGAGGGGTACCACCGGATCTACGGAGCGGCGCACGCCGAGGCTGCGGCTCTGGAGGCGGCGGGACGCCGCAGCCGGCGAGCGACCTTGTACACGAACCTGGAGCCGTGCGCACACTCGGGGAAGACTCCCCCATGCACGGAAGCCATCCGTGCCGCGGGGATCCGACGGGTGGTGGGCGCCATGCTGGACCCGCATCCCCGGGTTCGGGGGCGGGGATTCCGGAGCTTGCGGCAAGGGGGGATCCATGTGTCCACCGGTGTCCTGGCGCGGGAAGCGGAGCTTCTCAACCGGACCTTCCTCCGCTCCCTCGAGACCGGGAGGCCGTACGTGATCCTCAAGGCTGGCATGAGCCTGGACGGCCGGATCGCGGGATCGTCCGGCCAGAGCCGCTGGATCACCTCGGCCCGGGCGCGGCGCCGGGCCCACCGGCTTCGGGCTTCGGTGGATGCCGTCCTGGTGGGAGTGACCACGGCCCGGCGCGATGATCCGCTGCTCACGGCGCGACCCGGGAAACGGAGCCTCTCCGGCCAGCCGCTGCGCATCGTCATGGATAGCCACTACCGGCTGTCTCCGCGCGCCCGCCTGTTCAAGGTTCCGCGTGGTGGCCCTGTGCTAGTCTATGGGGCATACCGGAATGCTCGCATGAGACGTCTCCTGGAGGAAGCGGGGGCTGACGTGCGGACTCTGCCGCGACGGAGGGGCCGGCTCGATCTGGGGATGTTACTGGATGACCTGGGAAGCCAGGGGGTCGGATCCATTCTGGTAGAGGGAGGCGGCGAGGTCGCGTGGTCCTTTCTCCGCAGAGGATACGCCGACCGGATCGCCTGGTTCGTGGCGCCCTGTTTGCTGGGAGGTGGCG
This sequence comes from Acidobacteriota bacterium, assembly GCA_046757405.1. GTDB lineage: Bacteria > Acidobacteriota > Polarisedimenticolia > SMYD01 > SMYD01 > JBHHYE01. The sequence goes on along the minus strand of JBHHYE010000011.1, from coordinate 27,358 downwards.
CGGTCCCGGTCCTGGGTGGCCCGGGAGTGACCGGTCCACAACAGGCTATCCGGATCCACGATCTGGTGGTCTCTAAGATGGGGGACGAGTTGCTGATCCAGGGAACCCCGGCCCTGCCGTGAACCCCCTGGCCGACGAGGAACGATGTTCACCGGGATCATCACCGATATTGGCCGTGTCCTGAGGCTTCAACGGAGCGCCGCGGGAGCTCACCTGGCCATTCGCACCCGGCTGGCTGCTCGAGATCTTCGCGCCGGGGAGAGCGTCGCGGTCGGCGGTGTTTGCCTGACGGTGGAACAGTGTGACGGCATCTCCTTCTCCTGTACCGCTTCTCCCGAAACCCTGCGCCGGACGACCCTGAGCCGCCTGGGCCCGGGCGGACGGGTCAACCTGGAACGTGCCTTGACCCCCACCACGAGGATGGGGGGGCATTTCGTTCAAGGTCACGTGGACGGTGTCGGCCAGGTGCGACGTATGCGGCAAGAAGGAAACAGCCGGGTGCTCACCATCGTGGCGCCGGCCGTCCTCCGGCCCCATCTGGTCGATCGGGGCTCCATTGCCGTGGACGGGGTGTCTCTCACCATCACCGGTGTCCTCGAGGCCGGTTTCCAGGTGACCCTCATCCCTGCCACCCTGGAGGCCACCACCCTGGATGAAAAACGGGCGGGCAGCGAGGTGAACCTCGAAGCGGATATTCTGAGCAAGTACCTGGCCCGACAGCTGGAGAACCGCAAGGATATCCGGAGCGAGACAGGGGAGCCGGCCGCGTGGCTGGCTGCCACGGGGACCATCTGACCCGATGAGCTTTGCCACCATTGAAGAGGCTGTCAGGGAGATCGAGGCCGGGCACATGATCATCGTCGTGGACGACGAAGATCGCGAAAATGAGGGCGACCTGACTCTGGCGGCGGAAAAGGTCACTCCCGAGGCGATCAATTTCATGGCGCGCTACGGGCGCGGCTTGATCTGCCTGCCCATGACGGCCGAGCGGCTGGACCGGCTGGAGATTCCGTTGATGGTGCACAAGAACACGGCGGCATTCCGGACGGCGTTTTGCATCTCCATCGAGGGCAAACGCAAGGTGTCCACCGGGATTTCCGCTGCCGATCGCGCCGCCACCATTCTCACGGCGGTAGATTCTCGCACCCGTCCCGAGGACTTGGCCCGGCCCGGGCATGTTTTTCCGCTGCGCGCCCAGCCGGGAGGCGTGCTCCGGCGTGCCGGACAAACCGAGGCCAGCGTGGACCTGGCGCGCCTGGCCGGCCTCACTCCGGCTGGTGTGATCTGCGAAATCATGAACGAGGATGGCACCATGGCGCGCGTCCCCGACCTGGAGAAGTTCGCGCAAGAGCATGGCCTGAAAATGATCCTGGTGGCCGATCTCATCCGCTACCGGATGCAGCATGAGCGTCTCGTGCAGCGGGTGGCCCAGCCACGCCTGCCGACCCGGTTCGGTGAATTCCGCTTGATTGCCTACCAGTCGCATCTGGAGAAAAAGACCCATCTGGCCCTGGTGAAAGGGGAGATCCGACCGGAAGACCCGGTCCTGGTCCGGGTCCATTCCGAATGCCTGACCGGGGACGTGTTCGGGTCCCTGCGCTGCGACTGTGGCCAGCAGCTCGAGAAGGCCATGGCTCTCATCGCTGCCGAGGGGAAGGGGGCCGTGATCTACTTGCGGCAGGAGGGCCGTGGCATCGGACTCACCAACAAGCTCAAGGCTTACGAAATCCAGGAGGGGGGAGCGGATACGGTGGTTGCCAACGAGCGGCTGGGGTTCCGCGCCGACCAGAGGGACTACGGGATCGGCGCCCAGATTCTCCGTGATCTGGGAGCGCGGCGGCTGCGGGTTCTCAGCAACAATCCGGTGAAGTTCATCGCTTTGCGCGGTTATGGGCTCGAGATCGTGGAACGGGTCCCCATCGAGATTGCTCCCGACACGCACTCCGAGAAATACCTGCGGACCAAGAAGGAGAAAATGGGGCACCTTCTGGACTCCGTCTGAATGCGGCCCGCGCTGGCGGGCACGCCTTGACAGCAAGCTCAAACCTCTGAATAATAAACCGTTTATGCCACGGTGAGGCTGAGACCGTGGGAGGAGATGGCAGTGTTCGAAAGCCTGGCTGACCGCCTGCACGGAATCTTCCGGAACCTCCGCGGCCAGGGCCGTCTGTCGGAAGCCAACATGAAAACGGGGCTGCGCGAGATCCGGCAGGCGCTTCTCGAGGCGGATGTTCATTTCCGTGTGGCGCGGGATTTTCTCAGGCAAATCGAGAAGAAGGCTCTGGGGCAGGAAGTCCTGAATTCCCTGACGCCGGCGCAACAGCTGGTCAAGATGGTTCATGACGGGATGACGGAGTTGCTGGGCGGGGAGCACCTGCCCCTCCGCCGTGCGCCGCGGCCGCCGACCGTGGTTCTGATGGTGGGGCTCCAAGGATGCGGAAAGACCACCACGGTGGCCAAGCTCGGGCTCAGTCTTTCGAAGCAAGGGTTCCGTCCCCTCCTGGTTCCGGCCGACCTGTCCCGGCCCGCGGCGGTGGAACAGCTCCAGCGCATGGGCGAGAAGGCGGGGGTGGCCGTGTTTCAGACTCCTCCCGGCGCCCAGCCGGCGGCGGCGGCGCGGGATGGGGTGAGCCTGGCCGGGGACCGCGGCCATGATGTGGCGATCGTGGACACCGCGGGCCGCTTGCACGTGGACGACCGGCTCATGGCCGAGCTGAAGAACATCCGGGAGAGGACGGCTCCCCACGAGGTGCTCTATGTGGCGGATGCCATGACCGGCCAGGATGCGGTCGCCAGTGCGGGCCGTTTTCACCAGGAGATCGGCCTGACCGGCGTGATCCTGAGCAAAATGGATGGCGATGCGCGTGGCGGGAGCGCTCTTTCCATCCGCGCGGTCACGGGAGTGCCGATTCGTTTCGTGGGAGTTGGGGAGAAGGTCGCAGATCTGGAGCCGTTTCATCCCCAGCGGGTCGCTTCCCGGATCCTCGGCATGGGAGACGTGCTGACTCTCATCGAGAAGGCGGAAGAAGTCACCGAGGCCGGCGAGCAGGAGCGCCTGGCCAAGAAAATGCGGAAGGCTCAGTTCAGCCTCGAGGATTTCCGGGATCAACTGCGAAAGATTCGCAGAATGGGGCCGCTCGACCAGCTGGTGAAAATGCTGCCGGGATCCTCCCATCTGCCTCTTCCACCCCTGGAGGGGCGTGAGCTGACCCGGACCGAGGCGATCATCAACTCCATGACGCCCGGGGAGCGGAAGGATCACACCGTGCTCAACGGGAGCCGCCGGCGGCGGATCGCGCGGGGCTCGGGAACGACCGTCCAGGAGGTGAACCGTCTCCTCAAACAGTTCGCCGCCATTCAGCGGTTCCTCAAGCAGGGAGCGGGACGGATGGACCGACGCGCCTTGCGGAAGCTGGGATTCTGATGAAATGAGAACCGGCGGCCGGTCCGGCCGGTTCTAGAAGGAGTGGGAGAAGGGCAGATGCTCAAGATTCGGTTGAGAAGAATGGGAACCCGGAAGAAGCCGTTCTACCGGGTCGTGGTTTCGGATTCACGGTTCACTCCGCGTGGGCCTTTCAATGCGATCCTGGGGACCTACGATCCCGGCTGCGACCCGGCACGGGTGGTCATCGATGTGCCGTCCGCCGAGGAATGGATCCGGAAGGGAGCGCATGCATCGGAGACCGTGGCCCGCCTGATTGAGACGGCTCGACAGCAGCACGGGTCGGCTCCGGACTAGCCTTCCCGGGCCAGGGACAACCCCCAGTGGAAGAGCTCATCCAGGTCGGCACGGTGGTTGCGACCCGCGGCAACCGGGGCGAGGTCGCGGTGCGGTGCCCGTCCCGGCACCCCGAGCGGTTGACCGACCTGGCGTCTGTCCTGGTGGAGTTTCCAGGGGGAGAGCCGGTCAGAAGGAAGCTGGTTCGCAACTGGGTGCACCGGGGGCGGCTCATCCTGCATTTCGAGGGAGTGGCCGCCATCGGCGACGCTGAGAAACTGGTGGGCTCACGGATCTATGTCCTGGAATCAGAGTTGCCTGAGCTGGGAGAGGGCACGTTTTATGTCTACCGTCTGCTGGGAGCCCGGGTCATGAGCCCGACGGGAAGAGAGTACGGCCGGGTCGTGGACGCCGAAGAGGGGCCGGGGCAGGATCAACTGGTGGTGGAGCGCCCGGATGGCAGCCGCGCCCTGGTTCCCATGACCTCGGCCATCGTGCGCTCGATCGATATCAGTGCGGGCCGGATCCTGGTTGATGCTCCGGAGGGTTTGCTGGTGGGTGAAGCGGAAATCGCCGGAGGGAAGGAATGAGGATCGATGTGATCACCATCTTTCCCCGGATGGTTGAGGCTCTCTTGCCGTTCGGAATCGTCCACCGGGCTCAGGAAGCCGGGGTCCTGGAGGTGCGAGTCCATGACCTGCGCCTGTGGGGTATCGGCCCGCATCGACAGGTTGATGACGCGCCGTTCGGCGGCGGCGGCGGGATGGTCCTCATGCCGTCTCCTCTGTTCGCGGCGGTGGAGGCCATCGAGGCCGCGGATGACACGGCGCGGGGCCGGCGCATTCTCCTTTCGCCGCGCGGCCGCCGTTGCGATCAGGCTTACCTCTGCGCCCTGGCCCGACAACCGCGCCTTCTCCTGGTCTGCGGGCGGTATGAGGGAGTGGACGAACGGGTTCGCGAGCACCTGGTGGATGAAGAGCTGAGTCTCGGTGATTATGTCCTGTCCGGGGGAGAAGTGCCTGCCCTGGCCGTCATCGAGGGTGTGGCAAGGCTCCTGCCCGGCGCACTCGGTCATCCCGCGGCGGTGGAGCAGGATTCCTTCGCGGCGGGCGGGCTCGATTGGCCCTCCTGGACCCGGCCTGCCACCTTCCGGGGGCTTCCGGTGCCGGAGGTGTTGCTCAGCGGGCACCATGAAAGAATAGCCAAATGGCGGAGAAACAAGAGCTTAGAGCTGACCAGCCAGCGGCGTCCGGACCTGTTGCAAAAAAGTGGCAACCGACTGGAAAGTGCTGGAAATGGAATTAAATTGACGCAGGGAAGGATCAGAGAATGAATCGACTGGAAACGATCGAGCATGAAGCCGTCGAGAAGGACCATCCGGAGTTCAGGCCGGGCGACACTTTGAACGTCCATGTACGGGTCAGGGAAGGTGAGAAGGAGCGCGTCCAGGTCTTCAGGGGAGTGGTCATTGCCCGCAAGCACGGGCTGACACGTGCTTCCGTGACCGTGCGGAAGGTCTCGGACGGGGTGGGAGTCGAGAGAGTTTTCCCGCTCCAGTCACCCGCCATTGACCGGATCGAGGTGGTCCGTCGGGGCAGGGTCCGACGCGCCAAGCTCTATTATCTCCGGGAGCGGCGAGGCAAGGCCGCAAGGATCGCCGAGAAGCGTCGGGGCTGACCCCCCTTTCTGACGCTTCCTGGTGCTCTTGAAGGCTGCATTCTCCACTTCCGTTCGGGGAGACAGACTGCCAGGATGGCGATCGACCGAGCCAGTGTGACCAGCCTGGCGGAGAAATTCACGCGCCAGGGGCGACTCAAGGAGGCTATCAGCCAGTACCTCAAGCTGCTCGAGGATGGTCCCAGCGAGGTGCGCACGCTGAACCTTCTAGGCGACCTCTACCGGCGCAATGGTGAAATCCAGCGCGCCCTCTCCTGCTTCACCAAGATCGCCGAACAGTACCGCGATCGAGGCTTTGCTCAGAAAGCCATCGCCATGTACAAGAAGGTGGCCAAGCTCGACGCCACCAGTGTGGAGACGCGGGAGCAACTGGCCCTCCTCTACGTCGACCAGGGATTGCTCCGGGATGCGCAGCAGAACCTCCGGGACGCGGCCGGGATCTGTTCCCGGGCCGGGGATTCCGAGCATGCCCTGGAGCTGGAGTCCCGCGCCCTGGAGCTCTGCCCGGACGACTGGCGGGGCCAGAGCCGGCTGGCGGAGCGGCTACGTGACGCGGGAGAGATCGAGCGGAGCGTGTCGACCTTCCTGCGGGCCGCGGAGGGGCTGGAGGGAGAAGGCCAGATCGACACCGCGCTCACCTGCTGCCGGAGCGCCATGGAGGTGGCGCCGCTCGATCCGGTGCCCATCGCGCATCTGGTGCGATTGCTCATGGCCTCCGATCGGGTCGACGAGGCGGTGGCCGAGCTGGAACGCCGGCTGCAGGCGGATCCCGGGACGCCCCATCTCCTCGCGCTTCTGGGAGAGGCGCTGCTCAAGAAGGGCGACCTGGCCCGGGCCCGAGAAGCCCTGGATGCCGCCAGGGGAAGCGCCTTTGCCGCCGGGGATGTGAACTTCCAGGTATCCCGGTTGCGCCTGGATCTCAGCGAAGGGGGCCTGGAGAAGGCGGCACCCTGTCTCGAGCAGGTGGTGGGAGTCCTGCGCGAAAGTGGCCAGCACAGCGCCGCGCGTGACCTGGTGCGGGATTGCCTGGAGATGGACCCGGAGTCGGATCTGGCCCTCGGTCTTCTTGCGGGTCTCTGCGCCCCCGACGTGCCGGATGCGCCCGACATGAAGGACTGTCTCGAGATCTTGGTTCAGAGGCTGGGCGGCAGCAAGGCGGAGGCCGCACTTCCCTCGATCCTGCTTCGACTCCAGCGCGAGCGGCCGGACGATCCCGAGATCCGCGAGCGTCTCCAGGCCCTGAGTGTGGCCGCCGCACCGGCATCAACGGCCGCCGCGCCCGCCACCCAGGAGGCCGCCGGCGGAAAAACGGTGGACGAGCTCATGACGCTGGAGGGCGAGGACGGCTCTCTTGTGGATGAAGATTTCGTGGCCGAGCATCTGACGGAAGCCGATGTGTTCGTGAAGTACGGATTGCTGCCCCGCGCGGCTGCGCATCTCCAGCAGGTGATCCAGCGCTATCCGCGCACCCTCATTGCCCATCGCCGCCTGATCGAAATCTACAAGGAAGTGGACGACCGGAACGGAGTCGTGCGCCACTGCGTGATGCTGGCCGAAGCATGCCGCCAAACCGGGGAACTGGATGAGGCCCAGCAGGCCATCCGGGACGCCAGGCAGCTCGAGCCGGAGAACGCCTCGCTGCGCGCCATGGAGCGCGCCCTCCAGTCGGGGTCCTTCCTGCCCGTGTATCGCGCGGCGGCCTCCCCGGTTGCCGGGCACGTGGCGGCGCCTTCTCCGCCGTCTGACCCGCCCCCTTCTCCGGTCGCGGCCGCCGTTCCGGTCGCCGGTGACCAGGCTGTTTCCGTGGCGACGGTGGTGGATGCCCTGCCCGATGAAGAGATCATCGAGCTGGAGGAAGACGGCCCGGCGCCGGCGCCGGAAGAAGCGGCAGCGGTTCCTCCCGCCGCTACGGGGCAAAGCCCGTCTTCTCCCGGCCCCGGTGTGGAGATGACCCAGGAAGCAGAAACCGGCCAGGAGGGCGCGTTTTTCGATCTGGCCAGTGCCATTGAAAGCGAACTGGCCCGGGAAGAGGAGAAAGAACGCCAGCGGCCGGTGATTGCCGACCAGCCGGAGCCGGCCGATCCGGCGACAGGCATCCGGGAGGCCCTCCAGGACCTGGTTGCCACGGATGACCACCAGACCCACTACCAGCTCGGGATCGCCTTCAAGGAGATGGGACTCCTGAATGAGGCCATCGGCGAGTTTCAGCAAGCGTCCCGGGACCCGGAGAACTTCCTGGCCTGCTGCAGCATGCTGGGCCTTTGCTTTCGTGAAAAGGGAATGCCGCGGATTGCCGAGACCTGGTACAGACGGGGTCTCGATTCCGCATCGGCGAGCCAGGGCGATCAGGAGGAGCGGGTGGGCTTGCTCTACGACCAAGGGACCCTGTATGCCGAATCCGGCGACACCCGGAAGGCCCGGGAGTGCTTCATGGAGGTGTTCTCCTTGAACGCCCAGTACCGCGATGTATCGTCCCGTCTGGAAAATCTCGAAGAGCAGTCGCCGGCGCCCGGCCGCGGAGAGAGGCGCTGAGATGACGACGCCGAGCCGGGTGGCCGGGATGATTCCGGATCTTCTCCATCGGGTGGCCGCCGCCGAGGCACATGTGCTCATTGTCGGGGAGGCCGGCACCGGGAAGAGGCAGGTCGCGAGGACCGTTCACGCGCTGTCCAGGCGGCGAGGCCACCCTTTCGTGAACGTGGACTGCGCCGCGTTTTCCGTGAGCCTGCTGGAGAGTTCGCTCTTTGGAAGGGGAGAACGCGCTGCGATCCCGTCCCGAGGGGCGGGCGGTGGACTCCTGCAGGCGGCCCATGGTGGGACGCTCTTCCTGGCTCAGTTCGAGCATGTCCCGGAACGGCTCCAGGAGAGGCTTCTGAGTTTTCTCGAGGACCTCCCGCGCCCGGAATCCCCGGACCCGGCCGGCCGGCCGGCCCGTGTTCGCCTGGTGGCATCGACCCGGATGGATCCCCGCCGGGAACCGGCGGCCGGCCGGTTCGGCATGGATCTCTCCAGGCGCTTCCACTGGCTTCTCCTCCCGGTGCCGCCCCTCCGCGAGCGCCCGGAGGAGATCCCTGCGCTGGTCCAGAGTTTCTTGAAGGAGCTCACCCGGAAGATTCCAGGCGCTCCCTGCGCCGTGCTTCCCGGGGCGATGGATCGACTCTGCCGTCATGCCTGGCCCGGGAATATCCGGGAGTTGCGCGACACGGTCGAACGGATGGCCATGCTGTCCCGGACGCCCTTCCTCGGCCTGGAGGACCTGCCGGCCGCCTTCACCCGCCACGCGCCGCCGCATCCCGGCCCGGCGCCTCCGGGCCTTTCATTCCGCGAAGCCAAGCAACGCGTGGTCAGGCAGTTCGAGCGCCAGTACCTTCATGACTTGCTGGCGGCCCACGCCGGGCATGTGACCAGCTCGGCACAGCACTCGGGAATGAATCGCTCTGCCCTGCAACGCCTCATGCGCAAGCACCACCTGTGCTCCAACCTCTACCGGACGGCCCTGGCGGAGACCCGGACATGAGAAGAAATTCACCGGGTTCCCTGGAGGCGCCGCATCGACTGGCCCTGGACCCCGGGCCCCGGGGGAAGGGATCGCTGGCGGCCGGAAGGCAGGCGCCCGGGGCCATCCATCACATGGCCCGGGCCGAGCAGGTGCGGGCAACCCAGCTCCTGAAGCATCGAGTGCAGAGCGATCCCCACGATGGGCCCGCCTGGAACAATCTGGGAGTTCTCTACGAGATGAACGGGGCCACCGCCGTGGCCATGAACTGCTTCCGGCGGGCTCTGAAAGCCAACCGGAAGCTCGAGGAGCCCTGGCTCAACCTGGCTCGGGCGCTCGCTGGACTGGGCCGGCCACGGACGGCGCGCCGGTGCCTGCGGCGGGCCGTGGCGATTCTCCCGGAGTGCCGGGAGGCATGGCGGGGGCTGGCGCGGCTCCACGAAGAGTGCGGGAACATGGAAGAGGCCATCCTGTGCTGGCGGCGGGCAGGCCGGACGGAAGTCGACCGGCGCACCGCCTGGCTGGACGCGGCCGAGCGGCTCATGGAGAGCGGCGATCCGGTCGGCGCGGTTTCCAGCCTCCGCCACGCTCTCCTGGAAGGAGAAGACGCCGAGACCTGGGCCCGCCTGGGGTACGCCCACCGCGCGGCGGGAGATGGGAAGGCGGCCGTGGCGGCCTATCTGAGAGCGGTCTCCCTCGACCCGCAGCGTCCTGGCTTGCGCTATAACCTGGGCGCCGTACTCCTGGAATCGGGACGGTTCCGGGAGGCGGCCCGCCATCTGCAAGAGGCGGTGGCCCAGGCTCCGGATGATGCGGCGGCCTGGTGCAATCTGGGCCAGGCGTGCGCCGAGCGGGGCCGTCTGGAAAAGGCCCGAGCCTGTTTTCAAGAAGCCCTGGAGGTGGATCCCCGGTGTCACGCGGCGTGGAATAACCTGGCCGGCTGGCACGAAGAGAATGGCGACCTGTCCGCCGCCGTCTCGGCCTATTCGAGAGCCGTGGACCTGGCCCCTGAAGACCGCTCCTACCGCTTGAACCGGGCCCTGGCCCTGGCCAGCCTGGGACGGGATACGGAGGCGCTGGCCGACCTGGCGTGGCTGTGCGCCCTGGAACCAGGTCTGGCGAAGCTCCTGGCCGAACTCTCTCCCTTCGCCCATCTCGCCCGGGATCGCCGCTTCCCGGGGCGCGCTCCGGCTTGATCTCCCGCCGGAAGGTGGGCGCCGGCCTCCACCGGCCGGGGGCTCAGCGCACCCGCTTCAGAACCACCACGTCGGGAACGCGGCCATCCCGCCCGCGTCGTTCCGCCAGGGGGATCATGTCCTCGTCCGGCTCGGGGAGCCTGTCGAGGGCGACGGGCGGGCCGGTCTCGAGGAGAGGCCCCGAAGGAACATCCAGTTCCACGGCGCCGGTGGGGGGTCCCGGGACGGCGAACGTCCAGGAAGGAGCGTCCTGGGTGGCGAGCCCCACCGTCAGGGCGCGGCTCCCGTAAACCACCGAGAGGCTGCCGGAAAGCGGCAGGCGGCTCACGAAAGCGCCTTCACGTTCCAGCAGATCGTCCAGCTGCTGCTGGGTCAGGTGGAGCCGCAGGTCATCTCCCACGGGGAGTCGCTGGAGGAAGTAGGGCAACGACTTGCGGAAATGATGAATGGGGCCGCAGCGGGCCGTGGGCTCTGTTCCCTGGAGAAAGGTCTCCAGCAAGATCTGTCCGCAGTGGGTGTCGGCCGCGGCGCGCCGGCCGGTGGCCGGATCGATGGGAACCCGGGTGACGCCCGGCGGCCGGGGGAACTCGGCCGGCGGCCTGTCGGCCACCGCCTCGCGCATGATCTGGTTCCAGATGGGCAAGGCGGCCCGCGCCCCGCTCTGGCCGGAGCCGATGGTCTCGGTCTGATCGAGCCCGACCCAGACGCCGCAGACAAGATGCGGGGTGAAGCCGATGAACCAGGCATCGCTGTGTCCGTCGGTGGTGCCTGTCTTCCCGGCGACGGGACGCGGAAAATCCGAGATGGACGCGGCCGTCCCGCGTCTCACCACTCCCTGGAGCATCTGCGTCAGAATGGCGGCGACCGCCGGATCCAGCGCTTCACTCGCCTCCGGGGCCGTGCGAAACCGCTGGCGGCGGTCCGCATCCATGACCTGGCGAAGGAAATGCGGTTTCAGGAGGAGGCCCCCGTTGGCAAACGCCCCGTAGGCTGCGGTCATCTCCAGAAGACTGATCTCCGTGGCCCCGAGAGCCAGCGAAGGGTAAGGTTTGAGAGGAGCGCGGATGCCCAGTCTGTGCGCCACATCGAAGACCGGGGCGTAGCCGACGGCGTTGATCAGCTTCACCGCCGCGATGTTGCGGGAATGCTCCAGGGCCGTGCGCAGGGTGATGAGTCCCAGGTAATCCCGTTCGTAATTCTCAGGCTGATAGAGCCTTCCGTTGGTGGGATCCACGAAGACGGTGGGCCCGTCAAAGACCAGGTCGGCGGGAGTGAACCGCTTCTCGATGGCGGCCGCATAGAGGAACGGCTTGAAGGCGGAGCCGACCTGCCGGCGCGCCTGGACCGCCCGGTCAAACTGGCTGCGGTGGAAATCGTACCCGCCCACCAGAGCCAGGATCTCGCCGGATCCCGGATCCAGGAGGATGACCGCTCCCTCCACGGCAGGTTCCTGGTCCAGCGAAAAGCGGGCGGGCTCACGGCCGTCTGCCGGTTTCTCCAGGCGGAACAGAGTCACGTCGCCGCGCTTCATGAGCCGGCGCAGATCCGACTCGCCGGTCCAGGCGACGCTCTCGCGGTCGAGGACCGCCGACAGGCTCCCCAGCCGGACCACCGCCCGATCCGCGGCAACGGAGAGGACCACGCCGCGAGCCGTCTCGCCCCTCTCCCGCGGAATGGTTCCGTCCGGGTCCACCCACTGTTCCGGGTCGAGTCCCTTGTCCTCTATCACGTTCTCGGTGATGGGGCGAAATCCCCGGCCGCGGCCGATCCGGCGCAGATGTTGCCGCAGAGCCTTTTCCGCCAGCGCCTGCAGGCGGACATCGAGCGTCGTGCGGACCTCCAACCCCTGCTTGTAGATCGTGTTTTCACCGAAGAGGGAAACCAGCTTCCTCCGGATCTCCTCCAGGAAGTAGAGCCCCACCTGCTGACGTGGGCCGGCGCGCGGCCGCACGGCGACGGGCCGGGCGGCGGCGGCCTCTGCCTGGGCGGCCGTCAAGTCGCCTTCCCTCACCATCCGCCGGAGCACGTGGTCGCGCCGTTGCCGGGACAGCTCGGGATTCCGGACCGGTGAATAGGTCTCGGGCCGCTGGACCAGCCCCGCCAGCAGCGCCGACTGATCCAGGGTCAAGGCGGAGGCCGGCTTGCCGAAGTAGAAGCGACTGGCCGCCTCGATGCCGTAGAAGCCATGCCCGAAATAGATCTGGTTGCAATACATCTCCAGGATCTCATCCTTGGTGTAGGACTTTTCGATCTGCAGCGCGAAGAGCCATTCCTGAAGTTTCCGGGTCCAGGTTTTTTCCTTGCTCAGGAAGAGGTCGCGGGCCAGTTGCTGGGTGATGGTGGAGGCACCCTGGGCCTTCCGGCGGGCCAGGATGTCATTCCAGGCGGCGCGGAGAATCGCGGAAAGATCCACTCCCGGGTGCCGGTAGAAATCGGCGTCCTCACTGGCGATCACCGCCTGGCGGAAGGCCATGGGGAGATCGCTCAGGTGAACCATCAGCCGTTTCTGGTTGCCCAGCTCACGCACCAGCGTTCCGTCCCGCGCATAGATCCGGGTGAGCACCGGCGGCTCGTAATCTTCCAGGGAAAGCACTTCCGGGAGATCGCGCCGCACCAGGGAGGCCGCGCCGATCCCCAGCGCCGTCGCCGCCGTCCAGCACCCCAGGGTGAGAAGAATCCAGCGCCGCAAGCCGCTGCGGCGGCGGCGTGGCAGGAGCGGAAGGGCGGCTCCCGGAGGCCGGCGGGGCTGCGGCCCGCCGGCCTTTCCGGTGCGGGTTCGGTCCTGGTTGGTCACGCAGGTCATTCTAGCCGCTGCTGGCCGCCGGGACGGCGGAGGGCTCCCGGATCCTCGGGGAGGGTCGGTGACCGCTTGTGGTAAAATTTCCGGGTGGGCGGCTTTTCCCTCGTCTCACCCTACCAACCCCAAGGCGATCAGCCCGCGGCCATTCAGCTCCTGGTCGACCGGTTCCAGGCCGGAGCCCCCGAGCAGGTCTTGCTGGGCGTCACCGGATCAGGCAAGACCTTCACCATGGCCCGGGTCATCGAAGCCTTGCAGCGGCCGGCGCTGGTGATGGTTCATAACAAGACGCTGGCCGCGCAGCTCTACCAGGAGTTCCGGCGTTTTTTCCCCGGCAACGCGGTGCACTACTTCGTTTCTTACTATGACTATTACCAGCCCGAGGCCTATGTCCCCAACACGGACACTTATGTCGAGAAGGAAGCCACCATCAATGATGAGATCGATCGCCTGCGGCATGCGGCGACCTCCACCCTGTTCGAGCGGCGAGACGTCGTGATCGTGGCCTCGGTCTCGTGCATCTATGGGCTGGGTTCGCCGGAGGCCTACCACGGAATGCTCCTGCTCCTGGAAGCGGGGCAGTCCCTGGAGCGGGATCGTGTTCTGCGCAAGCTGGTGGAAATCCAGTATGAGCGGCGCTCCTTCGACCTGGAGAGAGGGACCTTCCGCGTCCGCGGGGATACCCTGGAGATCTGGCCGGGATCCGAGGAGAGCCGCGCGCTGCGCATGACCCTGTTCGACGACGCGATCGAATCCCTCGCCTGGATCGATCCTCTGCGGGGACAGGTTCTGGGAACGGTGGAGCGGATCGCCATCTATCCCCGTTCCCATTACGTCACTCCACGCGCCCAGATCCTCCGCGCGGTGGAAGCGATCAAGGAAGAGCTGGCGGAGAGGGTGGCAGCCTTCGAGAAGGCCGGCAAGCTGGTGGAGGCTCAGCGCTTGAACCAGCGCACCCGTTTCGATCTGGAGATGATCCTGGAGATCGGTTATTGCCAGGGCATTGAAAACTATTCCCGGCACTTGACCGGCCGGCGCCCGGGAGAAGCACCGCCCACCCTGCTGGATTACCTTCCTGCCGATACCCTGGCCTTCATCGACGAGAGCCATGTGACGGTGCCCCAGGTGCGCGGTATGTACCGGGGCGACCGGTCGAGGAAGGAGACCCTGGTGCGCCACGGATTCCGTTTGCCCTCGGCGCTGGACAATCGGCCGCTGACCTTCGAGGAATGGGAAGCCCGCCTGGGGCAACGCCTCTATGTGTCGGCCACCCCCGGTCCTTACGAGCTGGAACGTGTTTCAGGCGAGGTGGTGGAACAGGTGGTGCGACCGACAGGGCTCCTCGATCCGGAGGTCGTCGTCGAGCCGGTCGCCCGGCAGGTGGACGATCTTCTCGCCAAGATCCGCGAGGTGGTGGCGGCAGGGGACCGGGTCCTGGTGACGACGCTGACCAAGAAGATGGCGGAGGAGCTGACCGGCTATTACCAGGATCTGGGGATCCGGGTGCGGTACCTGCATTCGGATATCGTCACGCTGGAGCGCGTGCAGATCATGCGCGACCTGCGCCGGGGAGAGTTTGATGTCCTGGTGGGAGTCAATCTCCTCCGGGAAGGGCTCGACATCCCGGAGGTGGCCCTGGTGGCCGTCCTGGATGCCGACAAGGAAGGTTTCTTGCGCTCCACCGGCTCTCTCATCCAGACCATGGGGCGGGCCGCCCGGAATGTCCGGGGCCGGGCCGTCATGTACGCGGACCGGATCACCGCCTCCCTGGGGGCCGCCATCCGGGAAACCCGGCGGCGGAGGGAAAAACAGGAGGCTTACAACCGCGCCCAAGGCATCACGCCGGCCTCCATCATCAAGGCTCCCGACGATCCGCTCTGGGAGGTCGCCGAGAGCGATTACCTCCGGATCGAGGCGCAGGCGGAGGCGCCGGAAGCTTCCTGGTCCATGGAAGAGCTCGCCGCGGAGATCGAGCGGGTGGAGTCGGCGATGCGGGCTTCGGCCAGCGACCTGAAGTTTGAAAAAGCAGCCGAGCTCCGCGACCGGGCCCGTTTCCTCAGGGGGCTGGGCGTGCTGGACCGCGCCTGAAGAGCCGCATGACCCGGGCCGGGATACCCACGCTCCTCAAGAAGAAGGCGGCGTCCTTGCCCGAGCGGCCGGGATGCTACCTGTTCCGCTCCCCGGCAGGCCGCATTCTCTATGTGGGCAAGGCCAAGAATCTCCGCCGCCGAGTCCTCTCCTACTTCCGCCCGCCAGCGGGGCAGCCTCCCCGCGTCCAGGCCATGGTGGCCGAGGCGGCCGGCCTGGAGGTGATCCTGACCGGCACGGAAGTAGAGGCGCTGATTCTCGAGAACAACCTGGTCAAGAAGAACCGCCCGCGCTTCAATGTCATGTTGCGGGACGACAAGAGCTTTCCGTACCTCAAGCTGACCATCAAGGACCGCTATCCGCGGGTGGTGCTGGTCCGCCGCCCCCGCCTGGATGGCAACCTGTACTACGGCCCCTTCACGCCGGCCAGCGTGGCGCGCCGCACGCTCAAGATGGTGGCCCGCTTCTTCCAGGTGGCGACCTGCTATGAGCGGTTCGATGGCTCGCGGCCGCGCCCTTGCATTCTCCACCAGATGCACCGCTGCCTCGCCCCCTGCATGGAGTGGGTGGACGGGCCCAGGTACGGGCAGGCGGTCCAGGATGTGCGGCTGTTCCTGGAAGGACGGGATCTGGATCTGGTTCGATCCCTGAAGAAGCGGATGGGGGAAGCCGCCGCGGAACAGGATTACGAACGGGCGGCCGGTTACCGCGACCTGCTGTCCTCGGTGCAGGCTCTGACCGGGAGCCAGGCCATGGCTTCGGTGGGGATGGAAGACCAGGATTACTTCGGGATGCACCAGGAGGGGGGACGCGCGGCCGTCCAGGTGTTCGAGATGCGCGGCGGCCTCATGCAGTCGCGGCGGGAGTTTTTCTTCGAGGCGGTGGATGATCACGCGGGCCGGTTCCTGGGCGAGGTGGTGGCCCGCTACTACGCGGGATCGCCCCTGGTCCCCGGGCGGATCTTCTGCGCTTCCCGGCCAGCGGAGGCTGCCCTCCTGGAGCAATGGCTGGGAGAGCGGCGCGGCCGGCGCGTGCGGATCGTGGCGCCGCGGCGGGGAGTGCACCACCGTTTTCTCCGCACGGTGGAGGAGAACGCCCGCCTGGCCTGGAGCGGCCGCTTCGCGGCGGACCATACCCTGGGGGTGGCTGTTCATGCATCGCTGCGCGATCTTCTGGGTCTGAAGGAAGCTCCGGCGTGCATCGAGGGGTTCGACATTTCTCATGTGCAGGGGACCGACACGGTGGCCTCCGTGGTGGTCTGGGAGGGAGGCCGGCCCCGGCGCGCATCCTATCGCCGCATGCGCATCCGGGGAGCCGTTCCCGGGGATGACTACGCCGCCATGGCCGAGGCGGTGGGCCGGCGCTACCGCCGGCTGGTGGAGACGGGGAAACGGCTGCCGGATCTGGTTCTCATCGATGGCGGCCGGGGGCAGCTGTCGGCGGCCCAGGCCGCCCTGGAGAAGCTCGGCATCGGAACACTCCCGGTGATTGCCCTGGCCAAGAAAGACGAGGCGCTCTACCTCCCCGCGCGCGCCGTGCCGCTGATCCTCGCTCCGGACGATCCGATCCGCCACCTGGTGACTGCCATCCGGGACGAGGCGCACCGGTTCGCGGTCGCCTATCACCGGCAACGGCGGCGTGCCCGCACGGTGGCCACGGCGCTCACGGCGGTGCCGGGGATCGGTCCGCGGCGCGCCCGTTCCCTGTTGCGGCGGTTCGGCAGTGTGGCGGCGGTGGGCGAGGCCTCCCTGGAGGATCTGGCTGCCGTGGTCGGGAGAGGGGCGGCGCGCTCCCTGCACGCCTCTCTGGCGTCGACCCCGGCCAGGAAGAAAGTGTCCCCTGGTGTGGACGGTCCTTCTCCCAGGTGACAAAACCCTTTGACCACGAAGGCTCGTACCGGTATATTCCAGAGGCAAGCCATGACGGATGGACTGGATGCCAGCCGGTGCCGGCTGGCGCCACCGGAAGGGGATTCGTGAGGCTCGTGACCCGATCAGAAGAGACCGGACCATGAGGGTGTCTTCATGCCCCCGCCGGCATCCGGACGCCGCCTACAAGATCGTCGAGGGGGAAGCGCTGATCGTGGTTCCCGGCGGGGAAGCGGCGCATCATGTCCTCAACGAGGTCGGGGCTTGCATCTGGGAGCTCCTGGATGGCGAGCATGACCTGCCGTCCATTCGTGATCGCCTGGTCGAGACCTTCCAGGTCGAGAAAGAAGAAGCCGCCCGGGATCTTGAGGAGTTCCTCGAGGCCCTGGACGGGCAGGGGATGCTGGCGCCGGAGCCGGTCGCCGGGGGGGGGACCGCATGACCCTGTCTCGAGCCGGCTCGGGCCGCGGGAACGGCCGAGGAGCCGAACCGGTCAATCATTACCGCAAGCTGCTGGCCAAGGAATGGAACCAGGGGCATCCGCTGGCGGCCAATTTCGAGATCACCTTCCGCTGCAACCTGAAATGTGAGTTCTGCTACAACGTGGACCGCCCCGGCGCCAGGGAGCTGACCACGCCCCAGATTGTCGACACCCTGGGCAAGCTCAGGGAGCTGGGCGTTCTTTACTGCGCTCTCACTGGAGGGGAGCCGATGGTCCATCCCGATTTCTGGACCATTGCCCGCCAGGTGAAGGCCCGAGGGATGGCGTTGCGGCTCTACACCAACGGCTGCTATATCGACGCCGAGGCGGCTCGTCATCTGGGAACTGATGTGAGGGCCCTGGAAGTGGAGATCAGCATCCATGGCGCGACCAGCGAGATCCATGACCGCCTCACCGGCATCCGCGGCTCCCTGGACAAGGCGCTGGCGGCGGCGCGTCTTCTGCGCGACCAGCAGGTCAAGGTGGTGCTGAAGACGCCGATCACCCGGTACAACCAGCATCAGGTCTGGGATATCTACCGCCAGGGGCAAGAGCTGGGCGCCTCCGTGACGTTTGATCCGGTCATCACACCGCGTGATGACGGGGACACCGACCCTTTGCGGTTGCAGGCGACGCCCGCTTTTCTCGAACAGTTCTGGTCCGAGGACTGGAAAGAGTTGCGGGGAGGGCATTCGGTCCTGCCCATGGATCACACCAAGGTGAAGTCCGTCTGCGGGACCGGGCGCACGGCCATTGCCATCGATCCGTACGGTGACATCTATCCCTGTATCCAGTGGCGGCGCAAGGCCGGCAACGTCCTGGACGTCAGCGATCTCCGCACCCTGTGGAGGCGGTCACCGGTGCTCCAGGAGGTGCGGCAGCTCGCTGCCATCGTGCCACGGACTCTCCTGGCGGAGTGCGAGAGCGGCGCCTTCTGTTCTTACTGCCTGGGGGTGGCCGAAGCCCAGTCGGGCGATCCATTGAAGATGTACCCGCAGGCGCTCGCCAATGCGCGCGCCAAGTCGGCCTCGTTCCGGGAGCGCGCCGGCCGCCGGCCGCAGGCCAACGGCCGGCGGTGTTGAAGAAAGAGGCGGCCCGGAGGGCTGATCGGGCTGAAACATCCGTCGACGGGGGGCAGAGAAGAGAGTCCTGAGTCCGGCGGTGCCGCCGGTCCCGGGACTCCCGTCGGGGTCAGACATCATGGGCTCAAGGCGCGTCACCATCGGACAGGCCGCCGCCTTCTTCGCCCTCCTGGTCTGTCCGGCGTTCCCCGGCCGGGGGGCGGCTGCGACGCTTCCCCCCGGCGTCACCCTGGTGGAGGAAACCACCGGGTCGGTGCTCCTGGATGTGAAGGTTCCCGAGCCCCGGCTGCGGCGCGACCTGCCGGGGGGCGTACGCCTGGAGTTGCCTGGGTACGGTGTCCTGTGGGAGACCGGCCGGCCGGCCCTGCCGCAGGCCCGTGTCCGCCTGGCGGTGGCGGACGGCCAGCCCGCGCGGATCGAGATCCGGGTCCTGGACCAGCGGCGGCTGGTGGTCGGTTCGCTGGCCAGTCCGCCCAGCGTGCTGCCGGTGGCCGACCCTGAGGATCCAGCCGGTCCGGGGACGATGACCTTCCGACGCGGGCGCCTGGCGCGGGGGATCCGCCTCCCCTATCCCGGCGCCGTGGCCATCCAGGCGAGCCGCGGGCGCCTGCGCGAGCTGCCGGTGCTGACCCTCCGGCTGACCCCGGTGCGCCTCCTGGCTCTCCCGGGCACGCTGGACGTGGCCCGCCACTTCCAGGTCCGTGTGACCTGGGGTCCCGGCGCCGGGGCGGCGCTCACCGCGCCGGGGGGCCAGGAGGGAGGCGACGACGCGAGCCGGTTCTCGAGAATCTACGCCGGCGCCGTGGCCAACGGCCGCGCGACCCTCTCCCTGCGGCGCCCGGTGGGAGGCCGTCCGCCCGGTCCGGCCGCCGCCGGCAGCACGGCCGGATCGGGGACCGCCTCCGCGGAGCTGTCTCCTGCCACTTCCGGCTCCGGGGCGCAGACGGCGGCCAGCATGCATCCCGCCTTGCCGGTGACTCCGGTGGCGGGAAGCGCCGTTTACCGGCTGGAGATCAGCGAGGACGGACTCTATGGTCTGGACGGCGCCTGGCTGGCGGCCAATGCTCCTGACCTGGTGGGACGGCCGGTGGGGCAACTGTTCATGGCTGCCAACGGCACGGAGATCCCTATCCGTGTCCTGGACGACGACGGGGACTCCCTGGTGTCGCCGGGCGACCGCATCGAGTTCTTCGGCGAGGAGGTGGACGAGGATCCCCTGGATCCCGATGCCTGGCAGCAAGGTGACTTCACCGATACCCGTCCCTATCTCCTGGGGGCCGCCCTGGGGACCAGGCTGCGGACATCCACGGCGGTGAGCGGCGCGCCGGCCTCGGGCTTTCCGGCTGTCTCCAGCTTCACCGAGACCGTACGCCTGGAAACCGACAACATCTTCCTGACCCAGGTTCCCGATGACCTGGCCGAGCGCTGGTATGACGAGCCGTTTCTGAAGGTCGACCCCGACAACGCCAACAAATCCGTGCTGTCGCGGACGCTGGGGCCGGTCCCGACTCCCGGCCTGGACAGCGCCGGCACCGCGTCCTTGACCGTGCGCATGCTGGGTTTCATCAGCTCAGGAAACCTGAACGGCTACCATCGGACACGGCTCCTGGTCAACGGCACCCAGGTGGACCAGGCGGACTGGGATGGCTTCCAGCTCTTCACCCAGGGGGTGGACAGTCCGAGCATTCTCTTCTCGGCCGGGCTGCTCTCGGCCACCAGCAGCGTCACGGTGGAGATGCCCCTGGATCGCGTGGTGAACGGCACGCCGGTGACCCGCGATCTGATCGTCCCGGATCGTGCCGATCTGACCTACCCGCGCCTGCTGGCCGCCGCGGGAGACCGGTTGCTGCTCACGGTTCCCAACGCCCAGAGCACCCTCACCGTCACCGGCTTCACTTCCTCCGACGTGGCAGCCTTCGACGTCACTCCCGCCGCCGCCGGCGTGGCGTCTCCTCTCCATCTGGCTGGCGCGCAGGTGAGCGGCGCCGGGCCGTTCTCCGTGACGTTCGAGATCGATCCGGCCGACGTGACCGGCCCCCAGCGGCGCATCGCCGTGTCGAGCGGGCCCGGTCTCCAGGTCCAGCCGCAGCAGGTGAGCCTCTTTGCGCCGGCCGACGATCTGGCAGGCGGCGGCGCCGACTGGCTGGTGGTCGGTCCCCGGTTCCTCCTCGACCGATCGCCGGGCTCGGCTCTGTCCGACCTGGTGGCCTTGCGCCAGTCCCAGGGTCTCCTGACCCGGGTCGTGGACCTTGAAGATGTCTATGACGCCTTCTCCTACGGCCTGGAAGATCCCCAAGCGATTCGGGATCTGGTGCGCTGGGCGCTCACCGCCTGGAGCCCGGCACCCACGCATCTGCTCCTGGTTGGAGATGCCAGCCTCGATTACAAGAACGCATTCGGCTACCCGAACCGGCATAACCTGTTGCCGACCTTCATGGGGAGCGTGGTCAACTCGCCGGTGCTGAGCTATTTTTCCGAGGACAATCGTTTCGCCGCCGTCCTGGGGGCCGATGATCTCCCCGATCTCTTCCTGGGCCGCTTGCCGGTGCATGATGCGGCGGAGGCGGGATCGACCTTCGCCAAGATCGTCGCTTACGCGGGGTTGTCCTCGGGGCCGGCCTGGACCCGCCGGGGTCTCTTCCTCAGCGATGCGGATGACAGCGGGTTCGAATTGTCCCAGCGCCAGGCGATTAACCGCTACATCGATGGTCCCCAGAATCCCGGCCTGTTCGGCGACCCCAACGGCCCCTGTTTTTCCTCGGGCACCTGTCACAATGATCCTCTGGGCCCCGGCCCCCTGTTCCAGACCGCCAGCATGCAGGCGCTCCTGGACCGGAACCCGGGGACGCTTGCCGCGGACCTGGCGCCGCAGATGAACCAGTGGATCCGGGACGGGATCGACTCCGGCGATGCGGTGACCTTTTACCTGGGGCACGGCGGCTTCCAGGTCTGGGGGCGGGATGCGACCATTTTCCGCAACCGTTCCGTTGATCCCGACGATGTGGACCTCCTCACCAACGGCGCGTCGCCGACCTTCATGGTGAACATCAATTGCATCACCGGCGGTTTCCATGCCGATGATCGGCAGACGCAGCCCGACCTGACTTACTCCCTTGCGGAGGACCTGCTGGTCACCAGCGGTCGGGGGGTCATCGGAGCGCTGGCGCCGTCCCACCTGACGTTCGTGTCCATCCTGGGGTTCGGGACCGATGCTCTCTGGGATCGCCTGCTCGGCGAGGAGCGCGACCGGCTCCTGGGGGCTCTCAACGTCGCCCTGCGCCTGAAGCTGGACACGGTGGGGGCGCAGCTGGATCTGCGAACCTTTGCCTTCCTGGGCGATCCGGCGACCCGGTTGATCCTCCCCGACCCGGAGCCGCCCGGCTCGGTGACGGCCACGGCCGGCAACGGCATGGTCTCGCTGGCCTGGACGGCGGGACCCGACGCCGTGACCTTCCGGGTGGAGCGCTCACAGGTCGGCCCCACGGGGCCGTTCACCACCATCTCGGCTCCCGGATGGACGGCGACGACTCTTCTGGACACGGGAGTGGTCAACGCCACGACCTATTACTACCGGGTGTTCGGCCAGGATGGGAACGGCATGGAGAGCGTGCCGTCCAATCGCAACCTGGACTGCCCCGCCGGGCCGGATTGCGTTACCGCCACCCCCCTGAACCCCGATCCGCCCGGCATGCCATCCGGTTTCACGGCCGTCGACGCGCGGGTGGGGGGGCGCTTGAACCTGGGCTGGCTTCCGAACCCGGAAGGCGACCTGGCGCTCTACCGCGTTCGTTACGGCACCGTTTCCGGCAGCTACCCGCTGCAGGCCACCTTCCCGGCGGCGGCGACGGGAGGCGCGCTCATCGGCCTGGCGAATGATCAGCCGGTCTTCTTGATCCTGGAGGCCGAGAACACCTCGGGCCTCAGCAGCGCGTCCACCGCCGAGGTTCAGGCGGTGCCGCGGCTGGTGCTGGGGATCGCCCCGCCGCGGTCGATCCTGGATCTCATGGTGATCCGGGATGGTAATGATGCGCTTCTCCAGTGGTCGCCGATTCAAGAGGATATCTACACCGACCCGACCACGGTGCAGGATTACCCGGTCTATGCCTCGACGGCCAGCCCGCTCTTTCCGGTCGATTCAGCCCATCAGATCGGGATCACCCCGGCTGGATCGGCGCCGTCCTTCCGCCACGTGGGGGGCGCCGCCGGGCCGGAGCTGCGCTTCTACCTGGTCCAGTCCCGCGACAGCAACGGCTTCGCCTCCGCCGCCGGCCTGGCCCTGCCGGCGGCGATCGCCGACCTGCGCCTGGAGAGACTGGCGCCGGCGAGCCTGCGTCTCAGCTGGTCGCCGGTGACCACCGACTTCGACGGCGCGCCGCTGGTGGTGGATCACTACGACGTGTACGGGTCCGGCGCGCCGTTCAGCCGCGCGGACCTTTCCCTCATGACCCCGTTGCGCTCCGGAGTGACCGCCACCACGGTCGATCTCCTGGAAAGCGAGGGGGCGTTCTTCACGGTGGTCGCGGTGGACGGGCGCGGCCAGCTCAGTCCGTACTAGATCCGCTCTCGCCCGGCTCTTCCGTTTCCTGGAGAGCGCGCAGGCGGCTCAGAGCCTCGGCGCGGAACGGCTCCTCTCCTCCGCGTCCCTGGCTGACCTCCAGGTAATGCCGCCAGGCCGCCGCCGCGTCCCGCCGCCGGCCCGGGAGCCGGGTGAGGGTCACGGCGTAGGAGCGCCACACCACCGGGTCGGCGGGCGCCAGGCGGGCGGCGGCCGCCAGGATGCGCGCGGCCTCCTCCACGCGGCCATCCTGGCGCACCAGGATGCCGAGCTGCTGGCGGGGTGGGACCTCCTCCGGGTCGAGATCGATGGCCGCCCGGAACGCTTTCTCGCCGCCCGCCGGATCATCCAGGCGCCTCCAGAGAAGCTCGCCCAGCCGCGCCTGGACCCGTGCTTGATCCGGGTCGAGATCCAGCGCCCGCCGGTAAGCGGCGACGGCCTCCTGGTAGCGCCCGGCCGCTTCCAGCGCCTGGGCGTGCCGGATCACCCGCTTGGGCCGGCTGAAGACGTCCTGGAGGAGCTGCTCCCGCGGTGCCGCAGGCATCAGGACCCCGGCCAGTCCCAGGGCCAGGATGGCCACCAGGGCGGCGGCCTCCGCGCGGGGCCACCGGCGGCCGGCACGCCGCCGGGCCAGGTGGACCAGAAGAGCGGTCAGGAGGCAGAGCAGGGTCACCGCCGCCGGCGCTCCGGCCAGGCCGGGCACGGCCACCGCGGCCGCGCCCCAGAGGAACGCCGCTCTCGCGCGGGGGCGCAGCCGGCGGCCGGCGGCCGCGCCGGCCGTGGCCAGGAAGATCGCGGCCACCAGGCGGGGGGGAAAGAGAGCCAGGGCGTCCTGCTGGACTCCCCAGCTCATGCCGGCGCCCACCAGGGCGACACCGGCCAGGCCAGCCGCCAACGCTCCGACCGGTTCCCGCCGATCCAGGCACAGGGGCGGCAGGCGGCGCACCAGGAGGAGACCGCACGCCACCGCGAGCAAGGTGGGAGCCACGAACCCGCACCCCAGCGCCAGGGCAAGGCCGGCTCCGATCAGCACGGCCGCCACCGGGCGGGAGGCTCCCGCCGCGGCGCCGCCGGCCAGACTGCTTCCCCAGGTGGCGAGAGCGCAGGCCAGGAGCAACCCGGCGCCGGCCAGGAGATCCAGCGGTGCGGGAGGAGGAGGTGCGCCGGCCATCCGCCCGTGGGCGAAGGCGCTGAGGAGGAGCCCGGCGCCGGCCAGAACCGGAGCCAGCGCCGGCCAGAAGAGATCGGATCGTGCCAACTGGCGGGCCGGGAAGCGGATCGATGACCGGCCCAGCCAGACCGCCCCGAAGGCTAGACAGAGCGGGACCAGGTACAGGATCGCCAGCCGGTCGCCGGCGAGCACCGCCGCGGGTGCCGGGATCTGGAGATACCGGGGCGCCATCTGGAGGGCGTCCGGGGACACCCCCAGGACCGGCGCCGCCAGGGCGGTGAACAGGAGCGGGAGGGTGAAGAACCCCAGGGCGGCCACGTAAACACCGGCTGCGGCCCCCAGCGGCCGGATCAGCCGCACCGCCCAGGGTTTCGGGGCGCCGGCGCGGCGACGCATCCAGACATACGCCGCCCCCAGGAGGCAGGCCACCGCGGTCTCCACCCGGATGCCCGGGGTGGTCCCCTCGAACCGGGCGGTGGGATCGAAGAAGCGCAGGAACACCGTGCCGGGAGAGGTGAAGCGCAGGCGCAGGTAACCGATCGCCTCCCCGGACCGGCCCGCCAGCAGATCGATGAGGGGAGGGAGGAGCGTCAGCCCCCAGACGTAGAGCATCAGCCGGCTGACGCGCTCGATGGGGACGCCGGAGGCCAGGTGCAGGATAAGGACGAGGGCCAGGAAGGGGGCCAGGTAGGCCAGGGGATAATGGATGAAGAACTGGATGGGGAAGTAGACCGGGTTCTGTCCGACCAGGATCTCCAGCAGATGGCGGGCCAGGACGACCGCCGTGAACGCGGCCAGAAAGGTGGCGGGACCGATCGGTTGCTCCTCGAGCCGGCGGGTCCATCGGTCAATGCGAGAGATCATGCTGAGCTCCTGGGGCCCGGCGGGCCGGACAGGGGTCGGGTGCCGTTGGAGCACCTCTTCGTCTATTCTATAATCCGCCGGCCGTAGGGCCCCATGTAAGGTGAGGGATCCGGCGAGAGACGGCGCCGCCGGGCGCGGAGGCCGAGACGTCCGATCTGATCCAGCGTGTGCTTCACGGTGATGGAAGAGCCTTTGACGAGCTGGTGGGACAATACGAGAAGCGTGTCTGGTCTCTGGCGTATCAAATGGCCGGCAACTCCGATGACGCCCTGGAGATCACCCAGAATGTCTTCCTCCGGGTCCACCAGCACCTGGCCCGCTATGATCCGGCCCGTCCGTTCGCTTCCTGGCTCTACAGGATCACCGTGAACTGCACCTACGACTTCATCAAGAAGCGGCCGGCGTCGATCTCTCTCGAAGATCTCCCCGAGCCGCTGCGCCAGGAGCGGGAGACCAGCCCGGACCGGGGGCCGGAAAGGGAGCTCCGGCAGCGCGAGATCCGCCAGGTGCTGCGCTCTCTCCTGCGCCGCTTGACCCCGCAGGAACGCTCTGTTTTTGTCCTCCGCGACCTGGAAGGGCTGGACACCAAGGAGATCGCCTATATCCTGGGCTGCACCATGGTCACCGTCCGGCGTCATTCGAGCAGCGCGCGGTTGCGCCTCCGGGACGAGATTGCCCGCCGCTTTCCCGAGCTGCTCCCCCGCCCGGAGGAAGGATGAGGCCGCCCTGTCTCCTGCTGGCCGCGGGGCTGGTCCTGGCGGCGTGCGGGCCGCCCCCCGCGCCGGTCCCCCACCCGGACCCGGAGGCGCGGCTTCTTCTCATCGGTCTGGATGGCGCGGCCTGGGACGAGATGCTCCCACTCCTCCGGGCGGGCGACCTGCCCCACCTGGAGGCGCTCATGCGGGCCGGCACGGCGGCCCGCCTGACCACCATGGCCCCGGCCCTCTCACCGGTCATCTGGACCACCATCGCCACCGGAAAGCTGCCGGCCCAGCACGGCATCACGGGATTTCTGGCCCGGGAGCCGGAGACCGGGGAGCGGGTTCCGGTCACCTCCAACCTGCGCCGAGCCCGCGCCCTGTGGGGGATTCTCGGGGAGGCCGGCATCCAGGTCGGCGTGGTGGGCTGGTGGGCGACCTGGCCGGCGGAGGAAGTGAACGGCTGGATGATCAGCCCGTACGCGGCTCCCGGCCAGACCACCTGGAAGGGGAGTGTCTACGTGGATGGCCGGCGGGACCAGACCTGGCCCCGCGGCTATCTCTCGGAGGTGGCCGATGACATTCAAGCGGGAGTGGGCCAGGCGGAGCGCGATTTCGAGGATCTGTTCCCCGTTCCCGCCGGGATGGAGTTCCCCGACTACCTGCGGGCCTACCTGAAGGACACCCGCTGGGTCCACGTCTCGGACACCATCTTCGTCCGGCTGGGCGCCCGGGTTCTCCGGGACCACCGGCCCCGCTTCATGGCCGTCTACCTGGGGGGCGTGGATGTCTGCGGCCATCGTTTCCGCCGCTTCGCCCACCCGGGCCAGGGGGGCTGGACGGCCACCGACCCGCAGATCCGGGTCTTCGGGCCGGCCCTGGCCAACTACTACCGGTGGACGGACCAGGCCGTGGGAGAGCTGGTGGCGGCGGCTCCCCGGGGGACCACGGTCATGGTGGTCTCGGACCACGGGATGCAGGCGGCGCCGGTGAAAAGGCATCCGCCGACCCCCTGGAACCTGTTTCCGCAGGAGATCTCCGGAGGCCACGTGGGGGGGCCCGACGGCATCTTCATTCTCTCGGGGCCCGGGGCCGGCCGCAATTTCGATCCGGGCTGGTGGGACCACGGGGCCGGTCTTCCCCGCCTGGGGACGACCCAGGTTCCCGGGGTGGTGGACATCACGCCGACCGTCCTGCACTTCTTCGGTCTCCCGGTGGGCCGGGACATGAAGGGCTCCGTCCTCTCCAGCATCCTGGCGCCGGAGCTGGCGGCACGCCCGGTGACCCTCCGGGCGACCTGGGAGGACCCCTCCCGGCTTCCTGACCCGACCCCGATCCGCAGCCCGCGGATGGACGAGGTCAAGACCCGGCTGGAGAGCCTGGGGTACATCAACGGCGACTAGAACGGCGGGGCCGGGAGAGGGCCGGTGGGGCCGGAGAAAAATGCGCAAACGGCATAAACTCGCTTGACCCGGTCTTGAAACCGGCGTAAGAAGGGGCAAACGGACGATTGCCTGCCCTGCGAAGGGGAGGCGTGCAAGAGTGTGTTTTTCCGGAAAGGGGGAGAACTGATGAGACGTTTCAGCAGGCTGATTCTGTGGGGGGGGGTGATGGTCACGCTGGGCATCGGCGTGGCGCCCGCACAGGTGAATGAGATCCTGCGCGGC
>JBHHYE010000010.1:0-83385 GCA_046757405.1 Acidobacteriota bacterium | reverse complement strand
TAGAAACGGTGCTCGCCAGGGAAGTGGAAGGCGGGCGCCCCGAGACGCACCGGGCAGAGAAGCGCTTCAGAGCTTGCGCAGATTCTTTCCCGGCTTGAAACGAATCGTTTTCCCCGGAGGGATGAGAACTTCCAGGCCGGTGCGCGGGTTACGCCCGATTCCCTTCTTCCGCGGCTTGACCTGGAAAACCCCAAACCCTCGCAGCTCAATCCGCTCACCGCGCTTCATGGAGCCCTTCATGGCGTCGAGGACCGCCTCAACAGCCTGAACGGCCTTGACCTTGGTGATATCAGCGTTCCGAGCCACTTTGTCGATGATGTCTGCCTTGATCATGGCCAACCCCTCCGCTTGGACTATAGTATCTAACTGACTAATGACAAAAGGGTTACGGTCAATTCTACGAGACGCCGCCTGCTGGTGTCAAGCGCTTTCTCCCGGATGGCCGCACCTGCAGGCCGATCGGCCTCCATCCAGGTCTGGCCTATGAGCCTGTGTTCCGTTGCCATCGTGGGAGCTCCGAATGTCGGGAAGTCGACCCTCTTCAACCGCCTGACGGGCAGCCGCCGGGCCCTGGTGCATCGCCAACCGGGAATGACCCGTGATCGGATCGCCCAGATCACCTCCCTGGGCCGGCGCCAGGTCGAGCTGGTCGACACCGGTGGCATCCTGCCGGACAGCCGGGAAGAGATGTCCCGCCTGGTGGGCGGCCAGGCACGCTTGGCCCTGGAGACAGCCCATCTCGTCCTCCTGGTGGTCGACGGACGAGTGGGGCTCACGCCCACGGATCAGCATCTTTCCGACCTGGCGCGCCGTTGCCATCGCCCCACGATCATCGTGGTCAACAAACTGGACACCCTCGCCGCGCAAGCGGCGGCCGCGGAATTCTTCTCCCTGGGCCAGGAACATGTTCTTCCCATCTCGGCCGCCCACGCTCTGGGCATTGACGAACTGGAAGAGGCCATCGCCTTCGTCCTGCCGGCGTCTACCGGGGAAGGGGAGGAGCCCGACCGCCTGGAGATCTCCCTGGCCCTGGTCGGCCGGCCCAACGTGGGCAAGTCCTCGCTCTTGAACCGTCTCCTCTCGACGGAGCGGTCCCTGGTCTCCACCTCTCCGGGCACCACACGCGATCCGGTCGACAGCCGGCTCGAAGCGGACGGTGCCCGCTTCCGTCTGGTGGACACGGCCGGCCTGCGGCATCACCCGGGAGCCGAGATGCCGGAAAGCCTGGCCATGGAGCAAACACGCCGCGCTCTTGCGCGCGGCCAGATCGCGGTGCTGGTCATGGACGCCAGCACCGGTGTGACCCGCGGCGATCTGGCTGTCGGCAGCGAAGTTCTCGCTGCCGGAAGGGCCATCGTGCCCGTCCTCAACAAGTGGGACCTGGTTCCCGCCGGAGCCGGCGACCTCCGCCGCCGCTCCGCATCCGAAAAGCTGTCGTTCGCGCCGTACAAGACGCTGCTGGCCACCTCCGCCCGGACGGGCCTCGGTGTTTCCAGGATCCTCGCCGAGGCCCGCCGAAGCTACCAGGACTTCACGGCACGCCGGTCCACCTCCAGCTGGAACAAAGCCTTGCGCCACGTGGTCCAGCACCGCCGCCCTCCCATGGTGGACGGCCACCCCATGCAGCTGCACTACGCCGTCCAGATCGACTCCTCCCCCCCGCATCTCGCCATTTTCGCCAGCCACGGGAGCCGCTTTCCCGAGCCTTACCGCCGTTACATGGAAAACCGTCTGCGGCGCCACATGGAGCTTCTGCGAACACCCATCCGCCTCTCCCTGCGCGACCGCCGGAGACCACGCCGGCCACGAACCGGCAAGGTTCGCGCTTGATCTTTGTCGTTCCGGGCATAAATTGACCCAGCGGAAGGTGTCTTATGGTCCTGTTTAATTACTCCACCAAGGAGTTGACAGCAAAGATCGTTTATTACGGCCCAGGACTGTGCGGAAAAACCACCAACCTGCAGTTCATCTATGACAACCTGGCGGCCGACAAGCGGGGCCGGATGCTGTCTCTCTCGACCCAGACCGACCGAACCTTGTACTTCGATTTCCTGCCTGTGGAACTGGGTGACATCAGGGGAATGAAGACCAGGGTCCAGCTCTACACCGTGCCCGGCCAGGTGTTTTACAACGAGACCCGTAAGATGGTCCTGAAGGGAGTCGACGGGATCGTCTTCGTAGCCGATTCGCAGATCCAGATGGCCGACGCCAATCTCGAGTCGTATCGCAATCTGGAAGAAAACATCAAGGAACATGGCGCGGATCTCGCTAGGATCCCGCTGGTGCTCCAGTTCAACAAGAGAGACCTTCCTTCCATTCAGACCATCGAGGAAATGAACGCCGCCCTGAACCGGTACAACTCTCCATTTTACGAGGTGATCGCGACCACCGGAATCGGCGTCCAGGACACTCTCAAGGCCATCAGCAAGCTCGTCCTGCTCTCCCTGTCCGGGCAATACGGCCAACAGAAGGGGGGAAACAAGGAAGCCGCCCGGCGACCCCGGTCACCCCAGGTCCCGGCCCCGGAAACACCGCCCGCCCGGGCGGTGTCCCTCCCGGTGAGCTCGGACTCCGGAGAACCGTTCCCCGCCGCGGATCTCTCGCCACGGGCGGCGAGTTCCCAGCCCTCGGCGGCCACCGCCGCTCCAATCGGCTGGAACGAAGGAGACCTGGAAGAGGAACTCGATAGAATGGATGCGGAGGAAATCCAAGGACTTCTGGAAGAAGTCGACGGCTTCGATGGAGATGACTCCGTACGGGTCCCGGTGGCGGCCGCCATGGACCCCCCTCCGGAAAAAAGGGAAGACGTTCTTCTCGACACGCCGCGGACCGATCCGTCCACCGGCCGGGGGGCGGAGGCAACCTTCGCGTCGGTCGAGCCCTCCATCCGCACCCCACAACCCGAGCCCACCTTTTTTCCCGACTTACCCTCCACCGACCTCGATCCGGATGACGTGTCCGGCGCCTTCGAGGAGATGGTGGATGCGCCGGACGATTCACCGGGTGCTGTCCAGGAAAGCCCACTCACCGCCGCCGGCACCGGCGAGGGTCCGGAGGATGCAGGCAGAGCGGGCGCCGGCCCGGATGGAACCCCGTCTACCGCCAGCTCTGATCTCCCCTCCACGCTCGAGTCGCCCTTCTTCAATCCTGATGCGGCCGGCGCCGCGGTGGGACACCAGGAGAAGACCGAAGCTTTCTCGCTGGAATCTTTCCTGGCGGACCAGCAAAGCCGGCAGGGGGTCACCCGGGCCCTGGCGGCAGAGACGGATCTCGAGGCCCTCCCCGCCCATCAGGGTCCCGCCACGGGGCTGGCCGGACCCACACTGCTGGAGTCCCGCCCATCCTCCGGGGAAGGGCACGTGGCAACCCTCCGGGCCGGGAAACAGATTCAGGTCCCTCTCTGCATCGAAACCGACGGGAAATCCATAAGATGCACCCTGACCATGCGCCTGGACCCCTCGCCTCCTGACCATCCCGATGCCCGGGAATGAGCCGCTGTCACGGTTCGTTCACCGGTTTTTTTTCTCACGCCGGTGCAGGGTCTGATAAAATTCTCTGTTCTCAACGCGTCACACGAACCGCTCATGCGAAACGGGATGCCAACGGTTGAAGGGGAGGGGGCGCGCCTGGACAGGGTCGACCAGATCCCACGATTCCTGGCGCGGTTTTTTCGTGCCTCCCAGGACCCTCGCCAGGCCAAGGTGGAAAACACGCAGGGGCTCTGGCCGCTCCTGGAATGGTGCTGGTCCCTGGGCCGCGCCGGCAAGAAAGCATCTGGACTGTGCCGGTGCCTCATTTCCAGCGCCGCCGGCGGCTGGCTGGATGAATCCGACGTCCTGAATGCGATGGCGCGAGGCTCCGCCCGGAATAACCCGTCCTATCTGACGCCCGGTTCGGTGCAACCGTTCGCCGCCGCACTCCTGGCTGAAGGCGAGACCGTCCGCGGCCATGAGCCGTCTCTGGATATTCACCTGGAGTTCCTGCTCCCACCGATTCACCGCCATCCTTTTCTATCGCCTGAAATCATCCAGGCGGCGCTCCTTGAAGCGGGCGGCTCGCATGAGCAGCTGGGCGAGCACGTGGGTGCCATCCACCCGGAGCGGCAACCGTACAGGGGGACCTGGAGCATTTGCATCGAGGACAGCCGGCGTGCGCTTCCGCGGCCGCAGGCGCCCAACGGATCCGCGCGTATTCTCCGCCCGGTTCGCCTGGCGGATTCCCGGGTGGGCCGCCAGAGCAGGGTCCGTCTCTCGCTCCTCCACCCGCCGGATCTTTCCGGCTATTTCGGACTCACCCTGAAGAAAAGCGTCTCCCCACCCCGGAGCGCTCCCGCGCCGTTCGCCTCCCCCGACGCCCGCGGTCCAGCATGAGGCTGGTCTACCCCCGCAGGGAATTCCTGCGCCGATCATGGCTTCTGGCCCTCCCACGCCTGGCGATGTCAGGGTCCATTCCGCTCCTCCTCTGGACAGCTGCCCGGGGGGCCAGCCGTCTGGTGGGCCCCAGGGATCTCAAGATCGATCTTTCCTTGAACAAGATTCTCAGCTTGCACACTCATCTGCGGGTGGCAGCGTCAAGAAAGAAGGATCTGCCCCCTGAACTCGCCGAGTCGGTTCGCCTGTACCGGCATCACCAAAAACTCGTGCCTGATCCGAGGATCTGGTTCAGGATGGAAAGCTTCATCGCACGCGCCCGGGATATCTCCTCGGTCAAGGGTCAGCTGAACATGTTTCCTCTGAAGTACAAGATGCTCGCCCTGGGAAAGACCGGCAGCGATATTGCCGCGGCCATGGAGCAAGCCTATCCATTCTTCGAGACGAGGATTTGGCCGGCCTTGGCCCTGCGAAACTCCACCACGGTGAAACCGGTCCTCCGGAACCTGTTCTATCCGCATCAGGAAGAGCTCCTCCAGTTCCTCTTCACCAGCCTCAACGCCCGGCTCCTTCCCCTCCACCGGGTGAAGATCGACCTGGTCGGCCGCTATGTCTTGACCGGCTCCGACGCCCAGGAAGTCGACGGGAAGTTCTTTACCGTCATCGAGACCGATCGTTTCACGGCCACGGGCCTCACGGAAACCATCGTCATGATGCTCGGACGCATCATCGAGCTTGCCGACAAGGGAAATCACAACAACGCCCTCCTCCTCTTGCGCCAGCGCCAGAGGGAGCTGCATCCGATGAACCCGGCCTTGTTGCCCCGTGCGGTGCTTTACTGGACCGCCGGGGAGGCCGTCCGCAGAATGGTCGATTTCTCCCATGTGCACGTGGGGAAGACCCGGAAGATTTATCAGCGTGCTTTCCAAGCCTTTCTGCCGGCGCTGGAGGCCTACTGGAATCCATACCTGGATGGAAAGCTGGGGCTTGACGAAGCCATCAGCGGCCTGACCCAGGGCGTCCCGCCACACCGAGCTGAAGAAGGGAGGACCAACCGATGACCATACGATGTTCTTCCTGCCAGGCTGGCTTTCGCGTTCGCGAGGAGCGCCTCCCGGCGCGGGGGGCACGGACACCCTGCCCCCGATGCGGGACCATGTTGTTCATCCCGCCCCGTGGGACTTCCACGGCCCGGGAAAAGCATCCTCTTGCGATCCCCGCCGGCGGCGACCTTCTCTTCCAGATACCTCCCATCGCCCTCCACACCGACCCCGGGCCCTCCCTCTTCGAACTGAGCCACGAGACGCGCCTGTCCGATTCTCCCGCCACTCCCGCATCCACGCCACCCACGGATTCCCCGCCGCCCGGCATGGATGGCCCCGAAATGGCCCGCACGAGCCTCCCCAAGAGCGGCCTCCTCGGCTGGTTTTCCCGCCTGTTCAGGAGCCAACCGTAGCCCGGCTCCCACAGCCGGTCTGCGCCGCGTTCTCGGACAGCCCGCCTGGCCGCCCGACCCGGGCCGGTCGCTGACCCGCCGCCCTCACAGGGGGCCGGCGTCCCCTTCGGGAGGGCGCAACCCGAGCTCCCGCCGCAAACGGGCGAGGACCGGATTTCCCTCCAGGCGCGTTCCGATGATCGCGAGCTCCTCGCGCGCCTCGTTCTTCTGGCCCGACTTCAAGAGCGCTGCGGCCAGGTTGAGGTGCGCCATGGCGTCGTCCGGCCGGAGGCCAACCGCCTTGCGCAGGTGCTCCACGGCCTGCATGGCGTTTCCGGAAAGGAGCAGGGCACTGCCCAGGGAAAGGCGGAACCGGCCTGAGGCGGGCTCCTGGGCCACGGCGCGGGACAGCAACCGGGAAGCCCGGACGTAGTCCTGCCCTTCGAGAGCCGCCTCTCCCAGCGGCCCGTTGACATCGGCCGCGTCGCGCCCTCTCTCCTTGGCCCGCTCCAGGTACTCCACACCCTCCTCCAGGAAGCCCGCCCGCAGCAACTGTTCTCCCAGGTGGGCCATGAGGCCTGGAGGGTCGGGGGCTCGCTTCGCGGCCCGCCGCACCAGCCGGCGGGCTTCCTCCGGCCGGCGGCGCGCCCACGCGATCCGTGCCAGTCCCACATCCAGGTCGGCGGTCTCGTACCCCAGGTCGGCCGCCCGGCGCAGGAACTTGCCGGCCCCCTTGGTGTTGCCACGATTCATCCGCCAGAGCCCCTGGAGAAGCAGCACCGGGTAGGAATCGGGAAAACGCCTTCCCAGCGCGTCCAGCCGGCGCCGGGCACTTTCTAGGTGGCCGAGACCCTCCAGGAGATGAACGTGCAACAGGTGATAGGTGACCTGCTCCGGAGCCAGCCGGATCGCCTGCTCCATCCACTCCAGGGCCGCCTGGTCCTTTCCCACCGCCAGGTCCGACCGGGCAGCGGCATAGGCGAGCCGCGCCGTGACCCGGGCAATCAGCGGATCCTCTGGACGCATCTCCAGAGCAGCCTGCGCATGCCCCAGGGCGGCCGCGGGATCGCCCGTCTCCTGGCCCAGAGCCGCGAGAAGATGGCCGATGGCGCGGGAGGTCCCTTCCACGTCCTCCCGCAGGCTCTCCGGGTCGAGTCCGGCCAGGTCTGCCAGCCAGGCGTTGAGATCCAGCGGGAAAACGGTGAACCGTGCCAGCAGGCCGCGCCTCTCTCCGACCCCGGGGTCAGGCTCCAGGGCCAGCCGGGGCCGGAACAGCCGTTCGGCGGGCCGGCCCTCCGAGAGCGCCTCCAATCCCCAGCGCGGCATGATGAAACGGGCGAGAAGATCCGCAGGGTGAAGCAATCCCGCCGCCTCGACCTCAGGGGCCACCGCTCCAAACAACTCCTCGAGAGCTGTCATGGAAATCCGCACCGGGGAGCCGGATCCCACCAGAAGCAGATCACATCCATCGAACCACAAGCTGCTTTCGGGAAAGATACCGAGGAATGTGGACAGGACGGTCTGGAACGCCGGCGCCCTGAAGGACTGCGGGTCCAGCCGCAGGGAAAGGACACCCTCAGCGGCCAGCGCATGCCGGCCACGCTCCAGAGCGGCGTGGCTCCAGGCCAACCCGGAGCCGGCGGCCTGGGGAGGAAGTGGATGCACCATCACGAAGTCGTACCCGGTGCCCACCGCCCAGAGAGAGGCCTGACCCGGGCGCCTGTTCGGGGCCGCCGCCGGGCCGGCGGCCCCGCGTCCGAACGGCACACTCCGGAAACGATCGACCCGGGCACCGGGTAGAACCGCCCGGACTCCCTCCACCTCTGCGGCACCGTCCGCGCCGACCAGCAGCACACGATCCGGATGCGGATGAAGCACCGCGGCCAGCAGGCTCGCCACCGCCGCGCAGCTCCGCGGGTGAGCCCCGCCGGTCGCCAGTGTCCAGCCCTGCCAGACGGTTTCGACCGGCCCGCTGGCCCGCCGCACCCGCGCCACCACCCCGGTGGACCGCGGTTCGAAGCCGACCACCTGCTGCTGTCCGAGTCCGTTGGCCAGCGCCTCACCACCGGAAACGAGGAATCGTTGCGGGTGCCAGGCCAGACCCGCCGTCAACAGACGATCCGACGGTCCAGAAAGGAAAAGAACACCGAAGCTCACAAGAACCACAACCGGCGCGGCGCCCAGCCGGAGCCAGGCCCTGCTCCTCCCGCCTGGATCCAGCACCGCGGGCAAGACCAGGCCCAGGGGAACCGTGGCCACGCAGAGCTGAAAGAGCCGCCCTGGACCCAGGTGGGGAGCCAGGAGGCCTCCCAGGAGAACGGCACCGGCGGCGACTCCTGAACCCACCGCCTGGATCACCGCCACCCCGGGACGTCCCTCCGGGTCCGGGGCGGGGGTCATCCAGCTGATCCCCAGCCCACCCAGGGCGGCCAGCGGAAAGAGCATGAGGCCGCCGAGGAGCCACGCGCCCGGCATGGAAGGCCAGACATGCGGATCGATCACCCGGAGATACAGCCTGGCAAGGGAAGGGAGGCTCCAGAAGAGCGCCAACAGATGGGCAGCCAGCACGCTCCAAACCACCGCCGCGGCGAGCAGGCGAGAGGAGCCTCGCGGCCGGAACCGGCCCCCCACGAGACCTCCCACCACCAACCCGCCGAGGGTGAGGAAGAAAAGAATCGAACGAGTCTGGTAGGAGGTCCCGGCCAGAAGCCGTGTGATCCGTCCCATGGCGCCCAGCACAAGAGTCAGCAAGGCCGCGCTCATCATCATGGCCTGGAGCAGAGGGAAGGAGGGTCGACCGCCTGATGGTCCCCGGGCCCCGGGCTCGCCCTGTGAGACGGCCGGGCGCGGGGCCAACCCCAGCCAGACAACGGGAAGCCCCGCCAGGGCCAGCGGCGGCGGCCACCAGGAAACGGTTCCCAGCACCAGGGATACCCCTGACAGGAGGCCGAGGAAGAACCCGGCCGGCGGGACACCTCTCTGGCTGAGAAGAATTCCCCCACACAACCCGGCGGGCCCGACGACCACAGCCGAGGCCAAGAACCGGGCCATGGCAGAGCCGGTTCCGAAGGACGGGAGGGCGAGAAGCGCGGACGCCGCCGCCAGAGCCAGGAGTCCGGCGAGTGCCGGGAGCAGGAACAGGCCGCGGCGCCAGCTTCCCGCTCCGGGCCTTGCGGACAGGGTGGCTCCCAGCGTCAAGGTCGCCGCGGCCACGAACAAGAGGCCCATCCCCAGGTCACCCGCCCCGAGAGGTGAAGCCACCAGGCTCCAGGCCACGGTCTGAGAGGAGAGAAGGAATCCTCCAGCCACGCTCGCCAGGCGGCCCCGACTGGTGGCACTTCCCACTGGGCTCACAGGAGGCTGGCTCCTTTCACGCGCCGGACGTGCGATGGTAATGTTGCCTGAGGAGACCTGTCAATTCTACACTAAGGTCAAGTCTTGCAAGACCTTGCGGAGATTCCATGGGAGAACACGCCCTCTGCCCCGCCTGTGGCCACCTCCTCCAGATCGTCTGTGGACCCGGCGGCCACCAGCTGACGACGGAGACCGGCAAGGAGACCGCTCCGGCCGTGCAGGAAACTCGATCGTCCAGCACCCCGACCATCCTGGTGGCTGAAGACACGGCATACTTTTGCGAGCTGGTCCGTGCCACCCTGGGGAGCCGCTACCGGACCATCGTGGTCTCCTCCAAGGCAGAAGCCGTGGCTGTTCTGAAGCGGGAACCGATCGAACTGCTCCTGCTGGATCTTTCCCTCCGTGGAGACGATGACGGCCGGGATGTCCTCCGCGAGATGGGGGCCAAACAGTGTCCCATCCTCATCTTCACCGCCCTCGACGAGGCGGAGATGTACGGTGAAACGTGGAAGGAGCTGAAAGCGCTGGGCGCCGATGATGTCCTCATCAAGGGGATGCACGTGGAGGAGAACCTGCTCCTCAAGGTGGAGCAGTTGCTGGGCAAGCGCACATGATCGACCTCAAGAAACTTCGCGACGACCCGGAGACCTTCCGGGTCTCCCTGGGGCGGAAGAGATACCAAGCGGAACGGCTGGATGAGCTTCTTCAACTGGATGGGGAGATCCGCCGGCTCAAGTCGCGGCTCGAGACCTTGAGAGCCGAGAGGAACGCAACCTCCAGGCGCATCCCGCAGGCGGCAGAGAGCGAGAAGGCCGGGCTCATGGCCCGGATGCGTGAGGTCGCCGGGCAACTCAAGGAAGGGGAGCCGCGACTCCGTTCGCTGGAAGAGGCTTTGCAGGCGGCGCTGGTCCAAATCCCGAACCCTCCCGACCCTTCGGCGCCCGATGGAGAAGGGGAGACGGCGAACATCGTGCTCCGCCGCGTGGGTGAGCCGCCTTCCTTCCGGTTCGAGCCACTCGATCATCTCGCCCTGGGGGAGTCCCGCGGCTGGATCGACATGAAGCGCGCGGCCCGGCTCTCGGGGAGCCGTTTTGCCTATCTGTCCGGCGATTTGGTGGACCTTGAGCTTGCCCTGGTGTCGTTCGTCATGGACCGCCTCAAGAAAAATGGATTCCGCCCGGTGCTCCCTCCCGTCCTGGTGCGGGAGAAGGCGATGTACGGGACCGGCTTTTTCCCGGCCGACCGCAACGAGATCTACAAGATCGAAAACGAGGACGCCTACCTGGTGGGCACATCAGAGGTCTCCCTTGCGGCTCTGCACATGGATGAGATCCTGGCCGCGGACGAGCTGCCGCGTCGCTACGCCGGATTCTCCACCTGCTTCAGGCGGGAAGCCGGCTCCTATGGCAAGGACACCCGGGGTATTTTCCGCGTCCATCAGTTCGACAAGGTCGAAATGTTTTCATTCTGTGCTCCGGAGACCTCCCCCGGCGAGCATGAAGTCATGCTGGCCCTCCAGGAACAGATCCTGCAAGCTCTGAACATTCCCTACCGGGTGGTGAACATTGCCACCGGCGACCTGGGCGCCCCGGCCGCCAAGAAATTTGATCTGGAAGCCTGGATGCCCGGCCAGAGTGCCTACCGGGAGGTCACCTCGTGCTCCAACTGCACGGACTACCAGGCGCGCCGCCTGGCCGTCCGCTTGCGAGGGGAGTCGGGAACCCGCCTGGTGCACACGCTGAATGGCACGGCGGTTGCCGCAGGCCGCATGATGATCGCGTTGCTGGAGAACCACCAGCAAGAGAGCCGCGGGATCGGGATCCCGCCCGCTCTCCAGCCCTACCTGGGCGGGCGCCGGGAGCTCTAGATTCCACCTTGCGCATCGGGTCCAGATCGTCGCGGCGGCTCTTGGCTCTGGCCCTGGGATCGAGCCTTCTGCTGGCGGCCGAAGTGGCCCTGCGGCTCGCGGGGTACGGCGGTCCCGGCCATCGACCCGATCCGTTCGCCGGCTTTTCCGCCGCCGAGCCCCTGTTTGTTCATACCACCGGCGCAGGGGGGGAAGAGATCCTG
Source organism: Acidobacteriota bacterium (assembly GCA_046757405.1). Taxonomy (GTDB): domain Bacteria; phylum Acidobacteriota; class Polarisedimenticolia; order SMYD01; family SMYD01; genus JBHHYE01. The sequence continues at coordinate 72,156 of JBHHYE010000010.1, read as the reverse complement.
CGAACCCGCGACGATCGGATCGGTGCCTTCAACCCGCAATCGTTCCACGCCCGCAAGGCGGCCCGGACCCGGCGTCTCTTCTGCCTGGGAGGCTCCGCGACGTTCGGCTTTCCTTACGATGACGCGCATTCTTTCTGCCGTCTCCTGGAACGGGCCCTCCAGAAGGCCCATCCCGAAGCACCGGTCGAGGTCATCAACTGCGGCGGAATGTCGTATGGCTCACGAAGAATTCTGAATCTGGCCCGGGAGGTCATCCGGTACCAGCCGGATGGACTCGTGGTCTACATGGGCCATAACGAGTACGTCGAGCGCCGCTTCTTCGCCCCGTTCCTGAACGAGCCCGATTGGAAACGCCATCTCCGCGGCGCCTTGAACCGGCTGCGGCTGTACGCGGCCCTGAGGAGAGCCTTGCAGCCGCTGGCCGCCCGGGGCCATCAAGCACCGGGCGGGCTCTTTGGCGTGGAACGAGATGACAGCCTGCGCCAACACCGCGATCCGCAGGAGGATCGCCTGATCAAGGATCAATTCCTCTTCGTCCTGCGCGAGATCGCCGAGCTGGCACGCCATGCCGGGATCTCCCTCTTCCTGGTCAACCCGGCTTCCAACCTGCGCGGCTGGGCGCCGGAAGGCTCCGACTGGTCGGAGACGCTGGCTCGCCTCGCCCAGCAACGGCGGAACAAGGCGATGAGCGCCGCCCGGTCCCTGTTCTCCCGGGGACAGTGGCCCGGCGCCCTGCGGGCGGTCAACGAGGCCTTGCGCCTCGATCCGCTGCCGGCTACGGCCCACTATCTCCGCGGACAGATCCTGGATGCCATGGGCCGGTTTTCCGCGGCGCGCGCCGCCTACGCCGAGGCCCGTGACCGAGACGGAGTGCCCATCCGCATGCCCGGCTTCCTCTCCGACGCCATCCGCCGGGAGTGGCGCGAAGCGGCCCTGGAGCCGCTGGACGCGGCCGCCACACTGGCCGCCGCCTCGCCCGGGGGAATCGTCGGCGACGAGATGATTCTCGACTACTGCCACCCGACGGCGGCTGGGAACCGGCGGATCGTGGAGCTGTTGCTGCCAGCGGTCCAGAAAGCCTTTTGGGGGAGGGAAGGGATCCACCCGGTGGCGCTGGATTCCCCGGGTGTGGACCGTGGAGAGAACGACGAACCCGACTCGGCGTTCGGTTCCGCCTGGATCGGCCAGATGATGGTGCGGCAGGGCCGGTGGACCGAGGCCCGCCCGTTCTACATTCGCGCTCTCGCCCTGGATCCGGCCCTGGCCATGGCGCATGAGGGGTTGGGCCGTCTCCTGGTGCAGGGGGGCCAGGTCGATGAGGGGATCCGCGAGCTCGAGGAAGCCGCGCGTCTGGACCCCCACAGCGCCGCCACCTGGAGCAACCTGGGCCTGGCCTATTCCCGGTCCGGCCGACCGGAGGCGGCTATCAAGGCGTTCCAGACGGCTCTCCGGAAAGGACAGCGAGGGGAGGCCGTCATCCGGCTGAACCTGGCGGAGGTTCTCATCCAGGAAGGCCGCCTGGCGCAAGCCAAGACCGAGCTCGACTGGGCCGTGCAGAGAAGCCCGGCGGACGGGCGAGCCTGGCTCCTCCGCGGGCGGTGGGCCGAGGCCCGCGGGGACCGCGACCTGGCGATCTCCGCCTACCGCCGCGCCCTGGAGCTCGCACCGGGCTCCACGGCGGCCCGGACGGCCCTGCAGCGCCTCTCAGCCGCCTCCCCCTGAGCGCCGGCCCCCTCCGGGGCGGTCCTGGGAAACGGAAGGGCCGATCTCCTGGTAGAAAAAGCGACCCGTCACTCCGGGGAACGCTTTCCCGTCCACTTCGGCGTACGGGGCGATAAAGAAGTTCAACGGCGCATCCCGCATCCCGGGCAGCATCAGGTCCCGGCCAACGGTGAACAGCACCCGGTTCTCGTCATGCGCCCCGAAAAAATAATCTCGCAGGCGGGGGTGCTGGTTCGCTTCCGAGGCATCCACAGGGATCCATCCCTCTCCGGGGAGGTTGAACTCCGCCCAGCAGTGGTAGCCGCTGATCTCCCCCGAGGCGCGGCCGGGCGGCAGGGGGAGGCCGATCTCGAAACGCGCCGGGATCCCGACGGCGCGCGCATAGCCGATGAACACCGCATGAAAATCGCTGCAGTTGCCCTGCTTGGTGTCGCAGGCCCAGTAGATGTCTCCGTTCCCCCAGCCGGTGCCGGTCTTGTCGTAGCGGAGGTTGTCGACCACATAGTCGTAGATCGCCCGTGCCTGGCCGAGTGGAGTGGTGCGGCCGGCGACAGCCGCAGCCGCCCAGCCGCGAATGGTTGCATCCAGGGGCACTCTCCGATCCGGCTGCAACCAGACCGCCGTCTCCTCCGGTCCGGTTCCTCCCAGGAGGGCCGTCACCGATCCCTCCGCTTCGCCGCCGCCCTTTCCGAAACGGTGCCGGTGCTCGCGCCGGGTCACATCGAAGCCGAGACGGACGGTGGCCGTCCCTGTGCCTGGCGGCAGGTCAAACCGCAGGGCACGGTTGCCAAAACGTGCCTCGGTGACCAGCTCGTGGGCCAGTCCCGGGCTGATGGTCACGTGGCTGACCGTCTGGTAAGCGGTGCCAGGCGGGTATGGGATCCACAGGAACGCCTCCCCGGCCGTCGCCGGGACGCCGGGTACGCGGGCCTCGTAGACCAGATGCACGGTGCGGGACCGCACTCCAGCCGGGGCGCTCCGAGCGCCGACGGGCACCAAGATCAGGCCGGCGACGAACCCGGCCAGGGGACGGGATAGGAGCCAACTGCGGCGCAGCGCCGATCTCCTTGTCGACAGGGAAGCAAACCGTTCGACCGACAGGATACACGGTCCGCTGCCTCCCTTCACGGCCCACCATCGATCCCGCCGTCCGCCACTCGAACCGGTGCACCGTCCAGCGATCCGCAGAGAATGTGGAAAACCCTGTGACAAAGTTGTGTTCCAGGCAGCGAAATATCTGAACTGAAAACGGTTTCTACAACCTGCACAGGAACGAAGGCGTCCTGTAACCTATTGCAAACACGACCGTTAGATGATTCAAGCTACTGGAGAGGCTTCCAGGCCCCCATGCGCCCCGTCTCCGGTTGACTTGAACTTCCAGGTAACGCCTCTTATCTATTATGACTGGGGAAGAATGCCGATGGCGCGCTCTGTTTTCGCCGATTTCACCGCTCGCTACAAGGCCAACGAGATTGTCTTTGCCAAGGGAGATCCTGGAAGCACTCTCTTCGTGGTCCAGTCAGGCTCCCTCGAGCTGACGGTTCCGGGCGCCGAGGGAGAAACCGATGAGGTCCTCGGGGTGATGGAGAAAGGTGATTTCTTCGGGGAGATGTCGCTCCTGGAGGGGAGTCCCCGGACCTTCACCGCACGCACACTGGAACCTGTGGTGGCCATCGAGATCGGCCCGGCCCTCTTCGACCGGATGATCCGCTCCAACATCGAGCTTGCCGTCCGCATGCTGAGAAAGCTTTCCATCCGTCTTGGGGAGGCCGAGAGCCGGCTGGCCGCCCGCACCCGGAGCCAGGCCACTTCTGTCCCACCCGCCGCATCCCCCCGACCGGCCACCCCCTCCTCCCGGGTTTCTCCCAAGAAGAAAAAAATCAAGAGCGAGCCCGCCCCGTCTCCTGCCGGAGCCGTCCTCACCGACGCGGCGCCGGCCTTTCTGGTGAACCCGGAGGGGAAAGATGTCTTTCCTCTGCAGGAGCAGACCGCCCGCATCGGCCGCTTCGATCCGGTCACCGGCACCAAGCCGGAAGTGGATCTCACTCTCCTGGACCTGAAGCGGTCCGTATCCAGGCGCCATGCCATCCTCATCTGCGACAGCGACAAGCACCTGCTGGACGAGGAAGTGGGAGCCCTGAACGGGACCCTGGTGAATGGCCAGGCCGTCCACCCGGGCCAGCCGATACCGGTTCAGGACGGCGACCACCTCTCCTTCGGAGGCGTTGAGCTGGTCTACAGGACCTCCCGACCGGGCACCTCCGACCGAAGCTCCGATTGACGCGCCGGCGAAGCCATGTTAGCTTGAAAGCGAAAGCCCTTGTCCCGCATGGCTTTCTGGCATCCCACCCGGTCGAATGCGGGACATCCGAGATGCCTGAATGGGGACTCCCGATCTGCCAACTGTCTCTCCTCCATCCACCCCGGGATCCCCGTTTCATTTCGTCCTGCCGGAGTTCGAGGGGCCGCTCGACCTGCTCCTCCACCTGATCCGCATCAACGAGATCGATCTGAAGGACATCCCCGTGGTGCAGATTGCCCGGCAGTATGACGCCATGCTCGCCCGCATGCGCAAGCTCGATCTCGACATCGCGGGAGAGTTCCTGGTCATGGCCGCCACGCTGGTCTATATCAAGTCCAAGCTTCTCCTTCCCAGCGATCGCGAGCGCATCGACCAGGGTCTCGAAGAAGACCCCCGCACCGGCCTCGTCCAGGCTCTGATCGAACACCAGCGATACCGGGAAGCCGCGGAGGATCTGGAGAAGCGGGCGCGGCAGGCCGGGCTCGTCTTCACACGGCGGCCGGGTGAAGAGATCGAGGAGGAAGGGTACCTGGAAGTCAGCCTCTTCGACCTGGTGGACGCTCTCAAGCGGGTGCTGGACACTTCCCAGCGGCGCCTGCAACTCTTCCGGCGCCGGGAGGAGATCTCGCTGGCCGAGCGGCTTCACCAGATCCTCCATCAGCTCGAGGAAAAAGAAACTCTTGACTTCGAGACCCTGCTCACCGATTCCCCGGGCCTCCGCGCCCTGATCGTCACCTTCCTGGCGGTCCTGGAGCTGGTGCGCAGGGGCTCGATCCGCGCCTTACAGGGCCGCCCGTTCGGCCCCATCCAGCTCCGCCGGAGAACCACATGAACGACTCCCATCATCTCTCGGCGATGGTCGAGGCGATCCTCTTCGTCGCGGATCGCCCCATTTCCATCAAGGAGCTGGCCGCCTTTCTCCCGGAGGCCACAGAGGACACCGTCCGCGATCTGCTGGCGGGGATCGCCGAGCGCCACCGGACGGAGGACAGCGGCTTGCGGGTCGAGGAGATCGCCGGCGGATATCGCCTGGCGACCTGGTCGGAGTCGGGGACCATGGTGAAGGAATTCTTTCGCCTCCGAAACCGGCAAAAGCTTTCCCGGGCGGCCCTGGAAACCGTGGCCATCGTCGCCTACAGGCAACCGGTCACCCATCCGGAGATCCAGGCCATCCGCGGGGTCTCGGCCGAGGGCGTGCTCCGGACGCTCCTGGAACGGCGGCTGGTGCGCATCGCCGGACGCAAGGATACGGTGGGAAAACCGTTGCTGTATGGAACGACCCGCACCTTCCTGGAGCACTTCGGCCTGGCCTCCCTGGATGATCTCCCTCCCATGGAGGATCTCGATCACCTTCTCGGCTCCGCTGGCGCGCCAGCTCTGGAAGAGAGGCTGTCGGGCCCGCCAGACGAGACGCCGGCCATGCCGGGAGGGAGCGGGGCGGGGGAGGGGGAACCCTCCGATGCCAGGCCCGCATGAGCCTCCGGATTCAGAAGTTCCTCTCCCACGCGGGAGTCGCTTCCCGGAGGGAAAGTGAACGCCTGCTGGCGGCCGGCCGCATCCGGGTGAACGGCCGGGTGGTTCGCGAGCCGGGGACGAAGGTCTTCCCGGATGAGACCGTCGAGGTGGATGGACGGCTGGTCAACCCGTCCTCGCCGCCGATCTACCTGCTCATGTACAAGCCGCGAGGCTGCGTCACCACCATGTCGGACCCGAAAGGCCGCCAAACGGTGGTGTCTTTCCTTCCTGCCCAGGGACCGCGGATCTTCCCCGTTGGCCGCCTGGACTACAACAGCGAGGGCCTTCTTCTCTTCACCAACGACGGCGAGATGGCTCAAGCCCTGATGCACCCGGCGGGAAAAGTCCCGAAGCTGTACCTGATCAAGGTGCGCGGCCTTCCCACGCCGGGCTCACTGCAGCGCCTGCGCCAACCGTTCCGGCTGGGCGGCCGGAGGACCCGCCCCGCCCGCGTGCAGATCCGGAGCCAGCACCGCAACGCCGTGCTCACCGTGGAGTTGTCCGAGGGACGATGCAACCAGATCCGGGAGATGTTCCACCGGGTGAACCATCCCGTCATGCGACTGCGCCGCATCGCATACGGCCCGCTGTGTGCGCCGTCCCTGCGCGCGGGAGAGACCAGACACCTCACGCTCGCCGAGGTGCAGGCCCTTCGCGATGCTGTGGGGCGGCAGGAACACCATCTGCTCGCCGGGAACGGGAGTGCGTCATCATGACCAGAGCGCTGCCGTTTCCGCTCAACCGCCGCCTGGACGCCATCGTGCCTTACAAGCCCGGCAAACCGGTCGGGGAACTGGAACGGGAGCTGGGAATCCGGGATTCCGTGAAGCTCGCCAGCAATGAGAATCCGCTCGGACCCTCTCCTCTTGCCGTGCGCGCCATGCAGGCCACTCTGGAGGGTGCCCACCGGTATCCCGACGGCGGAGCCTATTACCTCAAGGAACGCCTGGCCCGAGAGGCGGGCTTTCCTCCGGAATGCATCATCGTGGGGAACGGCTCCACGGAGATCGTGGAGATGCTCGCCAAGGCCTTCCTGCCGCCCGAGGGAGAATCGCTCGTCTCCGAAGGAGCTTTCATCATGTACCGGATCGCCTCGCTGGCGGCCTCCGCGGCCGTGCGCTCGGTCCCCATGACGCACGACCTGAAGCACGATGTTGCGGCCATGGCTGCGGCGGTGGCTCCCTCCACCCATCTCGTCTTCATCGCCAATCCGAACAACCCCACAGGGACGCGCATCAGCCGTACCGAGATGGATGAGTACTTCCGGCGGGTCCCGGGGACGGTGCTGACGGTGGTGGACGAGGCTTACCGCGAGTATCTCGACGATCCCGAGTACCCGGATGCCAGCGAGATCCTGCGTCGCGGCGGCCGGGTCATGGTCTTGAGGACCTTCTCCAAGATCCACGGCCTGGCAGGGGCCCGGATCGGATATGGGATGGCCGTCCCGGAGGTCGTGGCGGCCCTGGAGAAGGTCCGATCCCCGTTCAACACCAACAGCATCGCCCAAGCGGGAGCCCTGGCGGCCCTGGATGACGTCGAGCATGTCCGAAACTCCCGGCGAATCAACCAGGAACAGCGCTCACGCCTGGAGAGCGCCTTCCGCGAGCGGGGCATCCCTTTCACTCCTTCCAGCACCAACTTCCTGTTCGCTTCCCTGGGCCGGTCCGGGAAGGAGACCTTTCAGGCCCTTCTCCCGCGGGGGATCATTGTCCGCCCGCTGGATGTCTACGGATTTCACGCCCATGTCCGGATCACCGTGGGCACCGCGACAGAGAACGACCGCCTGCTCGCCAGCATCGACCGGATACGGGCGGAATGGGGGTTCGCACGTGCTTGACAGGGCCGAGACTTCTGTTTAAGATAGTGCGTTTTCAAGCGGTTATGGCAATCGCTTTCCCAGCTGGCCTGACCAGGATGCAAGGGCCTCGGCGGTGGGGACTGCCGACCCGCTGCGAGGAGCAGATGTGATGGAACCCCAAGACGAGGCAAACCACCCGGAGCACGCCGGCCGCCAGGAAGGCCGACTCCCGGCCGAGCCGGCTGGTCCGGGCACCGACCTTGCCTGCGAGATCGATCTCCTGGGCCGCGATCCCGCCGAGCTCTCCCATGAGCAACACGCCCAGCTCCTGGCCATGTACGACGATACCCTGCGGGACCTGTCCGAGGGGCAGGTCGTCAAGGGCCGCGTCCTCAAGATTCTCCCCAACGAAGTGATCGTCGATGTGGGCTACAAGTCCGAAGGAATCATCGATCGAGATGAATTCACGGACCATGAAGGCCGCCTCAGTGTCCAAGAAGGAGATGAGATCGAGGTTCTTCTCGAAAAAGCGGAGAACAAGGAAGGGTACCTGGTTCTGTCCAAAGAGAAGGCCGAGAAGATGAAGGTCTGGGAGCGGGTCGAAAAGGCCTTCCGTGAGGGAACCCCCCTCGTCGGACGGGTCGTGGACCGCATCAAGGGCGGCCTGGCCGTGGATATCGGGATCCGGGCCTTCCTTCCCGGCTCGCTGGTGGACATTCGCCCTGTGCGCAACCTGGAGTCGTACCGCGGCCAGGAGCTCCGCATGCGTGTGATCAAGGTGAATCGCCGCCGCGGAAACATCGTGCTTTCCCGCAAGGTGATTCTCGACGAGGAGAATAGAGAAAGAAAGCAGCAGACGCTCCAGAACCTCGAGGAGGGCAAGATCATCAAGGGAGTGGTCAAGAACATCACCGAGTACGGTGCCTTCATCGATCTCGGAGGCCTGGATGGTCTGCTCCATATCACCGACATGTCATGGGGGCGCATCAATCATCCGTCGGAGTTGTTCTCCATCGGCGACGAAGTCAACGTCATGGTGCTCAAGTTCGATGCCGACCGGGAGCGCGTCTCGCTCGGTTACAAGCAGCAAACGCCTGACCCATGGGCCGCCGTGGATGACCGTTATCCCATCGGCACCCGGGTCCAGGGCAGGGTCGTCAGCCTGACCGATTACGGCGCCTTCATCGAGCTTGAAGAAGGCGTCGAGGGGCTCATTCACGTCTCGGCCATGTCATGGACCAAGCGGGTGAAACATCCGTCCAAGATCCTGGCGGTGGATGAGACCGTCGAAGCCATGGTTCTGGATCTGGACAAGGAAAACCGGCGGTTGAGCCTGGGGTTGAAGCAGACCGAGCCCAATCCGTGGGCCCTCATCGACCAGAAGTACGAGGTCGGCTCCCGCATCACCGGCAAGGTCCGGAACCTGACGAATTTCGGCGCTTTCATCGAGGTCGAAGAGGGGGTCGATGGGTTGGTTCATATTTCCGACCTGTCCTGGTCCAAGCGCATCAGGCACCCCTCCGAGATTCTCCAGAAGGGTGACGATGTGGAAGCCGTGATCCTCAAGATTGACACGGAAAACCAGCGTCTTTCCCTGGGCATCAAGCAATTACTCCCGAACATCTGGGATGAATTCTTTCGGATACACCAGGTCGGTGACGTCTTGCGGGGAAAGGTCGTCCGGCTCACCGAATTCGGCGCCTTCGTGGAACTCGAGGAGGGAATCGAAGGGCTGGTGCATGTCTCCGAATTCTCCATGGAACGGGTCGAGAATCCCGAGTCGTACTTCAACATCGGCGATGAGATCGAGGTGAAGCTCATCAAGCTGGACCCCGCCGAGAACAAGATCGGCCTTTCCGTCAAGGCCGTTCTTCAGCAGTCCCAGCAACACGACCTGGAAACGTATGCCATGGAGGGCGGCGCGATGCGTCTGGCAGACGTGGTGGGCCCCGAGCTGGATCTGCGACGGAGTGGGGGACGGAAACGCCGCCGCGAGCGGCAAGACTCCGACGAGGTGGACGAGCGATAACGGGGCGGTGCATGGCAAAGGCACGGCGGAATCGATACGGTCCGCCGTGGCATTCAGAAGGCAGGAGGGCATCGGACCATGACGCGGGCGGAGCTAGTGGAGTACGTAACCAAGGTTTCCGAGCTGTCCAAGAAGCACGCCGAGATCATCGTGAATACGGTCTTTGATTCCATCGTCGAAGCCCTGAAAAATGATGAAAAGATCGAGTTGCGAGGCTTCGGCAGCTTCCGGATTCGCAATCGCCATTCCCGGCTGGGCCGCAATCCCAAGACCGGTGCCCGCGTGGAGGTACCCGCCAAGAAGATTCCCTATTTCAAGCCGGGCAAGGAGCTGAAAGAGCTCATCAACTCTCCAGACACTCCCGGCGTACACGAAGCGCCGCCGGGCAGCATCGCCGAGAGCGGGCTTTCATCTTTCTAGCTGACTCGCTGAATCCCCACGAGGCGCTCTTGGACCGGCTCTTCACCCCCTGGCGACTCGATTACCTCACCTCGACTCGAAGCGAGGAGACCTGCGTGTTTTGCGGGGTCTTCCAGACGCGAAAAGATGCCGACGCCTATCTCCTGGCCCGGGGAGAGGGCAGCTTCGTCATTCTGAATCTTTTTCCTTATGCCAACGGCCATCTCCTGGTGGTGGCCAACCGGCACGTGGGACGGCTCTCCGACCTCACCAAGGAAGAACGGCAGCAGATGATGGAAACCGTGACACGATGTGAAAAAGTTCTCCGCGCGGCGTATCAGCCGGATGGAATGAATCTCGGCCTGAACATGGGCAAGGCGGCGGGCGCGGGCATCATCGGTCATCTTCACATTCACCTGGTTCCCCGCTGGAGCGGCGATACAAACTTCGCCACGGTCATCGGTGAAACCCGGATCATTCCGGAAACCCCGTCGCAGACCTATGAGCGCCTTCTGCCGTTTTTCGCCCCGAACGGTGCAGCCTCCCAGTCATGAACCGCCGCTCACGCCGCTTCTACATCAAGACGTGGGGCTGCCAGATGAACGAGCAGGACGAACAGAAGATGTCCTCTCTTCTGCAAGAGCACGGGTATGCTCCGGCATCCTCCGCCTCCGACGCTGATCTCATCCTGTTGAATACGTGCTCCGTGAGGGAAAAAGCTTCTGAAAAATTATTCACATTCCTGGGACGCCTCAAGGGAATCAAAAAACGTTCTCCGGAAACGCTTATTGGCGTCACGGGATGTGTGGCTCAGCAGGAAGGGCACGCCATTTTCCAGCGGGCCCCGCATGCCGATCTGGTCCTGGGGCCCCGGCGTATCGGCCGCTTGCCGACCCTCGTGGAAAAGGCGCGACAGCGCTCCCATGCCTCCGACACAGCGCTGGAGGACCTCACGGCCATCTCCTGGGCCGGAGGGAAAGCGCTCCCCCCGGCGGGGAAAGCCTACGTCACCATCATGGAAGGTTGCAACATGGGATGCACCTTCTGCATCGTGCCTCGCACACGGGGCCGAGAGATTCACCGTCCGTTCAAGCAAATTGTCGACGAGGCGGCGCACCTCGCCGACACGGGTGTGCTCGAGGTCGAGCTGCTGGGACAGACCGTGAACGCCTACCGCGACGGCCGGAAACTTTTTCACCACCTCCTGGCGGCCGTGGCCCGCCTGCCCGGCCTGGCCCGCCTGCGCTTCACCAGCAGTCATCCTGCCTTCCTGACTTCCAACACGGCGGCCGTCATGGCCGACCACCCAACCATCTGCCCTCACCTTCACCTGGCGGTGCAATCCGGATCGGATCGTGTCCTCAGGGCCATGCGCCGCGGCTACCGGATAGGGGACTACCTCCGGCGCCTGGATGATCTGCGCCGGAGAAAACCGGGGATCGCGCTGTCCACCGACATCATCGTGGGCTACCCGGCCGAGACCGAGGCAGACTTCCAGGCCACTCTCCGGTTAATAAAAGAGGTGCGCTACTCGCAGGTCTTCGCTTTCAAGTACTCCCCGCGTCCGGGGACGGCGGCCGCCAGAGAGAAGGACGACATACCGGATACGGTCAAGAGACGGCGCCTTTCCGAGCTCTTCGAGCTCCAGGACCGGATCTCCCTCGAGGAGAATCAGGCGCTGGTCGGGAAAATCATGCCCGTGCTCATCCACGGTTCTTCCCGGAGAGATGGCGCCATGGCCGCCGGCCGCACCGCCTGCCACCGTACGGTGAACATCCATGGCCTGGATCCCTCGCGGGCGAGCGGGCGGATCTTCGACATCGAGATCCTGGCAGGACACCGGCACTCGCTCTCCGGGCGCCCCGCCGGCCAGCTCCAGAAAGAGAGCAAAGCTGGCGAAAGGCGCGCCATAAAAGGCCTGTCTTGACTTTCCGCACCGTTGATCTTATAAACTCTGGCCTGAGCCCATGAGGGTGCTTGAGGGAGCGGATCGGGTCACCAGCCGGCATGCAGGGTTCCGGGTTCCCGGGAGGGAAGCGCAATGGATGTTGAAATGAAGGTCAAGAGCTTGATGATGGATCCGGTCACCCAGATGCCCATCGTCATCCTCAGGAATCCCGCTGGAGATTCGATCCTGCCGATCTGGGTGGGGCTGTTCGAGGCAAATGCCATTGCCTTGCAACTGGAGAAAATCTCCACACCGCGCCCCATGACCCATGACTTGCTGCGCCAGGTGCTGACCACGATGGAGGCTCAGGTCGAGCGCATCGTGATCACCGATCTGAGAGAAAACACTTTCTACGCCACCGTCCACCTCCGCTATCACGGGCGGGCCCTGACCGTGGATAGCCGCCCCTCCGACGCCATCGCCCTGGCACTGCGCACGGAATCACCCATTTTCGTGAACAGCGGGGTCATCGACAAGGCCAGCAAGAAAGACATCAGCGAGGACCCGGCTGAATCGGAGCGGCTGCGGCACTGGCTGGAAAAGCTCGAACCGGGGGACCTGGGCAAGTACGAGAACTAGCGCGGGGGAGTGGTCCGTATCCTGCTGGTATCCCGAGCTTGACACTGGTCTGAACCCCCCGTAAGATACCCGTTCCGGAAAAAGAGGCGTCGTTGATGTGCGTCTCCCACTTCGACCGCCGGGGCCGTTCCCTCGCATGATCCTCACGATTGCCAATCAGAAGGGTGGTGTCGGTAAGACGACAACAGCGATTAACCTTGCCGCCGCCATCGCACAGCGCGGCCTCAAGACGTTGCTCGTTGATCTCGATCCCCAGGCGAACTGCACGCTTTCTTACCTGGATCTGGAGGAAATCGAGACCTCAGTTTACGAAGCGCTGACCGAACCCGAGAAGAACCTGCGCCAGGTGATCCGGAAAACGCCGATCCTCTACCTGGATCTGGCTCCCGCTCGCATTTCCCTGGCCAAGTTCGAGAGCCGCATGGTGGCGGAATTCGACGGCCACTTCCGGCTCAAGGATCGCCTGGAGTCGGTCGTTCCCGACTACGATCACATCGTCATCGACACCCCTCCGACCCTAGGGCTCCTGACGGTGAATGCCCTGGTGGCCTCCACCCATACGATCATTCCGATTCAGTCGTCCTATTACGCCCTGGAGGGAACCGACGACCTTCTGGAGACTATCGACAAGATCCGCCAGCGGCCGAACCCTGCCCTGGAGATCCTCGGCGTGGTCATCACTCTGCATGACCGCCGGACCGTGCTGGGACGGGACATCCGCAAGCGCATTCAGGAAGTGTTCAAGGAGAAGGTCTTCCAGACGGTGATTTCCAAGAACGTGCGGCTCGAGGAGAGCCCCGCGTACAAGCAATCGATCTTCACATTCGCTCCCAACTCCACCGGCGCCATGGAGTACTACAAGCTCTCCGAGGAGGTCATCACCCGTGGCTAAGCTCAGAGGACTGCCCGATACCAAGAGAATGCGACATGACGAGCATTACGTGGACCATCTCACCTCTCGTCCCGAAAGAACCATCGGGCGGCAGATCCCCCTGGACCTGGTCGATCCCGGCCCCAATCAGCCCCGGCGGGAATTCTCCGGCATCCAGGAGCTGGTCGCCTCTATTCAAGAGAAGGGGATCCTCGAGCCGATTCTCGTGCGCCCCAAGGGAGACCGTTTCGAGATCATCGCCGGAGAACGCCGTTACCGGGCGGCCTGCAAGGCCGGCCTGACACGGATCCCCTGTATCGAGGTGGAGGCCGATGAGCGGGGCTGTCTGGAAATCTCCCTGGTCGAGAATATCCAGCGGCGGGACTTGACCGCCTTCGAGGAGGCCGATGCGCTCCTCCAGCTGCAGCAAAGATTCCACTTCACCCACGAGGAAATTGCCAGAAAGCTCGGGCGATCCCGAACGTCCATCACGGAGAGCCTCTCCCTGTCCACGGTCCCCGCCAGCATTCGCAGGCTGGCCCGCCGCGCCAATATCTTGAGTCGTTCCATTCTGCTCGAGATCAGCCGGCTTCCTGATGAAACCGCCATGGAACAGATGGTGGAGACCATCGTCAAGGAGCAGTTGAGCCGCGACGATCTCCGGAAACTCCTCCGGCCAGGTGAGAGAAAGCCCTCTGGAAGGGGAGCGTCCAGCCGGCCCGCCGGGGGAGGCGCCTCTACATCCGGCTATACCTTCCGCTTCAAAACGGCGGATCGCCCCTACTCCTTGACCCTCAGATTCGCGGAACGTGAAACCGTCGACCGCAAGGAGCTCATCCAGGCGCTCCAGGACATTCTCGATGAGCTCCGCTCGGAGATCGAAAGCGGTTCCTGAGCTGATGTCGGCAGGCCGACACCTGAGGAAATGCTTGAACTGTCCTCTTCTGATGGTTTTCTCTCCGGCGGGAAGAGGCAGGCACCGGGAGACGGGAATTGGTGCGCGCCGGTAGGAGGAGCCGGCTCCGGCCCGCGGGGACCTGGGCCGGGAACCGATCTCGGACGAAGTCGTGGAATGGATCGACCGGGAATCGGGGGTTGCCGGGCCTCTTCTCCTGAACATAAGTTGACATAATATACGTTATCGGACATTGGGAATAACCGGTCGGCGGACAAACAACCCTGGTGGTTTGTTCCGGCCGCACCTGCCGGATATCATCAGTTTCCATGCTCAAACGACTCGATTCCTACATTTTCCGGGAAATTCTCGGTCCGTCCATCCTCAGTCTCGCCCTCTACATCTTTCTTCTCTTCATGACGGTCCTCTTCGAGGTGGCCCGGGAGGCCGTCGAGAACCAGCTGGCCCTGGGAGTCATCCTGCGTCTCCTTTATTACCAGCTGCCGCAGCTCCTGGTGGTGAGCCTGCCCATGTCCATCCTCCTGGGCACTCTCATCGGCGTCGGCCGCCTCTCGTCCGATTCAGAGCTCCTGGCCATGCAGGCCGCCGGGGTCCGCTTTCGCCGCCTTTTCCTGGCGCCTTTCCTCCTGGGTCTCCTGGGCACGGCCATTTCCTTCTATTTCATCGCCGTGGTGGCGCCCCAGGGCACCTATCTGCATCATCTCATGAAACGCGAGGTCTACCTCTCGCGCTATGTCAATACCGATCGAATCGGCCCGCGCATCTTTCACGAATCCATCCCAGGCCTTCTCCTTTACTACGATGCCCGCGAGCCGGAGACGGGCGGTCTCCAGCGGGTTTTCATCTACGAGAAAGATCCCACGGGTGAAAGCGAGCGCATCACCGTGGCCCGCCGCGGCGAGATGAGTTTTGACCAGAAAACAGGCCGCGTGAATCTCTTTCTCGAGGACGGCAGCACTCACACCCGGCGCTTTGATGCCGGCCCGAAAGATTACTCGGTGATCACCTTCAACACCTATCAGGAAAGCCGAGAACCGCCGGCCTATATCCGGGCATTCTCGCGCAACCTCCAGCGGAACCACCGCGAGATGTCCACGACCCAGCTGATGCGCGAGATTCAGCTGTCACGCCAAGATCCCAACCCGGTGGCCCGGAGAATCCGCGTGGCCCTGGCGCGAACGCACCTTCACGAGCGCTTCGCGCTCCCCGCGGCGGCCATCATCTTCGCCCTCCTCGGTCTTCCCCTGGGAGTCGTCAACCGCCGCGGTAGCAAGGCCTCCGGCTTTGCGCTGAGCCTGGCCATCGTCCTGGTTTACTGGGTCTCCTATTCCGTGCTCCATGATCTGGCGCAAAACGGCCGCATGGACGCCGTTCTCGCCCTCTGGCTCCCGAATATGGTCTTTCTGGCGCTCGCCCTTCTTCTCATGTTTTACCGCGGCGGCAGACAGTGGCTCTTCCATACGGCAGCGCTCGGGCTGACAGCCCGGCTCTGGCAAAAGATCCGCGAGTGGCAGCCGGCACGGCGTCGCGTGCCCCCCCCTCGTCCCCTGCGCGACAGTCCCCCGTCCCGCCGGCTCGATGCCGCGCCTCGCTTCCCCCTCTTGATCGATCTCCATCTGATTTCGATCTTCTTTCGCGTCTTTCTCTTCGTTCTTCTGACCGTCTATATGGTCTTTCTCCTGGTGGAATTCCGTTCCCTCGTTCAGGACATGATGTATCGCACTGTCCCGCTGCATCTGATCATCAAGTATCTCGTTTTCCTCGTCCCCCGGATGACCACCACCATTCTTCCCGTGGCCTGTCTGGTCGGCACTCTGGTGGCCCTGGGACTCATGGCCAGGGGCCGCGAGGACACCGCCGTCAAGGCCGCGGGTGTGAGCATCTACCGCCTTCTCCTTCCCCTTCTGACGGTGACCCTTCTCATCTGCGCCTTTGGCTACTTTCTGCAAGACAAGGTTCTTCCAACCAGCAACCGGGTGGCTGAGTCGCTGCGCGACCGCATTGCCGGACGGTCGCCCCGCAATCAGAACCCCCGGCACCGTTGGGTCATGGGTGACGGCGACCGTCTTTACCACTTCGAAGGAGGGTCACCCAAGATAGGAGTTCTCCAGGGCCTCAGCATTCACCAGCTGGACCCGGTGACGTTCGCTCTTCGAACCCGGATCGAGGCCGCGCGCGCCCGGTACGACGGCCACTCCTGGATCTTCCAGGACGGATGGGAACGGGTCTTCACGCCGGACGGCTCGGATGTGAACGTTTTCCAGCGGCGGGAGGTCAACCTCGGTGTGACACCCGCTTTCTTTCAGAATGAAGATACCGTTCTCCTCTGGGGCATCCAGAGGGAACCAGACCAGATGTCTTACCACGATCAACGGAACTACATCCGTGATCTTGCACGGCGCGGCTACGAGACCACCAGCCTCCGAGTGGCCCTGGCGAGAAAGGTTTCCTTCCCCATCATCCCATTCTTCATGGTGTTGCTGGGGTTTCCGTTCTCGTTCATGGTCGGCTCCCGGGGCTCCCTGTTCGGCATCGGCCTTTCCATCGGCCTGACGGTTGTCTACTGGGCGGCGCTCGCCGTCTTCAACGCGCTCGGAACAGCGGAGATTCTCCCTCCCCTGCTGGCCGCCTGGGCGCCGAACATCTTCTTTGGCGGGCTGGGCATCTACCTGATTCTGCATGTCCGGACCTGAAAACCAAGGTCAAGCCCCGAGGGAATCAAGCCGCTCCCGCACGGTCGGCTGGTCCGGCTGCGTCGCGAGGGAACGCTGGAATTCCGCGATCCCTTCCTTGCGCTTGCCCGCGGCGAGATAGGCCTCCGCCAGCTGGTTGCGCAGGACGTAGAGGTCGGGGTTGATGGCCAGTGCGGCGTTGAACATCGCCACCGCCTTCATGGACTGACCGTGATCGAGGTAGAAACTCCCCAGAGCCGCGAAGGCGGAGAGATCTTCGGGGTTGAGTTGGGTGGCACGCTTGAGGTTTTTCTCAGCGGCCTCATCCTCGCCGCCGCGCAGGTAGACCAGCCCCAGGTTGTGGTAAGCGTCGGCATACCCAGGGTCGAGTTCCACCGCCTTCTGGTAGGCAGCCAGCTCCTGTTCGGTTTCTCCAAGGCGGCCGAGAACCGCGCCCAGGTTATTGTAGGCTGACTCGTAGTCCGGCCGGGTCTGGATGGCTTTTTCAAATTCGATGCGGGCCAGCTTCAGGCGCCCAGCCTGAAAATACAGACTCCCCAGGTTATTGTGGACCACCGCCTGATCGGGCGACCGATCCAGGGCGCGGCGGTAGAGGTCCATCGCCTCATCGTTGCGTCCTGTGTCCTGGTATACCAGGGCCAGATTATTATAGGTCCCGATGAAGTCGGGATCCGCCTGGAGCCCGGCCCGGTAGGCGTTCTCCGCATCCTGGAACAGGGTGGCGGCTTCCGACTCTTTACCACGCCCCCGGGCCTGCAGCGCCTGGGCCCGATAGATGTTCCCGATGTTGTTGAAAGCCTCCGCGGAATCGGGATCCATCCGGCTCACCTTGCGGTACTCCTCCAGGGCCTTCCCCGGCTGGCCGCGTTTTTCCCACAAGAGTCCGAGGCTGAGAAAAACGGGAGCGGAGTTCGGTTCCAGCTTCAGGGCAGCTTGAAAATGTCTCTCGGCTTGATCCAGCTGACCGCGGTCCATGTAAATATTGCCCGCAAAATTCTCCGCCATCCAAGATTCGGTTGTTGCTCCCGACAGCGCGGGCTGCAGCACCTCCAGTGCCTCCTCATCGCGTCCGGCGCCCCGCAGGGCGCGGGCGAGGTTGAGCCGCAGGCCGATCGCGGCAGGAGCTCGCTGGAGCCCTTTCCGCAGCTCGGCAATGGCCTCCTGCGTCTTGCCTTCCGAGAGCAAGATGGTTCCCCGGTTGTTGTAAGCGGTGCTCTCCTCCTGTTGGAGACTTCCCACCGTGGCCGGTGTGATGTAGCCCAGTGATTCCAGGCGACGGAGCCGCTCCCGGTCCGAGGCTGAGGGAATCGGCTGTGAGGCATCGACCTCGAGGAAGGCGCCTCCTTGATGGAACGGCGGATGGGCCTCGAGAAAGTCCTGGCTCAGGGCGCCTTCCAGGATCGTCCCGTCCATGGCCTGCGGGATCGGCAGGCCCAGAAGAGCCAGGATGGTGGGCGCGATGTCCACCACCGATGCCTCCGTGAGCCGAGCGCCCGCCCGGGCGCCCGGCCCGGAAACCACCAGGACACCGTATTTTCGATGCCATTCGGCGGCCCGACCCGCGCCGATCCGCGCGTCCCCTGTCAGCCGGTTGTCTCCCGAGCGGAAACCGTGATCGCTGACGACCAGGACCGTGGTTTTCTCATCCACGGTGCGCAGGAGGCGCCCCAGGATCTCGTCCAAATGCCGGTACACCGCATCCACGCTCTCTCGCCAGATGGCGAATCGGTCCGGATCGACCCCGGCGCGCCGGGGGGAACGAAAGGGCATGAAGAGGTGCGCCGCGGTATCGCTGGCCTCGAAGTACACGCTGCGCAGCGCCGGGTGATCACGGTTCGCCAGCCGCAACGCGATCTTCTCATACGTGTCGGTCGCCGCCAGAACCACCTTGAACTGCGAGAGCAACTCCAGGTCTGCTGGTGAAAGATCCTTCTGATCGGCGGGGAGGTTCGCGAACCTTCGCACCTCGTCGTCATTCACCTCCTCCGGCCGTTCGATCAACGGACGGATCTCATCGATCAGGCCGGGGGGCCAGGTCTTTCCCTCCGGGCTATCCGGCAGCCGTTCGCCAAGACCGAAGAGCTGATAGGCAATGCGGTCGCTGACCAGATAGCCGCGGACCTGCTCGGCGGGCCAGGTGGCCCACCAGGCGATCATGCCGACCTGAAGTCCCCGCTCGCTGACCAGATTCCACAGGGCCGGGACTCGCCGTAGATTGCTGGTCACCGGGACCTGCCGGCCGGTTTTCGGGTCCACCGCCACGAAGTCGACAATCCCGTGCTTTTCCGGGCGGACGCCCGTGGCGATGGAGGTCCAGATCACCGGCGACAGGACAGGGGCGACCGTCTTGAGCCGGGCCCTGGCTCCTGCTTCGATGAGATGCGCCAGGTGGGGAAGCTCGCCTTTTTCGAGCAGCGGGTCGAGAATATTCCAGTCGGCGCCATCCCAACCCACCAGGAGAACCCGGGCACCCGGGATCGGCTTTCCCCCACCGGATTGGACCGCGGCCGCAATCGCCGCCACGGTCCCCACCCGGTCCAGATTCAGGCTCACCAGCGCCAGGCCTGCCGCGGCCAGGCGGGGGGCAAGTTCCTGGAAAACCGCCTCCTCTCCTTCCCGGTCGGCGTGCGGTAGCCGGGAGCTCTGGAGGAGCTGCCGGACCGCGTCCCGGAGAGCCGGTGCCAGAAGATCCTTTTCGATGTTCCCCCTCACCTGGGTCGCCAGCCGGGACAGGCCAGACTCGTCCACCCTCCAGGTCAAGTTCCCCATGAGGGCCACCGATGTCCCGTCCGGCGTCCGGAGAAACGGCTCCGTGAGCCCGGTGGCGAACGATGTCATCCTGGCCTCGGCGGGGAAGGTGCGCACGGTGAAGAAAGGCGGGGGGCACCAGTGCCACCCCGGGGACAAGCGCCGCGGCGTGACCGCCAGCCAGGAGGAATCCTTCACCAGGTAGCGGTCCAGCGGGGCATGCCGCCAGCCCGCCAGGAACCAGACCAGCGTGGCCGCCACGGCCAGGCCGCCTAGAACGAGTCGCCGCCCGCCCGGCCGCGGCGAGGAGACGTTCTTCATGGGAGCCGTCCGGGTGGGGCTTGCTGGCTCACTCCCTCGGGGACCCTCTTGGCCAGCCGATCAGGTCCCTTCCGACCAGGAGTTCAGGTACCGTTCCTGCTCGGACGTGAGTCGGTCGATGTGGATGTCCATGGCCGCCAGCTTGAGGCGGGCAATCTCACGATCGATTTCCTGGGGAATCCCGTAAACCTTTTTCACCAGGGTGCCCGCGTTTTTCACCATGTACTCTGCCGCCAGCGCCTGGTTGGCGAACGACATGTCCATGACGACAGCGGGGTGTCCTTCCGCCGCCGCCAGATTGACCAGGCGCCCCTCCCCGATCAGATGAATGCGGCGCCCATCCTTGAACGTATACTCATCAACGAACTCGCGCACGGCTCGCTTGTTGATGCTGAGCTCTTCCAGCGCCGCAAGCTCCAGCTCGACGTTGAAATGTCCCGAGTTCGCCACCACCGCACCGTCTCTCATCACCGCAAAATGCTCGCGGCGCAGCACGTTCTTATCGCCCGTCACCGTGATGAAGATATGCCCCAAGGTCGCGGCCTCGGCCACGGGCATGACCCGGAAGCCGTCCATGACCGCCTCCAGGGCCCGAATCGGTTCCACCTCGCACACGGTGACATTCGCTCCCAGGCCTTTGGCGCGCATGGAGACGCCCTTGCCGCACCAACCATACCCCACCACCACAACGTTGAGTCCCGCAAGGAGGAGATTGGTCGCCCGGATGATCCCATCGAGCGTGGACTGGCCCGTGCCATAACGGTTGTCAAAAAGGTGCTTGGTGAGAGCACTGTTCACCGCCAGGATCGGATACCGGAGAACCTTGTCCCTTTCCATCGCCTTCAGGCGGATCACCCCGGTGGTGGTCTCTTCCGTGCCCCCGATGATCTCCTCCACCAGGTTGGTGCGTTTCGTGTGGATGATGCCCACCGTGTCGGCGCCGTCATCCATGGTCAGCGTCGGGCCCAGGTCGAGTGCGGCGTTGAGATGCTTGTAATAAGTCGCGTTATCCTCGCCCTTGATGGCAAAGGCCGAGATTCCATAATCCTGCACCAGGGATGCCGCCACGTCATCCTGGGTCGAGAGAGGATTGGAGGCGCACAGCGTCACTTCAGCGCCTCCCTCGCGCAAAGTGCGGGCCAGGTTGGCGGTTTCCGTCGTGACATGCAGGCAGGCCACGATCTTCTGGCCTGACAGCGGCTTCTCCCGGGCAAATCGTTCCCGGATGGAGCTCAACACCGGCATGTTGCGTTCGGCCCATTCGATCCGCATACGCCCCTTGGTGGCCAGGGCAAGATCCTTGACGTCGTCTCCCATTCCCCTCTCCTGAAGTGACTTCTACCGCACGTCCTTGGTGAGCGATGCGGCGCGATCGGTCCGTTCCCAGGTGAATTCCGGTTCTGTCCGGCCGAAATGGCCAAAAGCAGCTGTTTTTCGATAAATAGGCCGGCGCAGATCGAGGGACCGAATGATACCGTCCGGCGTCAGGTCAAAGGTCTCCATCACAGCCCTCTCGATGGCCTCTTCCGCCACCCGGCCGGTCCCGAAAGTATCCGCCATCACCGATACGGGCTCCGCAACACCAATGGCGTAGGCGAGCTGCACCTCGACGCGGGCGGCGAGCCGGGCGGCGACGATGGTCTTGGCGATGTGCCGCGCCATGTACGAAGCGGACCGATCCACCTTTGTGGGATCCTTGCCGGAAAAGGCCCCACCGCCATGGCGCGCCACGCCCCCGTAAGTATCAACGATGATCTTCCGTCCAGTCAAACCGCAATCACCCTGGGGGCCACCGCGCACGAAGCGCCCGGTGGGGTTGACCAGGACCCTGGTCTTCCCGTCCAGCATTCCCTCGGGAATGGACGGGCGGACCACATGCGCGAGAACCTCCTCGCGTATCTGCTCCCTGGAGACGTCGGGCGCGTGCTGGCTGGAAACCACAATGGTATGCACTCTCACCGGTTTCAGGCCCTCGTATTCGACCGTCACCTGGGACTTGCCATCCGGACGCAGGTAGGGCATTCGCTTGGACCGGCGATTCTCCGACAGAGAGCGAACCAGCCGATGCGCCAGCTGAATCGGCATCGGCATGAGCTCTTCCGTCTCATCACAGGCGTAGCCGAACATGAGCCCCTGATCGCCGGCCCCGCCGGTATTCACACCGAGGGCAATATCTTCTGACTGCCTGTCCAGACAGGCCACCACCGAACAGGTCTCGTGATCGAAGCCGAACTTGGCCCGTGTATAGCCGACATCACAAATGGTCTCGCGGACAATCCGCGGGATATCGATGGGGTTCTTGCTGGTGATCTCTCCGGAGACCACGGCCAGTCCCGTGGTCACCAAGGTTTCACACGCCACCCGCCCGGAGGGGTCCCCCGTCAGAACAGCATCCAGGACCGCATCGGAAATCTGGTCTGCGATCTTGTCAGGATGCCCCTCGGTGACCGATTCGGAGGTGAAAAGATAACGACCCTTCGTGCGCATGCTGGAGAATCCCCTGACGGTTTAAGAGCGTTGGAGTGTGATGGAACCCCGGCCGAGTCCTGCAGAGTAGCATCGGAGCAGGGGGGTGTCAACGCGCGCGCGCCAGCGCCTCATTCCACCTCTTCAGGGAGACGGACGCAGCTTCAGGCAGCCCGCGCCGAGAACGGCCTCCACAGCCCGCGTCAGATCCGATCCCGGTTCCACTTTCATCTCCGGGACAGGGCGCATCTCCGCCTTGAAAGTGGGCGGGTTGGTGAGCAGGAAGACCACCGGAACCTGGCCCGTATGGGCCTGGAGCGCCTCCCGAAGTTTCAAGAGCACTTCCTCGTCGAGCCCCGGAGCTTGCAGGGAAATCGCCACCGCCCCCGCCTTGCGGTCACGCACTCGATCCAGGGTGGTGAAGCTTTCTGCCACAACCCGGCCACGCTCCTCGCCATTCTGGTGTTCCGCCCGTCCGCTCACCAGAACCGCGGCATCTTCCTGCAGCAGGGCCCTGGCTCTCTCCAGGAGATCGGGAAAGACCACCACATCACAGATTCCCTCCAGATCTTCCAGGGTGACCAGGGCCATCCAGTCACCCTTGCGCGTCTTCCTCTTGCGAATGGCCGTGATGATTCCCGCCACGGCCACCGAGGCGCCTCCGGCACCGCGCCGCAAATCGGCGGTGGTGTGGGTGCCGAAATCCTTCACCTCCCGGGCATAATCCTCCAGCGGGTGCCCGCTGAGGTAGAACCCCAGCGCTTCCTTCTCGAAGCCCAGCGTCTCGTGGTCTGTCCAGGGTTCGCATGCGGGCAGGGACGCCTCCTGCGGAGCCGGAGTCTCGCCCACCGCTCCGAACAGGGACGCCTGGCCGGTCGCCTGATCCTTTTGAGCCTTCTGGGCGGCCTCCAGCACGCCATCAAGACCCGCCATCAGCCGGGCCCGGACTGCAAAGATGGAATCGGTGCACCCGCTCTTCACCAGGGCCTCGAAAACCCTCCTGTTGACCTGCCTCAGGTCAACTTCCCGCGCCAGCGCCTCGAGCGAACGAAACGGTCCCCGTTTCTGCCTTGCCGCCAGAATAGCGTCCACCGCCGCCTCGCCGACGTTTTTCACCGCCGAAAGACCGAACCGGATGGCGCCCTCCTCGGCGAGAAAATTCTTCCCGGACTGATTGATGTCCGGCGGCCGGACCGCAATCCCCATGTCGCGGCATTCGTTGAGATAAGCCACGAGCTTGTCCGAATGGTTGCATTCCGAGGTCAGCAAGCCGGCCATGAAATCCACCGGGTAGTGGGCCTTGAGGTAGGCGGTCCGGTACGCAATGAGCGCATAGGCGGCCGAATGGGATTTGTTGAAACCATAACCGGCGAAGAATTCCATCTGCTCGAAAATCGTTTCCGCCTGGCGACGATGAAGGCCTCTCTTCGCGGCCCCGTCCAGGAAGCGCTTGCGCTGGGCGGCCAGGAGCTGCCTCTTTTTCTTCCCCATGGCCCGCCGGAGGAGATCCGCTTCCCCCAGGGAGAAGCCGCCGATCCGGGAGGCGATCTTCATGACCTGTTCTTGGTAGACGATGACGCCGTAGGTCTCCTCCAGGATCTCCCGTAATTCCGGCACCACATATTCCACCTGAACCTTCCCGTGGCGGCGCTTGATGAAATCGTCGACCAGCCCGCCCTGGAGCGGGCCGGGCCGATACAGCGCATTCAAGGCCACAAGATCCTCGAAGCGATCCGGGCGAAGCTTGCGAAGGATATCTTTCATGCCGTCCGATTCGAACTGGAAGACTCCGCTGGTGGCGCCCCGGCTGAAGAGGTCGTAGGTCGCCGGATCCTCCAGCCCCAGCTGGCTGAAGTCGAGCTGTTCGCCCCGCCCGGCCTCGATGCTGGCCAGGACGGCGGCGATCAGCGTCAAGGTCTTGAGCCCCAGGAAATCCATCTTCAGGAGCCCGATGGACTCGAGGTCGCCCATGGAGAACTGAGTGGTGCGCTCGCCCTCCTTGACCTGGTAGAGCGGCGCGAAATCGGTGATGGGCGCCGGCGCGATGACGACCCCCGCGGCATGGGTGGAAGCATGGCGCGGCAGGCCCTCCAGGCGCCGCGCCACCTCCAGGAGCCGTTTGATCTCCGGCTCGGAGCTGTGTAACTCCCGGAGCTCGGGCACCGATTCGAGGCTCTTGTCGATGGTCGCATCCAGGGCCGCCGGCACCAGCTTGGCGATGCGATCGACCCGGGCGTAGGGAATGTTCAGACCCCGTCCCGCGTCCCGGATGGACGCCCGCGCCGCCATGGTCCCGAATGTGATGATCTGGGCCACATTATCCCGGCCGTACTTCTCGGTGACATAATCGATCACCTCGCTGCGCCCCTTCATGCAGAAATCAATATCGATATCCGGCATGGTGATGCGCTCGGGATTCAGGAACCGCTCGAAAAGCAGGTCGTACTGCAGAGGATCGATGTCGGTGATATGAAGACAGTAGGCCACCAGGGAGCCGGCCGCCGAGCCCCGCCCGGGTCCCACCGGGATGCCGCGCTCGCGGGCGTGCCGGATCAGATCCCAGACGATGAGGAAATATCCCGGGAACCCCATCTGAATGATGCATTTCATCTCGGTTTCCAGACGGTCCCGGTAGTCGGCAAGATCGTGCCGCAAGACCCCGGCCCGGCGGAGCCGCTCCCAGGTCTCCCGGCGCCTCTCGAACCCCTCTTCCACCTTGGCCTGGAAGTAGTCGTCCGGGGTGCGGCCCTCCGGGACCTTGAAATGAGGCAGCTGGTACCCGCTGTCCGGCAGGATCAGGTCGCACCTTTCCGCAATCCTCAGGGTATTTTCCAGCGCCTCGGGCCACTCGGCAAACCGGCCGCGCATCTCCTCGGTGTTCTTGAAGTAGTGCTGGTCCGTGAAGCGCAGGGAGCGCGGTTGGTCGATGGTTTTTCCGGTCTGAATGCAGATCAGAACATCGTGGGAAAAATGATCCTCCGCTTGCAGGTAGTGGCAATCATTCGTGGCCACCAGCGGAACTCCGGTCCGCGCGGAAAGAGACAGCAAACCCGGAAGGATCTCCCGCTCCTCTTCGAGACCCTGGTCCTGGAGCTCGATGTAGAAGTTCTCGTCTCCGAAGATCTCGGCGAATTCCCGGCACACCCTCTCGGCGTCCGCGGTGCGTCCCGCCAGCAGCAGCTGCGGGATCTCGCCTCCCAGGCATCCTGAGGTGCCGATGAGCCCTTCCGCGTGCTTCGCGAGCACCTCCCGGTCGATGCGCGGGCGGTAGTAGAAACCTTCGGTGTACCCCACCGAGCTCAGCTTCAGAAGGTTCTTGTAGCCCGGATAATCCCGGGCCAGCAGGATCATGTGATGATACGGTTTGCGCGATTTCGCGCCCCCCGCCTGCCCCCGGTCCCGGCGCGAGCCGACCGCCAAGTAGGCCTCCATCCCGATGATCGGCTTCACGGAGGCCCGCCGGGCCAGATGATAGAACTTCAAGGCTCCAAACAGGTTGCCATGATCGGTGATGGCCACGGCCGGTTGGCCGAACTCTCGCGCCCGGCGGACCAGCGCCTTCAAACGGCATGAGCCGTCCAGAAGGGAGTACTCCGAATGGTTGTGAAGGTGGACAAAGGAGGGAGCCTGGGCCACTACTGCACCTTGCCGTCTTCCGGCGACGCCGCCTCGATCAACTCTCCGAAACGGGCTTCATAGCGGGACAGATTCTCCGTGAGGGCGCGGACTACGCGCTTCAGGTGTCCCGGACTCAAGACCACGCGGGCGCTCACCACCCCGGCGCGCGGATGAAAAACAGCCAGGAAATCGAGGACGAACTCCTCGCGGGTGTGAGAGACAACCATGTTGTTGGCATAGACCCCTCCTGCCAGGTGATCCGGGAGCTTGATCTCCACCCGGCTGGCTCGAGGCTTCTTGGGTTTCTCTCCGGCCATCTCCTGAGACATCCCTATCCCCCTTCAGCCTGCGCCACGAACAGACTCCACCCGGGCCCTCGGGTGGATGACCGGCAGGATGAACCGAGTCTAGTGACCCACGGTCGGAAGCTCAAGCGCCCGTCCGGGCCCCCGGAAATGACCCGGCCCGGCACAGGTCCAGAACCAGGCGGGTGAGGACCACGTCCGGATTCCCCGGGCCGCCCCCTTTCATCTGGGAGTCGGCGTCCAGCACCCGGTCCAGCCCGTGGACCAGCTCGTCCTGGGTGTGCCGCGCCAGGCGGCTCAGAATCGCCCGGCGCACCCTTGGCACGGCTCGCGCCCGGGGATGGACTCCCATCGCCTCGAGAACGGCCTCCTCCCCGCCCCCCTCCTGCCGGGCTGCGACTCCCGCCAGGAGCTGCTTCCGGCTGCGCGTCACCAGGCGGAGGAGAGACTCGACAGACTCGCCCAGGTCCAGCATCGAGCCCAGCCTCGCCAGCGCCAGCGGAGCATTTTTTTCCTCCAGGGCCTCGATGAATTCCCAGACCGTGCCATGGGCCATGGGCACGAGAACGGCATTCACGATGGAAGGGGTGATCCTCTGCGCCGATTTCCCGCCCAGATAGAGGGCGATCGTCTCCAGGCCGGCCACCAGGGTTGCCTGGTCGTGGCCCAGCGTCTCGACCAGGATCTCGGGAACCCCCGGGTCATGGCTGAACCCGCGGCGCCGGATCACGGAGGCCATCCACCTGGGAATCTCGTGGGCACGGAGGAGGGGGCACTTCACCGTCACACCTTGCCGGTACAGGATCTTCGTGGTCTTCCGGGTCGAAGGGAGCGCATCCGCCACGAGGACAAGACAGGTGGTTTCCTGCGGATGAACGGCGTAGGCGGCGAGCTGTTCCAGATCCTCCCGCTCCAGCGCCTCACAATCCTTGAGGACGATGAGGCGGCGTCCCCCGCCCATGGGCAGCGTCCGGGCCGCGTCCAGCAGGTCCGCGACCCGGCCGTCCCCGGCTCGGCTCTGGGTGAAACCCAGAAGACCGCCATCACCCAGAACCGCGCGCTGGAGTCTTTCAAGACAGCGCTCTCGCTCCCACAGGTTGGCTCCGACCAGGAGGTAGAGAGACTCCGGAGGAGCCTGTCCCAGGGCCGCGTCCAGCACCGTGAAACCGGACTCATTCACCGCCGGCTAGAATCCTTCCAGGATCGACGTGACCACCGCCTCGGCAAAGTCTCCGGCCACGCTTTCCAGCGCCAAGGTTTCCTGGTCCACGAACTGGATGGCCTGTTCCCCGACCGGGTAACTCTCGCGAAAGACAAAATGATCGGCGGCCCAGATCACCTGGTGGTCCGCGGTGGAGGTCAGGCTGGCCCGCACCGTGATGGTCACCTCGATCGTGCGCGCCCGGCCGTCCGGATTGAACTCGACAGGCACCGAACGAAAACTCGTGACTTCTCCCCTGAGGACGGCATCCACTCCCGTTCCCACCGCCGACGTGCGACGCCGGGTTCGGGTCTGCAGCTGGGTCAGGATCTCCTCGGAAATTCGCTGTTCCAGCTCCGGCCGGTCGGTGAGGTTCGCGAAGGTGGGCACGCCGATCGACTGGATGCCCGGAGGGAGAAATCCGCCCCGGCCCACCAGGCGGTAACCACACGCAGTCCACCCCAAGAGAATCATCGAGACCAGACAGGCAGCCACTCTCCGGGGGTGAGGCACCCGCCGATGTTAGGCGCGGCTCCTGGCAACGGTCAAGTCACAGCCGGACTGGTCAGGCCGCGCTTCCGGAGGACATCCGTCACCGTTCGGATCAGCTCATCCCCCTCGATAGGCTTCGCCACGTAAGCATCCGCCCCCAGAGCCATCCCGCGCCGGCGGTCCTCCTCGGCTCCCTCGGTGGTGACGATGATGATGGGAAGAGTCTCCGTCCCCGGGTTGCTGCGCACCACACTCACGAGCTTCAAGCCGTCCATGATCGGCATGTTGATGTCGGTGATGACGATATCAACCGGCTCGAAGGCCAGTTTCCGCAGCGCGTCCGCCCCGTCCACCGCCTCGATGATGCGGCAATCGGAGAACCGCCGCAGGGGAAAGCTGATGAGTTGCCTCATGGTCGGTGAATCCTCCACCACCAGGAAATTCAGGGTCTCCATCATCCCCTCTCCTCCCCAGCCGTGGTCCCGGCCGCGCTGGACGCGCCGTTCCCCTGGCCATCGCTGATTCTCAAGACAGGGTCCACATCCGGGCATTCCAGGGACGGGAGGAGCACATCGCTCCAGCACAGGGATTCCGCTTCCGCCTCCTTCCGGTACCGGCGGTGAAGACTCGCGGCCAGGAGGGCGATACCGCCATGCTCCGCCAGCATGGAGAGCAACTCGTGATCCTGCGCATTGAGCTGGCCCTTCTGGACCAGCAGGGTGCAGATCTGGATGAGCCCCACGACCTCCGTCTTGACTCTGAGCGGGATGCAGGCGATCGGGTTGTGGTAGTCGCCCTGGGGCGATTCCTGGTCAAAGTACGCAATCCCCGTCTTGACCACCACCCCCAGGATTCCTTCGCCCACGGCCATGCGCCGGAGTCGCGGCGCAGCGTTACTTTCATCAGCGATCCGGATGAGGCTGCGATCCCGGGCATCATGGAGATAAATGAGAAAGCTCGCTGCGCCGACCAGGTTGATGAGAATTTCCTTCATCGACGACACCACCGCATCCATGTCCAGGGAGCGATGCAACTGGAAGCCGGCCACGTAGAGACTGGCGAGGAGGTCCTCCTGACGGGACGCCTGCTGATCCACCGCAGACACAACGGCTTGGTGGAGCCCGCGGTTTTCGGCTTCCAGCTGCGCGATCCGTTCCTCCAGGACCTTCATCTGCTCCGGCTGAATGCCAACCGGCCGCTTGGGATCGGCTCGGAGAACACGGTTTTCCTCAACCAGTTTTTCGCAGGCGTCCCGCACGCTCTGCAGAGCGGCATCGAGGTAAGCCGTAGGGGCCAGGCTCCCTCTCCAGTACTCTCTCGTCATGCGTTCTCCCTTCTCTCCTGGGCGGCGAATCGATCCGTAGCCTGGGTCGCCGGTCCGCCAAGAGCGGCGGATGCCGCCGCCTGGCCCATCAGTTTGATCTGGGCCACGATCTGCTCCAGAGGCATGATCTCCTGCACCGCTCCGGCCGCGAGGGCATGCCGCGGCATGCCGTAGACCACGGCCGACTCCTCGGATTCGGCCATGGTGAGCCCGCCCGCTTCGCGCAACCGTTTCAGGCCCTGGCATCCGTCCTGTCCCATGCCGGTGAGGATCACCCCCGCTCCAGCGTCCCCGCAAACCGCCGCCACCGATGCCAGGAGTCGGTCGCCGGAGGGAATGTACGGATCCGTCTCGAGGCCCGGGCGGAGCGCAATCCACAAGCTTCGCTGGCTCCCCTCGACCAGCATCATGTGGGAGCCGCCCGGCGCGATCAAGACCATGCCCGGAAGGACCTGCTCGCCTTTCCTGGCCTCCACCACCTTCAAGGAAGCGGTCTCGTCCAGACGTCTGGCAAAGGCCTGCGTGAAATGGGACGGCATGTGCTGGACCACGATGATGGGAATCGGGAACGTCCCGGGCAGCGCTCTGAGAATGACTTGCAGAGCAGCCGGCCCGCCGGTGGATGCCACCATGGCAATCACCCGGGGCACATGGCCCGCGGCCAGTGGTTCCAGGCAAACCGCCGGCGCTGGCGGCGTGTCCGCGGCTGTCCGGTGATCCCCCGGCCGGTACCGGCGCGCGTGCATGGGAATATCCACGACCTGATGGATCTTGGTGATCAGATCCTGGCGAATGGAAGCCAGATCCGGGCTGACCCTTCCCGGCTTGAGGACAAAATCAAGCGCTCCGAGCTCCAGCGCCTCGAAAAGGGAGTAATTTGATTCCCGTGACGTCACCACCAGGATGGGCAGCGGGTGGCGCTGCATGACCCAGCGAATCAGGCTCAGACCATCCATCCGCGGCATTTCCAGGTCGAGGGTCATGACGTGCGGTTGCCACCGCCGGATCTGGCGAATGGCATCATAACCGTCCACTGCGGTGCCCACGACCTGAATCCCGGGAACATCCCGGAGGGCGCGCTCCAGGGTCACCCGGTTGAAAGCCGAGTCATCGACGATGAGAACGCGTCTCATGGCGCGTCCCGCCGGTAGGCAACGTCCTGGCTCAGTTGGGCGAACTCGAAGCGGTCCGAAAGATCCAGGAGCGACTCCGAGTGGCCCAGGAAGAGGTATCCGCCCTCCGCCAGCCGCTCATAGAAGAGATTGATCACCTGGCGCCTGGCCTCTCGATCAAAGTAGATCAGCACGTTGCGGCAAAAGATGGCGTCAAACTTGACCAGAGGCAAATCTCCCGCCGACCCCAGAAGATTGCATCTCCCGAACTGCACCATCCGCCGGACCGCGGGAACGATTCGCCAGCGGTTCTTGCTCTCCGCCTCGAAGTATTTTTTTCGCAGTTCAGGGGGGGTGCTCCTGAAAGCAAACGAGCTGAAGTTGCCCATGCGGCCGCGATCGAGGGCCTTTCTGGACTGGTCCGAGCCGAAGATCTCCACCCGGTTCGCCCTGGGCCCCTGGCGTTCGAGAGTTGCGATGGCCAGAGAATAAGGTTCCTCGCCCGTGGAACATCCTGCACACCAGACCCGAATCCGGCTCTCTGGCCGGGCCGTGAGACGCTGGGAGAGAATTTCATCCGCAAAGGTCCAGATCTGGCTCTCCTCGCGAAAGAAATAGGTCTCGTTGTTGACCAAGAGCTCGAAGAGATTGTCCAGTTCGGCGTCCCCTTCCGGGTCATACAACAACCGGTAGTAATAATCACGAAGATCGGCGAGGCCCAGTTCCTCCATGTGACGCGCAATCCGGGTCCGGGCCATCTCCTGGGATGAGCGATGGAACTGGAAGCCGAAGCGCCGGTTGAGCAGCTCCAGGACCAGCCTGAGGCTGTCCTCGGAAAGCTTCGGCGGTGCCAGGTCGGCCGAAAAGGAGAGGTTCGCGGACTCGTTCACGACGGGCCGCCTTCTTCTGCCGCCGTTCCCTGGGCTTCCCGCCTCCCGACCTCCTCGAGGACCACCGCCAGCCCTTCCCGGATCGCCGGGTCCATTTCCGAAGCCCACTCGGCCCGGAGCTCGTCTGCAAACAGAGTTCGCCCGCGGACCAGCAGTTCTCCGGCCGTATCGGCAATATCCTTCTCGGACAGGCCGGCGATGAGAAAAGGCAACGCCGATTCGGCATCCAAGTGGTAAAGAGCGCCGATCAGGGCCCGGCGCACGGAGCCATCCCTCTCCCGATCCAGAGCTCGGGAGACCGGCTCGAAGGCCGCCGCGTCTCCGCTTGCTCCCAGGGCTTCCGCCGCCGCGCAACGCACTGGCCAGGCCGGGTCCTCGAGAGCGCCCGCGAGGACCTCCATGGGCGCGTCCCCTTCCCGGCGCGCCAGGGCGACCAGACAGGCCCGCCGGATTTCCGCTTCCTGGCTCCGGGTCCCTTCGACCAAGAAGTCCCGGGTCGCGGGCCAGAGTGATGCAAGAGCTTCGATGGCGGCAACCTTGACCGGCAAGATATCGTTCCGGACCACCTGCTCCAAGGCCACCCGGACTTCCGCCGCGGGATGGTCGGACAGGGCCCGCGCCGCGCGGCACCTGACCCAGGGGCTCCGATCGTGCAAGGAAGAGAGGAGAACGCCGCGGGCTCTCTGGTCTTGCAGACGGCCCACCGCGTGAACCGCTTCTTCCCGCACCCGCGAATCCTCATCGGCCAGCGCCACGCTGAGCCGCCACAGGCGATCGGGATCGGGATCCTCCCCCAGCAAGGCCACAGCGGTCCGCCGGACGACGGCCACGGGGTCATGCAGGGCCAGGTCGAGGATCTCCCCGGCTCCATCTCCATGCAGTCTAGCGATGACCTGGAGGGCGGCTCCCCGCATCTCGGGGGAAGGCGAGGCCGTCAACCCCTCGACCCGGCCGGCCACGTGCTCGCGCAGGGCTTCCGACCGCTCGGCAATCGCCGTCAGTCCTTTCACCGCCTCGCTGGACACCAAGGGCGCCGGGTCGCCCAGGACGCGCACGAGGATCTCCAGGTACCGACCTTCAGCAGCCCGGGCCAGCGCCGCCGCCGCGGCCTGCCGGACGTCTTCCTCCTCGTGTTCAAGCGCCATGATGAAGAACTGTTCCGTCCGCTCGGTCAGCGTACCCGCCAGGATCTTGATGAGCCGGCACAGCGCAAGTCCCGAAAGAGCCACCGAGCGCATCGCATCCAGGATCTCCTCCACATGCCCGCCTTCGAGACTCTGGAGAGCCTGGGCCGCCGTGTCCGCGAGAAAAGGCTCGCCACACGCATGGACCAGTGGCGCCGCCACCTCCTTGCCGCCCATCCAGCCGAGGACGCGCGCCGCCTGGCATCGCGTCTCGATGGCGCCCTCCCGCAATAGCTGGGCCAGACCGTCGATGAGGGCCGCATCCTGCCGGATCCGCAGCTCTCCACGGATCCGGGCGATCAAGCTCTCCCGCCCCAGCGAACTCCGGGAGCGCTCCACCATTTCGTCGAGAGACGCCAGCGCTGTCCGGTCAGGAGGCGGCGTCCCCGCCGCCAGGGCCTCCACCAGGGGACCAACCGCTGACTCATCGCCAATCTTTCCCAGTGCCCGGAGCACCGCCTTGCGGTAATAGGGATCCTTGATCAGCGGCACCAGGCGGTTCACCGCAGCCGCATGCCCCACTTCTCCAAGCGCATCGATGGCATAGAACGTTTGCCAGCGCTTCTGGCTGTCCAAGACTTCCAGCAGGGTCGGAACCGATGAAGGATCGCGCAGGGTCCCGAGGCAGCTGATGGCACTGGCGGCCACCGACGGGTCGGGATGGGAAGCCAGAGGAATCACGGCCTTGACGGTGGCCCGGGCCGGGATACACGCCAGAATATCCAGGAGCTGGATGGTCCGGTCCCGGTGGCCATCCGGATCCAGGGTGCGGGTCAAAGGTTCCAGGATACGCTGCCCGTACCGCAGCAAGACATCGCCCGCTGCGCTGCGGGCGGCGGCGTTCTCCTGATCCCCCAGGGCCGCCAGCACGCCCGGAAGGGTTTCAGAGGGCTCCCTCTCCACCAGGGCTGCAATCGCGGAGCGGCGGACCCGGAGGTTCGAGTGTCCCAGAAGCGAGATGAGCTCCCCGATGCTCTCCCGCCCATCCAGGATCATGCCATGATCGCCGGGCGTTCCCATGGCCGGCTAGCGACCCACAGGGCTCGGGATGCCGGCCGCCGCCGAATGCTGCACGACCGCTTCCCGGAGGGTTTCATGATAAAGAGACCCTCCATCCGCGATATCCGGAAAGCGGCGGTTCACCAGCGCTTCCCCCTCGCGGATTTCCTCCGCGAAAGTGTCAAAGAACCGGCCGCTCGCAATCTCCTCCTCCGCCCGTTCGGGATTGTAAAGGATGATGTCACCGGCCACGATCCGCGCCAGCCGCCTGAGCTCTTCAAGGGCATCGCCGGATCCATCCATTTCGCCCGGCCCCGTGACAGGCTTCAGCGTTTCAGCCAGATCGCGAACCCGCTGGCGCACTTCTTCCGGCGAGCCGTTGGCATCCAGAAAACCGTCCGCCCCGTAGAGATCCCTGGGGTCCCGCATGAACCGATCGCGGCGGTAGAGGGACCCCACCAGGATGACCCGGGTTTTCGACAGCTCCGGATGTCGTTTGATCTCGGAGCAGAGAGTGACACCCAGCACGTGGGGAAGAAAGACATTCAGAAAAACGACCTGCGGCCGGTGAACCGCCACGAAGCGCCGGACTTCCACCCCGTTCTCGACTTCATCAACCAGATAGCCCGACGCGCGCAGCGTCTCGCTCACCGTCGACCGGACAGATCCTTCGCTGTCAGCCACCAGGGCGCCAGGCTCCGCCTCCACCGGGTCCGGCGCGGCGGAGAAGGGTCCCGGCTGCCCTGGTTCCGGAGCGGGAGAGTCCGGGCCCGAGCCGGTCGTCTCCTCCTGGCTGATCTCCACTCGCATGATCTCCTGGCAGAAACGACAACGGATTCTGATTCCGGTAGTTCCGAAGCGCTGGGCGTCGAATCGATACCGCCGGCCGCACGCCGGGCACCCGATGAGCAATGTTCTGTCCACCGTTCCCTCCTAAACCTTCAAGAACTCATGCACGTCCAGGAGAATGAGAATCGATTCCTGCCTTGTATCGCAGACGCCGAGAATCCCACACTCACCCGCCTGGGCCACGGTTTCTGGCGGCGGGCCGATGGCATCCGCCGGGAGCTTCATGACCTGCAGGACCTCATCCACCAGGATTCCAACCGTCTCCGCACCGTCACGGACAACGATGATGCGTGAAGCCGGGCCAACCTGGGCCTTGGAATGCCCGAGCCGCAAGCGTCCATCGATCACCGTCACGATATGGCCCCGCAGCGAGACAATGCCATGCACCACCTCCGGTGCCCTGGGGATGGGAGTCGATTGCCTGTACTTGAGTATCTCGACGATGCTGTCGATGATGATCCCGTAGCGCTCGCCTGCGAGGCAAAAGGTGAGAAACTGGCGGGGACCGGCTTCCGCGGC
Source organism: Acidobacteriota bacterium (assembly GCA_046757405.1). GTDB lineage: Bacteria > Acidobacteriota > Polarisedimenticolia > SMYD01 > SMYD01 > JBHHYE01. Next base: position 37,356 of record JBHHYE010000010.1, on the reverse strand, counting down.
CCGGTTCGGCCCGCCACCGCCCGTGCCCGCCGTCAGCGGGTCCAGCCCCGGTGACGGTGTCTCTGCTGCCTTTCCCATACCGCTCATGCCAGGCCTCCGACGGCCGCGCGCCTCAAGCCGCGCCGCTCAGGGTCCGCACATCCGCACCGAGTGAGGTCACATCGAGAACCAGCGCGGTCTGGTTCTCGCCGATCTCCGTGGCTCCGGCCAGGCCGGGGATATTCTCCAGCCGGGAGTCGACCGGTTTGATGACAACCTCCTGCTGGCCGCTGAGGGTCTCGACCCCGAGTGCGAGCTTTTTTTCTCCGCAGCGGGCGACCACGACAAACTCCAGACCGCCAGAGGCCTGGTGTCCCAGCCGAGAGTAAGTGCGCAAATCGACGAGCGGCAAGATCTCACCACGCAGGCGGATCACCGGACTTCCGGCGATGGTTTCCAACCGCCCGGGACGGAACCGCAAGGTTTCCACGAGGGACGTCACAGGCACCGCAAACATCGATGGCCCCGCTCCGATCAGTGTGCACTGGATGATGGCGAGCGTGATGGGCAGTTCGAGCTCGACGCAGGTGCCCTGGCCCGGCTGACTCGTCAAGCGCACGCTCCCACTCAAACTCGCAATGTCCCGGCGCACCACATCGAGACCGAAACCGCGCCCCGACACCTCATCGACCGAAACAGCGGAGGAAAATCCCGGCTGGAAGATCAGCTCCCGCGCCACCTCCAGATCGACCTCCGTGTCCGCGGCAAGGATCCCTTGTCTCACCGCGACTTGGCGCACCGCCTCCACATCCAGGCCTCTGCCATCGTCGGCCAGGGTCACAAGCACCGAGTTGCCGCCCTGGATGGCCGACAGCTCCAGAGTTCCCGTTTCATTCTTTCCTGCCGCGCGGCGGACAGCGGGCGGTTCAATACCGTGGTCAATGGCATTCCGCACCAGATGAATGAGAGGGCTGAAAAGGCGGTCGATCATGACCTTGTCCAGCTCGGTTCTCTCCCCCCGCGCCACCAGGACCACCTTTTTTCCCGCCTGCGCGGACACCTTGCGGACGAGCCGGGAGAGCCGCCCCACGATCTGGCTCATGGGCACCATGCGCGCACCGATCACCGATTTCTGCAGCTCGTGGATTCTCTTGTCCAGATCCCGAGTCGAACGATCCAGGTCCCGGCCCAGAGCATGGGTTCCTTCGCGATCCAGCAGTTTCCGCGCCACGGAACCGATCGCTTTTCTGAACAAGACCAGCTCGCCAACCGAGTTCATGATCCGGTCTAGGCGTTTCAGATCCACCCGGACGCTGCCCATGGCGAGCCAGGCCGGTCCGTCGACCGCCCCATCCTCTTCCTGGCTCCCTGCGGCGGCAGGAGCGGGAGCGGCAGGGTTCACCGGCGGCTCCGCCCGGGTCCCGACCCAGCGTTCCAGCACCACCGGTCGGCCGGCTTCCTTCTTCACTTGCTCCTCGCTCCACGCCGTGGCCAGGAGCAGAACGAATGCCAGTCTGTCCGCAACCTCTTCGGCGCTCATGGAGGGAAGCGTGCTCAGGACCTCGCCCCCGGAATTCAGCTTTTCGATCAGCTCCCGCAGTTCGGTATCGAAGGTGTCCAGGGAGAAACTCACATGAACCAAGAAAATCTCCCGCCCTTCCTGAAGATTCTCCCGCAGGCGATGTTCCTCGAAGCGAGTCAGCGCGTTCCGTATCCGTGGGTCCAGACCCGCGAGAGCATCAGGATCCGCGGCCGCGGCCGGAACCTGGGCGCTCTCTTTCGGGCCGCCTATCCGGCCCTCCAGGACGCCCAGCGCGGGCTCATCAACCGGCCTTCCCTCGACCAGTCGCTCCAGGTGCTCGTGGGCCTCGAACAGGAGATTCACCACTTGCGGATTCATTTCTACCTGTCCCATGCGGAGGCGATCCATGTAATCCTCGAGGTGATGGGTGAACTCCACCAGCCGCGAGCGGCCCATCATCCCCGCAAGGCCCTTGAGGGAATGGATGGCCCGGAACATCCCGTTCAGCCTCTGGATCGAGACCGGGCCGCGGCCCGCCTCGGCCTCGGCCTTCTGCAAATCATCACCCAGGCGCTCCAAGAGTTCTTGCGCCTCGGCGAGAAACTCGGCCTGCTCTCGACTCGATCGCCGATCTTCCATGGCGCCTCAGTCGTCCCGCACGACCAGGAGGGAGCGCAGCGTGTCCTCCAGCTCCTGGGGCTGGAGTGGCTTGCTCATGTAAGCCGCGGCCCCGGCCGCAAGTCCGCGCTGGCGGTCACCATCGCTCACCGCTGTGGAGACCACCACGACCGGGATGGAGGAATACGCGGGGTGCTGTTTCAAATAACCGAGGAGCTCCAACCCGTTGATGTCGGGCATGTTGATGTCGGCAATGATCACGTCGAAGCTCTTGCCGGGGAGAACCTTGAGCGCCTCGAAGCCATTGCTGGACTCCGTCACATGGGCCGCGAACGCGGCCTCGAGAGTGCCCGCGATGAAGGCCCGCATCGACGGCGAGTCATCGACCACCAGAACCTGCATCAGTTCCTCCCGCCCCGGGGAATGGTCCTCAGCATGCGCCGCATGCCGCAATATATAAGTCCCCGGGGCACGCGCTTCAAATGGGGAGGAACCTGCCGGGGGACGCAAGGATCAGCCGGACCGCCCCTGCACACCCTCCAGGGCCAGGCTGACCGCATCGGCCATGGCGGAGAGAACGGGAAGCCCCTTGAACGGAGCCTCTCCGCCGCCCGTGTCGGCGTAGAGGACAGCGGCCACTCCTTCCGGCCCGATGATGGGGAGCGCCACGGCTTCCTCGGGCAGGGGCATGGGCGGATCGGGCATGAGCGCGGCCAGGTCGCCGCGCCGGGCGCGCTGGAGCCGGGCAGACCAGAAGGCGCGTCCGGGGAGGGTGTCCTGGTCGAGCTCGAGAATCCGGTCGCGGGTGGCCGCATCCATCCCGTCGCCCAGTCCAAAACCTCCAAGACTGCGCAAATGGTCACCCTCCACATCGAAGAGAATGCCCCGGGAGGCCATATCCGCCGCGCGCCGCATCGCCACCAGGAGGACACTGGCGCGGTCAGGGGCCCGGCGAAGGTCCTCCAGGGCGCCCAGCAGGAGGCCGGCCTCGCCGATGTCGCTCACCGGCGCCGGGAGCGGCCGGTCCTCCTCTCGCGGCTGCTGGGACAGATCAGCCAGAAAAGCCTGAACCGCGCGATCCAGATGCTCCGGCGCTGTTCGCCTCAGGTCCGGCTTGCGAACCAGGCGAGCGGCCCCCAGGCTGGAGACCGCCCGCTGGAGCCACGCCGCCTCGTTGTCGGCCAGCACGACCACTTCCACGCCCGGCCCGGGCCGCAACCTGCGGAGGAGATCCAGTCCGCCCAGGTATCCGCCATTCTCTCCCGGCTGGATCAGATCGATCACCAGGAGCAGCCCGCTCCCCCGGGATATCATCTCGCGATAAGCCGATTCGCCGCTCTCCAGATCCCGGCAGGCCGTGACCCGGTAACCCCGTCCCTCGAAATCCATGACCAGCGCCCGCAGATACAGCTCCTCGTCCTCCACGACGAGCACCGATCGATGGAAGGAGGTTCCCGCTGCGCTCACACCGCCCTCCAGACGCCCTCACCCACGGGCCAGGCGAATCTAGGTCTCTTCCCGGGGCATTTCAACGAGGCGGCGGGCCGCATCCAGAATCCCGTTGATGAAGGGAGCGGAATCCTCCGACCCATACTTGCGGGCCACCTCGATGGCCTCGTCAATGACCACCGCCGGCGGGGTCTCCGTCTGGTAGCGCATCTCGTAGATGGCCAACCGCAACAGGTTCCGGTCGACCGTGGCCATGCGCTCCAGGCGCCAGTGCTCTGCGGCCGTGGAGATAATGGCGTCGATCTCTTCCTGGTGCCGCAGGGAACCCAGCGTCAAGGTTTCCACGAACCGCCGCACCCGCGGCGGAGCCACCCGATCCTGCCAGAACCGCTTGAGAACCTCCTCGGGGCGATCGCGGGTGATGTCCACCTGGAACAAGATCTGCAGCGCCATCTCCCGTCCTCGGCGCCTGTTTCCCATCGAGCCCTCTCTTACCGCCCCCGGGCCTGGTTCAGCTCGTTCAGGAGCCGGCCCATCTCGATGGCGGCCAGGGCGGCTTCCCAGCCCCGGTTGCCGACCTTTCCGCCGCAGCGCTCCATGGCTTGCTCCTGATTCTCGGCGGTCACAATGCCATAGACCACGGCTGGTCCGCCGCCGCAGGCCTCCTCGGCCAGGCGGCGGCTGACGGCCAGGGCGAGATGGTCATAGTGGCTGGTCGCGCCGCGGATCAAGACACCCAGGGCGATCACCGCATCCACCTGCTGGGCCGCCACCAAGGCGTGCACCGCGGCTGGAATCTCGAACGTCCCGGGAACCCGGATCACCGTCAGGTCTGTCTCGGCGGCGCCGTGGCGGACCAGGCAGTCCACGGCCCCGCTCAACAACCGCGCCCCGAAAACCTCGTTGAAACGCGGCAAGACCAGGCCGAAACGCAAGCCTCGCCCATCCAACTGCCCCTGCAGGGTCTTCACCATAGCCGCCCTCCCCATCCCGCGCCGGAAACGACCTTCCACCGTTCCAGGCGGCTGTCTTCAGACCGCCTCCGGGGTCATCGGACCTCTCCGATGGGCTCGAATCGCGTCAGCGCCTCGAACTCCCGGAAACGTTGATCCACCTCTCGCCGTGAGAGGGTCAGTAGCCTCTCCACACTGAACTGTTCGACGCAAAAGGAGGCCATCACCGACCCGTAGATCATGGCCTGGCGCAACCTCCCCTCCGCGAGTCCGCCGCCTGCCGCCAGGAATCCCATCATGCCTCCCGCGAAACTATCGCCGGCCCCGGTGGGATCCAGCACATCCTCGAGGGGAAAGGCCGGCGCGGCGAACGTCTCCTCCTCGCCGAACAAGGCCACTCCATACTCCCCTCGCTTGACAATGACGGCCTTGGGGCCCAGGCGCCGGATGTCCCGCGCCGCCCGCGGCAAGGAAGGTTCGCGGGCGAGCATCCTGGCTTCCGCGTCGTTGATGACCAGCAGGTCGATATCCTTGAGGACGGCGTTCAGCTCCTGGCGTTTCCCCTCGATCCAGAAGTTCATGGTATCGGCGGCGACCAGAGTCGTGCCGGACATCTGCGCCTTCACCTTGGCTTGCAGCACCGGATCGATATTCGCCAGGAACAGATACGGGCTCTCCCGGTACCCGGCGGGCAAGACCGGATCGAAACGCTCGAGCACATTCAGCTGCGTCTCCAGGGTTCTCGCTTCGTTGAGATCCTGCCCGTACTCGCCCTTCCAGCGGAAGGTCCGGCCCGGGATCCTGACCAGACCGGCCGTGTCAATCCCCCGCGCGGCGAGATCGGTCACGATCCCGGCGGGGAAATCCTCTCCCACGACCCCGGATATCTTCACCGGCGTAAAACAGGAGGCCGCTACCGAGAAATAGATCGCGGACCCGCCCAGAGCTTCCTCGCGGATGCCGGAAGGGGTCCTGACTGAATCCAGGGCAACGGTTCCGATGACCACAAGCGACATGGCACCCTCATTCAGGTGGAAGACGATGGCCGATGAGAGGGGCCAGCTTCTTCCGGGTTTCCGCCGGGATCACCTCCGGGCGGGTCAGAATCGCCTGCATCAGCGCCTCCTGGCACCGACACCCCCGCTCCGCCGGAAGTCGGGAGATCGTCTCCTCCAGCACGACCGCCGCCGTGCGCGCGTTCTGCTCCAGATTCTCCAGGATGGCGTCCACCGCCACCGTCGCTCCCTCTCTCCAGCAGTCGTAGTCCGTGACCAAGGCCAGGGTCAGGTAACAGATCTCCGCCTCCCGTGCCAACCTTGCCTCCTGCAAATTGGTCATGCCGATCACCGCCACGTTCCAGGAGCGGTAGAGCCTGGACTCCGCCCGGGTGGAGAACTGCGGGCCTTCCATGCACAGGTAGGTTCCACCCGTGTGCAGCCGTGCTGTCGTGTTGCGCGCGGCAGCGATGCAGGTCCGGAACAGCTCCGGACAGACCGGCTCCGCCAGCGAGACGTGCGCGACAATCTCCTCATCGAAGAAGGTGTCCGCCCGGTGCCGGGTCCGGTCCAGGAACTGATCCGGAAGGACCAGGTCCCGCGGCGCAATCTTCTCCCGCATGGAGCCCACCGCCGAGGCGGAGAGAATCCGGGTCACGCCCAGCAGCTTGAAACCGAACAGGTTGGCCCGGTAGTTGATCGACGACGGCGAAAAACGATGCCCGGCCCCATGGCGGGGAAGAAAGGCCACGGCCCGGCCCCTGAGGCTCCCCACCCGATAGGGGGCGGAAGGCGCCCCGAAGGGGGTCTTCAGGGCCACCTCGCGGGCATCCGAGATCCCGGTGAGATCATACAGCCCGCTGCCGCCGATGATGCCGATCTCCGCTTCCGTCATCCGGATGGCTCCCTCATCGCCCGGCGCCTTCCGGGCCGGGCATCACCCGGCCCGCATTCCGGACCTGCTGCCGGCTGGCAGCTCTTGCGGCTTCCAGCAGGCCGGCCGGCCGGCTCACCGGTCCCACGCAGCGCTCTCCCCGGCAAACATAGGCGCCGGGCTCGGTCGCCGGCAGCGACACCTGCCCGGCCAGGACGGGCCGCTGGTCCGGCGGCCCGAGGATGGACACGCCGCCCGCGAGCGGCAGGAGGGAGAAAGAGCGCCGGAAAGGGACCGGATCTCTGCCCCCTCCCGGGACCAGGACCAGCCGAAGAGACGGCATCCGCCCGGCCAGCACCGCCTCCAGGTAGGGGGCGTCGCGGCCTCTCATCTTGGGAATGGCGCTGGAAAGTGCCCCCAGCACCGCGTCGCCCGCCTGCCGGTAGGAAGGCTCCCCGGTCAGGCCGAACAGACGGTAGGCAACGAGGGCCATGCGGCCGTTCATCCCATAGGAGACGATGGGGCGCCGCATGGAGCCCACGGCGAGCCGGTTCTGCAGCCGGTCCACGAAATACCCCGCCGGGCGGCGCAAATTCCGGGTGCAGAAGCCGAAGAGATCTTCAGACCGCTTCAGGTCCGCACCGCCGGCGCGCACCTGACTGGCCGCCAGGAACGCTTCGAGGGCCGCGACCTGATCGATGAGAAGCCCTTGCTGCTGCCCCTGGCCTGTCCGCGGATTCACCACGTGCGACACGCCTCTCCCCCGCCGGTAAAATTTCTCGACCATGAAATCCACGAGCCTCAAGGCTCTGGCTTCCAGGTCATCGCGCCCCAGCAGGGCGCCAGCCTCCAGCAGCGCCACCACCGCCTCGCCATGGGCCGAGGCCACCTCCATCGGATCGAGTCCCGGAGGCTTGAGAGTCCTGCGCTCCGCCGCCGGAGCCGCAAAGTACGCACCCGGATCGACCGGCCCCAGGGAGCCCATCTGGGAAAAAGCCAGCCCGCCGGCGGGAAGGGAGAGGTGGGAGAGCAAGAAATTCACCGACGCTTCCACCGCCTCCCGGAGCTCCGCCTTCTCCGGCGCCTGAGCGGCGGCGCTCACCAGGAGACGGATGCCCCGGGCGTTGACCTCCAGGCGTTTCTCCCAGGCGGGAACCGTCCAGTCACGGTGCAGGGCATAGTGATGGAACCCTCCCTCCACCGCGTCATAGATCGGGCTGTTCAGGATCTGCTCCGCGGCGTGGACCACAGCCTGTCCCAGCACATCCTGGCCGGATTCGGCCGACACGATGCGGAAAACCCGGTACGGCCCATCGTCCAGGATCTTCATCCGCCGCCCGTACCCTCCGTATTTGAAATCGAACCCTTCACGGATCCGCGCCGTGATGGCTTCCACTTGATCGAACGGCGGCGGCCCGGCGGTGAAGTTTCTCATTCTGCTCTCCAGATCCGCGACTTCTTTCGCCTTCCGGGCCAGTTCCGGCCCCCGCGCCCGCATGTAGTCGAACACCTCGCCCAGGTACCGGCGGAATTCCTCCCTGTCGGGAAAGTACCCTCCCATCCGCTCGAGGGAGGACATATCCACCACGTTGTAGATCGGCTCGCCGTTGGGAAGGAGAAAGACCATGGTGGGGATCACCGACATGACGTAGCGTGAAGCCAGATCCGGGCGAAGGTTCACATCCACGAGAATGGGAACCGTCTTCGCGGCCACTGTGTCGACGACCTCTTGATCCGCGAGAACCTCGTGTTCGATCTGGATGCAAAGCCCGCAGTCGGTGGAGCGCAGGTAGAGGAGCACGGGGCGCCTGAGCTGGGCCGCCGCCTCGAAAGACTCACGGGACCAGCCAAGCCAGCGGATCGTTTGCCGCCGCGGCGCCGCGTCCGGGGACACCTCCCCGTTGGGCTGGGAGGGGCGAGTCTGGTTCTCCCCGTACAGGGACACCGGCATCAGGATGACGGCCGCCAGCAGCGGAAGAATCCGGGCCATGGCACGGCGCGCGATCATGCCTCGCTCGCGGTCCAGCCCAGGACTTCCGGCACCGGCCGCCCCATCCGGGCGGCAAATCGATCGGCGAGGGATGGCGCCTGGGACGTTCCCCGATCGAGAAGGATGCGCTCGATCCGGCCCGCCGGAAAGAACAGCACCGAGAGGTCCCGTCGCGCATCGGCCTCCTTCCCGATGGCTTGCAGCCAGGAATCGAAGGAGTCGACGCCGATCCCCTCCACCGTGACGCCCGCCGGCACGAGAGCATGCAGCATGCCCCAGATCCGCTCACGGGGATCCCGCAGGTAGACCACCACCACACTGCCCGCTCCCATCACCGGGTCGGCTCCTCCTTGAGCTCGATGAGGACGCCCCCCGTGCCCCGGGGATGCACGAACGCCACCTTGCTGCCTCCGGCTCCCGCCCGCGGCGAGGGATCCACGAGGCGGACGCCCTCTCCCCGCAACTGTTTCAAGACGGCCTCCAGGTCACCGACCTGGAAGCACAGATGGTGGATCCCCTCGCCGCGCCGGTCGAGGAAGCGGGCCAGGGGGGAATCAGGGCTGCTGGGCTCCAGCAGCTCCAGGCGCGTCTCGCCCAGGGACAGAAAGACGACACGCACCTTCTCGCCGGGAACCTCCTCGACCGGGCCGGGCTCCACTCCCAGGGTGGCGGCGTAGAGGGGCAAGCGCTCCATGATGCGGCGCACGGCGATACCGACGTGATCGAGGCGGCTCTGGCCGGAGCGGGAGGGCGGCATCACTCTCCCGCCAGCCCCGCAGCCGCCAGGACCTCCTGGGTGGCCGTGTAGGGATCCACCTTGCGGGCGGCGATGGCATCGATGGCCGCATCGATCCGATCGTGCCCCACGCGCCGGGTCACGGCCGCCAGGAGCCTTTCCCTGAGGAGAGCCAGGAACCGCGTGCGCGAGAGGTCCCGGCGCCGGCCGCCGCCGGCCGCGCTTGCCGCGCTGGCCTGCCGGTGCAGGGCAATCTGTTCCACCAGGCTGTCAATGCCCTCCTGCCGGGTGGCCACCGTGCGCACCACCGGCGGACGCCAGCGCCCGTCCCACTCTTGGAGGGAGAGGGTCTGGTCGATTTCGGCTTCCAGTCGCTCCGCTCCCTTCTGATCACACTTGTTGATGATGAAAACATGGGCGATCTCCATGATGCCCGCCTTCATGGACTGGATATCATCGCCCATTCCCGGCACCAGGGTCACGCACACGGTGTCCGCGCCTTCGACCACCTCGACCTCGTCCTGCCCCACTCCCACCGTCTCCAGCAAGATGTGCGAATAACCGGCGGCGTCCAGCAGATCCACGGCGTCGTGGGTTGCCTCGGCAAGCCCCCCTGGATGGCCCCTGTTGGCCATGGAACGAATGAATACTCCCGGGTCACAGTCGTGGCGGCTCATCCGGATCCGGTCGCCGAGAATCGCTCCTCCCGAGAAGGCAGAAGAGGGATCGACGGCAATGACGCCGACTCGCTCCCCCTGGGTCCGGTAGGCCGAGACCAGGCCATCCACCAGGCTCGATTTCCCCGCTCCCGGGGCGCCCGTCACGCCGACAACGTACGCCTGTCCGGTGTGCGGGTACACCCGGCGCAGCAGGCCCGCGACCCCGGGACCGCCGCTCTCCACCCGGGTGATGCACCGGGCCAGCGCCCTGGCGTCCCCTTCCAGGAGACGATCCACGAGGTCCGGCGACATGGGTCACGAACCCAGCATGCGGCGGGCGATGACCAGGCGCTGGATTTCGGAAGTCCCCTCCCCGATGGTGCAGATCTTCGCATCCCGGTAGAACTTTTCCACAGGATAGTCCTTGGTATATCCGTAGCCCCCGTGCACCTGCACGGCCTCGTTGGTGACGCGAACGGCAACCTCCGAGGCGAACAGCTTGGCCATGGAGGCGGCCTTGTTCACATCCTCTCCCCGGTCTTTCAGGTCGGCGGCCTGCTGGACCAGGAGCCGGGCGGCGTCGATCTCCGTGGCCATGTCGGCCAGCTTCCACTGGATCGCCTGAAAGGACGAGATGGTCTTCCCGAACTGCACGCGCTCCTTGCTGTACCTCAGGGCCGCCTCGTACGCACCCCGCGCGATACCCACGGCGAGTGCGGCGATGGAAATTCTTCCGCCATCCAGGATCTGCAAGGCGTTGACAAAACCATCTCCGCGCTGGCCGAGCATCTGCTCCCGGGGGACCCGGCAGTTCTCCATGACCAGTTCCGCCGTATCCGAAGCGCGGCAACCCAGCTTGTCTTCCTTCTTTCCGGTGCGGAAACCGGCCATGCCTTTCTCGAGGATGAAGGCCGAGATACCCCGTTTCCCCTTCTCGGGGTCGGTGACCGCAAACACGACGGCGATGTCGCCACTGGCGCCGTGGGTCGCGAAGGTCTTGGAGCCATTGAGGACCCAGTGCCCGTTCTCCTGGCGCGCCGTGCTGCGCGTGCCACCCGCATCCGAGCCCGCGGTCGGCTCGGTGAGCGACCAGGCCCCGATCTTCTCGCCCCGCGCCAGCGGAACCAGGAAGGTCTGCTTCTGAGCCTCGCTCCCGAACTGGAAGATGTGATTGCTGCACAGCGAATTGTGCGCGGCCACCGACAGACCGATGGCGCCGTCCACGGCCGAAAGCTCCTCGATGACCGTGACGTAATCGATATAGCCCAGCCCGGAGCCGCCGTAACTCTCCGGGAAGAGGCAGCCGAGCAGTCCCAGGCTTCCTGCTTGCTCCAGGAGATCGCGGGGGAACTCCTGGCTTTCGTCCATCTCCCGGACTCGGGGCGCGATCTCCTTCTCGGCAAACTCGCGGACCATTTTCTGGAGGGAACGTTGCTCTTCAGTCAGCTCGAAATCCATGGCATTTCCCCCATGACGGAGAGAACCAACGGCGCAAATCCCTGTCTGGAGACGGTTTGCCAGCGGATTATAATGGCCGCTCGCCATCGGAGCAAGACGAAAAGCCGCGCCGGCGGACTGCTGATCCGACGGCAGATCCCGTAGAATCAAGACAGAGAAAACTCGCATGAGCGGGACCGTCCCTTCGCATCTTCATGCCGGCCATCTTTTCCGGCGGACGAACCGCCTGCTGGCCGCTCTCCATCTGGGCGGGCTTCCGATCTGGGCCGCGGCCCTGGCGGGGCGCTTTCCGCCCTCGCTGGGTCCTGTTCTTCACGGGACGGCCGTGCTCCTCCTTCCGCTGCTCACCAGCGCGTGGGTGCTGTCCACGACCTACTTCGTCAGCCGCGGCGCGCACCGCTGCGCTGGGCTCCACCGCCCGCAGCTCGTCCTGGCGGCCACCGGCAGTCTTTTCCTGATCATGGCGCTGCTCCTGGCCGCGCCGTCGCTGCTTCAGGCTCATCTCACCGGATCTCTTTCCTCCACCACCTTGACCGGCCCCATGAGGCGCCCTGTCGCCCTTCTCCGGCAGGCGGCCATGTCCCATCCCGAGGCGGACCGTCGGGAAGCCGCGGCACGCAGGGCTTACCTGCTGAGCAGCCATGCCGTGCTCTTCCGCGATGCGCTGGGCCGGCCCCGCTGGTTCCGGCCCAGCGGCCGTGACCATGCCTGGAGACTGCTCTGGCGCTGGGGCGGAGGAGCGTCCGGATTCAACGCCCACTCCGCCCGGTGGCTCGGAGCGGCGGATCTCCTGCTGATCCTGTGTCTCCTGGCCGGACTGCCACTGGCCGCCCGCGCCGGATGGCGGCAAGCGGCCCGGTGTCCCCTTCCCGCGCCTTCCGGAGGGGACATTCTGGATCAGGAGGCCTCTAAGCGCAACGAGTTGACCAGCGCCTCGAACTGAGGGCGGGACCGGTCCACCGTGTCGAGTGGACCGGTGAGCTTGAAGAAGATGGGGGCCTGTGGACCCGCCACGATGGCGCCCAGAAGAGCATACCCCTCCTTGGCCTGACCCGAGCCGAGCATGGGAGCGCCGCCGCCCTGGTAGGTCCCCACCACCTCCAGGATGGTCACCGTCAGCCCGCCCACCTGGCGCGTCTTGCGGCTGACCTCCCTGGGCGGGCCGCCATCCGCTCCCGAGAACTGCCCAATCCAGCGGCTGATATTGGCGTTGGTTCCTCCCCCCTGCCCTGGCCCGAAATAAAAAACCGCCAGCTCGCCCTGCATGTCCGGCTCCGGGTCAGGAATCGTGTAGGTCGTCACCCGCATGGGACGGCGCCTCGCCTCCCGGCTCCAGGCGGAAGGCGCGAGCCAGCTCACGCCGCCGGCCGCCTCCCGCGCGGCCGCCGGCCGGCCAGGCGCGGTCGCGACGGCCTGGGCCACCGGGGTGTCTGGCGCCGGTGCCTGGGAGCACGCCGATCCCGCCAGCAGGAGCGCGATGGCGCCTGCGCCCACGGCCATCGAAAACCATGTCCCTTGCCGCATCTGGAACATCCTCATTCTCCTCGTCGCCTCGGCTCCTCGCCCCATGGCCGGATGCTCTGAACCGGAGTCAGGGGAGAAAGGCCTGGAAAACCTCGTTGGACAGTAGCATTCCCCGCGTCGTCAGGCGCAGCCGGTCCCCCTCCCGGTCCAGGAGACCGGCCCGGGCCAGGCGCTGGAGAGCCCGGCGCTGCCCGGTCCGCAGCCGGCTCCCGGCGCGCGCCTCCATCTCCTCCAGATTGATCCCTCTCTCCAGACGCAGCCCGAGAATGAAGAGCTCAGCCGCGCGCGTCGGCGCGTCGACGGCGTCGACACGGACCGCGGGCTCGGCGTCCGCTTCCAGCGCCTTCATGTAGGCGCCGAGATCGGCCGCCACCATGAAGCGCACCCCGTCACACAGGGAGGAAGCGGCCGGGCCGAAACCGAGCACGTCTTGGTTCTGCCAGTACTTGAGATTGTGGCGGCTTTCATGCCCCGGCCGCGAGAAGTTACAGATCTCGTAGCGCTCCAGGCCCCGGGACCGGAGAATCTCCACCGCTTCCGGATAGGCGTCCGCGTACCAGTCCGCCTCGGGGACGCGGGCCTGGCCGCGCTCGATCTGGCGGGCCAGCAGGGTGCGCGAGCCGGTCTCCTCCTGGTCCACCTCCAGGAGATAGAGAGACAGGTGTTCAGGCTCCAGCGCGCAGGCGCGCTCCAGATCCTCCCGCCAGGACCCTGGATTGACACCTGCTATCAGATCCAGGCTGAGGTTCCCGAGACCCGCCCGGCGCAAGGAGCGGGCGGCTCCCACGATGGTGTCCGGCCCGTGCCGCCGGCCCAGCGCCTGGAGAGTGGAGGAATCGAACGTCTGGGCCCCGAGACTGACCCGATTGAAGCCAGCGGCGATCCACCCGTCGGCAGCGGCTGCTGTCACCGTCTCCGGATTCGCCTCCAGTGTCACCTCGGCTCCCGGCGCCACGCTGAACCGGTCCTGAATGCCAAGGAGCAAGAAGCGGAGCTGTTCGGGAGCCAGGAGCGAAGGAGTGCCGCCCCCGATGTAGATGGTGTCCACGACCCTCCCCTCCTGGGGGGGAAGCCGGGCGTGTCCCAGGTCGCGGCCCGTTTCAGCCACATGGCGGATTTCCCGGGCCAGGGCATCCACGTAGGCCCGGCGATGCTGCGGCTCACCGGCGGGCCGGGTGAAGAAGGCACAGTAAGTGCACCGACACCGGCAGAAAGGCACGTGCAGATACAGGCCGAGGGTGGTCTTCTTCGCCCTCATACGATGCCGACGACCCGACCCGGTACCCAGCCCTGGAGGCCGTTGGGGAGAAGCACTTTCAGCCAGTCGCCATGGGCATCCTGGACCCGCACCTTCAGGCCCTCGTGAACCGTGGTCAGGGTCTTCCCGCGGCCCGGGCCCGATTGCAGGTTCACCGGCGCCGACAGGACGATTCCGTGGACCACCGTATCGCGGCGGTACACCAGGAGGCCGAGCGCCGTTCCGGTCAAGAAAACCATCACCAGGGCCATGGTGAGAGCATACCCCGCCAGATGGCGCCACCAGGGCCAGTGCGTGATGATGATGACAGCCAGGCAGGCGTTGAAGAACAACCAGGCCGCCAGGAAGAGAGAGGTGATCACCGCCGGCGACCAGCGGCCATGCCACGCCCAGAGGGCGGCCAGAGGTCCTTCCCCGGCCTCGCTTTCCTTGACATGATCCACGATCTGCGAGGAAACAAATTCCAGGTTCTCCTGGAGATCGGAATCCCCGGGATCCAGGACCGCGGCCTTCTCGTAGGCCAGAATCGCCGGGCCTGTCCGGCCCAGCCGATAGAGGCAGTTGCCCAGGTTGTAGAGCACGACGGCGTCCGCCACACCCGCCTCGACGAGCCGGCGGTACCGCCCGGCGGCACCGGCGAAATCTCCCTGCTCGTAGAGATCGCCGGCTTCATCGAAGAGGCGGCTCGCCGGCTCCGGGTCCAGGGCCAGGGTCGGTCCCGAGAGCTCGTCCGGCGGGAGATCCGGGCCGTTGCCCCTTCCCGGACCGGCGACGAGATCTCCCGCCGGCGCCAGACCCGCGAGCCCCAGGAAGATTCCCAGGAGAAGCCCGCGGGCGAGGCTCCGGCCCAGCAGCCCGGCCCGGCTCATAAATGCCTCTCCAGGTCGTTGACCGCCTGGCGGGCTCGCTGGAGCATGGCACGCCGCGCGCCGGCCGTCTCCGGACCGGGTGAGAAGCGGGCGCAATCGCATTCCTCCAGGACCCGCAAGAACCCCTGGTTCTTCGCATCGGGCACCTGCCGGGAGGCCAAATAGCTCGCGATCCGGTCGTAGGTCAGCCCCGTGGCCTGGTGGCCGGACTTGTCGGCCACGAACTCGGTCAACGCCCGGGCGACATGGCGGTAGAACCCCTCTCCGTGCGGCTCGGAGACCGCGGATTCGGCACGCTTCAGGGTTCTGAGGGCCACGCGGCGCGCCCGCCGGCGCCTGGAGACGGCGAACCGGCTCCGCGCCCGGCGACTCTGCCAGCGGCCCAGCAACCCGACGAGATTGAGGAGCGGCGGGGCGGCCAGGCCGATCCAGAAGAGAGCCGTCCGGTAAAGGGGAGGCCGTGGGGGGTGGGGCGACCAGGGGGGCGTCTTGATGAAGTGAATGTCCCGCCCAAGGCGCCGGATTTCCTGATGCTCCGGTCCGGTCCCGCCCTCGCTTTCGGCCACCGGCGTGCCGGTCACCTCCAGCTCCAGGGCCGGGCTGGTGAGCACCTGGTAGGCCTCATCTTCCGGGTTGAAGAAAGAGAACCGGATCGGCGGCAGGCTCTGCGGGCCCGGCACATGGGGCACCACGATGTATTCCCACTCTTTGCTGCCGCTCAACCGGCCCTGGTCATCCGTGGAAATGGATTCATGCACCTGGGGCGGAAAGACCGTGAACGCATCTCCCGGCACCAGCGCGGGAAGGGACATGGAGCCCAGGTTCCCCGTCCCGCTCACCTTCACCGTCATGCCGATGGCTTCTCCCAAGCGCGCCCGGGACCGGTCGCTCTTCACCGCGAGACGAAAGCGGCCAACCGCTCCCGTGAACCCTTCCGGACGCCCCGCGGCGGGAAGCGGCCGGACATGAAGAGTGACGGGAAGGGTCCGGCGGTAGACCGGCTGCACCGTGTTGAAGAAAAAGGAACGGCCGAAGGGAGAGGAGTTCGACGCCCGGATGGGAACCGAGAACGTGACGGAATCGAGGGTGGTGTCTCCGGATGCGGTGGGGAACAGGGCCATGCTGCGCACGGTATAGACGCGATACGGGAGTCCATTCACGAGCTCGCGCCGGCTGCCGATGCGCTTGGGGCCCTTGATCTCCTCGGCCCAGAAGTTCGGATAGGTGGGCAGTTCCTGAAGCTGTGGAACCGCCGTCACCTCGGCGCGGGTGTAGAGCGTGTAGCGCAGGATCACCTGCTGGCCCACGAACGGATCCAGCGAATCTACCAGGGCGCG
Source organism: Acidobacteriota bacterium (assembly GCA_046757405.1). Classification (GTDB taxonomy): domain Bacteria; phylum Acidobacteriota; class Polarisedimenticolia; order SMYD01; family SMYD01; genus JBHHYE01. The sequence continues at coordinate 21,135 of JBHHYE010000010.1, read as the reverse complement.
GACAAAGACATCTTCCTGCGAGGTCTCCGCCGGCCGGCCGGGGCGGCGGGCGACCGGCGGCGGCGGCCTCTTCTTCCCCACCCCCGGGGCAGCAGCGGCGGTCACCTTGACCTGGATCGGCTGCGTCCGGTGAATCTGTCCACCCACCTGCACTTCCAGGGCGGGGATCGTCAGCGTCCCGGGAGCCGATGGAGCCAGGATCCACGAGAAGGTGGTGGCTGCGCTGGAGACGCCGTTGATGAAGCGGAACTGGCTCGAGACGGACGGTCCGTCCACGACCGTCCAGCCCTGGAGCCGGGACAGCGAGGGCGGCTCCACATCCCCGACCGCGTCGCCTTCCACCACCACGCGCAGCACCAGCGTGGCATCCACGGCGACCTGGGAGGGTCTCACCTCGGCAAAGGTCCGGAGGTCGGCTGCGGCGGCCGGGGCTGCCAGGACCAGCAGCGCCGCCGCCGCCGCCCGCACGCCGTTACCAGTCATGACCGGATGGGTGGCGCTTTGCCGGTGGCCGCTGCATCATCTCCTTGAGATCGGACCGTTCATCCTGGGAAAGCGCCTGGAGCAGCCGGCGGGCCTCCTCTTCACCCAGCTCTTCCTGGCTCATGGCTCGGGGCTCCGCCTGCTCCGGCGCGTCGGCCTCTGCGGCCGCATCGGGGCGGTCCGCTTGACCCGGGGGCGGCGGGCCCTGGCTATCTTTCCGGGGAGATCTCTGCTTCTGGCCTTCCTGCTGTTGTTCCTGGGGATCGTGGGACGGAGGCTTCTCGGAGGACTCTCCCTGGCGGCTGCTCTGCGCGTCCTGATCCTTGCCGTCCTCCTGGGAAGGACTCTGCGTCTCCTGCATCCGGTTCTGTTGTTTCTGCTCCGCTTCCGCCCGGCTCAGGGAAATTTCCAGGTTCCGCCGCGCATCGTCGTCCTGCGGCGCCTCCAGCAAAACCTGGCGGAAACGGCGGGCGGCTCCCTCGTAATCACCGGCCGCAAGCAGCGCGTTCCCCTCATTGAAGCGCGCGTCCCTCTGCAGGCGGCCCTCTCCGGATTCCGCGGCCTGGTACTCGCGCCCGGCCTCCTGGAGACGGCCCAGACGGTAGAGGGCGTTCCCCCTGTTGTACCGCACCTCCGGGAGGCGGGCCGCTTTCTCCATGGCGCGCGTATACCGTTCCAGGGCCTTCTCGTTCTCCCCGGCGGCATAGAGAGTGTTCCCTTCCTGGTTCAACCGTGCCGCCGCGGCCCGGTCCCCGGCGCCGCCGCGCTCCGTCCCAGCCGCGCCCGCCGCGAGCGCGATGCCCTGGAGCAGCAGGCTCAACCAGAAGACTCCCACTCCGGCTCTCATGAATCCTCCGCCCGCCGCCGAGTTCCAGAGAGACCGGCTTCGAGGATCAGGAGCACCAGGCAGAGGGCCAGCGGAATCTGAAACCGCTCCCGGTGGCTGGTGACGATCCGGCTGGAGAGATCCGCCTTCTCCATGGCGTCAATCCTGTCGGCCAGGCGGCCGACCGCGCTCAGGGAAGCATTCGCCATATAAAAACGCCCTCCGCCCTCTTCCGCCAAGGTGGCAAGGAAATCGGGACGAAGACGCGTCGTGACCACCCGTCCTTTTTCGTCTTTCTTGTACCCCTGGACCTTGCCTGCCTTGCGACCCAGCGGAATGGGCCCGCCCCCGGGCGTTCCCACGCCCACAGTATAGACCACGGCTCCTTGGGACCTGGCCTCCCGCACCGCGTCCAGAGCCGTCTCCTCCTGCTCCTCGCCATCCGACAGGAGCACGATCACCCGCTGCCCCGGGCTGCGCTCGGGAAAGGCATCCAGAGACACCTTCAGGGCCTGTCCCAGGTCGGAGCCTCCATCTGCAATATCCCCGACCTCGACAAGGTCGAGAAAAAGCTGCGCGGCGGCCTGGTCGAGGGTCACGGGACACTGGACAAAGGCCGAGCCCGCGAATGCCACCAGGCCGATGCGGTTCCCCTCCAGCTTCTGGATCAGGTCCGAGGCGAAGACCTTGGCGCGCCGGATGCGGCTGGGGGCCACATCCTCGGCCAGCATGGACGTGGACAGGTCCAGCACCAGGACCACGTCGACTCCCCGCCGGGTCACCGGCTGGACGATCCGCCCCCACTGTGGCCGGGCCAGGGCGAGAACGAGAAAAAAACCTCCGGTCAGCAGGAGAACCGCCTTGATGATGCGGTGCTCCAGGCTGGCGCTCTGCGCCATCCGCCGGACCGTCTCATGATGTCCGATGCGCCCCAAGACGGACCGCTGCCGCGCCAGGGCCCAGCCCATGATCAGGCCGGCCACCGGCAGCACCGTCCACCACAGAAGCATGGCGGGCTGGGCGAACCGCATCAGGGCACCGTGCGCAAAAAGGTCCAGGACAGACCGGTTTCCAGCAGGAGAAGCAGACCGGCGATCATGGTGAACGGCAGGAACAGTTCCGTGCGCCGGACGCGCTCGTGGACCTTGACCTCGGTCTTCTCCATGGCATCGATACGGACGAAGATCTCCTCCAGGGACCGGGCGTCGGTGGCCCGGAAATACCGGCCCTCGGTTTCATCCGCAATTTGGTGCAAGGTCTTTTCGTCCAGGTCCACCGGCTGGTAGACGTAGCGCGGTCCAAAGACCGGGTCGTCCACCGGGACCGGCGCCACCCCCTCTGTGCCCACGCCAATGGTGTACACCTTGACCTTCATGGTGCGGGCCAGGCGGGCGGCGGTGACCGGGTCGATCTCTCCGGTATTGTTCCGCCCGTCGGTCAGCAGGATCACCACGCGGCTCTTGGCGGGACTGTTCTTGAGCCGGTTGACCGCCGTCGCCAGCCCCATGCCGATGGCGGTGCCGTCAAACCGCCTGGTGATCTCCACGCTGTCAAGGATCTGCTGCAGGAGCCCGTAATCCAGGGTGAGCGGACACCGCGTGAAGGCGCGACCGGCAAAGGTCACCAGGCCGATGCGATCGGCCTGCCGGCCCTGGATGAACCGGCCCACGACCCGCTGGGCGAAATCGAGCCTGGAGACGGGATCAAACCCGCCTCCGGGCTTGCGGCCCAGATCCACCGCCGCCATGGAGCCCGAGTGATCCAGGGCAACGATAATATCAACGCCCTCGCTCAGCACTTCCTGCAGCCGGTTCTCGGCCTGCGGCCGGGCCAGGGCCACCACCAGGAGAGCCAGCGCGCCGCCACGCAAGATCAGCGGCAGACGGCGGAGGCGGCAGCGCCAGCCCGGCGCCAGGCCGGCGAGAAGACGCAGGTCCGAAAACATCAGGAAGGCCCGGCGCCCCCGACGCCATTGCCACACCACCAGCGCCGGCGGCAGCAGGAGAGCCAGCAGCACCAGCGGATAGGCAAACCTCAGGATGGCGCCCTGGGGAATCACGGGGAGGTCGTCTCCGGTCCGGGCTCGGAGACGGGCCGCGTCTCCTCGACCCACCTCCGGGCCACGCCGATCAGATCGAGAGAAGGAGCCAACTCCGGCCGGTGCCGGGCGAACTTGACCAGATCACAGGCGGACAGCACCCGCTGCAGCCGGTTGCGAGGTCCCGGGAGCGGGCGCAAGCGGGCCTCCACGGACGTGAGGGTTTCCAGAGTGGTCTGTTCCAGCGCCTCGATCCCGAACTGCCCTTCCAAGTAGCGCCGGACAATCTCCGCCAGACGGACATGAAAGGCTTCCGCTCCCCGGCGCTGGAAGACCTCGCCCCTTTGCAGCCCCTCCAGGGCCCGGAGCGCCCACTCAGCCGCTTCCAGGCCCTCGAACGGATCCGGCGGCGGCGCGGCCGTTTCGGCGGCCGCTCTCTTCCGCCGCCGCCACCACCACCAGAGGCCCAGCAGGGCCAGGAGAGCCAGGAGAGCCCCCCAGACCAGCCAGCCCGCCGGCCGGCCCACCTTCAGGGCCGCCGGATCGCGGATGTCCGCCGGAGTGGCCTCTTCAGGATCGGCCACGGTGGCGGCCACCGAGATGGGGAGCGGCTCCGATCGACTCTTTCCCCGGGCGCCGTCCGGCCCGGCCCAGTCCACGGCGAGCCCGGGAAAGGTCAGATCCCCGGTCTGGAACGGAACCACCACCAGCGAATAAGTCCTGGACTGCGGGTCTTCGCGCCCGGGCTCGATCCCCAGGACCTCGAACGTGCCGGGGTCCACCTCGGCGCGTGGCGAGCCGGCGGTGAACCCGGGCGCCACCTTCACCCTGGCCTCCAGGCGCAGCCGCTGGCCGATACGCGGCGGCTCCGGCTCGCCGGCCGGCGGAGCGCCTTCCTCCGGGGCGCGCACCGGGAACGGCCCCTGAAGAATCACCGTGACCGGCTCCTGCGCCGCCCCGGAGTCCTGCGGCAGGAGGACGGCCAGGAGCACCAGGAGGGCGGCCCTCACGCGGACCACGCTCACTGGAATCTTCTCTCCCGCTGGCGGAAGAACTGGAGGAGGGGACGCTCGTAGGGAGCATCCGTACGGATGGCAATCCGGTCAACCCCCACGCGGTGGAGGAGCTCTTCCCGCGCGGCCATGCGGCGCTCCGCCGCAACCCTGAAGGCGCTCCGCACCCGGGCCCACCCGGTGTCGATCACCGCCTCCCGGCCGGTCTCGGCATCCTGAAGGCGCAGGAGGCCGACGCGCGGGAGAGTCGCCTCGCGTGGGTCCGAGAGCAAGACGGCCACCAGATCATGGCGCCGCGCCGTGAGCCGGAGCTGCCGATCGAATCCTTCATCCAGGAAGTCGGACACCAGGAACACCACGGCCCGCTTGCGAACCAGGTGATTGATGGTGTCCAGCCCCAGGGCCAGGTCCGTTCTCCGGTGCCGGGGCTTGAAGATCAGGATCTCCCGGACCACGCGCAGCACGTGATCCACCCCCTTCGCCGGCGGCACATAGAGCTCCACCTGGTCGGTGAACAGCAACAGGCCGACGCGATCGTTATTCTTGATGGCGGTGAAAGCAATCAGGGCGGCCACCTCGGCGGCAACCTCTCCCTTGGTCTGGGCGGTGGTCCCGAACCAGCCGGACGCGGAGCAATCGACTCCGAGCATCACCGTCAGTTCCCGTTCCTCCACATGCTTCTTGATGTAAGGCTGCCCCATGCGGCTGGTGACATTCCAGTCGATGGTCCGCACATCGTCGCCCGGCTGGTACTCCCGGACCTCGGAAAACTCCATGCCCCGGCCCCGGAAGACCGACGAGTAGCGCCCGGCCAGGCTCTCGTTGACCACGCGATTGGTGCGGATCTCGATGTGCCGCACCTTCCTGAGTATGTCCTTGGGAATCATCGGACGGTTGCGGTCCGGAGCAGCCGTGAGACCGTCAGGGGACTTCGACCGCGTCAAAGACCTTCTGGATAATGTCTTCCGCGGTGATCTCCTCGGCTTCCGCCTCGTAGGTCAGAATCAATCGATGGCGCAGGACATCGAATCCCACCGATTTGATGTCTTCCGGGATCACGAACCCACGGCCTTGAAGAAAAGCGTGGGCCTTGGCGGCGCGCGCTAGAAAGAGCGTCGCCCGGGGCGACCCGCCATATCGGATCAGGCTGGCCAGATCGAGACCGTACTCGGAGGGCTGGCGGGTGGCGAACACCAGGTCCAGGATGTACTTCCGCACGCGATCATCCAGATAGATTCCATCCACCACCGCGCGGGCCCGGAGGATCTCCTCGGGGCCGAGCACCGGCTCCACCTCCGGAACATGTCCTCCCTCCATGCGCTCCAGGATCCGCCCTTCTTCCTCGCGGCTGGGATAATCCACCTTCACCTTGAGCATGAACCGATCCACCTGCGCCTCGGGAAGCGGGTAGGTTCCTTCCTGCTCGATCGGATTCTGGGTCGCCAGGACCAGGAACGGCTCGGGAAGCGCGTGGGTCGTCTCCCCGAGGGTGACGTGCCCTTCCTGCATCGCCTCCAGGAGCGCGGACTGGACCTTGGCCGGCGCCCGGTTGATCTCATCCGCCAGGACGATATGGGCGAAGATCGGCCCCTTCCTCGGAGTGAAGGTGCCTTCCCGTGGATTGAAGATCAGGGTGCCGGTCAGGTCGGCGGGGAGAAGATCCGGCGTGAACTGGATGCGCTGGAACGTGCAGTGCACGCTCTGGGCCAGACTCTTGATGGCCAGCGTCTTGGCCAGACCCGGAACGCCTTCCAGGAGGACATGGCCCCGCGAAAGAACGCCCGCCAGGAGGCGATCCAGCAACTGCTTCTGCCCCACCACCACCCGGCGCACCTGTTCCAGGACCGGCAGAATGCGGGCGCTCTCGTCGGCGATGCGCGCATTCAGATCCGCAATCTTGGCATCCATTCGCTCCCTCCTCCCGGCTACACCTGACTAGCAAGACCGGGGCCAGCACCGGGTGCGTCACAACGACACAGGGCGAAACTCTAGCATTTGCTCTTGCCCAGACCCAGCCTATATTCGCCACTGGATGCCGCGTCGGAGACTATCCATGCGGAAAAAGCTCGGTCTGGCTTTCCTGGCCGTGGCCATTCTGGTCCTGGCGGGTAACCTGCTCCTGGACCTGGCCCTGCCCCGGCACACGGCCAGTGTGCTGACCTTCCGCGCTCTCGGGCAGATCTGCGTCATGCTCGCCGTCGCCCTGTCGGCGGCCGTCTTCCTCGCCCGGACCTTCACCCGCGATCTCCGGCATCTGGCCGGTGTGGCCGCCGAGCTGAGCCGGGGAGATCTGTCCCACGCCGCCCAGGCCCATCTGGCCACCACTCATGATGAGGTGGGACACCTGGCCGCCTCGCTGCGAACCATGGCCGGAACCCTGGTGCAGGTGGTGGGCGAGATGCGGCAGACGGCCGGCCAGGTCGCCGATGCCGCCCTGGTCCTCTCCTCCGGCTCCCGGGAACTGGACCACTCCACCGGCGAGATCGCCCGCGCCACCCGGAACATCGCCACAGGCGCGGAGCGGCAGGCCGCCGCGGTCCAGGGGACCGCGGCCATCGTCCTCAACATGGTCCGCTCCCTGCACGACATGGCCCGGGGCTCCCACAGGGCCACCCGCTCCACGGAACAGGTGGGCGAGCGGGCGCTCAAGGGAGTGGAGGCGGCCCACCTCACCGCCGAGAGAATCCTCGAAGTGGCGGGGAGCGTGGAGCGCTCCTCCGAACGGGTGGCCTCGTTCCGCGATCGCTCCAGCGAGATCGACGAGATTGTCGACTTCATTCTCGGCCTGGCGAGGCAGACGCAGGTCCTGGCCCTCAACGCCACCATCGAGGCTGCCAAGGCCGGGGAGGACGGCCTCGGCTTCGCCGCCGTGGCCGAGGAGATCCGGGGGCTGGCTGACCGGACGGGCCGCTTCGCCGGACAGATCCAGGCGCGGGTGCGGGCCATCGATCGGCGGGCCAGCGATGTGGTTCGCGCCATGGAAGACATTGCCCGCGCCGCCCGCCAGGCCAAGTCCTCCGCCCTGTCGGCCCGGGAGACCTTCAAGGATATCCGCACCCACTTCGCCGAGGTGGTCCAGGAGATCACGGCGATCACCGATCAGACCCAGATCCAGAGCGAGAGGGCGCGTGGTCTGACACGGGGGATGGATGAGATCTCCCGTATCGCCCGGGACAACGCCACCCGGAGCGAGCAGACGTCGGCGGCGGTCTCCGAACAGCATCTCTCCACCCGGGCCATGGCGGGCTCGGCGCAGGAACTCGCCGCCATGGCCCGCAGTCTCCGGGAACGGATTTCCGTGTTCCGCATTCCCCAGGAGTTGAAACCGGTTCCGCCGGTGATCACCGACGCAGCCGAGCAGCACCGGCCATGAACAGGACGCTGCTTTATTTCGAGGTCCGCGGCCTGCCCCTGGCGCTGCGGGTGGAGGATCTGTCCGGGGTTCACGAACCCGGCCCGATCCATCCGCTGCCCGGGACGGCGCCGCTGGTGGCCGGGATCTCCACCGTGGCGGGACAGGTGGTGACCGTCCTCGACCTGGCTGCCGTCCTGGCGGCGGAGGGGGCCGCTGCTCCCTCTCCGGCCGCGGCGGCGCTGCCTCCCCTCGTGATCATCCTCTCCGGCCGCTGGCAGGGCCTGGCCTTGCTCCTCGCCTCGGCCCTGCAGTTCGGCGCGCTGGACGGCCCTTCCCCTCCTCCCCCCGGCGCCGTGGGCCGGCTGTGCCGGGAGGCCAGCCGGGCACCCGATGGGCGGCTGGCCGGCATCCTCCACCTGCCGCGGCTGGCCCGGCTGCTCACGCCGGTGCACCCGCAGCCACCCGGGGCATGAGATCCCGCGGGATGAACGACAGCTCCAGCCGCTACCTGAGTCTCTTCCTGGCCGGTGCCCGCGAGCATCTCGACCAGATCGAGACCAGCCTGGCGTCTCTGGCGCGCGGGCAGGATGAAGACGCCGTCGCCTCCCTGCGCCGGGCCCTCCATTCCCTCAAGGGGATGGCGGCCACCATGGGGCACGCGGATCTCGCCGTCCTGGCCCATTCCCTGGAAGATGTCTTCCGGGAGGGGGGAGCGGCCGGAGTCGCGCCGGATCTCCTGGGAGCCCTCCTGCAGGCCAGCGGCTGCATGTCGCGCTTTCTGGATGCGCTGGAGAGATCCGCTCCCACTCCGGATCTCTCCGGCTGGCCGGAGCGGATCCACCGCCTGGCGGCCGGCGGTTCCCCGGCCCGGGAAGAGCCCGAGCCGGCGACGGTCCGCCTTCCAGCCACGGTTCGCGTCAGCCTGAAAGATCTGGATTACCTTCTGGCCGAGGCGACCGACCTCACCACCCTCGCCGACCGGCGGGCCGCCGGCCCGGGAGAGCCGTCCGGCTCCCGGACCGCTGCTCCCCTGCGCCGCGGCATCACCCGGCTGCACCGGCGGATCACCCGCATGCGCTTGATCTCCTGCGCGCCCCTGGTGCCCACCCTGGAAAGGATGGTGGAGGACTGCGCCCGGAGGAGCGGGAAGCGGGCCCGCCTGGAGATCCAGGGCCAGGATCTGCTCATGGACCGCGCCACTCTCGATCTCCTGCTCGATCCTCTCATTCACCTGCTGCGGAACGGCGTGGCACACGGCCTGGAGCGCCCCGCGGCACGCCTCCAGGCGGGGAAGCCGGAGGAAGGGCGGATCTCCGTCGCCTTCGCCCTGACTCACGGCAGCGTGCGGGTCACGGTGGAGGATGACGGGCAAGGGATCGATCGGCGTGCCGTCTCGCGGGCGGCGGAGCGGACCGGGTCCGTCCGCCAGGCGGCCCTGGCCGGCGGGTCGGACCTGACCGCGATCCTCTGCCGGCCCGGCCTCTCCACGGCTCACGGGACCACCCAGGTCGCGGGTCGCGGCATCGGACTGGACGCCGTGCGCGAGACCGTGGTCCGTGCCGGGGGACGCCTGGTGATCACCAGCCCGGCTGGACAGGGCCTGCACGCCGTGATGCAGGTTCCTCGGAGCGTCTCCATCGTGCCCTGTCTCCTGGCGCGGGCCGGAGACACCACCTACGGCTTCCCCCTCTCCGGCGTGTCCAGGGTCCAGGTCCGGTCCTCCGGGACTCCGGCCCCGGCCCGGCCCGTGGTGCCCCTGGAGCGGCTCTTGCCCGGCGCCACCGGAGTGGCCGACGGGAACCGGCGGATGCTGGTCTGGCTGTCACCGGGCGGCGAGGAATGCTGCGCCGCCCTGGTGGATCAGGTCCTGGGCCGCCTGGACGCGGTCATCCGTCCCTTGCCGGCGGAGATGGCTTCCGCCGCCCTGGCCGGCACCGCCTCCCGCACCGATGGCACGCCGGTGGCGATCCTGGACCTCTTCGGCCTCGACCTTCCCGGCCGGGCTGTCCCGCTGCCGGCCGCTACAGATGCTTGTCCATCATCCGGCTGATCGATTCCTTGGGAGCCGCGCCGACCAGACGATCCGATTCGCGCCCGTCGGTGAACAGGATCAGGGTGGGGATGGAGCGGACGCCGTAGCGGCTGGCGGTGCCGGTGTTCTCGTCCACGTTCAGCTTTCCCACACGAAGGCGCCCCGCGTACTCCCGGGCCAGCTCCTCCAGGATCGGGCCGATCATCTTGCAGGGCGCGCACCACGCGGCCCAGAAGTCGACCAGGATCGGCGGGCTCGCCGTGATCTGCGTGTCAAAATCGCTGTCCGTGAGCTGCTGGATCGGATCGGTCATTCATCTCCTCCCGGCGGCGGGCCGGCAGGGGCCCGGATGATCCTCTTGATCCTAACATCTTGCCGCCCAGGGCGGAGCGACCGGCCCCTGGGGGTAGAATACCCCAGCATGACCACCCGTTCCGCCCGCACCTCCCACCCGCGCCCGGGACGAACGACCGCCCGCCGCCGCCGCATGGGACAGCATTTCCTCACCGATGCTCCAACGGTCCAGCGGATCCTGGAGGCGTTCGCCCCCCGTCTGACCGACCGGGTCCTGGAGATCGGCCCGGGCCAGGGAGTTCTCACCGGACCGCTCCTGACCTCGGTCCACCGTCTCCTGGCGGTGGAGCTGGACCCGGGCCTGGCCCGCGCCCTGGCGCACCGGCACCGGGGAGAAAAGGCTCTCCAGGTGGAGCAGGCCGACATTCTCACCCTTGACCTTTCCCGTCTCCGGGACCTTCTCGGCCGGTCCCCATCGGGCGGAATACGGGTGCGCGTCCTTGGTAATCTTCCGTACCGGATCGCCACGGCGGTGCTCCGCCGGCTTCTGCCCCACCCGCGCCTGATCTCCGATCTGACCGTCATGGTGCAGGAGGAGGTCGCCCGGCGGATCCTGGCCCGAGCCGGAGAGAGCGCCTACGGCGCCTTCTCGGTCTTCATCGGACTCCACGCGCGGCCCCGCGCCGTCATGACCGTCCCTCCCGGGGCGTTCCGGCCGCCGCCCCGGGTGGTCTCGAGCGTGCTGCGCCTGGACCTCCCCTCCCCCATGCGGATCCAGCCTGCCGACCGGACACGGGCGGTGGCGCTGGCGGAGGCGGCCTTCTCGCAACGGCGCAAGATGCTGATCAATGCTCTCGGCGCCGCGGGGCACCCCCCGGAGCAGGTCGCCCGGGCCCTGCTCTCCCGGGACATCCCCCCGCGGGCCCGCCCGCAGGATCTGACCCCGGCCGATTACGTGGCCGTGGCCCGGCGTCTCGCCCCGGCGGGAAGAGCACGGTGAGCGCCGCGGCGGCGTTCCTCCTGGCCATTCTCCAGGGGCTGACGGAATTCCTGCCGGTGTCCAGCTCCGGGCACCTGGTCCTGGCCCAGAATCTCCTGGAGCGATCCGGAAACCCGGTCCTGGCCCAGCCCTTGGCCTTCGATCTCCTCCTCCACCTGGGAACGCTGGCCTCGGTCCTGGTCTACTTCCGGCGCGACCTGCTCTGCCTGGCCCGGTCCCTGGCTCCCGCGGACGGCTTGACACCTGCAGGGCGCGCTTCGCATAATACGCGGCGCGCACTGGGGCTCGCGGCCGTCGCGCTGCTCCCCACCGGACTCGTCGGTCTTCCTCTGAGGACTCTCGTGGGCTCTCTCATGCACCGTCCGCTCATGGTTTGTCTCCTGCTCGCGGTCACCGGCGGCGTGCTCCTCTCCACCCGCCGCGTGGGGAACTCCGGCCCGGCGCAGCCCGCGACTCTGCCGGCCATGACCTGGACCCAGGCGCTGGGCCTGGGCGCCGCCCAGGGGTTGGCCGTCTTGCCGGGCCTGTCACGCTCCGGACTCACCATTGCCGCCGGACTGGCCCTGGGGATGTCCCCGATGGCGGCCTTCCGGTGGTCGTTCCTGATCTCCATTCCGGCCATCGCCGGCGCCGCCGTCCTGGAGATTCCGCGCCAGCCGGGAGGCGGGTGGGATCTGAGATGGACCGACCTGGGAGCGGCGCTGGCGGCCGGACTGGTCGGTCTTCTGGCTCTCCGCCTGGTGGCCGGCTCCCTGGTCACGTCCCGCTTTCATCATTTTGCCTGGTACTGCCTGACCCTGGCGGCCGGCGGCGCCCTCTTCTGGCAGGTGATGGGATGAGCCGGCCGGCCACCCGGAGGAGCTCGCGTCCTCAGGCGCGTCGCCGGCGGTGGGCTTTCCCCCCCTTTCTCACCGGCCGGCTCGGCCGGGAGATCCTGGCCCTGGGCCTGCTGGCCCTCAGTCTCCTCCTCCTGACCAGCCTGCTCACCTATGACCCGTCCGACCCGGCTCCCCTCTTCGGCGCCGCCAGCGGACGGCTGGCGCCGCACAACGCCACCGGCCCGGCCGGCGCCTTCCTGGCCGCCGCCAGCTTCCAGCTCCTCGGCCTGGCCGCCTACCTGGTGCCGGTGCTCCTGATGGTGGCGGCCGGAGGGCGCCTGGGGTCCCGCTCCACGGGCCTGGCCACCCGCCTGGCCGGTCTCGTCCTGCTCCTTCTGGGAGGGACGGGATTGCTCAGCCTGTGGTTCGGACGGGTGGCGACCCTGGGCGGCCTCTCGGCCGGCGGCCTGCTGGGACGCGCCTTGGCCGCAGGGCTGGTCGCCCTCCTCAGCTCCCTGGGCGCCAGCATCGTCCTCATGACCCTCTGTCTTCTCTCCTTCCTGCTCACCACCCGCCTCTCCCTGGAGAACGCCGCGGCCGGGGCGGGCCGGGGCGGCTGGGAGATCCTGCGCCGCGGCCGGCTGGCCTGGAGCCGCCTGCGCGAGGCGATCCGCCGGCGGCGGCTGCAGCGCCGCGCCGTGCGGCGGCACCTGGCCCGCTCTCCCGCCGCGCCGCCCCCGACCCGCGCTTCGATCGTCAAGCCCGCCCCGCCTCCGGCCGCGGCCGCGAAGGGCGCCCCGCCGCCTTCTCGCCAGCCGGCGGCGGCGGCTCCCGCCGCCGAGCCGCAGCAGCTCACCTTCGCCGACGTACCGGGGAGCTTCCAGTCGCCGCCGCTGAGCTTGCTGACCGCCGCGGCGGAGGGCCAGCCGGTGGACGAGCGGGAGCTGGTGGAGAAAGCCGGCTTGCTCACCGGCAAGCTCCAGGAGTTCGGAGTGGGCGGATCCGTGGTCGCCATCCATCCGGGCCCGGTGATCACCACCTTCGAGTTCAAGGCGGAGCCCGGTGTGAAGTACAGCCGGGTGACCACCCTGGCGGACGACCTGTCCCTGGCCCTGGAAGCGGAGTCGGTGCGCATCGACCGCCTCCCGGGCAAGGCGACCATCAGCATCGAGGTCCCCAACCGCCAGCGGGAAACGATCCGCATCCGTGAAATCCTGGAGTCCGACGCCTACAGGAGCCACCGGGCCCGGCTCCCGCTGGCCCTGGGCAAGTCGATGGACGGGAGCCCTTACGCCACCTGCCTGGAAAGCATGCCGCACCTCCTGATCGCCGGCGCCACCGGGAGCGGCAAGAGCGTGGCCTTGAACGCCATGATCGCGTCGATCCTCTTCCGGGCCACGCCGGAACAGGTCAAGTTCATCTTCATCGACCCGAAGATGCTGGAGCTGGGAATCTACGAGAACATCCCCCACCTGATCTGTCCGGTGGTCACCGAGGCCGCCCGCGCGGCCCGCGTCCTCAGGTGGGCCACCGCCGAGATGACCCGGCGCTACCAGCTTCTCTTCGACCAGGGGGTCCGCAACCTGGAGCAGTACCAGCGGCTGGCGGCGCGGCACCCGGAGGACGCCGGCGAGAACCGGCCCGAGCCGCTTCCCTCCCTGGTCATCGTGATCGACGAGCTGGCCGATCTCATGATGATCAGCTCCAAGGAGGTCGAGGCCTCCATCCAGCGGCTGGCGCAGATGGCCCGGGCCGTGGGGATTCATCTGGTGGTCGCCACCCAGCGTCCCTCGGTGGATGTCTTGACCGGCGTCATTAAAGCCAACTTCCCTTGCCGCATCGCCTTCCGGGTCTCCAGCCGCACCGACTCCAACGTCATCCTGGACCACAAGGGCGCCGAGCGTCTCCTGGGCGCCGGCGACATGCTCTTTCTGCCGCCCGGCTCCGCCACCCTGATACGGCTGCATGGCGCGCTCATGGAGGAGTCGGAGGCGCTGCGGCTGGCCGCCTTCCTCCGGCACCAGGGGCGGCCGGTCTATAACGAGAAGATCCTCAAGGACGAGGAGGAGGTCGGCCCCGGAGGGATCCCGCTCATGCCCCGGGACGTGCTGTTCGACCAGGCGGCCCGCCTGGTCGCCTCCATGGGCCAGGCCTCGGTCTCCCATTTGCAGCGCCGCCTGGGGCTGGGGTACGCGCGCGCCGCCCGGCTCATGGACTCCCTGGAGGCGGAAGGGATCGTCGGGCCGTCCGAGGGAAGCAAGGCTCGGCAGGTGCTGGTGCCGCCGGACTACTTCGAGGCGATGGACGATCGCTCGCCCTGAGCCCACCCCGGAGCCGGGAGCCGTTTCAGGGCGCGCCCGGCCGCCGCCTGCTCCGCCGCCTTCTTGGTGGGCCCCTGGCCCCACCCCAGCACCTTCCCGCCGTGGACCACCTCGATCCGGTAGCACGGCCGGTGCGGCGGACCGCTCGTTTCCACCACCCGGTAGAGCGGCGGCTCCCCGCACCCGGCCTGGAGCCGTGCCTGGAGCGCCGACTTGGCATCCGGCCCCCCGGCCGCCGCCGGCCGGCCCAGCAACCGGTGCAGCAGCTCCGCGGCCGGCGCCAGGCCGCCGTCCAGATAGAGAGCGCCCAGAACCGCCTCCAGGGCATCCGCCAGGAGCGAGTCTTTCTCCCGCCCGCCGCCGGCGGCCTCGCCGCGCCCGAGCCGCAGGACCGGCCCCAGCTCCAGCCGCCGCGCCAGCTTGGCCAGGGAGGTCCGGCTGACCAGGGCCGCCCGCCTCCTGGACATCTCCCCCTCGGTGGCGCCGGGATGCGCCGACCAGATGAAGCCCGTCACCACGAAGCCAAGCACCGCATCACCGAGAAACTCCAGCGCCTCGTTGGAGTCCCGCCGGTCTCCCGCCTCGTGGGCGGCGGAGCGGTGGGTGAGCGCCCGGTCCAGGAGATCGGGGTCGCCGAACCGGTGTCCCAGGCGGGCTTCCAGAGCCGCCGTGGCCGGCCGGTCAACGCATGACATAGCCCAGCGATTCCAGGCGGCGGATCTCGTCCTCGGTGAGGGTGACGCTTCGCCCGCCGCCCCCCTGTTGCTCCAGCCAGACGGCCAGAGCCGGCGGCGCGGCGGCGGGACGGCCGAGCAGCCGCGCGGCGTCCCGCGCGCTGGCGCGCAGCTCCGGCCCGCTCGCCAGGCGGCCTGCCGCGCCGACCGCCAGGCGGACCGGCCGGCCGCCGGGCGCCGGGGCCACCACGCGCACCTCCGCATCCACCGGCATCAGGGCCAGCTCCAGCTCCCCGCCGGCTTCCAGGTGGTACTCCACCACCCGGCCCTGCCCGGCCAGGGCCGCGCGGCTGTTCTCTCCCCGCGTGCGGACCAGGAGAAAGCGGCCGCTGGTCTCCACCTTGCCTTCCAGGGGGGAGGCGCCGGCCGATTCCCAGCGCAGGAACCAGCGGTCGGGCAGGACCGCCACCGCCGCCGCCCGGGCCGCGTCACGCAAGCCGGCCAGCCGCTCCGGTTCCGCCCTGGAGAGATCGTGCGCCTCGCCGGGATCGGCCTCCCGGTCGAAGAGGCGCTCCTGTCCGCGGGCCAGATCCTCGATGAACGTCCAGCCGCCGCGGCGCAGCCCCAGCAGGTTGGTGTCGAAGCGCGAGGTCTCCATGAGCGCCGGCCGCCCCTCGCCCGGAGGCGCGGCCGGGTCGCGGAGCCAGGAGAGGAACGACCGCCCGTGCAGCCCCGCCGGCCGAGCGGCGCCCACCGCCTCCAGGAGCGTGGGGAGGAGATCGACCTGGCGCACCTGGAACGGGATCCTGCGTCCCCCCGCCACGCCGGGGCCGGCCACCAGGAGCGGCACGCGCATCAGCTCCTGGTGCAAGGTGTGGGCGTGGCCCCACGAGCCGTGTTCGAAGAACTCCTCTCCGTGGTCGGCGGTGACCAAGAGCAGGGTGTCCGCGGCGCGGCCGGTCTTCTCCAGGATGCCGTACAGCCGGCGGAGCTGGGCGTCCACGTAATGAATCTCGCCATCGTAGCGCGCCACCTCGTCGGCCAGGAGAGCGGGCGGCAGGGGATGCTCCAGGTAGTAGGCATACTTCCGGTAACGGGGGCGCGGCCCCTGGTAGCCGGTGTCGAAGAGGGCGTGTCCGTCCGGCGGATCGTAGTTGAAGTGGGGATCGTAGAAGTGCAGGAAGAGAAAGAACGGCTGCCCGTCCACCGTCCGCAGCCAGGCGGCCGCGTCGTCCACCACCTGGCGGGCGGCGATCTTCTGCCTGGTGTTGGTCGCGGCGGACTGGCCGAAATCCTCGAAGTGATCGAAGCCGCGATCGAAACCGTACCGGCGGCTCACGAACCAGGAGGCCACCACCCCCCCGGTGGCGTAGCCGGCCTGGCGCAGCCACTCGGCCGCCAGCCGGACGCCCGGGGCGACCGCCTGGTGTCCCTCGATAGCCCGGTGCGCCGACGGGTAGAGGCCGGTGAGCAGGCTGGCATGGGAAGGGAGGGTCCAGGGGGCCGAGCTCACGGCATTCTCGAACAGGACGCCGCGGCGGGCCATCTGGTCCAGGAACGGGCTGGTGGGGCGGCGGTAACCGTAACAGCCCAGGTGATCGGCCCTCAAGGTGTCGATGGAGACCAGGACGATCCCCCGGGGCGCCCCGGGCGGTGGTCCGGGCGGCGCGGCCGCGCACCCGAAAGAGGCGGCCACGAGGCCGGCCATGGCCCCGGCGGCGAGGAACTGGGCCGCCGGGCCGGCACGGAAAGAGGCCACCGGAGCACGGCTCCGGTGGCCTCCTGCTCTCTTTGATATCCGGCGCCGGGCCGCGCTCCTTACCGTGAGCGTCCTCCACCCGGCAGGGTGACGGTCCTCAGGAGCTGCTGCTCTCCCAGATCGCTGTCCACCGCGATCATGCGATAGGTCAGGGAGGACGGCCGCTTGCCCCTCAGGTGCAGGGTATCGGTGAAGGCGTAGCTGGCCGCCTCGGTGGCCGGCACCGTCGCCAGGTCGGTGAAGGTGATCCCATCCTCCGAGCGCTGCAGGCGGAACTCCAGGAAGGCACCCACGGTCCCCCAGGAGAGGGTCACCTTGTTGCCGTGCAGGACCGGATTCCCCAGGTCGACCCGGGCCGCCAGGGCGGAGAAGCCGACCGGGGCGCTGTTGGCCGAGAAAAGCGTCATGAGGCTGGGGTTGGGGCCGCCGGGGAGCAGAGCCTTGCCGCCCAGCTCCTCGGAGGCGGTGGAGCCGGTCACCGAGCCGCGGAAGGCGACCTTGGTGTTGAAGACCGCCACGCCGCTCCCGACCGGACCATCGGCCCCCAGGGCGGCATCCACGAAGCCCTGGCTGACGCTGATGGTCTGGGCCACCGGGGCGAACAGGATCGAGTTGCCGGCGCACTGGCCGCCGATGCCGGCACTGCAGGCGATCTGGTGGACCCCCGGGCAGTCGCCGCTGGGACCGTTATTGGTGCAGCCGAGCCCGACTCCCGTCTGGTTGTTCTGGAACAGGGTCAGGAGGTTCCCGGCGTCCACCGAGCTTCCCTCCAGGCTGGCGATGCTGCGCAGGGCGGTGGCATCGGCCACCCGGTGGACATAGAGCGCCACGCCGAAGATCGGGCTGGGGGCGCTGGTCGCTGTCAGGTCATTGAAGGTCGAGCCCGCCGGACAGACGGCCCCGACGGAACTGGGCCGGTTCACGTTGGTGACGGCGGCCGGGCCGGGCCAGGAGATATCGATGTTGCCGCTCGCCGCATTCAGCGCCGGGGTCGGGATCGGCACCACCTCGAAGCCGCCGATATGCGCGCCGTTCCCCCGCGGGTTGTCCGGCTGATCGGTCAGGGTCTGGGCCACGCCATCGACGCGCCCGAAGCAGGCGCCGCTGGGATCCATCGAGGAGGTGCCGCAGTCCGACAGGATGATGCTTCCGATCTCGCTGTTGTTGACGATGGTGCTCTGGCCGGCGTAGTAGGTCAGGAACGTTCCGGTGCCTGGGTCCAGGACGGCGGTCCAGAGGCTGTACCAGGCCTCGCAGGCGCGGCTCAGGTCGGCCACCGCACCCCAGTTCCCGAGCAGTCCGCCGACGGAGCTGTAGCGGGCCTTCTTCTTCCGGTATTGCGGAAAGCCCAGGGAGTTGGCCTGGGCATTGACGTCGTTGGAGTCGAGATCGCCGTAGTAACGCTGGAAGACGTTGCATGGCGTCGCGATGTCATTGTCACAAAGGAACGGATCGGGCAGCGTGGGGGTGTTCCCCAGGATCTCCCCGGTCAGGATCTCGCTCATGTTGACAGCCGGCGTGACGTTGATGCCGAGGCCCAGGACCAGGAGTCCTGCCCCGGCGAGACTCACGAAGCGTTTCATCAGTTTCTTCCCCCTGCTCATGTGCCATCAAGGCATCAGGGACCGGGAAAGCTTCTTCCGGTCCCGGTGGGTGATCAACAACAACCTGGCGAACGACGCAGCCGCGGGACCCGTCTCCGGGCCCCGCGCTGCTTCTCTGGTACGCTGGTATACATCAGCCGCAGCACCTGGCGCAACCCCGGCCTAGAAGTGGCTGAGCAGCGCGGTCCCGTTGTTCTGGGGCTTCACCTCGTACGCCTCGCCCAGGACGACGGGGAAGTTGAGCCCGCCGGTCACGGTCGGCTGCTGCCAAAAGTCGAAGCTCGGCGTGCTTCCCGGGTTCAGCCGGAAGATGGTCCCGGTCTGGCCGGGCAGATCCTGCAGGATGTCATTGGCATTGACCGCGGTCGTGTGGTACGGGATCGAGATCAGGTAAAGGAGGTTGGCGACGAACGGGCCGGCCGCCGGGATCGACTGGAACGGATCATGCGCTCCGGCCACGATGGCGGAGGTCGGGTCGCCTAGCTGCGGCTTCACCGCGAACCCTTCCCCTTCCTGGATGGAAAAGTTCACCGCACCGGTCTGGTTGAACTGCCAGAACTCGAAGCTCACCGGGCTGGTAGGCAGGGTGCGCTGGAGATTGGTGCTGTCCGGGTTGGTAGAACTGACGGTCTTGTTGGTGAGGATATCCACCAGCTCCCGGGCGTTGGTCCAGCTCCCGGTATAGGGAACCGAGATCCACTGTATCTGGCCCGGTGCCAGGGGCAAGTTGATCTTGAACCCCATGTTGGAGCCCACCACCAGCCCCCCCACCAGCAGGCTGACCGCCGCTCCCGCGGCGATGAGGGCTGCGATTCGGCCTTTCTTCTTGTGCATTCCTGACCTCCTCCCCTGGGTCACGCCGGCATGCCGCCGCGGCCCGAAAAATCTGTGAGAATCCGCATGAACCTGGTCGAGGATGCCCACCCCGGACGGCGCTGGCCGCCGGGAGCATCCGTTCCCTGCAACGTCTTTCTACGGTACGTTTTCCTGAACGATTCCCCGTACATTGGCTGACGGAACATCTGTCGGTCTGTGGCGTCTTTATACGTGGCGTCCGGGGCTCTGTCAAGCTCGAAAACCGAGGAAACCCGGGCCTTGGCGAGGGATCGCGCCATCAGTCCACCCGATAGAAGAGAGCCTGCCCCAGGCGGGGGGGCGGCGTGGAATCGACCCAGGAGCCGTCCGACATGGTGAAAACGGCCGCCCGGACAAAATCGTCAGGATGGGGCGAGACCGCCACCCGGTACGGCCGCTGGCCTCGGGTGGCCTGCGGCGCATCGACCTCGAGCAGCAGGCGCCCGTTCTTCTCGCCGGCGTGGAGGCTGAGCCGGGCCTCCACCGCCGTGAGCCGGCCGGACGGGGTGCCGGGCGGCGAGCCGCCGCCCACCAGGAAGAACCCCACCAGCGCCAGCACGGCGGCGGCGGGGAGAAGAACCGGCCAGAGGGGGGAAGGGACCGCCCGCGGCGCGGCGCCGGCCGCGGCCAGGCGTCCCCGGAGGGTGCCGCGGATGGAGCGGAACCCCTCGTCCACGGCCCAGCCGGAGGAGTAAGCCCGCTCCGCCGTTCGGCGCACCGACTCGAGCTCGGACAGGAGCCTGCGGCAGGCGGCACACCCGGCCAGGTGCCGCCGCGCCCGGGCGGCGGCCCGGTCCCGCAGATCACCGCCCGCCAGGCGGGCCAGGCGGCGGGGCTGGATGTGATGGCGACGGGTCATGGTACCGATCTCCCAGGCTCTACCTGTTCATACCGGGCGGGCGGGCAAAACGTTCAGGCTTTTTTCGACCGGCCGCCGGGCTCTCCCGGCCGGGGCGTGGCCCGTCACTGCCCGAGGCCGAACCCGATGAGGTCGCAGGCGGCGTTGAGCCGCTCCATGGTGCCGGTGCTGTCGAAGCCGTAGGCGGGAGCCGCGCGGCAGCCGTTCTCCGCTCCCAGGAGGTAGTAAAAGCCGTCGGCCTGGGGGACCATCTGGGTGTCGGTGGCCTGCAAGACCGCCAGGTCCTTGGCCAGGCAGAGGGCCCGGGTCACGTTGCCGTCCGCCTGCAGGTCGCTCAGGCGGCCGCGCAGGACGCTGTAAAGCGGGCTGGTGCCGGCGCCCACCGGGTCCCAGAGAATGAGAGTGGCGGCCGCCGAGAAATGCACGTTCGGCACATCTCCGGGGATCGCCCAGTTCTGCGGGTCCAGGGGGGCGCAATCGTCGCAGTTCACGGTCGTCCCCTGGCAGATGGTCAGCGCCTGCCCGTCGCCGTCGCCATCGTCCGGCACGCCGTCGTTGTCATCATCCGGGTCGCAGGCATCTCCCATGAGGTCGCCGTCGAAATCGGCCTGGCCGGGGTTCGCGACCAGCGGGCAGTTGTCGCAGGCGCTCCCCAGGCCGTCGCCGTCCGGATCCTCCTGGCCGGGGTTGACGTCGCCCGGACAGTTGTCGCAGACATCCCCCACCGTGTCGGCGTCGGCGTCCGCCTGGTTCGCGTTGGCATCCAGCGGGCAGTTGTCGCAGACGCTCCCCAGGCCGTCGCCGTCCGGGTCCTCCTGGCCGGCATTGGCGTCCTGCGGGCAGTTGTCGCAGACATCCCCCACCTGGTCGGCGTCGCCGTCCGCCTGGGAGACGTTGGAGATCAGCGGGCAGTTGTCAATGGGACAGGTGGTGGAAGGCAGGCCGGGGCTGCCGAAGCCGTCCATGTCGGGATCGGTGCAGAGGTCGCAGGCGTCCCCGGTCCCATCCCCATCCGCATCGACCTGGGCGGTGTTGGCATCGACCGGGCAGTTGTCGCAGACATCCCCCACCTGGTCGGCGTCGCCGTCCGCCTGGCTCGTGTTGGCATCGACCGGGCAGTTGTCGCAGACATCCCCCACCGTGTCGGCATCGCCGTCCGCCTGGCTCGTGTTGGCATCCACCGGGCAGTTGTCGCAGGCATCCC
>JBHHYE010000009.1:0-86368 GCA_046757405.1 Acidobacteriota bacterium | reverse complement strand
AGAGAGATCACCAGGAAGGAACTCTTTCAGGGAAGGAGCACTACAAAAAAAGAATATCCCAAATCACAGCGGGAAAATCAAGCCCCGGCCCGCGAAGAGCCCGTTGGCCGGCCTGAACAGGAGGGGCTTCTCGGGGACCGGGCCGGCTCTCGAGCCCGCCGAGGCCTTGCTGCGCCCGCCTTCTGCGGCGCCGGAACAGGCCCCCCGGGAACCGGGGGACGAACCGGCCGCTCAGCCGCCCCGCTTCCCGCGGGCCAGCCGGGCCGCGGCGGGGCAGGACTGGGTGCCCGGGGGCCCTGGCTCAGAAACCCTGGCCGAAGAACTGACCCAGTATGGAGAGATCGACTCCGTCCAGGGACTTGTTCCCATCCAGATCGAGATCGGGATTGTAGTCGCTGACGCAGGTCGCGTCGCCGGCGGGACACCGACTATTGCCATACCGTTGCCCGAGAAGGGCGAGATCGAACCCGTCGGTGCGTCCCGAGCCATTGACATCCGCGCGGCTCACGTCGAGATCGATCGCAAGACCCGACCCGATCTCGAATTCATCTCTTCCGGCTCCATTCGGCAAGCTGAGGGTGACATTCCGCGACCCGATCTCGACCGGCGCCACGTCTTCCGCTGGCTCGGCCAGGGTCCCATAGCGCGGATCCGCCGGGTCCAGGAAAAATGGGCCCACAGAAACTTGAACAACCAGGCTATTGCAACTGGTGGGAGTGACGCTCAGAATCCGAAGGTCGGGATCGTCGAAGCTCACATCTGCACGCTGCAGGTCGCTGGAAAACCCTGTCCCATTGAACTGCAAGTTGACAAATTCCGCTCCTTGCTCCACAAAATCGGGAGTCACGGACGAGATGGAGGGCTTGGTCATTCCGCTGATGCTGTTCGAAAACGAAACACTCTCGTTCCCTGAAAGATCAAATGCCTTGACCGCAACAAAGAGCACGACACAATCGGGTAACTGGTCAATGACGGCAGTGGTCTCGCTCGGAGAAACGGTCTTGATCTGGATGTCGCCGCTTTCGGGAGAGGTCCCGACGAAGATCCGGTAGCCTGCGAGGTCCGGATTGGAGACCGGGCTCCATGCCACCTGGATCGTGCCTGCCAGGAGCGGTGTCGCCGCGGCCAGGAGCCAGAGGGCGGCAAGGCCCAACGCTCTCCGGAAGGGAATATGGATGTCCTTGGCGGCGGATGCGCTGTGAGGCTTGTTCACTGGGCTGTCTCCTCCATCATGGCCCGTCCATGGCAGATCATCGATTGGATGGGCAACACCGGGGGAGAGCATTGCAGGCATCGTGCCACCCGGAACCGCGCCGGCCGGGGTGATTCCGTCCCGCCAACCTGTTAGAAAGACGTCACTTCGATCAAGACAACCCGGGGTTCTGCCACGCCATTCCTCGGCGTCGTTACCGGTTCGTAACAAGGCTTGCAAGATGGTGGTCCGGCGGGCGGGCGGAGAGGGGGTCCGGGAGCGGTCACGAGCCCGCCGTGTCCGGCTCTTCCGGGGGCTTCGGTGCCGGATCGCGGTTCTTCTTCCAGGAAGGATGGGTGAGGCCGAATTTCTTGACCTTGTAATTCATGGCGCGGCTGGAAATGTTGAGCAGGGCTGCGGCCTCCTTCTGCACGTAATTGCTCATCTTCAAGGCTTCCAGCAGAACTTCCTTCTCGATCTCCTCGAGATCCATCCCCTGGGGGGGAAGACAGACCGGAAGCGGCGCCTGCCCCGTCGTGGTCACGGTCTGTCCCACCAGGGCGACATCATCGTGTTCGATGCGGTTCGACTCCGTCATGAGAACGGCCCTCTCCATGCTGTTCTCGAGTTCCCGGATGTTTCCCGGCCAGTTGTAGCGGCGCAGAACCCGCAGCGCTTCCTGTGAGATCCCCTTGACCGATTTGCTCATTTCGGCGGCATACTTGGCCACGAAATGCCTGGCAAGCGGTTCGATATCTTCCTTGCGTTCCCGCAACGCAGGGAGCGTAAGCGTCACCACGTTCACCCTGTAGTAGAGGTCCTCCCGGAAGGCGCCCGCCCGGATCGCCTTGGCCAGATCCTGGTTGCTGGCCGCGATCAACCGGACATCGACCTTGATGGTCCGGGTCCCGCCGATCCGCTCGAACTCCTGTTCCTGGAGAGCTCGCAGCACCTTGGCCTGAATGCCGGCGCTCATGTCACTGATCTCATCCAGAAAGAGCGTTCCGCCATGGGCCAGCTCGAAACGTCCCACCCGGAGCTTTTCCGCGCCGGTGAAGGCACCCTTCTCATGTCCGAACAGTTCGCTTTCCAGCAAGGTTTCAGGAAGAGCCGCACAGTTCATCTTCACGAATGCTCCCTTGCTTCGCCGGGAGTTCCTGTGAATCGCCTCCGCCACCAGCTCTTTCCCGGTCCCCGTCTCGCCCTGGATCAGGACCGAGGCGTTGGAAGGGGCGATTTTCTGGATGGAGGCAAAGATCTCACGCATCACACGGCTCGATCCGACGATGTTCTCGCACTTGAATTCGCCGTTCAGGCGGTCCTCGAGATAGCGCACGTGGCTCCTGAGACGCACATGTTCCAGCGCCTTGGCCACCCGGAATTCGAGATCTTCCAGGTTGAACGGCTTCTGGACATAATCGTAGGCTCCTTCCCGCATCACCTGCACCGCGTGATCCACCGTTCCGTAGGCCGTGATCATGATCACCACCGCATCTTCGTTAAGCCGTCGGGCCTTGCGGAGCACCTCCAGACCATCCTGCTCCGGCATGCGGCAATCGGAGATCACCAGGTCGAAGCTCTCATCTTCCAGCCGTTGAATCGCCTCGCGCCCGGTGCTCGCGGCAATCACTTCGTAGTTCTGTTCAGAGAAGGCCGTCACGATGCCTTCGCGGATGGGCGCTTCGTCCTCTGCCACCAGGATTCTACGCTTCATGAGGTGTTCTCCGATGAGTTGACTGAGGTTGCTGAACTGGCAGCACGGGAGTCATCGGCACACGAATGCTGAAGACCGTGCCTTTCCCCGGCTGGCTTTGAACGTCCAGGACACCGCCGTGCGCATCCACGACTTTCCGCGTCCAGGCCAGGCCGAGCCCGGATCCTTTCGGTTTGGTCGAGAAGAACGGATTGAAAATCTTCGAACGAATCGGCCCCGGGATGCCCGGCCCCGTATCTTCCACGGCCACACATGCGAAAGCGTCATCTCCGCCGCCCGTGCCCCCGGGAGTCTCCGCGGAGAGAATCAGGTCTCCTCCGTTCTCGGCCATCGCTTCCACCGCGTTGCGGACCAGGTTCAAGAAAGCCTGCCGGAGTTTCCCTGCATCCACTGGAACGGTCCGGCCATGAGTGGCATATCTCCTGACGATCCGAATATCCGGCGTCCGGCCCAGCGCAGCGGCCTCCACCGCCTGATCCAGCACGTCCGCCAAATCCGCGTGCCTCCGCGTCAGTTCCAACGGCCTGACATATTCCAGGGAAGAGTTGACCGTTCCGCTGAGTCGTCGAATCTGGTCCTGGATCGTGCGGGCCAGGCTTGCCAAGGGATGGGACGCGTCCAGGCGCCGCCGGAGCAAGGTCACGGAAAGTTCCAGGGCCGCGAGAGGATTCCGGATCTCGTGGGCCAGGGCGGCCGCCATGGACCCGAGCGCCGCCAGGCGGTCCTGGAGACGCTCTCGTTCTTCTTCCCGCTCGATCGGAGTGAGATCCTTGAAAAAGAGAGCCGCCCCGCGGATGGCACCCTCGCCGGAGAGGACCCGGGACAGCGTGAAGCCGATGGTCCGCAGACCACCATCGCGCGTCCGGATCTGGGTTTCCGCGCGGTCCGGCAACGTGGAGAGGCTGAGGGTTTCCAGGAGAAGCTGCGAGAGATGGGGATGCCGGGCGAGAGACTCGGAAAGGCGGTCTCCCACCCTGGCTTCCTCGCCCAGGTCGAGGATCTCCCTGGCATGACGGTTGAGCGATCTGAGGCGGCCGTGCCGGTCGATGGTGAGGAGGCCGCAGCTCATCGACGCCAGCAAATCGGTGGCGAAGCAATCCACGCTCTCAGCGACCCCCGCACCGGGACGTGAAGTCATCTCCGTCCCCGCTGCGCGGGGCGAGGAAGGAGACGCAAATCTCCTATTCTGCATATATGCATTATCCCCTCTTGCAATATCGAATTTATGTTCTACATATTCAAAGTCAAGATTGCGGGCGGGCCCCGCACCCAGCTGCCACCGCCCGTCTTCTTGTGGGACCGTTCCGGAGGAGCGCGGGCGGCCCTTCCGGAACAGCAGGCAGCCTCTGGAAAGCTCTGTTTTCAGAAGACTTCGAGCCGTGGTAGACTGCGGTGGAACGATTCTTCGTCCTCCAGACCCCGGGCACGGCAGAGTGGTCCATCCTTGACGGCCTGGGCGCGCTCCGTCCCGCCTGCGGGTGGGTGATCAGGTCTGCTGCAGGGGGAGAAGCGCCAGGTCAGAAGAGCGACCCGGGAAGACGCGGTCAGCGGTGAGCGAAACCAGAGATCCCGAGATTTCCATCGTCATTCCTCTCTACAACGAAGAGGAAAACATCGGTCCTCTCTGTGCGGCTCTCCGGACCGCCCTGTCCGGCTGGCGCCGCACCTATGAGCTCATTCTCGTGGACGATGGAAGCTCTGATCGGACTCCCGATTATCTGCGTCACGCAGCGCGCGACGATCCCACCATCCGCGTCTTGCTGGCCAAGCGAAACCAGGGGCAGACCCAGGCCATGGCAGCCGGGTTCGCGGCGTCACGAGGCCGGATCATCGTGAGCATGGACGGCGACCTGCAGAACGATCCGCGCGACATTCCCCGGCTCGTCTCCCGCATCGATCAAGGGTTCGACGTGGTGTGCGGGTGGCGGAAGAACCGCAAGGACGCGTGGCTCTCGCGCACATTGCCCTCCAAGGTCGCGAACTGGCTGATTGCCAGAATGACGGGCATTCCGGTCCATGACAACGGATGTTCCCTCAAGGCGTATCGCGGACACATGATCCGAACTCTGCGTCTCTACTCCGAAATGCACCGCTTCCTGCCGGCCCTGGCCTCGATGACTGGGGCACGAATTGACGAGGTCGTGGTGCGCCATCATCCCCGGCTGCGGGGCAAGAGCAAGTACGGTCTCTCCCGTACCTTCAAGGTACTGGGAGACATGGTCACCATCAAGATGCTGACGCAGTTCGCCAATCGCCCCGGCCTCTGGTTCGCGGCGCTCTCCCTGCCCTGGCTCTTGCTGGCGGTTCTGACCGGAGCGCTGGGGCTGAGTAGCCTGTTTCATGCCGGCCGGGACACCACCATCGTCTACTCCTCCATCGCCATCATCTGCTTTTACCTCTTCGGGCACATGATCAGTCTCTCCATACTCAGCGAGATGTTTCTGGCCCAGGCAGACCGCACCTATCTTCGCCAGCTGGTCGCCACACTCGCCAGCACCGGAGTGCCGGATCCTGAGTCCACATGAGGAAAACCGTGAACACGCAGCCATCTGACCCCGGAATCGACATCAGCGTGATCTGTCCAGTCGGCCGCTATGTCGGCGACCTGCCGGCGGTGCACCGGGAATTCAGCGAGGTTCTGGCGGCCAGCGGCCGGCGCGTGGAGTTCCTCTACGTCCTGGAAGGGTCCAGGGAGCGGGCCGTCAAGGCCGTGGGGAACATCAGCGAGAACCACCACCGGCTCCGCCTGTACCGTATGGCCCGTGGTTTCGGCGAGTCTTCCGCCCTGCAGTTTGCCTTCGGCAGGGCGCGGGGCCGCTACATCCTGACCATCCCGGACCGGTTCCAGGCCGATCCTTCCGCCGTACCCGAGATTCTCCGGGCTCTCGACCGCGGGGTCGACGTGGTGGTCACCCGGCGCGAGCCGCGCCAAGACGCTCTTCTCAACCGCCTGCAGTCGCGTGCTTTCCATGCTCTGGTGCGCCGGCTTTCCGGACAACATTTCCATGACGTCACCTGTGGCCTGCGTGGCATGACACGGGAGGCGGCGCAAAAGCTCGATCTGTACGGCGACCTCCACCGGTTCATCCCCATCCTCGCCACGCGCCTCGGTTTTCAAGTTGTGGAGGTGCCGGTTCGCCAGCGCCGCGAAGACCGCGCGCTCCGCCTCTTCGGGCCGGGCATCTACGCGAGGCGGCTCCTGGACATCCTGAACGTCTTCTTCTTGACCCGCTTCCTGCGTAAACCGCTCCGGTTCTTTGGTCTGGTGGGCATGGCCCTGGGATCCCTCGGATTCGCCATCTGCGCGATGCTGGCGGCCGGAAAGCTGTTCTTCGGCATGGGCCTCGCGGACCGCCCCCTGCTGATTCTCGGCGTGTTGCTCCTGGTCCTGGGCGTCCAGGTGACCTCCATCGGTCTCATCGGCGAGATTGTCATTTTCCTTTCCTCCCGCCATGTGCCACCGGAGGTCACCGAGATGGAGAAGAATTCCGATTGAGCCGCATCCAGCGCGAATCGGGCCTCGACGGGCATTGCTGCACTGGCCCTTCTCCTGCGCCTGCCGTGGATCGGGCGTCTGGGCCGGCACGGGGACGAGGATGTCTCGACCCTAGCCGCCCGTGGCATTCTCTCTTTCGGCTGGCCCCGGCTCCCCTCGGGGAATGGCTACTGGCGAAGCCCAGTTTTCCACTATCTCGTGGCTCCCCTGCTCGCTCCGGGAATCGACTGGCTTCCCCGCCTGCTCTTGGTGGCCGCTTCGACCGCAACCGCATACCTCCTGGTCCGGATAGGCCGCCGCTGGCTGGGACCGACCGCTGCTCACCTGGCGGGGCTGCTGTTCGCCCTTTCTCTTCTGGATATCCAGTGGGCCCGGCAGACCCGGATGTACGCGCTTTACCAGCTGGCCGCCCTGGCAGCGTTCTTCTCCCTGTACCTGTTCTGGACCCGTTCCCGGGCCGTCTGGGGGTGGACCGCAGCGGCGTGAGTGGCCGGTGCCGCTGGAATCCATCTCCTGGGGGCCACGCTCGCCGTGCTCTTTCTTCCCGCAGCCGTCCGGGCCCGGTCCGCACGGTCCCGCCTGGGATGCCTGGCCGGCTTTGCCGTCCTCACCCGGCTGCAACGGAAGTGGTCTTATGCCGCCCAGCTCGGCTGGCACGACCACCTGCGCGCCTCTCCCCCGGAGTCGCTGGACCTCGCCGGTGCAGGAGGTGGGGCAGGCGTCTTCGGCGCCCACCCGCTGGCCTTCGGAGCCAACCTCCTGGGGATGGCGCCGTTCGCGATACTGGTCGCGTTCTTCCTGGGAGCCGGTGCGGTCCTCGGCTGGCGGGGCTCCCGTGTGGATGGTCGTGGGGGGCCTGGAATGGGACGATCCCGTCGAGCTGGACCCCCTCGGTGAAGGGCTGGCTCCGGCAACGAGACCCTGCCTGCCGGGGAAAGGAAGGCCGCACGCGCATCGACCGCCTGCCCTGAGCGGAAACGGGTGTTCTGGATCTGCCTGGATCGTCGGTCTTCCGACAGGATCGTAAGACACCGGGGTGGGTCATCACCTGTGGGCACATGCCGGTTCCGGATTCACCGGATCGGTATCCTGGCAGGGAGATTGCGTCTGTCCCCCCGGGTCATTATCTTCGGGTTACCCTCGTGGAGAGCTCATGAACCCGTCCCGACAGATCCGCTCGGCATGGTTCGGCCCGGCCATCCCGCTCCTCTTCTTCTTGGCCGGGCCGCAGCTCTCCATCGCCGCTCGATATCCCTGCACCGAAGCCGGTTTCGAGCAGGCCATCCAGGATGCGTGTCCGGCCGGCAACACCACCATCACCTTCGAGTGCGCTCCCGGATCCGTTGTCCGTCTTTCAAAGGGCCACGGCCCCCAGAGAGAGATTCCTGCCGGCTGCGACCACGTGATCATCGATGGCGAGAACAACGTCACCTTCGAGGCCGCCGTCCCCTGGTGGGATGACGGATTGCATTGTGTCGCTCCCGATTTCAACCAGAGTTGCGATCCTGATGGTGATGGCGTGCCTGATTTCTGTCCGGAATTCGAAGGCGGGGAGCGTTTCGTCATGATCAGAGGCAACAACGACACCATACAGAATCTGTCATTCCGCAACTTTTTCGAGGGGATCGGCTTCAACAACGGCACCAGCGGCAACACCATTGACAACATCACCTGCGACAAGCCCGGCGACGACTGCTTCACCAATGAATGGGACACCTCTGGAAACGCCGCCCGGAACCTGAAGCTCAGCAATGCGTGCGACAAGGCCGTTTCCCTTTACGGCCGTGATGTCAGCAAATCATCGGGTTTCGATCTCGTGCTTGAAAACAGCACCTTCACCAATGTGATCTCCTCCTTCTCTCTTCCCGGGGGCGCCAGCGCGGGCGGCCGCTTCCTGATCCGGAACAACACCTTCCAGAACGTCAATTCCACCTCGCTCTGGCACTGCGATAACGTCTCCGTACGCAGCACCTCGGTGACGACCTTCGAGAACAACCTCATTGACGGGTGCCAGCGCGGTCTCCGGGCAAAACAACAATCACAGCTCATCGCGAAAAACAACGTCATCATCAACTGCCCTGTCCGTGGAGCCTGGCTGTTCGATTCCTCCCGGGGCTTCTTCGAGAACAACGTCTTTCGCAACAACGGGGGCGCGTCGAGCTCCAATGCCTTCTACGGGGGGATTGCCGTCAGCGGATCCGCTCAGGCCGATCTCGGCGGCGGCTCTCTTCTTTTTGACGGCCAGACGCTGGCCAGCCAGGGCGGGAACCTGTTCCAGGGTAACCGGAGCCCTTCCGATCCCACCCTCGACCTGGAGAACAAGACCGGCGCCACCGTCAAGGCGGAAGGCAACTGCTGGGGCGATGCCGACCCCTCGGACCAGGTCGAGGGGCTGGTGGATTATCAACCGCTCGGGGCAAGCTGCGGCGGAGCCGATACCGTTCCACCAGGCACGCCTGCCAATCTCCGCCGCCGCGACATCAAACAGCCCCCGATCTGATCGAACCGGGGGAACGGGTTCGTTTCTTCCCGGCCCGGACAGCCTCTCTCCTGCCGGGAAGGCGCCCCAGGTGGGCTCCATAGAACTCCGTCTCACGCCAGCGTGGCCCTCGTTCCAGAGACGTGGTAGATTCTGGCACGGTACGATCTCGGGCTTGGCGCCCCCGCTCCCGGCCAAGAGTCAACTGGTCTCGATCCCCTTTCATCATCAACCAGCGGTTCCGTGAATCCCTCACAGAAAACCACTCCAAGTTTTCCCTGGCTCGGGGCGCTATTCACTGACAAGGGAACCTTCTCTCTCGACTTCATCAACACCGTCGTCGGCAAGTACGCCAGCGTCGCTATCGGGTCCGTTCGCACCATCATGGTTCCCGCCCTTCTTGGGCCCACCACCTATGGCATCTGGCGCTTGATGATGGTGGCCGAGAGCCTCTCCCGAGTCGCTCATCTGGGCACGGTGAGCGCCTTGCCGCGCCAGATACCCTACTACCAGGGCAGGCACGAGAAAGCCCGGGAGAGCGACTCCCGATCCACCGCCCTCAGCACGAGCTTCTTCGGTGGACTCCTCACCTCTTTTCTCATTCTCACCGGCGCAGCGCTCATTCGAACCCCTGCCCTGCGCCTGCCTCTCCTGTTGTTTGCCGTCCTGAATCTCGTCAACCGGTTTGTGCTCTTCTACCGCACGCTGTTCGGAGCCGAACGTCTCTTCGGGAGTCGGGCAAAGATCCGGCTCATGAATACGGCCCTGTCGTCAACCCTCGCCGTGGCGGCAGTCGCCTTCCTCGGTCTGAATGGGTTGATCGGGGCCACCATTCTCATTTCATCCCTGGAAATCTTTCTCTACACAAGACGGTACCCGGTGCCCGTTGTCTTCCGGTTCAACCCCGGAGAATTCAAGGAGAGCGTCCGCGTGGGCCTTCCCATTCTCCTGACAGGCATCATCGGCCTCGTTTTGCGCAATGTTGACATGCTCATGATCACCGCGATGCTTGGCATCAAGGACGTGGGCCTTTTCGGTCTCGGCTCGGGCCTCTCCCAGAAGATGAGCGAGCTCGCCGCGCTCATCGGCTTCGTCGCCATGCCACGGCTCGCAAGCCAGTATGGGCTCCACAAGAAGGTGGCGCCTCTCAGAAATCTCGTGGAACGGCCGGCGATTTATGTGGGCCTGTTGTTCCCCTTGCTGGCGCTGGGCGCCTACTTCGCCAGCGAGATCCTTCTCCAGACCCTTTGGCATTCGTACGGCTCCGGGCAGAATGCCCTGCGTCTTCTGGTCCTGTCAACCATGTTCGTTGCCATCTACCTGAGTTATTCTGGATTCTTTGCCACCATCCGGAAACAGGTTCGCATCATCTTCCTTCAAGGCATCATCATTCTTCTGAATGTCGCGGGCAACTATCTCCTCATACGGGCCGGCTACGGCATCAGCGGCGCAGCGCTGTCAACAGCCGTCTGCCTCATGGTTTTTTCCCTGGTCCAGACGATCCTGGCGCTGAAGGAGTTCGCGCCGCTGCGCCAGGTGCCAGGGCGCCTTCTGCGCATCTACGTCGGTCCCATGGTGGCCATCGCCCTCGCTCTCGGCGAACAAGCCGCCGTCGCGGCCATGGGCGGATCGAGTCTGCCGGTGGTGCTGGTTGCCGCTGTCGTGGCCCTTCTCGCCTACACGGCCATGCTGCTCCTGGTGGCGCCTCGTTTCGGGATTCACCTCAAGCAAACGATCCTGGACCTCTTCCGGTCGCGCCGCGTTTCCTCCGGAGCACCCCCCGCGCGCCCGGGGACCGCCTGATGCGCGTTCTCTATCTCGTTCAATACTTCAACCGCCCCGAGGAGCCCGGTGGCAGCCGCGCCTATCAATTTGCCACGCACTGGAGCGCGCTCGGACATGACGTGGAGATCGTCACCGGCGGCGTCAATCACAAGACGGGCGAGATCGTTCCCGAATTCCGCGGGCACTGGCTGACCATCTCCCGCGAGAACCATTACACCCTGCGGCGCGTCTGGTCTTATCCTGACTACAAAGGGAGCTACCGCAAGAGATACATCTCGTTTCTCTCATTTGCCCTGTCGGCCGTTCTCTGCAGTCCGCACAACACGCCGCCGGATCTCATCTTCGCATCTTCGACCCCCTTGACCACCGGCATCGCAGGGGTTGTCCTGTCCAAGCTCACGGGGATCCCTCTGGTCTTCGAGGCCCGGGATCTGTGGCCGAAAGCCGCGGTCATCGCCGGCGTTCTCAAGAATAGGTTTTTCGTCCGCCTTGCCGAGGAGCTGGAACGCTGGATCTATGACCATTCCGATCGGATTGTGGTCCTGTCACAGGGCGATCGCCATGAACTGGCCGTCCGCGGCCTTCCTTCCCGCCGTCTCCACTGGATACCCAATGGGGTTGATGACTGGATGGTGTCCGCGGAGCCTCATCCTCTGGTGCGGGTCCCGGGGCCTTTCCGCATCGTCTATGCCGGAGCTCACGGCAAGTGGAATCATCTCGATCACCTCCTGGATCTGGCCGCGGCAGTGGGAGAGACCGTGCATTTCACACTGATCGGCGACGGGGATGAAAAGCACCATCTGGTGCGCCGGGCCGAGAGGCGAAAGCTCACCAACATTCAATTTGTGCCGGCGTTGCCCAAGAAGGAAACATTCCGGAAACTGCAGGAGGCGCATGCTTCCATCATCATCTCCGGAATCGAAGAACATTTTCGGCAGTGGCTCCCCAACAAGGTCTTCGACTACATGGCGGCAGCCCGGCCGGTGATCGTTCTCGGAGAAGGCGAGCTGGCGCGCCTGGTCGAAACGACACAGTGCGGGAGGGCCGGTCCGCCCGGCAACGTAGAATCCGGATCCCGGCTGCTGCGCGAATTCGCCGCCTACGATCAGGAACAGCTCCAGGCATTCGGGATGGCCGGCCGGCGCGCCGCCATCGGCCGGTTTTCACGCAAGGATCTCGCCCTGCGCATGCTCGAAATCTTTGAAGCCGCCCGACAGATCTAGGTTTCGCCGCCATGCCTCCCCCGATTCGCATTCTCTTCCTGACCGGCGCACTCCAGGGCGGGGGATCCGAGAAAGTCCTTCTCGAGCACGTCACGGCTCTCCGCCCGGACCGGTTCCGTCCGGAAGTGCTTGCCCTCGAGCCCGATGGTCCCCAGCGCTCGGCCTACGAAGAGGCCGGGGTTCCCATGCTGGGATCCCCCTTGAGCCGCTCGGCGGCATGGAATGTCTCCCGCCTGCTCAAGAATCTCTTCTGGAGATGCCGACGCGGCGACATCGATATCGTCCATGCATGGATCACCTTGACGACCCTGGTCGCGCCGCTCGTCGCCAGGATCGGCGGCTCAGGACGGGTGGTCATCAGCCAGAGAAACCTTGGCTACTGGCTGACTCCCACCCAGAAGCCCTTCTACCGCTGGTCGAATTCCCGCCTCGTCCATCACATGATTGTCAACAGCCTGGCCGTTCAGAAGAGCCTCGAGGAGGAAAACCTATGCCCAGCGCACAAGATTTCCGTCATCTATAACGGCGTCGACCTGCATCGTTTTCATCCCACTTCCCGTGCCGCCGCCCGGCAGGCGGTCGGACTCAGCCGCGCGGATGCGCTGGCCATCGGAATCGTCGGCTCGCTGAAGAAAATCAAGGGGCAAGACGATCTGCTGGAGGCCTTCCAGCGGCTGCACCACGAGGGGCTCCCGGCCACGATTCTCCTGGCGGGGGCCGGACCGGAGGAATCAAGACTCAGAGAGCGGGTTGGGCAAATGCAGGGTTCCTCCCGGGTCCATTTCCTCGGCCGCAGAGAAGATGTCGAGAACATCTACAACGCCCTCGACATCTGTGTGATTCCTTCACGGAGCGAGGGGCTGCCGAATGTCATTCTGGAGGCCATGGCCTGTGGTCTTCCGGTGATCGCAACACCTGTTGGAGGAATTCCGGAAGTGGTGGAGCACGGTCGAGAGGGATTCTTGTACCCGGTGGGAGACGCGGCCGCCCTCGCCGGCTACCTGGGAACGCTCGCCCGCGACCCCGCCCTCAGGCTGAGAATGGGACGCGCCGCTCGCCGGCGCGCCGAGGAGAGATTCAGCTTCGGGCGCATGCAGGAAGCTTTCGAGACGCTGTACACTCGGCTGGCGCGCTGAAGCACGCCGCGCCTGACCGGGCGCTATGGTACTGTCTTGCGACTTCACTCCGCCTGGACTCCCGAGCGATGGACATGCCCCAACCTCAGCCGGCCGGCGACCGACCCACTCTGCGGGTTTCCCGGATCCTGCGCTGGTTGGTCTTTACGTTCCTGGGAGCGATGGCCTGGATCGGCCTCGGCCTGGTCATTGTGGTTCTCTGGTCGGTGTACGTGGCGCCATACCATGTGGTCATCGAGAAACAAACCTTCAAGTATGAAGGCCGCACGGGCCAACCTGGGCTGTTCCGGATCGCCTTCTTCTCCGATCTGGAGCTCAAGGGCTTGCCGGGCCGCAAGGAATCTCTCGTTCTCGATCGCGTCCGGCGGATCTCCCCCGACCTGGTGGCCATCGGAGGGGACCTCTGGGGCGGTTCCGCTCCCCATCCTGCCGCAGAAGAGCTTCGGGCTTTCGGCGGCTGGCTGGAGGAGATCGCCGCGGCTGCCGGCCACGGGGCCGTTCTGGTCCTGGGAGAGCAGGACATCAAGCTCAGGGAGAAGATGCAACCGTTTCTCCCATCCTCGGTTCGCCTGGTGGAAGACTCGCAGGCCATCATTCCGGCCGGAAAAGCCAGAATCCGCATCTGCGGGCTGAACGGACACTTCTCTCCGCTGAAAGTGGAAGAGGGACAGCTCAGGGGTTGGGCCGGATGGGCGCCCACGCTGGCCTGGTACCGCCAGGAAGACGCCCGGACATGGTCCTCCATTGACGTCACAGCACGCCTGATGTATTCCCTGCCGGGTGATGGGCCCGGGATCGCCGTTCTGGTACGCCCCGGGGAGAAGGGAACCTGGCTGCGGATCTCGCCCCGGACCTCTCAGTGGGAGGTGTCGATCCGGGAGCGTGGATGGCGAGGACAGAATCGCCAGGCCGGAGGTCTTCCTTCCCGCACCTGGGTGAAGATACGCATCCGCGTCGCCATCGATGACAAGGTCACGGTGATCCAGTCCAAGGCCTGGCCGGAGGATCAATCCGAGCCCGCGGGATGGCCCATTCATCTCGAGCGATCGGGGCCTCGCCGCCCTCTTCGCGGCTCGGTGGGTGTTCTCCTGGGCGGCCTGTTCACGAGCCACGGGCTCCACCGCTGGGACGACCTTCATGTCAGGTCTTCCGATGGAGACACCTTGCTGATGGAACGGTTCGACGACCCGGAGCGCTTCTCAGAGCAGTGGAGCATCCCTTGCGGTCCTCCAGACAGCTTTGACGCAACCATCCTGCTCTTGCACTCTCCTTACATCCTCCTCGAGCTGGGAACGCCAAATTTCATCAACCTGGCCCTGGCGGGACACACCCATGGCGGGCAAGTGCTCCTGCCTCCCTTTGGTGCAATCGGCGTGGACAGGCGCCTGCCTTACGGCTGGATCTCCGGAAGGACGAGACTGTACAAGAAGCGCATGGACCTCTATGTGGGCCGGGGTATCGGGGTGTCCGACCGTCTGCCAGCCCGTCTCTTCTGCCCGCCGGAGGTGACCGAAATCACCCTGCGCATCACCCCCTGGACCTCTCAGCTCCCGCCAGCCCGTCCGCTGCCGGGCCTGGCCAGCAGGCCCTCGATCATTCCACGGCGCCGCGCCCCCGTATCGATTCTGGCGAGACAGGTTCCTAAATGGTAACAACAAGCCGGGGGAACGATTCTCCGCAATTTCACAAGGCTTTATCCTGCAAGGAGATAGAGATGATAACCTCGGAATGTTGCATTCCGGGGCCGGGGCATCAGATTTGCTTGAGCACACGAAGAGCCTTCGAGGAGCCAGCCCATGAATCGCGCCACCATCGTCGCCCTGTGCGCCACCGGCATCTTCGCAGCCCATCCTGGCCTGGCGACAGACTACTATGTCGATGCCGTCAACGGCGCCAACGCCGCTGAGTGCGGCGACAACAATCCCACAACCGCTGCGGATCGATGCAAGACGATCCGGTATATCATCGACAACATTGACCTTGGTCCCAATGACACCATCCATATTTTTCCTGGCGATTACTACGAGGACATCACTCCCGGCTTGGACGACGGCGGCGCGGCCGGCAACCCCCTGACCTTTCGATGCGAGGGAACCGGCTGCAACATCAAGTACTCCACCTCTCTCGGCTTCTCCCAGACCGGCTGGAAGCAATGTGATGCTGCCCAGTGCGGCGGCGACTTCCAGAATGTCTGGTACCAGGACTTGCCCGCCGACCTCAATGGCGATGGGACCCCTGACGCGATCAACGGCCTCGTGGAAGTCCGGAGCCTGAATGGCGATTTCACGCCGGTCCAGATCTGTGGAGCCAACGCGTCGGCCAAACGCTGGAACGGATACGCCGGCCCCTGCATGCTCCGGGAACGCAACGGCTACTGGGGACAGAACGGCTCCGCCCGCCTCGCCCGTGTGGACACAATCGCGGAAGTGAATTGCGAGGACCCCAACTGGAAAGCTGCAGGGGACACAGCCACGGATGGCTGCCTCAGCGGAGACAAGTTCGGCTGTGGCGGCACCGGGACCAACGAAGGAACATGGCTCGGGATCGGCAATCGCATTTACTTCAACCCCATCAACGATCTCAATGGAGATGGCACGATCAGCGCCCACGAAGCCGCGGCGACCCCCAACGTCCTTGATACGGATGGAGACGGCATCAATGATCGTGAATGGCGTGTCGTCTTCGATCAATTGTTCACTCCGCAGGGTGCGGTCAATGATTACACCACCTGGGAGGGCCTCGATTTTTATGACGCCGCGGTCAACCTGAAAGATACAGGAGAGTATTTCGGCCTCACCTTCTCCAACACACGCTTCCACGGCGGCTTTTACAACGGCTCCGCCGCACAGCATGATTTCGTCTTCTCGGAAGTGGCATTCACCGACGGATACCATGGTTTCAATTGCACGCCCAATGAATCCGACAAGGGAGCCTACGGGAAAATCAGCTGGCGCAAGCACTTCAACGGCACCTTCCGCGGCGTCACGATTCGCACCATGACCAACCTCGGAGGCTGGGACGAAGGCAGCACCTTCAACGGCCCCCTGGATCGGTACATCGCCGAATTCGGGGCCAATCATGGCGTCTCCATCGCCGGCAATGAGATGGTCTTCACGAACTCGGTCCTGGGCCCGGCCCAGGAAGGAATCATGATGGAAGGAGGCAAGGGGTCCAACACCAAGACCCATGTCACCTTGATCAACTCGGTGGTTCGTTCGGATATCTGGATCTCCGATCAGCAGCGCGGCAACGGACCCAATGACCGCGCGTTGACCCTTTACAACACCGCGCTCGTCGCCCGCGGCGTGACGAACGGCTCCACGCTGCGAAACTTTCAGATGATCTGCGACAACCGGCAGGGAGATTCCCAGGTGGTGCTCAAGTGGGCCGGAGTCGTCGCCGGCGGCCAAAAGGGCGGTAACAACTTGAGGGTCAAGCGCGCTGATAGCACTGGAAATCCCTGGTGTTTCACGGATTGCCAGCCCAGCGCCCCGGGAGACCAATGCGTCGGTTTCTCCCAGTTCAACAGCGTTCTTCCTCCCGAGCAGCAATGCGTGCAGAACTGCACCGAAATGCCTGCCGAGGACATGGGGTTCAAGACCCTCGAGACCGGCTTCAATGACTTTCGGTTTCCCGATCACCATTTGACCTCTGGCTCTCCGCTCATCGATGCGGGTATCGACCCATCCTCCGTGGGCTTCGCCAATGCCTCGGATGTGGATCGGGAATCCCGGCCCCAGGGCTCCACGTGGGATATCGGTCTCGACGAGTTCAGCGTGGGCAGCGCGGACACGACTCCCCCGGCCGCCATTTCCACCCTGCAGGTGATTGGCGGGACCTCCAGCTCCCTCACGGTGCAGTGGACAGAAGTCAGCGATGACGGGGGACCCACCGGCTCAGCCAAGGTCGCAGGTTATGAGGCCCGGTGGAATACCGTGCCCATCACGGATGCGAATTTTTCCTCTTCCAGCATCATCAACACGTCTGCCTGGGTTCCTCTGGTCCCCAGCGCTACCCACCAAGAGCAAATTCTCGGCCTGAGCCCATCAACCACCTATTTCATCGCCATCAAGTCACGTGATGAAAGCGCCAACGTATCGCCGCTCTCGAACTCCGCATCCGGCGCCACCCAAACCTCGCAGACCCAGCCGCCGCCGGACGTGAAGAACCTGCGGAGAACCGATACCAAGAACCCGCCCGCTTGATCCCCAGGGAGCAAGGAACCCGCTCCTTGCCGCGGCGCCGCGCTTCAGATCGAGACCGCGGCCGGCGCCCGCCCTGCCCTTTTCAGGCGGAGCGGCTTCATGCCTCCCACGGCCAGAAGAATCAACACCGGCTCGATGGGCATCCGGTACCTCATGGGCACCGTCTCGTAGAGTAGGTGAACTCCGAGAAACGTCACGACGATCAGCACGAGAAGGAGGCGCACCCGGGGCGCCAAGGAGGCCCGGAACAATCCCCAGATGAAAAAACCAAAAATACCGCCATTCAAGATCAGGGAATAGGTCTGCAGCAGCGGACGTGCGAAACGGCCGCCACGCGGATAGAGCTTCCAGAACTCCATGAACCGCGACGAGAGCAGGCGAAACATTTCCCCGGGCGTCTGGAGGATTCTCTTGCCCCAGAGCTGTAATGCCGTGCAAAATTCCCGGAAGGTGCTCCCCCCCTCGATTTCCTCTCCAACGCGCCGCGTTTCCTCCGAGAGACCTTTCTCCCGGCGGTTCTTGTAGCCGGGTTCATCCTTGAGTCTTTCCGCTGTGTAGGCATCGCTCGAGATCGCGAGCATGCGCGCCGACGCTGGATGAAAAACAGTCAACACCCCCGTCACACGATAATTACGAATGGACCATGGCAGAAGCACCGCCAGTGCCGTCAAGAAAAAGGCGGCGGCATGAAGGGAACGACGCCGCGTATCCGTGCGGGAGAAACCGATGACAAGAGTGACCATGAAGAGATACGGGAGCACCACGATCCGGGTCATGATGGCCGCCCCGAGGGCACACCCGGCCAGAATCGCCGGCCGGAGCTTCCGGACCGTCACGGCCTGGATCACGGTAGATATCATCCACAGAATGACAAACACCTTGAGGGTGGCTCCCAGGATGAATGCAGAATAATAAACATGGTTCGGATGTATCGCCAGAAGAGCCGCAGCCACATACCCACTTCTTGCATCGAAAAGGTCGCGGCCGATACGGTAGAGGAGCAGGCACGAGATGGTTCCCAGGACGGCCTGGAGGAGCTCGGCCATGAGAACCGAGCCGCCCGTCACCGCATAGACACCGGCCAGGAAAAGGGGATAACCTGGTTCAGAGGCATAGGGGACGCCGCCTCGATCCGATGACCAGAATCCCCTTCCCCTGAGAATATTCCGGGCGGTGGTGTCGAACTCGACCTGATCGTCATTGTGGCCCCTGATATCGACGATGCGGCCAGCCCCTGGATCGGCCAGGTGCCTGTAGAGAACAAACCCCGCGCGCAGGCCGAAAGCCACCAGCAGGATCAGGACCAGGACGCTCCATCTCGCAGCCAACCGTCTCATCCTTCTCCGGAAAGAGACAAGTCCTTCGCCACACCGGCCTCCTCCCGCAGCATGGTTCCCCCCAGCACCCAAACATACGTCATGATTTCGCCGGCGTGAAACCGTTCGCCGGTCACGTCACAGACCAGCAGGGCAAAAACGGTCCCCATGTAACCGGCTGCCAGAGCCTTCCCCCATGGATTCCCGGTTTTGAGGAAGCAGCGGCGGGCCCTGCGAAAGAGCCGGAAGAGGATCCAGAGGTAGAGGAAAAGGCCCACGAGCCCCTGCTGCACTATCATGGTGATGATGGAGCTATGGGTCGATTTCCGGTGGCCCCGAAGCCCGGATCGCATGGTCATGATCGGCGCCATGGCATAGCCATGCCCCCAGATGTAAGGGGGATCGATCATCCTGGGAAGATGTTTCCACACTTCGATTCGATAGGTGCTGGATCGGTCCAGTTCTTCATCCTTGGTGATGGGATTCACGAGCATTTCAAAACGACTCTGGCTGACTCCGTACATCATCGAGGGGATCAGCAGGGAAAGTGCGGCGAGAACCAGGATGGCACGACGATAGGCGAACATGCCAACCACAAGGAAAGACGCGGCGGCGCCAACCCACGCGCCCCTGGACCCTGTGAGAAGAAGGGCTTGAGTGAGGACGATGACCCCTGCTACGGCCAATCCCTTGGTGCGGCGCTTCACGCCAGGGGTCATGGCGAGGGCAAGGAAGAGTGGCAGCTGCATGGCCAGGAAACCGCCATAAAGGTTAGGCTGGCCTCCGATCAGGCCCGGACTCCGCTTCCGGACGCCTGCTCCATAGTCATAAACGCTGTAGCATGCCAGCAGCACATCCATCACCAGCACCATCTTGAACACCGCCGCTCTCTCCCCTGCCGTACGCAAGACCTTGTAGGCAACCAAGAGAAGAATCATGCCAATAAACTGGTCTTTGAACAGTTGCAAGAGGTAATAGAGACTCATCTTTTCGAACCACGCCGATTGCAGAATGGCGACCATGCACGAGGCCACAAAGAAGCCCATGGGCATCGCCAGAGGCTGCCGGGGCAAGGCGGCCAGCGCAGCGCGGTTCCGCTCCTGATAATGGAACCAGGCGATGACGAGAAGCCCAATGACGATACTCGTCAGATTGAGTCCGGGAACGATGGCCAGCGACCTCGGCGTCAAGTCGAGAATCGGCGCGGCGAACACAAGAAAGCACAGCGCCAGCGCCATCTCAGTCCTGAGAACGGACAGATAGAGAAACCCCAGGATGGCACCCAGGACATACTTCGTTATCGGATATGGGAACGTCACTGCCAGGTAGATGCTGGTTCCGATGACAACCCAAAACCGGCGCGATCGGCGCGTGAATTCCCCATCCTCACGCGACCGAGCCGGCCCGGAAGGGCTCTCGGCGCTCCCCAGCGAATAGGTGGAGTTCATGCTCGCCAGACTAGGAGGATGGGATCGTTCCCTTGTCCGCATCGATCAGACAGATGCAAAACCGGCGCTTCTGCGACCTGGCCCGCTGGATGGCCTCGACATAGGTGACATCGACTTCCATCTCCGCGCCCAGGTGGCTCCTGACCTCCCCGAGGATGGTCGCCACATGCCGCGGCTCGAACTCCTTTCCCCTGACAATCTTCAGGTCGAGGTGATCGAGGCGGTCCTGGACAACCTGGTACTCCTGCACACCGACCATCGGGCCGACCAGGTGAGGCAAGAAGTTCCCGGAAATCCTTTCTCCCCGGGTGGTCCGCAGCATATCGTTGAAACGCCCATGGAGCTTCGCCAGGGGGGAGAGGGCCCGGCCGCACGGGCATGGCTGGGTCGCCGCCTCCGCCGCATCTCCAACCCGGTACCGGATGAACGGCATGCTGAGATTGTCGAGATCGGTCAGGAGAACTTCCCCGGACTGTCCAGCGGAAACCGGCCTCCCTTCTTCCGCCAGCTCCAGGATGACGTGCTCATCCGCCACATGAAGGGTGCCCTGCTCACATTCCGAGGCCAGGCCGTGAACCTCACCACAACCATAAAAGTCCAGGACCTGGCAGTGGAAGACCTCCGCAAGCAGATCTCTCTGGTGATCGGTGAGAATTTCGGCCGTGGGAAAAACAGCCTGGAACCGGACCTCCTGCCGGCCTTCTTCTCTGACCAGCTCGGCAAGATGTGCGACCGCGGAGGCGTACCCCCGCAGAAACTTCGCGCGTCGGGCCCGGATCGCGCGGAGATACTCATGGAGATTGTCTTTCACCAGCTCGAATGCCGGCAAGGATTTCTTGCGCAAGACGAAACGGCCGAGCTTGCGCGCCAGGGGATCTCGTTCACCTCCAAGCGATCCCCCGACAAGATTGATCAGCGGGTCGCCGAGCCGATATCCGCCCCACGAGAAAGCACGGTAGAGCACGGCGCGTCCCATGGCCCAGGTGTTTCGATCGAAGTAGAACTGCAACGGAATCCCGGTCGTCCCACCGGTGTGCTGAGGGCGCAGGTCGCGGGGAGGGGCTCCCCCGGCCACCAGATCCTCCAGGCAATCCTTCACGTCCTGTTTGGTCAGCGGGGGGATGCGCCCGAGATCGGCCGGCTCCTGGATCATGCCGGGCGTGACGCCATGTCGATCCAACAGTGCCCTGTAGAAACGAGTGTGGCGATACGCGTGCTGGATCAGCCGCCGGAGCTTCCGGGCCTGCAGCTCATATAGAGGTTGCGGGTCCCACCACTGGCTCTCGAGAAGCTCCCGATAGCGGGCACGGGTGGGAATGCCGCGGATGGCATCGCCCGTGGGAACCAGAACCTTGTCGATCAAGGACGAAATCATAAGCCATTCTATACCAATATCTTACAGGTCTTCATCCCCTCGTCCGCGCCCTGCCCGCGCCCGGGACCAGCCGTTCTTCAGCTTTCGAATCAGGAAGCCGACCAGGCCGCGGTAATAGGAAAACGGCATCCGCCAGCCGCGCTTCAGAACAAGCCAGAGGAAGGACACCCACCCATGCCGTCTCTTGGCCGTGAACACGTCCGCCAGGAATCGATCATCGACCCTTCCCGCGCGCTGTCTTTCGTACCCGTCCGGCTTCCAGAGAACGCCCGTCGCCTCCAGGTCGAGGGAAACCCGCTTTCCCGGCCACTCCGGAAATCCCCGATCATCCAGAACGATGGGAAGAAGCTGCATCTCGCTGATCCCTTGAGGCGTGAACACCGCCTGCAGAAGGGCCCCGTGCCGGGCTTCTGGTTCGGACTGGTCGAAGAGAAGATTCCCCAGACTGTAGGCAATCCATCCCCTCCCCGCCTTCTCCACCGGTTGCAGCACATGGGGTCCATGTCCCACCACGAGGCTCGCTCCCATCGCGATGAGCCGGTGTCCGAGATGGCGATGCACCTGGGCTATCTGCCCCTCCATCTCGAGCCCCCAGTGCACCAGAACCACAATGTGCTCGACTTCTGCGCGCGCATTTCGTATCGCGGTCCGCAAAGTGGCCAGTCGGAGGGGCGCGAATCCGGGCTTCCTCCGCGTCGCTCCGAATGTGCCCGTCGCCGCCAGGATCGCG
Source organism: Acidobacteriota bacterium (assembly GCA_046757405.1). Lineage (GTDB taxonomy): Bacteria > Acidobacteriota > Polarisedimenticolia > SMYD01 > SMYD01 > JBHHYE01. Next base: position 64,269 of record JBHHYE010000009.1, on the reverse strand, counting down.
ACAGAGGTGCCGGCCCCACGCAGGATTTCCGGTTTCGTCGCCTCCGCCAGGTTCTCTCCGGCGCCCACACAATCAATACCGGACCCTTCGAGAGCGCGAACCGTATCACGCATCCCCTCCGCGCCGAAATCAAGAATGTGATTATTGGCCAGGGAAACCAGGCCGAACCCTCCCTCCCTCAACGCCACGGCAGCATCCGGATGAGCCCTCAACACCACGGCCTTCCCGGGCCGGCCCCGTATCTGCTCCGTGATGACGCATTCCAGGTTCGCTACCCGGAAGTCGGCGCCCGCAAGAGCGCCGGCGATCTTCCGGAAGGGCGCGTGTCTCCCTTCCCGGTCCATCGCGGCTCCAATCTCCCGGCCGAACGAGACGTCGCCGGCGAAAACGATGGAAAGCGCCGATCCTGTGAGACGAGGTTGCACGTGAACTCCGGTCAGGCTATGAGGAGGCGCCGGTACAGGCGTTCATAATCCCGGACCATGCGGGGAAGCGCGAACATCGCGGCCGCCCTGCTGGCCCCGCGCCGGCCCATCCGTTCTGCCAGCGAAGGATCCCTCAGGAGCTTTCTCAGCGCCGCTGCCATGCTGGCGGGATCGGAAGAAGAAACCAGCAGGCCGGTGGTCTCATGCTCGATCAGTTCCGGGTTTCCCCCGACCCGTGTGGCGACACAGGGCAATCCGGCCTGCATCGCCTCCAGAAGAGCATTCGATAGGCCCTCCGACCTCGATGGCAACACAAAGATATCAGCCGTCTCGAACTCCGGGCTCACATCTTCCTGCTCGCCGAGAAAAAGAACCTGTTTTTCGACGTGGAGTTGGCTCGCCAGCTCCCGTCCCGAAGACTCGCCCGGGCCTCCGCCCACAATCCGGCAGCGTATCTCCGGAAACTCATCCTTGAGCAGACTGACGGCCCGGAGCAGCAGTGGCACGTTCTTCGATGGAGTGAAGTGCAGAATACTCAGCAGCCGCACACCGGGCTTCTTTTCGCCGCGGACGGGACCGGCTCTCGGGCGCACACCATTGTAGATAACCCGCACGCGTGTGGGCGGCACGCCGCATTCCTCGATCAACCGGCGCACGTTGGCCCGGCAGTTCACCACCAGGGAAGCCGCCACCCGGCTGGCGAGGCGGATGGCAAGCCTCTTCGTCCGGCTCATCCTCGTCCCCAGGCCCCTCTCGGAGATCACCAGGCGATGCCCCGGCAGAAGGACCCGGTTCACGGCCCCGTAAAGGTTTCCCCGATGCAGGAAGGTCTGAACGATCTGCGGGCGGAAACGATGCACTTCCCGCCGGAGAGCAAGAACTCGCCCGGGAAAGGAGCTCCCCCTGACGACCACCGGGACCACGCCCGCCCGGAGCAGATGGGAAAACCAGTAACCGCCCGGATACAGGCAAACGACCCGCGGTTCGAACCGTGTGCGCTCCAGTCCCTGGACCAGAAGCGCGACCTGTTTCTCGGCGCCCCCCAGGGAGAGCTGCGGGACAAAAAAGAGCACGCGAACGCGCGCCTCTCGCTTCATGCCGTGCCCCCTTGTCTCTCCACGCTAGCCCGCGTTGGTCCGCTTCAGGACAAGCCACAAGCGGCGATCGCGAATATCGTCAACCGCTTCGCGCACGAAAAACCGGGGGGCGAACACCTTCGTGAACATGACCAGGCTCTCCATGTAAAGGTTCAGCGCGCGGCGGGGCATGTCGGCCATTTCCGACAGATGTCCAAAACATGTGTCGTCAAAGACCTGCGGTTTCGCCTCCTCCCGCGCTTTCCACCTGCGCATCACCAGGCGGGCACGCTTGAGGACCAGCCCCGGCAAGAGAACGCCCAGCGACTTGGTCCAGCGAACCACCCTACGGCTGCGCACTTCGTACATCTCTTCGATGGCCAGCCCGGCCATGGCAATGGCTTTCTCCAGATCCTCCCTTCGACGGAAGCTGGTCACGCCATGCTTGCGCGCCAGCTCGTTGGGAAAAGTGACAAACGCCCTGCCGGTGGACGCGAGCACGGTTCCGATCGTGGCGAAAAACTCCTGGTAATTCCGGATATGCTCCAGCGTGTCACAAGAAACCACCTTGGAGAAACGGTTGGAATGCTGGCTCGCAAACTCGCGGTTGGTGACATCCGCAGCCAGAAAGGAAAGGTTTTCCCCGGAAACAGACGGCAGGCGCTTGATGAGGTCTGCCGCGAGATCCACCGCGATCCAGGTCGCGACATGCGGCGCCAGACAATAGCTGGAGTACGCGGCGCCGCAGCCGATCTCGAGGACATGGTCCGCGGACTGCCACGGCACGAACTGCAACAACATCTCGGTCCTGGATTGAAAGGAGTGCGGCGGAAGCTCCAGACGCTGACCGAGACTGAGCCCTTTTTTCAATCGGAAGAACTCCCTCAACTGATGCGAGGAGATGCGTGCCCCCGTGAATGCCCCCAGCGGCGCACGGTCCTAAAGATAGACCATACTCCCCCACCCTTCAATGAAGAGTTCCAGCGGATCTGAACCGGCCCGAGGAACCCTGTTTGGTGACAGCCAATCGATGCGCTAGATTGAATTTCTTCGTGGTCCGCCCAGCGGCCGGCGGGCTGCTGCGGGCCATCATCTATCCTGAAAGGAAACCAGCAAGGCGTGGCGATTCGACGGCTCCTCCTTCTCGCTCCAGCCCGGATGCCGCAGGTCCTCGAGTGGGCCCGTGTCCTTTCCCAGCAGGTGCAGACATGTGAACTGGCCACCTTTCACCCGCCCCGCAGCCAGAACATCGACACGTCGTTGACCATGCTGCAGGGCTGGAACGGATCCCGCGTTCTCAGACCGTTTCGTCTCGTGCGGTCGCTCAAGGATATTCTCTATCACGGCCGTTTCGACATGATCCTGGCCTACTATCTCACCTCTTACGGCGTTCTTGCCGCCCAGTCCGCCCCAGGACGTTACGTCGCCGTGGCCGCTGGCTCGGACATCTTTCCGCGCCGTCTGGCCTGGATACGCGAACGCGCGGCTTCCCGCGCCCTGGTCCGGGCCATGGGCGGCATTGCATGGACCGCCACCATGGCGCAGCGAATGATCGACCTGGGAATGTCATCAGAGCATCTGTCCGTCGGACCCCGCGGACTGGACCTTGAAATTTTCCGTCCCGCGAGTGAGCCTCCCCGGTCCATCCGGACCCTCAAGGTGATCTCGACCCGCCGCCTCCGGCCGATCTTTCGCCTCGACCGCCTGATCGCCGCCATCGCCCGTCTGGTTCAATCGGGGCGGCCGATCGAACTCACCCTGATCGGCGAAGGGAGCGAACGGCGGAAGCTCGAGGCCATGGTTTCGCGCCTGGGCTTGCGCGAACATGTTTCTTTTCTGGGAAACCTTCAACATCGCACCATCGCGGCCCGCCTTCAGGAGGCCGACGTGCTGGTGAGCCTCAGTCTGGCCGACGGGCTGAGCACCTCCGTACTGGAGGCCATGGCCTGCGGACTCTTCCCCATCGTCAGCGATATCGCCGCCAATCGCAATATCGTCAGCCATGGCGTCAACGGATTGCTGGTTTCCGGCGAGGACCCCGAGGAGATCGAACAGGCGCTCACGAGAGTCTTGACCAGCCCGGACTTGCGCCGTTCCGCGCGGGAAAGAAACATCGCCTTGTCCCGGAGGCTCTTCGACATCCGTAAGAACACCCAGAAGATGCTTTCTTCCGTTGAACGCTGGATGCAGGACAGCCAGCACGTCGCCCTGGCGAACCCGTGAAGACGTTTGCCGTTCCTTGGGGAGCCTGGTTCGGCGATGGTCCGCGGCGCTTCCGCGTACCCCGGGACTTCCGGATCGAGATGTGTCCTATCCATGGCGGCGAACCCATCCGGCCGCCAGATGTCTCCACGGCGCTGGATCATCCGGTGGATTCAAGACCACTGATGGATCTGGCCCGGGGGAAACAAAACGCCGTCGTGGTCGTTGAAGACCTGACACGGCCTGCCCGGCTTGCCGAGATCCTTCCGACCCTGTTGCGATACCTGGACCGTGCGGGAATCCCCGACGCCAGGATACGTATCGTGATCGGCGTCGGAGGGCATGCTCCGCTCGACCATGCTGAAATGGTCAAGAAACTCGGTCGATGGGTTGTCTCGCGTTACGATGTTCTCAACCATCATCCTTATGAAAACCTCATCCATCTGGGAACCTCGACCCGCGGCACGCCCATCCACATCAATCGTTACGTTGCCGAGGCGGATTTGAAAATTGCCATGGGCTCCGTGGTTCCCCACCCCTATGCGGGGTTCGGGGGAGGTGCGAAGATCGTTCTCCCCGGAGTCGCCGGCATCGAGACCCTCGAGGCGAACCACCGTCCCGCTGTCACCGGTGTCCGGGGGGCCATTCTGGACGTTGAACACAACACGGCTCGCCAGGAGATGGAAAAGATTGCCATGGATGTGGGCCTCGATTTCATCATCAATGCCGTGACCGATATGCAACGCCGGACCATCGGCCTGTTCACGGGGCATCCCGTCGGGGCGCACCGGGCGGCCGTTGTCGCCGCGAGAAAAGCCTATTCCACTCCGTTCCCGCGGCACCTGCCTGAGGCCATCGTTCTGAACGCGTACCCCAAGGATACTGAGCTTCTCCAGGCAGGGAACGTCTTCAACGTCCTGCGGGCCGCACCGAAGCTGCCCGTGCAGGTCGGCGGGACGGTCGTCGTCACGGCCGCCTGCTCCCAGGGCCGCGGCTACCATTCTCTCCATGGCCGGGGCATGCGGCTGTATCGCAAGCCAGTGGAACGCACCTTCCTGGCGGGAAGGCCCGTGATCATTCACGCGCCCCTCTTGAACGAGAGGGATATCCGCATCTCCTTCTGGGAAGGATATCCTTTCGAGCGCACATGGAGAGGCGTCATCAAGCGTCTCGAGTCATTATTCGGCCACTCCCTGCGCATGGCGGTGTTTCCCTGCGCACCCTTGCAGATTCTGGAGCGGTAGCCACGTGAGACAGAGCTGGTACCTGCGCCGGGGAAAGCGGCTCCTGGACTTTCTGCTGACTGTCCTGGCCCTGGTGGTCCTCTCGCCCCTCGTTCTCCTGGTGAGCGCCGCCATCAAGGTGACCTCGCGGGGTCCCGTGTTCTATCTCCAGGAGCGGATCGGGAAGGATGGTGTCCCCTTTCGCCTGTGCAAGTTCCGCTCCATGTCGGTGGGCGCCGAGCACAAGGGAGCCGGGATTCTCGTGGAGAATGATGACCCCCGCATCACCGCCGTCGGACGTATCCTGCGCAAGATCAGCCTTGACGAGCTTCCGCAATTGTTCAACGTTCTCCGCGGAGAGATGAGCCTGGTGGGGCCTCGTCCCGGCTTGCGGTATCAAGCCGACCTCTACGACGAGAATCAACGCCGCCGTTTGCTGGTCGTCCCCGGCGTCACCGGCCTGGCACAGATCAATGGCAGGAACGCCATCAACTGGGAGCGCCGGATCGAGCTGGACCTCCGGTACATCCGCCGGATCAGCTTATCGGCGGACCTGCTCATTCTCGTGAAGACCCTCCCCTCGGTCCTCTTTGGAAAAGACTTGATTGCCGACGCCGACTATTGGAAAGAGAAGGCACGCCGTCTTTCCATGGCAAAGCCGGACGGGAAGGATAGAGACGAAGAAGCCGATACCGCTCATAACCCGGAGGTGCCATTTGCGTCCACGCCCGAAGACAACTAGGCGGCTCATTCTGGTCGGTGCCGGAGATCATGGACGCGGCGTTCTGGACATCGTCCGCCGTCTGCGCGCCGCAGGAGAATCCTGGGACATCATCGGCTTTGTCGATGATCACTCACAGCAGAAGGAAATCGACCACGTCCCTGTTCTTGGGTCGACCTCCTGGCTGGAAGAGCATTACTCGACAGTCCATGCCCACCTGGTGCTCTCACTGGCGGACCCCGGCGCCAAACAACGTCTCGCCCGCCAGCTAGAGCACTGCCAGCCACAGTACCAATCCGTGGTGCACCCGGCGGCCGAAGTTTCGCCCAGCGCCACGCTGGGAAACGGCACCATTGTGAATGCCGGCGCCATCATTGTTTATGACGCCGTCCTTGGCCCTCATGTGACGGTGAACCTCAATGCCAGCGTGGGGCACCACGTGCGCATCGGCGAATGCGCCACCATCGCCCCGGGAGCCAGGATTTTGGGAAGAGCACGGCTCGGAGCGCGCAGCCAGGTTCACTCGAACGCCGTGGTCCTGCCCGGCGTCCAGATCGGCGAAGACGCCATCGTGGGCGCTGGAAGCGTCGTTCTCAAGGATCTGCCGCCCCGGAGCACGGTCTTCGGAAACCCGGCACGCCCGGTGCCTCGCCCCGCCTAACCGGACTTCGCACAGAGCTTTCTCTTGTCAATCTTGCCGTTGGGATTCCTGGGCAGATCAGCACAGATGTGAACCACCCTGGGGATCTTGTGCTGCGGCAACCGTGAGCGGCAAAAGGAAAGTATCTCGTCTTCAGTGGAACCGTCCGGTTCCCTCAGCGTCAGGAACGCCACCACCGCCTCTCCGAGGAACTCATCAGGGATTCCCACCACGGCAACCTCGCTCACCAGGGAGTGCTCCAGAAGCTCCTCCTCGATCTCCCCTGGGGCGATGCGGTGCGCACCCGACTTGATCATCTCCCGGCTGCGGCCTGTGATCCAGAAATAACCTTCCTCATCCTTCCATCCCAGGTCACCGGTGTGAAAACCATGATGGTCGAGGACCTCGCTGGTTGCCTCCGGATCCCGCCAGTATCCCTTCATGATGTTCCTTCCCCGCGCGACCAGCTCTCCAACCTCTCCCACGTCGGCCTCCGAGCCGTCTTTCCGCCGGACGGCAAGGCTCACTCCGGGGATGGCCTTTCCTATGGAGCCCATCTTCCGCGCCAGATCGGTGGACGCCAGGTAAGCTAGCCGGGCGGAGGCTTCCGTGGCGCCGTACATCACGACAATTTCCACACCTGGCAACGCTTCCCGCAACCGCTTCAGGTGTGGCACGGGCATGGGACCTCCCGCCTGGGTCACGTAGCGCAGGGCGGGAAAACGGCGCCGGGACATATCGGACCGGTTCAGGAGCATGGCATAGGTCGATGGGACACCGGAGAAACCGGTGACCTCTGCGCTCTGCATCGCGTCCAGCACCGAATTCGGAAAGACGAGGCTGTCGTGGAGAACGACCGATCCCCCCACGCAAACATGCGTGTTGAGCAGGGATTTCCCGTAAACATACGGAAAGGGAAGAACGACAAGGACTCGATCTTCATGCCTCAGATGGAGATAGGATACGATCGACCGTGTATTTTCCGTCAGGTTCAGGTGGGTGAGAACCGCGCCTCTGGCACGCCCGGTGCTTCCGGATGTGTAGACGATGGTGGCCGCCTGGAGGTCATCCATGGACGGTGCGCCGCGCGCGCGCTCCGCGAAACTTCGTGCAGCTTCGAAGGCACAGATCTGCAATCCATCCCTGAGAGAAGACGCGCCGGTGTCCTTCTCCGGCATCACCAAGATCTTCAGATCCGCCAGGCGATGCAGCACAGGTGTCACTCGCGCCGCCAGCCCCGGTCCCAGCAGAAGCGCTCGCGCCCCACAATGCCGGAGCTGTCTTTCAATCGTCCGGGCGTCACTTTGCGCATGCAAGGGGACGATCACCCCTCCTGCCTTGAGCGAGCCATAGTAGGCCGCAACGTAGAGCCGGGAGTTCCGCAACAACAACCCAACCCGCTCTCCCTTCTTCAAGCCTTGCTCCATGAGAAGGCCGCACATTCCATCGGCCTCCACCGACATGTCACCATAGGTGAAGCTCCCGGATGCCTGGGCAAGCAGCATGGATTGTGGATACTTCTGGGCGGAATGGTGCAGGAGGTCGTGGACGAGCATCACTCTTGAAGGCGGGAAACCAGGGTGGCCAGCGCGGTCACGGTCGAGAAGTTTTCCGGAGTGATCTCCTCCGGAGGGATCGAGACGCCAAAGCGCTCCTCGACCGACGACAGGAGGCCGACCATGGCCACCGAATCCAGTCCTCTCCCGGCCAGGCGGTCACCCGGATGGAGTGTTCCCCCTGAAGAAAGAACCGCCTCCGCTAGAATGCGGAGCTCATTGACAATATCTTCACGCGGGGTCATTGTTTCCCGCGGGACAATGTACTTGGTCCGCGGTGCCCTGACAACTGTTCACGGAAAACGCCGAAACCTGGAGGAGCCTGTTCGTGCGCCGGAGGTTTGACGGTTTCGCTGGAAAGAAGCATCGTTGATCTTTCCCAGACTTTCCATGGTTCACAAGACCATGCTGGAGATTCTCCGGGCCGACACGGGTGCCGCCCCATGGCCTGAACTGCCTGAAATCGTGTGGGCAAGGCTCCTCGATCTGGCCGCGCTGCACCGGGTACCAACACTGGTGGCGTGGCGCATCACCGCGGACATGAAGCTTCCGGTTCCCGAGGCTATCCGGAAAAGGTGTGACAATCTCCTGCGCAAAGGAACCTGGCTGAACTTCATCTCTCTGAGCAAGGCGGACCGGATCGGCACACTGCTGGCGAAGGAAGACATCAGGAGCGTGCTGCTCAAGGGACCATCCCTCTCCCGGATGGCCTACCAGGCGCAGGAGCTGAGAATCTTCCGCGATCTTGACATTCTCGTCTCTCGTGCCGACATCCATCGTGCCCGCCGGATCCTCCTCGCTCACGGATTTCGCTCAACCATGGATCCAGAAAACGAGCAACATTACCTCCAGAACCACTTTCACATTATCTTCACCGATGAGAGCGGAACCGTTGTCGAGCTCCACTGGGACCTGGTCCGGCCGCAGAGCCTGTATGCTTTTTCGGGAGAAGGGGTCATCGAGAGAAGCCGGCCACACGGGGACCATCCTTCCACCAACGATGAAGCGGCCGAGGATCAGGTTCTCCACGCAGTCGTCCAGTCGATCTCCGAAGGTTTTTCGTCCCTGGTCCGTGTCTGCGACCTCGACACCCTCATCCGGCTGCGGAACACATCACTGGACTGGGACGGCATCAGCCGCAGGGCAAGGAACGGAAATCTGGCGTTCCCGCTGGCTTTCCTCTTCCGGCTCTCCTCGCAGCTCCTGGCCACTCCGGTCCCCAGGGAGGCTATCCTTGCCCCGCCATCCCGCATCGCCCTCACCGCTCTCAACGCATTGCAGCCCGCGGAATTTCTCCTGACCCGTTCCACGAAAAGGGTCAAGGGATATACTCATCTGCTTCGCTTCTGGCTGTTTCCCGGTCAACGCCTCGCCGTGCTCTGGCAGATGCTCCGGGGGCATCCCCGCGATCGCACGCGGCCGGCCCCGCAGCGAGCCCTTTCCCGGACCGAGAGGTGGCGATTGATCCTGCTGCGCTGCGTTCTTCTTCTACGCCTGGTGGCGATACAGATCGCTGCTATAATTCGTGTTCCCATGAACAGCCTGCGGGGCACCTAGCCCTCGGAGAAAAGAAGGCTGACGCCAGGATACCCATGACCCTCAAGATACCTCTGTCTCGCCCCGACCTTGATGAATCCGACATCGAGTCAGTCGTCGGTGTGCTCAAGGGAACCCATCTCAGCCTCGGCCCCACCGGTCCGGCGTTCGAGCGGGCCGTCGCCTCCTATGTGGGATCCTCGCACGCCATCTCGGTGAACAGCGGAACAAGCGGTCTCCATCTCTGTGTTCTCTCTCTCGGCTTGCAACCCGGTGACGAGGTCATCACCACTCCTTACTCCTTCGTCGCCTCGACCAACTGCCTGCTCTTCCAAGGGGTCCGCCCCGTCTTCGTGGATATCGATCCAGCCACCTGGAATATGGATCTCTCATCGATCCGCGGGGCGGTCACGCGGCGAACCCGGGCCATTCTTCCGGTCCATGTGTTCGGCCGTCCCGTGGACATGCCCGAGGTGCTGGAAATCGCCCGCGAGCATGGGCTCCTGGTCATCGAGGATTCCTGCGAATCTCTGGGGTCGACGGTCCGCGGCCGCATGACGGGAACCTTCGGCGAGGTCGGCGTATACGCCTTCTACCCCAACAAGCAGATGACCACCGGCGAGGGAGGCATGATCGTCACCGACCGGCAGGACGTGGCCGACCTCTGCCGCAGCCTCAGAAACCAGGGTCGTGAGCAGAGCGCCTCACCATGGGAGCACGAGCGGCTCGGTTACAACTATCGTCTCTCGGACATCCAGGCGGCGCTCGGCCTTTCCCAGTTGAAGAGACTGGAGCCGTTCATTGAGAGGCGCCAACGTGTCTTCGATCTGTACCGGGAAGCCCTTTCCCCGCTCAGGGACGTTCACCTTCCCGCGCCTCTCCGCGACGACCAGCGCGCCTCCTGGTTCGTCTATGTGGTCCGTCTTGCCGACTCCTTCAGCCGGGCAGATCGCGATGCCGTTCTGGCCGCGCTGCGCCGGCGGGGCGTGGAGTGCCGCGATTACTTTCAGCCCATACATCTCCAGCCATACATGCGCCGGAGATTCGGGTACGCGGAAGGATCCTTCCCCGTGGTAGAGCGCATCGCGGCCCGCTCCTTCGCGCTGCCCTTCCACAATCGTCTGGGAGAAGAAGAGATCCGCCGCGTGGCTGACATCCTGGGCGAAGCGTTGCACACCACCGCCCGGCGGGCGTGAGAGGCCGTCAACCCCGAAGGCGGGAGGACAGGCTCACTTCTTGTAATAGGATCGAACGGCGCCCGCCACCCGGTCGATCTCTTCCGCCTTCAACTCGGGGAAAACAGGCAAGGAGACCACTTCGGCACTGGCCGCCTCGGTGCGCGGGAACCGCCCCCGCGCGTACCCCAGGCCGGCCAGGCAGGGCTGCAGGTGCAAGGGAATAGGGTAGTAGACCGCGCACCCGATTCCCGTCTCCTTCAGATGCCGGACCAGCCCGTCCCGGTCACGCGCCCGGAGAGTGTATTGATTGTAAACATGTCGGCGCCCGGGCGCCTCCACGGGCAAGCTCAGGTCGGCCCCTCCCAGCGGTCCGCCATCCTCGCGAACCGCGAGCCCGGAGGCCCGAAATCGTTCATTCAGAGCCCGGGCATTCCGCCTCCGGGCTTCGTTCCACTGCTCCAACGACTTTAGCTTCACCCGGAGGATGGCTGCCTGGATCTCGTCCAGGCGGCTATTGGTTCCGATCCAGGCATGCTCGTACGGTCCGGTCTGGCCGTGGTGTCTGAGGGAGCGAATGCGGCCGGCCAGGGCGGTGTCTCCGGTGGTGACCAGCCCCCCGTCGCCGGCACCGCCCAGGTTCTTGGAGGGGAAAAACGAGAAGGCGCCCGTGCGCCCCAGAGAGCCCACCATGGACCCGCCGGCACGAGCTCCCAGGGACTGGCAGGCGTCCTCGACCAGGGCCAAGTCTGTTTTCTGGCTCATCCGCTGGAAGGCCTCCATGCTGGCCGCCTGACCGAACAGGTGCACCACGCAGACGGCCCGGGTCCGCGGGCTGATGGCGGAGCCGGCCGCTTCCGGGTCAAGGTTGAAGGTCCTCTCCTCGATATCGGCAAGAACCAGCCTGGCGCCGGCGTTCAGAATGGCGCTGGCGGTGGCAAAGAAGGTGAACGGGGTCGTGATGACCTCGTCGTCCGGCTCGAGACCCAGAGCTCGATAGGAAAGAAACAAGGCATCCGTTCCCGATGCCACCCCGATGGACTCCCCGACGCCGACGAACGCGGCGCATTCCTTTTCGAGCGCCCGGACCTCCTTGCCGAGAATGAAGCGCTGGCTCTCGAGGACGGATCTCAACGCCCGCTCTACCTCGGCGCCGATAGAGGCGAACTGGCGTCGAAGATCCAGGAGAGGGACCGGTGCGGACATGGTCAATCCGCTCAATGCGCCGAGGGCAGGGCGCTGCCGGCAACGTTGACGCCGCCCGCCGCGCCGGCGTCTGCCGTCTTCCGGTCCCGCAGGGGAGAGTAGTCTTCCACAATCTGCGACAGGAGGTCGATGATCCGGTCTTCATCCATTCTCACGGCGGCTTCCTTCAGCAAATCCACCTGCGCCTGCAGCCAGCCGGGATCCACCGGGGGGCAGTGAACCACCTTGATCTTGGCGTGCTCGGTCTCGCCCACACGCTCCCCGGGACCGGTCAGAGCTTCCTTGAGCTTCTCGCCCGGACGCAGTCCGGAAAAGTGAATCGGCACGTCCTCTTCAGGCTCCAGTCCGGCCAGGCGAATCATCTCTCGGGCGAGGTCAACGATGCGGACCGGATCGCCCATGTCCAGGAGGAAGATCTCTCCGCCTGTTCCCAGCGCCCCGGCCTGGATGACCAGGGCCGCCGCCTCGGGAATGGTCATGAAGAACCGCTCCATCTCGGGGTGGGTCACGGTCACGGGCCCACCATTCCGGATCTGCTCCCTGAAGAACGGCACCACGCTTCCACGGCTTCCCAGGACGTTCCCGAACCGCACAGCCACCGCCGTGGTTCGCTCCAGGGGACGGGAGCGGACCAGCATCTCGGCCACTCTCTTGCAACAACCCATGATGCTGGACGGCCGGACGGCCTTGTCCGTGGAGATGGCAACCAGCCGGGCCGCACCGAACTTATCGGCCACATCCAGGATATTCATGGTCCCGACAATATTGTTCAGGACGGCTTCATCCGGATTCTTTTCCATGAGGGGAACATGCTTGTCAGCACCGGCATGGAAGACAATCTCCGAACGGTACTGCCGGAAGACCCCTTCGATTTTTCTCCGGTTGATCACATCACCGATGACCTCGTGGCGCAGAACCTCCGGCGCCTTCCGTCCCAGTTCACTGCTGATGGAAAAAATAGAATTCTCGCCCCGCCCGAGAAGAACCATCTCTGAGGGCTTGAAGGTGACAATTTGCCGGCATAACTCCGAGCCGATGGAGCCTCCCGCGCCGGTGACCAGAACACGCCGTCCCCGGATATAGGAAGAGACCTGGTCCATGTTGAATTCGATCTTCTCCCGCCCGAGAAGATCCTCCACTCTCAAGGAGCGCACGTCGGACACCTTGGCCTGGCCGGACACGATCTCCTCAAGGCGCGGAACAATGCCGATCCGGGCGCCGGTGGATCGGCAATAGCGATGGATGTCACGAATGTTGGCCCCCTTGACCGAAGGCAGGCAGAGCACGATCCGATCCACCTTGTAATCCCGGCAAATCTGGGGAATGTCCTCTCTTCCGCCCAGGACGGACAGACCATGGATGAACATGCCTTTCTTGTCCGGATCATCATCCACCAGGCCGACCGGATCCATGCGCAGCCACTGGATGCGCCTGCGCATCTCGCGCACCATCATTTCACCGGCATGTCCAGCACCCACCACCAGTGCTCTCTCCAGCAAGCCGCCATCCGCCAGGCGCAGGCGGCCGAAGGGCCGCCGCAAGCTTGATCCGGCCGGCATCTCCCGCAGCCATCTGACCAGGAAACGCGCCCCCCCCACCAGGAGCAGGGTCAAGGCCGCGTCCATGAGGAAGATGCTGCGCGGGAGGTTCTCGAAAGGCGCCAGGTAACTGAAGGTGGCCACGAACAAGCTGGCGATGAGAACCGCCCGGACCAGCCGCACCAGGTCGCTGAGGCCCACGTAACGCCACAGGTCGCGGGTCAGGCTGAAGTAGTTGAAAGTCAGCAGCTTCAGAGCCACCACAAACGGCAAGAACAAGGCCACGGTGTGGAATGCCCGGGGCGTCATCTGCATCCCGAACCGCATCAGGCTGGCGGCAAGAAAAGCAGCTGCAACCAGCGCCCCGTCAATGGCCGTCTTGGTGGCGAGACGGGCCGGACGCCTCCAGTGCCCGGTGCGCTCCAGGAGATGCTGGGCCACGAATTTCATATCACGCTCATGGAGAAACCACCGGCCCGGTGGTCTTTCCGGGGTCAGGCTCGGAGCTGTAGTAGCGAGCCTGGGACCTGGGCTGTGCGTTCAGAACAACCCCCGCCACGCCATAAGGCGCCAGCAGTCGATGGGTCTCGGCCAGAGCCTTCCTCTCCACGCGGCCATGGCGGGCGACAATCAAGAAGGTATCCACGTGCGAGCCGATCTGGGTCGCATCGGCAAAGCCGAGAGCCGGCGGCAGATCGACGATGACCAGGTCGTACTGCTGCCGGAACGCCAAGAAGAGGGTCTCCATGTTCTTCGAACCGAGCAGTTCCACCGGATTCTCCGGGGGGCGGCCCGCCAGCAGCAGGGAAAGGTTCGGCGGGAGTTCGGCCTTGAGAACAACGTCATCCAGACGCATTCCCACATCGAGAATTTCACGGAGCCCTTCCACCGGGGCCTTGACAAGAAAGGTTCCGGCGCTGGGGCTTCTCAGATCGCATTCAACGAAAAGAACACGCCGATCCCGGTCCCGCTTTTGGGCCGCCGCGATGGCCGTGTTGAGACTGACACAGGTCTTGCCTTCCTCGGGCAGGGAACTGGTGAAGCCGATCACACGGGGAGACCGGCCGCCGGGAAGCGCCATGCTATCCAGCCGCACACGCAGCATCCTGAACCGTTCCGTGGCCGGCGAAAACGGCTCCGTGAGGGTCGGCAAGGAGTGCGGATGGAAGCGCAGATTCCACGCCATCCGGCTGCCACCCGAGCCCTCCCGCCCCGCATGGGATCGAGAGGCAGGCCGATCGCGCACCACCCGGGAAATCCTGGGCGTCTTGCTGTCATGTTCAGTCACGAGACGACCCCGCGCGGCGCCGCCGGCCGTTGCGCGTTCCCTTTTCACCTGAACGCCGCGGCGAGCGGTTCAGAACCGGGATGGTGGCCAGGACCTCCACGGGGAGGAGCTCCTCGATCTCCTCGGCCGAACGCACCCTGCTATCCAGAAGCTCCAGGAGCAGGGCGAGTCCGACGCCCAGCGCCAGCCCCGCCCCCAGCCCGATCGCCAGGAGCTGGAGAAGATCCGGACGGAAGGGCAAGCCCGGCACCGAAGCCGCCGACTTGACGACGAAGCGCTCGTCCATGCCGCGCTCCAGAACCTCCCGCTCCGTCTCGAGGGACTGCTGGCGGCTCTGGTTATCGAGCAACCGCTTCTCGAACAGCGAGATGGTGGCCTTCATCTGGCTGACCTCGGTCTCGTTATCGTAAGAGGCCTGGACCTGCGCTTCCAGGGTCTTGAAGCGCGCCGCCGCCTTGCTCCGGGCCGCCTGGAGATCGGCAATTTCTTCATCGATGCCGGTGATCTCCAGCGCCAGGAACCGCCCGAGGGAATCGTCGCCGGGCGTGCTCGGGACCGGGGGCTCAGGCGTCTTCGATGTCTCCGCCATGTCCCTCTCAGGCACCGGCGGATGGTCGCGGATCTCTTTCATGAGCAGATCCAGACTGGCTTGCAGGCGGACCACTTGCGGATGCCGATCCGTGTAGCGGAGCCTGGCCTGGGCCAGCTCATCACGCAGCTTCCGAACCTGCGCCACGCGCGGGTCGTTCAATCCAAACTGGCCGATCTCCCCTTCCGTCACCGAACCACCGTTCGCGCCATGCAGCATCGCCAGACGTTTCTCCCGATCTTTCTCACGATTCTCGATCCGCTGGTCCAGCTCGGCCATCTGGGTGCGCAGGAACGTCTGTTCCGCCCGGTGGGGCTCCCGATCCGAAGGCAGCTCTCCCTTGTGCTCCGACTTGAAAGCTGCCAGCTTGGCCCGGGCATTGTTCAGCTCGACCGTCAACCGCGCGATCTCATCCTGGAGGAAGTGGCCCGACCCGGTGGTTTCTTCCAGTTTCCTGTTCCGGTTTCTCTCCACGAAGGTGTCCGCAAACACGTTGGCGCATGCCGCGGCACGCCGCGGATCCCGATCGATGCACGTGAAGAGGAAGGTCTCCCGGTCCACCTGGACCACCTCAAACCAACTGGCCAAGCTGCCGGGATCGGGAGCCTCTCCCGTCTCCGCCTTCAAGCGGGCGGCGACCGTCTCGCGGTAGCCCGGCTCGCTGGTCTCCTGCTTGATGAGGCGCATGCGCGCGCCCTCCCGGACTCCGCTACGCGCGTAGATCTTGTTGCTGATGGTCTGCGGGGCCATGCCGACCGTGGCGCCGGCCCGGTAAAGACGCGTCATCTTGGCGAACGCGACGACGGAGCCGATGAGACCAAGAATCACGAAAGGGGCGATCAGCCACCTCCGGCGCCACAGCAGATCCGGGTAGTTGATCTCGCGCCGCTGGACCTTCATGTCCGGCCTCCAGCGAACCGCCAGGAGAAGGAGACGGACACGGTGGCGGTTTGCAAATTGCGGCCGAAATTGGCGTCCGATCTCTGGCGGGCTTGCGACGCCGAGACCGACCATGACAGGGTGCGCCTCGCCTGGCTGACCGAGGCCGACACCGTGCGGCTCCGGATATCCCCATTCCCGCCGGCCTGCTCCTCCGCGGCGCTGGAGACACTATAACCGGCTCCGAGCTGAAGAGAAGTCCGCCTCCAGGCCTGCCATGCCATGTTGCCCGCGCCCGAGGTGGTGGTCACGGAGGTGGTGCTTCCCGAGAAGACTCCCTGGCCCCGGGACAGAACAAGACCGCCACTCACGCGCTCGGCCGCCACCACCCATTCCATGGAAAAGCTGGGAGTGGTGGCCGAGCCTCCATCACGGGTCTCGATGGACGAGACCCCTCCCCGGAGAATGAGCTCTGATCGGGGGACAAGGTCAAAGGTCGAGCCGAAAGACGCGGCAATCTGGTCCCTGTTCTTCTGGCCCTGGTTGAGATTCTGACCGTTCTCATCGACGGATGTGCGGTTCCCGGCAAAGTCCAGCATCCACCCCCGCCGGGGGGATGCCCGCCGGAGGTAACCCGCTGAGATCTGATAGCTGCTCTGGTCCGCCAGGGCCAGATTGCTCGTGTTCTCCCCGGCATCGAAGGCATTGAACCGGATCAGCCCTCCGCTCACCGCGACGTCCAAGTGAGAGCGTGAAGACAGCTCGATCTGGTCCCCGAGCCTGAGCGTCGCTCTCACGAACCCATTCCGGGGGACCAGGATCCCGGCCTGGGGCAGTGCCGGTCCACTGGACGTCTGTGGCGTCGGGACATCCTGTTCCGGCGCCGCCACCACCGTACCGGTGACACCCAGAATTTGACGCGGCGACACCTGGTGGGTCAATCCGAGCCCTGCCGAACCGCCATAGGTCGACAGGCTGGTCTGCTCCTGGAACCTCTCGTAGTACGGAGAAAGAGAGGCAAAAAGCGTCGTTCTGGAATTATCCAGGGTCCAACCGAGAGCAAGCCTCACACGCTCGGTCTCCAGCGATCCACTTCCCTGGGTGAGGCGCGCATCCTCGCGGTGGCTGAAGAGGGTGGTCACCGCCGCCGTGAAATCGAGATCCCGCTGCTCGCCCGGGGCAGAGGTCCCGGGCTCAGCCACCTCCTCCGGCTTGTCCTGGGCCTGCGGCGCCGGCCCCAGCAGCGGCGCTCCGGCAAGCACCAGCAGGACCATCGATGCTTCACGGCACGACAATGGTGTCACCCGGCTTCAGCCTCAGATTGCTCTGCAATTCCTGGCCCGAAACGATCTTCTCGTAATTGATCTCCATGCGCCGGGGCTTCCCTCCGTCGTCGCGGATCACCACGATTCTCCTGGTGTTGGCGAACTGCGAGAGACCACCAGCCAGCGCCAGCGCCTGCAGCAGAGTCGTCTCCCGGCCGAAGTTCAAGGCCCCAGGACTCCCAACGTTTCCCAGAACGTAAACCTTGAAGCTGTTGACCTCCACCACCATCACGGTCACCGCTGGCGCCCGGACATGGGCCTTGTACATCTCGGTGAGCTTCGCGGCCAAGCCCTCGGGTGTCTCGCCCATCGCCACCACGTCGCCCAGGAGAGGAAGAGAGATGCGCCCATCCGGGCGCACCGGTATGCGCGGAACCGACAGGGTCTCCTCCCCGAAGACCGTGACCTGGAGGATATCTTCCTTGCCGATCCGGTAGGCCGGAGCCCGGCTGGCATCGGGATCGGCACGCGGCTCTTCTCCCGCGGCCAAGCCCCAGGCGGAGATCGACACCACCAGCATCACTGCAGCCGGCCGCCCTCTCCAGCCATGAGCCCGGCGCCGGGCCCGTTCCATCCGCGCGCCCCCCTTATCGATGCGAATGCAATGCCGGCATCCACAGTTGAGACCGGTCACCGACCGGTCCGCTTCCCTGCCCCCCCAAAGCCTCCCAGGGTCAAGTTAAACATTTATTTATACATCCTTGAGCTAGCAGGTCAAGCCACCACCGGATCGTCCTTCCGGGGTGCGTCCTCCCCGGCGAACAGGTCATCGATGATTTTCTCCATCTCCTCCAGCTGGAACGGCTTACTGATCACCCGGTTGCCCGTGGCGGCGAGAAACGCCCGGGCGTCCTCACTCACGGTATCTCCCGTGGCGAAGACGACCCGCCGCGATAGATCGGGTGCGATCTCACGGACTGCCTCGTACAGCTCCCGGCCTCCCATCGCCGGCATCTTCATGTCGGTGATGAGCAGGTCGAATCCCTCACGATCGGCCTTCAGGCGCTCCAGCGCCACCCGGCCGTTCTCGGCCACCTCCACCCGGTGCCCCCTGGAGGAGAGAAGGTCCGAGAGCAGCTCCAGCACGATCTTCTCATCATCCACCACCAGGATGCGCGAACCTGTTGGCGGGCCCGGCGGCCGGGCGCGGACTCTGGCCTTCTTTGCCGGCACGTTGCCCTGGCGAACGGGCAGCTCGAGACAGAATATCGCCCCGCCACCGGGAGCGTTGCTGGCCTGGATGGTGCCGCCGTGTTCCTTGATGATGCCATAAGAGAGCGAAAGCCCCAAGCCGGTCCCCTTTCCCACCTCCTTGGTGGTGAAGAACGGATCGAAGATCCGTCCCAGGCAGGTCTCGGGAATTCCCGGGCCGGTATCCTGGCACGTCACGTGGATCCGGCCCGCCTCGGCGCGCGAGGTGATCCGCAGCTCTCCTTTCCCCCCGTGGTCGACCATGGCATGGTGGGCATTGTTGACCAGATTGATGAACACCTGCTGGAGCTGGTGGTAGTCAGCCATGGTTCCAGGCAAGCCCGGATCCAGGTCGAGCTTCACGGTGATGTTGTCCACCCTGAGCTGGTAGGCGCGGAGCTCCAGGGTGGCCGTGATGATCTCGTTGATGTCGACATGACGCTTTTCAGGCTTGTGTTTCCGCGCGAAGGTGAGCAGGTTCTGAACGATCTTCTGGCAGCGCAGGGCTTCCGAGTAGATGGTCTGGAGCTGCTTCTTCTGGGGTTCGGGCGGGCTCTTGGCCACCAGGAGCTGCGCATATCCCAGGACTCCGGTGAGGGGGTTGTTCAGCTCATGGGCCACGCCCGCCACCAGCTCGCCGATGGCCGAAAGTTTTTCCGCCTGCACCAGCTGTTCCTGGGTGGTCTCCAGGCGGGCCATGGACTCTTGCAGCTTCTTGTTGGCCTCGACGATCTCCCGGTGCATGGTGCGAAACTCGCTTTCCGCTTGTTTCTGCTCCCGGAGATCCGACACCACGGCAAAGGAACCCACCAGGCGGCTGGAGTCGTACAGAGGCGCACCCGACATGAGGACCGGTATCTCGGCGCCTTCCTTGCTGCCCAGACTCACCTCGTATCTGGACTTGATTCCCAGCTTGCGCTCATCTTCCTTGGACACCACGAGCTTCCGGCTGGTTTCCGACAGGAACGTATAGAACGAGGACCCGATCATCTCTTCCATCCGGTAGCCCACGAGCTTGCACATGGCGGGATTGACCAGCGTGATGCGCTCCGCCAGGTCCATCACCACCAGCCCGTCATTCATGGTTTCCACCAGGGTCTTGTACTTGCGGGTGGACTTCTTCACTTCCAGGTCGAGTTTCTTCTGCTCGATGGCATGCGCCACCTGGTTCGCGAAGAGCTCCAGGGAAGAGAGCGCGTCTGCCGTGTGGGCCCGCCCGTTGACGGGATCATCCACCGCGACGATCCCGACCAGCCGCTTGTGGGATCCGTACAGGGGAATAAAGAGGAACCCCGCGCCGTCCGAATCTTCCGCCTCCCCTTCCGGGTGCCGGGCGCGAACGCCCGTGTAAGTCCAGTCGGAGCCGGCCGGCAAGTAGTACGAGTTTCCCACCCGGTATTTCTCCTGAAAGATGACGGCTCTCTGGTGCCGGGTCATCTTGTTGCTGGAATGGGAATGGAAGTATTCGATCTCCTCGTCGGTCATTCCGAAGAAGAACCACTTGTAACCGGTGAGGTCGTCATCCAGGAGAGTGAGAATCCCCCTCCTGAACACCGCGTGTTTCCTCAGGGCTTCCATGAAGAGGTTGCAGATACGGTCCAGGTCCTTTTCCTGGACGATGAGCCAGCCGGCCTTGGAAAAGGCAATGAGCTGCTCGTCGCTGGAGCGCCCCGTGCCCGGGGCTGACCCGGTCTTGAAATGGAGTGTCAGCCGGGAGAGAAGAGCCAGGCACCGGGTGGCCGCCTGCCGCGCTGCCTCGGCCTCTTGCGGTGAAAACCCGGGGCCCTGGCCGCGGCCGAGGTTCAGCGTTCCCACCACCTGTCCGAAGAGGCGGATGGGGACGATGAGCCCCGCGGAGACCGCCGGTTCCCAGAGCCGCTGGCCCAGATCCCGGAGGTGGGCCGGGGACAGGCGAACCGGCACCCCACGGGCCTGGGCGAACACCGAGGCGAACGGCTCGAGCGCCAGGGGCAGGCTTCTTGCCGCCCTCCCGGGAGGGCCGTCGCTCCCGGCAACAGGGACGACCAGGAGCTCCTCCTGGCTGGCTCGGGGAATCCCCAGCGAGAGGGTATCGAACGGGAGACTCCGCGACATGCGCCTGGCCAGGCGCGCCTGGACCTTGCCGACCGGGTCAGGCCGGCCACCGGACCCGGACACCGGTGTCATTCCGTTCCCCCGCTGGCTTGCCGGCCGCCCCCATACCGTGCCGACAGGAGACGCCGCACCTCCCCCAGCAGGTGGGCCGGCTGGAACGGCTTCGAGATCAGCAGATCCGCGCCCGCCGCATAGATCTCCTCCAGGCACCGGCTGTCGAAGGCACCCGTGACGGCGATCACCGGCACCGCCGCCAGGGCCCCGTTCTGGCGCACGGCCCGGGTCAGGGCCGCTCCTCCCTCCCCGGGGAGAGCCACATCGGTGATCAACAGGTCCGGCAAGCGGTCCGCGATCGCCTCCAGCCCTTCCCGCACCCCGGCCGCCAGGCAGACCTGGTACCCGGCCTCCCGCAGCAGCTCGGCCAGGAGGCTCCGGATCGCGGCCTCGTCGTCCACCACCAGGATCCGTGCCGAGACCGCCGGCTCAGGCGGGGCGTAGAAGCACCCGCTGTCGCGGAGGAAGGCGGCCAGTGCGTCGCGGCGCACCCGGAAGTGCCCGCCGGGGGTCCGGAAAGCCGGGAGCCTCCCCGCGTGGATCCAGTGAAGCACGCCGTCCCGCGTCACTCCGCAGGCCCGGGCCACGGCCCCGGTGCTCAACAAGATCCCCGGGCCGCCAGGGCTTGAAAGCGGCGCTTTCTTCCCTTTCGGCGTTTTCGGCATCCGCATCAAATATGTGGAAACCGGCCTTCCGGCACAAGCTCGATTTGGTCACCGCCGGCTGCACCGGAAGGGGTCCCACGGCCGGCTCGCCGGGCGCCGGGCTTCTCCGGAGGCCACGCGAGCCGCTTTGCAGCGCGCCGCGGGATCTCCTAACATTCCGGCCTCCGGTGGAGACCGCGCAGGATCCGCCCATGTGCGCCCATAGCTCAGCTGGATAGAGCGTCTGACTACGAATCAGAAGGTCGCAGGTTCGAATCCTGCTGGGCGTACCATGTCAATTTGATCTATTCCGGACTACCGGGCCAGAGCATCCAGATCGCCGATGTCTTTCGACCGGCCCAAGGCCCGCTTGTTGCGCACCAGGTCTTGCCGGCCGATGAATGGAATCTCGAGAGTCCCGACCCGATGCGCGGTCCGGTTGGGCCAGGATTCGTCAAAATCAATCCCCGTCAGGGAGGTCAGAATATCAATCCGGCGCGGCGGCAGACCGATCTGTACAACCGTATCCGGTGTTTCCAGATCGGATGGGGACAGATCCAGCCCCTCCACAGGGGCCCCGAACTTGAGCAGGGCTTGCCACACGCGGCCGGCATTCTCCGCGTCCGTCCGAATCCATATATCCAGATCCCCGGTGGCGCGGGGTACGCCGTGGACAGCCATGGCATGCGCTCCGACAACCAGGAACTGCGCGCCGGAGTCGAGCAGAGCACCGAGCAGGTCAAGAAAATCCTGATTCATGGGGTCTCAAGAGGTCCGGCGGCGGCGGACCTGAACAGGAATCAACTCACGCCGGTACTCCGGAACGGGCCGGCCGGTCAGAGACCAGGACTCCAGGGCAAGCGGCCACATCATCTCCAGCCGTTCCTCCGCAGTGCTCGACCCGACCAGGTCATCAGAAGGTTCCGAACCGAGCCGAAATCTGCGCACCCGCCATGAGCTTCGACCCGCGGCGCGGGACTTCGCGCTGTTCCGATCACCCACCTCGAGATTATATCGGAATGGCGAGGGGTCGGGGTCCGGGGAGCCTGCACGCCACCCAATCAAGCTGGTCGTTATTGCCAACGTTCGCCTCCTGGGCGCCGCCGCTCTGGCCGCGCGCGGCCTCGGACGTGGTCGACATGGACAGCGGCACACCCGGTATCCAGTGGGTCGACGACACCGGCGATCTCTCGCCCACGGGCATCTGGTACGACGACGTGACGGCGTACAACCACGCCTGCGCCGCGGAGGGACCGCGAGAGGGGGAACGGCTCAGTCGGTATCGCGGAAGAAGGCGATCTGTTCGCGCAGATCCACCGCCCGCCGGGCCAGTGCCTGCACGGCGGAGTCCACGTCCGAGAGCGAGGCCACGTTCCCGGTGGAGGCCGCTTCGATGCGGTCCATGGCCTGCATGACCCCCCTGGACAGGCTCTTCTGCTTGCCCGCGGCCTCCTGGATCTCCCGGGCCATGCGGACGATCACCGCCACCGATTCGGTCATGCCGGCGCTCTCCAGCTTCTGGTCCGACATGGCGGCCTGCACCTGGACCGTCATCTGCTGAACCTGCTCGCACGCCGCCAGCAAGGAGGCGCACCCTGCCGACTGGCTCTGGGTCGTCTGCGAGATGGCCGTCACCGTTTCATGCAGCCGGTTCATCGCCGCGGTGATCTGGCGGGTCTGCGCGGCGTGCTCGCTGGTGGCCGATGCGATCTCCTGGACTCTCTCTGAGGACCTGCGGGTGCCGTCCTGGATCTTCTGGAGCGCCCGCTGTGCCTCGCGGGAGAGGGCCACTCCGTCCACGATGTGGTGGCTGCCGGCCTCCATGGCCTCGCGGACCTCCGTGGCTCCGCCCTCGATCGAGCGCACCAGGGTCGTGATCTCGCCGGTGGAGCGGGCCGTCCTCTGGGCCAGATCCTTGATCTCGTAGGCCACCACTTGAAACCCGCGTCCGTGCTCACCGGCCTGGGTGGCAATGATGGAGGCGTTGAGGGCCAGGAGGTTGACCCGATCGGTCACTCCCTTGATGATGTCCAGGACCGTTCCGATCCGGCCCACGTCCTCCGTCAGGCCGCGGATCACCCCTCCGGTCCGGGCGGCGGCCGCTTCGATCTCCTGCATGCCGGCCACCGTCCGCTCCACGGCGGCCCGGCCCGTCTCGGCATCATCGGCGGCCTGGCCCGTGGCCTGCGCCGTGTCCAGGGCGATCCGCTCCACCGCCTGGATCGCCCGGTTCATCTCCGCCACCGCTCCGGCCGTCCCCTCCGCCAGGGAATGAAGCTCCTCGACCCCTCCGTCCACCCGCTTCACCGATTCCACCATGCCGCGGATGGCCGCCCCCGACGCCTCGGTGGTCGCCGAGAGCACCTCGGTCGATTCCGCGATCCGCCCGATGTTCGTATCCACCTCCCGGAGCGAGCTCGAGGACTTGTCCGTGGCCGCCGCCATCTCCTGCACACTGGCCGACACCGAGACCAGGGCCGTATCGGCCTCCTGCATGAGCTGGACCGTTCGTCGGATCTCCTGGATCTGATCGCGCGAACCGGCCACCACGCAGCCGGCTCCGCCGGCCACCGTCCGGGTGGCCGATTCCACCTGCCCGGCGGCCCGGCGGATTCCGCCCACCATCCGTCTGAGACTGGCGCTCATGCCGTTCAGCCCCGCCGCCAGATGGTCGAGTTCCTGGCGGCCCGTGAACGGGGCCTGGCGGGTGAGGTGTCCCTCGGCAATCGCCCGCGCCATCTGCGAGGAATGCCGGATGGGCCGGGTCAGTCCCAGGGAGGCCCGGATGCCCAGGAGCAGCACCGCGCCCAGCATCACGAGCAGCAGCATGCCGATGGTTCTCTGGAAGGCCGCCACCGGCCGGAACGCCACGGAGACCGGCTCCACCACCAGCGCCCTCCAGGACAGCCCATGGAACAGCCCGCGTCCAGAAGAGGACGCGTACCCCACCAGTGAAGGAACCTCCGAGACCAGCCCCTGCAGGAATCCGGTCGGCGCGCCCCGGATGCGCCGGGCCACCTCCGCCACCGGGCTGACCCGCCCCTCCACCCCCTCCAGGATGCGCCATTCCCGGTCCAGGCTGGCGACGATCTCGCCGTTTGCCTTGATGATCCAGACACGCGCCGCCCCATGACCCGCCAGGGCGGGGACCAGGTCGAGGGTGTGACGCAAGGTCAGCCCCGCCTTGAGGACCCCGACCACCGTGTGATCCCGGCAGATCGGTACGCTGATGGCGGTGACGTAATCACCGGCTGAAGGGTCGTACTCCAGGCTCCCCACGTACGAGGTCCCGCACTCCCGGGCGGCCGCCTTCTGCCACCATTTCTCATCGGCCTGGTAGAAATCCTCGGTCTTGTTGGTTGCCCCCACCACCCAGCCCTCGCGGTCGGTGAAGAAGATCTCGATGAGATCCGCCGCGTCATCCTGCAGGTCGCGAAGAACGACCGAGGCCGGGTGCCCAACGACGGGGTTCTCCCGCCATGGCAGGGCGGACCATGCCGCGTCCGCCGCCCCGGCTCCGGCCCGCCGCGCCCCCGGCAAGACCGCCGCACCCCCTGCCGCCGCCTGCTGGAGCACCGGGAACTTGGTGAGAGCCTGCACCAGGTCTCTCCGGTTGGTGATCCGCTGGTCGAGGGAGTTGATGACCGCCTCGGCCACCATGCTCAGGCTGGAACCGGTGGATTCCTCCAGGAACGAACGCCCCCAGTGGCCCGCGATCCACCCGGCGAGCAGGAGGGGAACCACCGCCATGACCAGCAAGAGAAAGAGCAGCCGGCCGCGAATGGACCGCGGCCGCAAGCTCCTCCACGCGGAGTGCCACGGACTCATGGTTTTCGCTGTCGCCTCCGGGTGCACCTCTTCCCCCCAGCGCTTGCCCCCCTCCGACCAGGTCCGGGCACAATATGTGTCATCCGGAAGCAAGAATCGAATCTTTCTCCCGGGCATCTTCCGATGGGCGCCCGATACCCGGAGCCGGCCTTTCCTGGCATCGAGCGGGGTATGATACGGGCCGATGGAGCACTCCCGTGCCGGCGATGGGCGTTTTCTCGACCGGGCCCTGGCCCTGGCCCGGCGGGCCGCGGCCGCCGGGGAGATCCCGGTGGGGGCCGTGGTGGTGGCCCGGGGGCGGGTGGTGGGGCGCGGCTTCAACCGGCCGGCGACGTCCCGGGATCCCACCGCCCACGCCGAGATCGTGGCCCTGCGGCGCGCCGCCCTGCGCCTGGGAAACTACCGCCTTCCCGGCACCACGGTCTACGTGACCCTGGAGCCGTGCCTCATGTGCGTGGGGGCGATGGTGCATGCCCGGATCCGGCGGCTGGTGTACGGCGCGGCCGACCCCAAGGTCGGCGCCGTCGACCTGGCCCGCGCCCTGGCGTCCCGGCACGCCCTGAATCACCACTTCGCGGTCACCTCCGGGGTGCGGAGGGAGGCCTGCCAGGAGCTTCTCAGAGGCTACTTCAGGGGCTGGCGGCGCGCCTCCCTGCCCTGATGCCGCAGGACGACTGGATCACAAATCCTGAACCTTCGAACGGGACGGGGAACCGTCTCAGTCCCCGCTGGATTCCGGAGGAGCCCCTCCGGTGGCCCGCCGCAGTGCGCCGAAGACCAGCTCGAGCACACTCCGGGAAAAGACCAGCGCGATGGTGAGGGCGAGGGTGACGGCCAGGACAACCGGCACCATCTGGAACAGAACGGTCATACGGCTCTCTCCACCTAACGGCGAACGTCGAGTGGGGATCGACGCCGCTGACAAGATGAAAACTTATAGCACAATCGCCCGAGATCAACCTCGAACGGCATCGACCGGGGTCGCGAGCGGCTCCGGTTCCGGTCCGACCGGACGGACCGGCGGGTCGACTCCACGCCACCCGGCCCTTGACCCCGGCGAGGCCCTGGGGCATGATTGAACAGTGGTTCACTTATCGAACGCCCGTTTTACTTCCTCGGGTGCGGAGCGCGTCCGGCGGCGGGGTGAAGATCGGCGGCGGGCCATCCTGCGCGCCGCGGGGCGGGTCTTCCGCAAGCGCGGGTTCGCGGCCGCGGGCATGCGGGAGATTGCCGCCGAGGCGGATCTCTCGCCGGGCAACCTCTATCATTACTTCAAGGGCAAGCACGAGATCCTCTTCTTCTGCCAGGACCGTGCCCTGGACATCATGCTGTCCGCCGTGCAGGCCGCGCGCCGCTCGCAGGAGCCGGCCGGCCGCCGGCTGCGCGCGGTCCTGGAGGCGCATCTCCTCTGCATCCTCGACGATCTGGAAGGGGCGGCGGCCCACCTGGAGGTCGACGCCCTCCCCGATCCTCTCCGGAACGCCATCGTCGCCAAGCGCGATCGGTACGAGCGCGGGATCCGGCAGTTGATCCGCCAGGGCGTCCGGGACGGGGTCCTCGCCCCCTGCGACGTGAAGCTCGCCGGGCGCGCCGTTCTCGGCGCCGCCAACTGGACGGCCCGGTGGTACCGCCCGGACGGGCCGCGCTCCGCCGCCGCCCTGGCCCGGCAGATGGCGGGGCACCTGGTGGCCGGACTGTCCCGCGCCACACCCCGGCACGGTGCCCGCCGGGAGGCCGCGGGAGGCCGCGTCCGGAGATGACGAAGAAAATCTGTCTCAACCTGCGGGTGAACGGCGAGGAGATGGAAGCCGCCTTCGCCCCTTACAAGACCCTGCTGGAGGTGCTCCGGGAGGACCTGAACCTCCCTGGCACCAAGCACGGCTGCGAGCTGGGTGAATGCGGCGCCTGCGCGGTTCTCCTGGACGGGGAGCCGGTGCTCTCCTGCCTGGTCCTGGGGGTGGAGTGTGAGGGCCGGGAGGTGCTGACCGTGGAGGGACTGCAGCAGGATGGCCGGCTCCACCCGCTCCAGGAAGCGTTCGCCGACTTGGGTGCGGCCCAGTGCGGCTACTGCACGCCGGGAATCCTCGTCACCGCCAAGGCCCTCCTGGACCGGACCCCGGACGCCAGCCGCGCCCAGATCCGCGAGGCCCTGTCGGGCAACCTGTGCCGCTGCACCGGCTACCAGCAGATCTTCGAGGCGGTCGAGGCGGCCCGGGACGCGACGGAGAAGAAATCGTGAGCCGGCCTCCCGCCTTCCCGGGCCCCGACCCGCCGGCCGGAGGCGGGTCGGGGGTGATCGGCCGCCCCCGGCGTCGCGTCGACGGCCGGGCCAAGGTCACCGGCCAGACCCGGTTTGCCGACGACATCGTGCTGTCCCGGATGCTGCACGCCAAGCTCCTGCGCTCTCCCCACCCGCATGCGCGCATCCTCTCGGTTGACAGCGCCGCAGCCCGGGCCCGGCCCGGGGTGCATCTGGTTCTGACAGGACGGGACCTTCCCATCGCCTACGGCATCTTGCCGGTGAGTCAGGACGAGCGGGCCCTGTGCCTGGAAACGGTCCGCTTCGTGGGGGATCCCGTGGCCGCCGTGGTGGCGCGGGACGAGGCGACGGCCACCGAGGCGCTGGAAGCCATCCAGGTGGAGTACGAGCCGCTGGAGACCGTCGCCGATCCCGCGCAGGCCCTGCGCACGCCGCGGCCGCGCATCCAGACCTATGGAGAAGAAGGCAACATCCACAAGCGCGTCAGCCTCGAATTCGGCGACGTGGAGGCGGGCATGGGGGAGGCGGACCAGGTCTTCGAGGACACCTTCTTCTACGAGGGAAGCACCCACCTTCCCATCGAGCAGCACGCCGCGGTGGCGGCCGTGGACCCTGACGGCAAGCTCACCCTCTGGTCGTCGACCCAGACCCCCCACTACGTGCACCGGGCCCTGGCCCAGGTCCTGGAGATCCCCGCCGCGCACATCCGGGTCATCGCCACTACCAACGGCGGCGGCTTCGGCGGCAAGAGCGATCCGTTCCATCACGAGATCGTGGTGGCCCGGGCGGCGGTGATTCTCGGCCGGCCGGTGAAGATCTGCCTGACCCGGGAGGAGGTCTTTTACTGCCACCGGGGCCGCCATCCGGTTCTCATGTCCCTGCGGACCGGTGTCCGGAAGGACGGCACCCTGACGGCCATGCATCTCAAGACCCTCCTGGACGGTGGTGCCTACGGCTCCTACGGTGTGGCCAGCACCTACTACACCGGCGCCCTGCAGACCGTCACCTACCGGGTCCCCCGCTACCGTTTCCAGGGCTGCCGGGTGTTCACCAACAAGCCGCCCTGCGGGCCAAAGCGCGGCCACGGCACCCCCCAGCCGCGCTTCGGACAGGAGGTGCAGCTGGACAAGATCGCCCAGGCCCTCCGCCTGGACCCTGCCGAGCTGCGCCTGCGGATGGTGGAGCAGCCCGGCGCCGTCACCGCCAATTACATGCGCATCGAAACCATCGGCCTGGCGGAGTGCATCCGGCGCGTGGTCCGCTCGTCGGGGTGGTCCGGGAAGTTCGGCAAGCTTCCCGGCGGCCGCGGGGTTGGCCTCGCCTGCTCCGCGTATCTGTCCGGCGCCGGGTTGCCCATCTACTGGAACAAGATGCCCCATTCGGGGGTTCAGCTCCAGCTCGACCGGAGCGGAGGGGTCACCGCTTTTTGCGGCGCCACCGAGATCGGACAGGGGTCCGACGACGTGCTGGCGGCCTGTGTGGCGGAGATTCTGGGGATCGAGCCGTTCGACGTCCGCCCCGTCACCGGCGATACCGACCTGACCCCGGTGGATCTGGGCTCTTATTCCAGCCGGGTCACCTTGATGATGGGAAATGCCGCCATCCAGGCCGCGGAGCGCGCCCGGGAGATCCTGGCCTCGGCCGTCGCCCAGCACCTCGAGGTGCCGCGCGCGCGGCTGGGCTTTGCCGGGCGCCGGGTCTTCGACGTGGAACACCCCGGCCGTGGCGTTTCCTTCCAGGAGGCGGTCGGCCTGGCGGAGTCCCGCTCCGGCACCGTGGGAACCGTCGGCTCCTACACCCCGCCGCCTTCGGCCGCCCGCTACCGGGGCGGCGGCGTCGGTCCCTCGCCCACCTACTCCTACACGGCGGCCGTGGTGGAGGTGGAGGTCGATGCGGAGACCGGCTGGATCGGCGTGCCGCGGGTCTGGATCGCCCACGATATCGGGAGGGCCATCAACCCGACCCTCGCCCGCGGCCAGGTCGAGGGAAGCGTCTACATGGGGCTGGGGGAGGCGCTCATGGAAGAGCAAACGTTCCGCCGCCTTCCGCCCCGCAGGTCGCACGCCCTGGTCCACAAGTTCCCCTCGCTCCTGGAGTACAAGAGTCCCACCGCCCACGACATGCCCGAATTCCACACCGATCTCATCGAGAACCCCGACCGGCGCGGACCGTTCGGGGCCAAGGAGGTGGGCCAGGGGCCGCTGCTGCCGGTGATCCCGGCGGTCGCCAACGCCGTTCATGACGCCGTGGGCGTGCGTATCGACGCGATTCCGATCACCCCGGACAAGATTCTTCATGCCCTGGAAGAGAAGCGGGCCGGACGGGAGCCCCGCACCGGCCCCGGCGCCTTCCCGGAGCTGGCCTGGCCCGAACCGTTCCGCATTCCCCCGCCCTGGGAAGGGGGGGACGGCCGCGCCGTCAACTCCCCCCGGCGCGCGAGCGCCTGCAAGCTGGATGGAAAGGCCCGCATCCCATGATGCGTCTTCCGCCTTTCCGCTACCATGCGCCGCCCACCCTGGCCGCGGCGGCGGACCTCCTGGCCGGCGCCGGGCCGGAGGCGATGCTGCTCTCCGGCGGCACCGACCTCCTCCCGAACATGAAGCGCCGCCAGCAGGTCCCCCGCACCCTCATCGCCCTGCGGCAGGTGAAGGACCTGTCCCGCTCTTTCCCCGGCGGCCAGCCGCGCCTCGGGGCCGGACTCACCTTGACGGCGCTGGTGCGCAACCCGCGCATCCGCCGGCAGTATGGCGCCCTGTGGCAGGCCGCGGTGCAGATCGCCACGCCCCACCTGCGCAACATGGGCACCCTGGGAGGCAACCTGTGCCTGGACACCCGGTGCCACTACTACGACCAGAGCTTCGACTGGCGCCGGGCCATCGGCTTCTGCTTGAAGAAGGATGGCGGGACCTGCTGGGTGGCGCCGGGCAGCTCCATCTGCCTGGCGGTCTCCTCCACCGACACGGCGCCCGCCCTCATGGCCCTGGGGGGCCGCGTGCGGCTGGTCTCCAGGGCCGGCGAGCGCGAGCTCCCCCTGCGCGACTTCTACCGGAACGACGGCATCCGTTTCCTCACCCGGCGGCCGGACGAGATCCTGACGGAGGTTCTGCTGGAGAGGCCGGACGGCTGGCGCAGCACCTACTGGAAGGTGCGACGCCGGGGGGCCTTCGACTTCCCTGTCCTCTCGGTGGCGGCCGCGGCCCGGTTCGGCAAGCAAGGCGTGGTGGAGGAAGCCCGGGTGGTCCTGGGAGCGGTGGCCATGCAGCCGCTGGAATGCCGGGAGGCGGCGGCGGCCCTGTCCGGTCGGGCCCTCACCCAGGATGCGATCCAGGAGGCCGCCACCCTGGCCGCCCGCCGCGCCAAGCCGATGGACAACACCGACTTGGTCCTCCACTGGCGCAAGAAGATGGCCCATCACCTGGTGGCCTATGCGCTGCGGGAACTCCGCGGCGACGATATGATCGCCCTGCGCCGCCGGATCGCCCGCCACGACCTGATCCCGGTCTGAGTCCGGGAGCCATCGCCCGGCTCTTCACCCCCCTTCCGGCGCCGGCTCCGCCAGGAGCGCGTCCAGGAGCCTCTCGAAATCCGCCACCAGCTCCTGGTGGGCCCGGCCGGTGGCGGGGCCGGCGAAGCCGGAATGGATCCGCCGGACACGGCCGTCGCGGCCGATGAAAACATTCGTCGGGTAGGCCGCCACCCGGTCCAGATCCGGGAGCACGGCGGCGGCCGCCGCCTTGTCGCTGACGCCGGCCAGGAGCAGCGGGTAGTCGATCCCGTGGCGGCGGGCGTACTTGCGCACGAAGGCGCCGTCCCGGTCCGCATCGCCTGTGCACTCGAAGGCGAGGCCGACCATCTCGAGCCCTTGCCGCCGCTTCGTCTTCCACCACCGCGCCAGGAGGGGCGCCTCATCGTTGCAGTTGGGACACCAGGACCCGAAGAGGTTCACCAGGACCACCTTGCCGTGGAAGCGTGGGTCGTCCCAGGAGACCCGGTGTCCCTCCAGATCCGGAAAGGAGAACCGGAACCGCCCGGCCTCGTTGGTGAGCCCGACCAGCCGGTACGGATCAGGCAGCGGGGCGGCGGCGGCGGTTGCGACGCGATGCGCCACCCAGGTGGCGTGGTACGAGTCCCGGGACCAGAAGTCTCCCTTCAACGTGCCGTCGCCCCCGGCCCGGGCCTGGAAGAGAAAGACATGCCCGCCGTCAAAGCAGGACAGGCGCAGCGTGCCGGCCCGGTAATCCCCCTCCAGGTACCGGTCATCTCCCGTCGGGGTCAGAAAGGTGCCCACCACGCGCGCCCCTTCCTGGCGGAACTGGCCCCGCGCCGGCGCCTCGCCGTCCTCGTCGGTGAAGACAACCGCCCAGGTCCCGTCCACGCCCGGCAGCGAGCCCGCGTTCCGGGCCGGGCCGGGCGGGGCCAGGAACCGTTCCGCCCGCCCCTTCTCCGCATGAAACCGGAGCCGCGACCGGCCGCCGGGGACCGTCTTGCTCCACTCTCCTTCCATGCGGCGCTCGTCCCGGGACAGCCGCGCCACGATCTGGGAGTCGTACCCGTCGATGCGCAGGATCACCTTGGCGCCCTGGCGCTCCACCGAGGTGAACGGGGCCTCCTCACGGCCGTTCAAAGCCACCGCAGGCGGCGAGACCTGGCTCTGCAGGCGCAACGAAAACGGCAGGTCGCCGCCCGGCGCATCGAGAACCACCCGCCAGATCCCGTCCAGGGATGCGGCCCCCCCGTCCTTGGCGGGCCCCGCCGGTCCGGCACCGCCGCAGCCCGCCAGGAGAACGATCCCCAGGGCCCCGGGCGCCACACGCCGCATGAACCTGCCCCGCATCGGAAACATCTTACGACGCCACGCGGACGGGCACGGCCCCCATGCAGATCGCCCGGCCGCTGGCCTCGAGGCGGTAGCGGACGGCGCGGATCCGCACACCGGCCCGGCGCGCCTCGCCCAGCGCCGCGGCGAAGGCGGGATCGGTTGCGGTGTTGGCGCGCACTCTCCGGGCATCGTGGCGCTGGACCACGAAGAGGAGCAGCGCCTCTCCCCCCGAGGCGACGAACCGGGCCAGCTCGTGCAGATGCCGCGCACCCCGGGCGGTGGGGGCGTCGGGGAACCGCGCCGTCCCCGCCTCGACCAGCGTGACCGACTTCACCTCCACCAGAAGTCGGCGCCCTCCAGGCCGGGAGAGCTCGAAGTCAAAACGGCTGTGATGGTGGCGGACTTCCGGGCGGACCCGCCAGCCGCGTCCGATCCCGCCGACCCTCCCCTGCCGGAGGAGCGTTGCGGCCAGGCGGTTCGGCAGGCTCGTGTCCAGGGAGACCCAGGCATGGGGCGGATCAGGCGCGCGGACCAGGACGGCGCTGTAGGAGGTCCGGCGACGGATCCCGGCCGGGGCGGGGCGGAGGCGCAGGACCGCGCCGGGCCGCAGCAGCTCGGCCAGCCGGCCTGGATCGGCCAGGTGACAGCGCACCCGGCGGCCGTTCTCCAGGTCCGCCTCGATGATGAACCGGTTCGGACGGAAGAGGAACCGCGCCGGGATCAGCCTGGCGGCCGCCATCAGACAATCTCGAGACGCCCCGGCTCACCAATCGCCTCGCCCACCTCGGCGGCGAGATGGCCGCTGCCCGAGAGCTCCTCGAGAAGCGCATCCGCGTTCGCCGCCGGAACAGCGAGAAACAACCCTCCCGACGTCTGGGGATCGAAGAGGATCTCCAGGCGCACCGGATCCAGGCCGGCGCGGTCGGCCAGGTGGGGCGCCACATGCTCCTGATTGGCCCGGGTGCAGCCGGTGGAGACGCCGTCCTCCACCAGGTCAAAGAACCGCGCGTGGATGGGAAGCTGCCGGTGGGCGATCCGCAGGCCCACCCCGGACGCCTGGGCCATTCCCAGGGCGTGGCCGGCCAGGCCGAAACCGGTGATATCGGTGCCCGCGTGGGCGCCGTGTCGAAGGGCCGCCGCCGCCGCCGCTTCGTTGAGGCGCTCCATCTCCACCAGCGCCGGCTCCAGCCCGGCCGCGTCGAGGCGGTCGAACTTGAACGCGTTGATGAGGACTCCGGTCCCCAGCGGCTTGGTCAGGAGGAGGCGGTCTCCCACCTGGGCGCCGCCGCGGGTGAGCACCTGCCCCGGAGGAACCACTCCGACCACGGCAAGGCCGTACTTGAGCTCCCGGTCGCGCACCGTATGGCCCCCCAGGAGCGCGGCCTGGGCACGCCCCAGGGTCGCGGCCGCCCCTTCCAGGATGGCCACCGCCGCTCCGCGGGGCAACAGATCCTCCGGGAAGCAGCAGAGGTTGAGGGCAAACAGGGGGCGCCCGCCCATGGCGTAGACATCCGAAAGGGCGTTGGCCGCGGCCACCCGGCCGAACCGGCCCGGGTCATCGCAGACCGGGGTGATGAAATCGGCGGTGGCGATGAGACCGTGCTGCTCCAGGAGATACACTCCGCCGTCGTCGCCCGTTTCCGGGCCGACCAGCACCTGGCCCCGCCCTCCCGCCAGGCGGGCGAGCGACGCCACCATCTCGGACAGGTCCGCCGGACCCACCTTGGCCGCTCACCCCCCGGTGGTGGCGCAGGAGGTCAGCCGGAACTTGCTCTTCCTCAACCAGGCCATGCCCGCATTCTAGCCGGGATCCCCGCGCCGGGCGCCCGGGGCGGCCGAAAAGGAAGGGACGCCTCCCTGCGAATGAAGCCGCGAGCCCGTATGCTAGGTTTCTGGGGAAAGGAGAGGTAGCGAAGTGGTCATAACGCGCCCGCCTCGAAAGCGGGTTGCCGGCTAGACCCCGGCACGTGGGTTCGAATCCCACCCTCTCCGCCAGCCTCGCCGCGGGCCGGGACATTCCCTCTCAATCGCGAACCGTGAGCTCTCCCATGGTGGCTGACACGCGCACGGTGAGGTGGGGGGCTCCCTCGGGAGCGGGACGCCGCCGGGCGACATGGTGCAGGTCGGCCTCGCCAAGGGTCCAGCCGATCTGCCGCACCTCCGCGTCGATCGACTCATCCGGCAGGCGAACCCTGCACTCCCCGATACCGCAGCTCACCTCGATCTCCGCGTCCCGCCGCCACGGTCCGCGCAGATCGAAGCTGGCCTCGCCCACGCTGTGGCGCAGGGTGAGGCGCCGCGGGCTGGCATTCCCGAGGCCGCGGACCGCGAGCTCACCGATGGCGCCGTTCAGGTCCATCTCCTCCAGCGGCCGCGCCAGCGGCTCGCGGAAGCTGATGCGGTGCTCGCCGATTCCCGTGTCCAGCGCCAGGCCGCTCAGCCACAATCCTCCCAGCTCCAGGTGCGATTCGCCCAGGCCGACACGGCCCGACAGACTGATGGGAACGCCCCTGGGGAGAACGAGGCGCACGCGGTTCTCCGGGTCCGCGCCGCCCAGCAAGAATCTCATCCAGCCCACCTTGCGGGCGAACGTGAGCCGGTACGTCCAGCCCATCTCGCCCCCGGGCTCGTACGCTTCCTCCAGATGGAAGGAACCGGAGTCGTAGTTCGCCTCCGCGTGGATGGGCTGGCCGGGAGGACCGGGGACGATCTCGAACCGGGCCATGCTCACGTCCAGGATCACACGTCCCGGCAGCGGCCCGGCGCCGGTCCCGGGAATCGTCCCGCCCATGTCCGGGACCGGCGCCGGGATCGCCTGTGACAGCCGGCGCGACTCCCGGTCGGTTTCCGGAACCCCCTGGACCAGGGCCAGGAGGAGCATCGCCAGCAGGCCGACGGCCACCACGGCCACGACACCCAGGCAACCCAGGCAGCCGGTCTTCAGGCACCCGCGCCGCTTGGTCCTCCCGGGGGTCGGCGCCCCCGGCCCGGCCCGCTCCACCACCCTGCCTCCCTCCCGTTGCGCGCCCGGCGGCATCATGCCCCAGGGCCGGCGGGCCGGAAAACCGCGGCGCGCTAGGAGACCTTATCGACGCTGGTCTCGATGGTTTCCAGGAACTCCGCGTTGCTTCCGGTGCGGGACAGGCGATCGATGAGAAGCTGCATCGCCTCCGGAGGGCTGAGCGGCGCCAGCGCCTTGCGGAGCTTGTAGATCGGATTGAGCTCCGCGGAGGGAATGATCAGATCTTCCTTGCGGGTTCCGGAACGGTGCAGGTCGATGGCCGGCCAGAGACGCCGGTCGGCCAGCGTGCGGTCGAGGACGACCTCCAGGTTGCCGGTCCCCTTGAACTCCTCGAAGATGACATCATCCATGCGCGAGCCCGTGTCCACAAGGGCGGTTGCAAGGATGGTGAGGGAGCCGCCTTCCTCGACGTTTCGGGCGGCGCCGAAGAACCGTTTCGGGCGCTGCAGGGCCGTGGAGTCGATGCCGCCGGAAAGGACCCGCCCGCTCTGGGGGGCGACCGAGTTGAAGGCCCGCGCCAGACGGGTGATGGAATCGAGCAGGATGACCACGTCCTTGCCGTACTCCACCCACCGCTTGGCTTCCGTGATGACCATCTCAGCCACCTGGACGTGCCGCGAAGCCGGCTCATCGAACGTGGACTTGATCACGCGCCCCTGCACCGAGCGCTGCATGTCGGTCACTTCTTCCGGCCGCTCGTCGATGAGCAGGACCATCAGAAGCGCCTCGGGATGATTGGCGGCCACTCCGGCGGCGATCGCCTGGAGAAGCATCGTCTTGCCGGTGCGCGGCGGGGCCACGATGAGGCCCCGCTGCCCCTTGCCGATCGGAACGAAGAGATCGAGTACACGGCCGGAGATGTTCTCCCGCCCGGTCTCCATCCGCAGCATGCAGTCGGGATAGAGCGGCGTCAGGGCATCGAAGACGGTCCTCTCGCGGCTGCGCTCGGGCGGCAGGTTATTCACCGCCTCGACGCGCACCAGGGTGTAGTAGCGCTCGTCGGAACGCGGCGGGCGCACCTGACCGGCGAGCGTGTCGCCCTTCATCATGCAAAACATCCGGATCAGGTTCGGCGGGACGTAAATTTCCTGCTCCCCCTGGAGATAGTCGTTCTCGAGGCTGCGCAGGAACCCGTAACCATCCGGCATGATCTCGAGAACGCCGTCCAGGAACAGGAAGCCCAGACGCTTGGCCTGGGCCTCGAGGATCTGGAAGAGGAAGGCCTGCTGGCCCTCCGGGCCGGGGACGTCGATCTCCAGGGTCCGGGCCACCTGCTCGATCTGCTCGCCGTTCATGGCCATCAACTGCCGCAGGCTGAAGGTCCCGGACCGGTCGACTCCCCTGCCGCCTCCCGGCCTCTTGCGCCGGGGGCGGGCCAGCGTCGTCGCGGTCTTACCGTTCACAGGAACTCCATCAGGCGCTGGGTGCTCTCGTCCCACTTCAGCTTCTTCAGGGCGCGGGATTCGATCTGCCGCACACGCTCGCGGGTGATGCTCAGGGCCTTACCCACTTCCTCGAGGGTGTGGTCGGAGGGCTCGCCGATGCCAAACCGCAGGCGGATGATCTTCTGTTCCCGGGCCGTGAGCCGCCCCAGGGTTTCCGCAATCTTCTCCTTGAGGTTGAGGCCGACGGCCGTCTCCAGCGGCGACACCGAATGCTCGTCCACCAGAAACCGGATCGGCCCGGCGTCGGCATCCTCGTCTTCGCCCGTATTCTCGATGGGCAACGGCCGCCGGATGGAGCGCAGCACCTCTTCGATCTTCTCCTCGGGAATCTCCGTGGTTTCCGCGATCTCGTTGACTTTCGGCTTGCGGCCCAGCTTCCCGGTCAGTTCGGCGACGGCATTGCTGACCTTCTTGATCTTCTCGTTCATGTGCACGGGAATACGGATGGTGCGGGACTTGTCGGCCAGCGCCCTCTGGATGGCCTGGTTGATCCACCAGTAGGCGTAAGTGGAGAACTTGAAGCCCCGGCGGTGCTCGAATTTTTCGACCGCCCGCATCAGGCCGATGTTGCCCTCCTGGATCAGATCCAGGAAGGAGAGCCCCCGGTTCAGGTATTTCTTGGCGATGAAAACCACCAGCCTGAGGTTGGCCTGGGTCAGTTCCTCCCGCGAGCGTTCCATGAGCACTTCGGCGCGGATGGCGCGGCGCGTCAAGGTGTCCAGGCGGGGCGCCTTGATCTTGGCGCGCCGGAGAAGAGCGTTGATCTCCCGGGTGTTTTCCTGGAGAGCCTTGCCTCGCTTTCCCTTCCCCTTGCGCTGGACGGTTCGGTTGAGAACCTTGAGCCGATCGGTGAAGACGAGGAGCACGTCCCGCTCGGGCCGCGCCACGGTCGCCTGCCGGTAAAGATCCTGGGACAGGGTTACTTTTCCGAGGGCGGAGTTCTTGATGATGATCTTCCGGATCCCGCGACGCCCGGTTTCCATCCGCCTGGCCAGCCGGGCTTCGCGCTCCGGCGTCAGGAGGGGAACCGTTTTCATCTCGCGGAAATAGATGGGGAGGAGATTCCCGCTGCCGCCGACCAGGTCTTCGGACTGGGGAGCCGCCGGGGCGGGCGGATCGTCCGGTTCCACCCAGGCCGTCGGATCAGGCCGCCCTGTTTGCATCACCTCTTCGGTCCGATCTGTATCCTGCT
This sequence comes from Acidobacteriota bacterium, assembly GCA_046757405.1. Taxonomy (GTDB): domain Bacteria; phylum Acidobacteriota; class Polarisedimenticolia; order SMYD01; family SMYD01; genus JBHHYE01. The sequence continues at coordinate 26,341 of JBHHYE010000009.1, read as the reverse complement.
CCTCGTCCTCGAGAAGATCGGATTCCATCCGTTCCTCCTCGTCAATGAGTCCTGTCGAAGTTTGTGCCGCACGTCTTGCCATCGTTTCACACCACCCGTTTCTCTTCCGACCGCCAGGGGCGGGCAGCCGACCCGTTCCCCCGAGGAGAACACACGCTCACCATCGCCTTTCAGGATTCCTACACGGAGGAAGAGCGTTCGTTGAACACTCTTCGGGGGTGTCTCAGGCCGTCCCGTCCATTGCGCTCATCTGCTTCATCAAGAGACGAGATCGCTCTCACCTTCGCAACATACGAAATCGTTCTCGCATTCCAGCATCTGACCTGCACCGGCGGTGTGGGCCACCAGTCATGCTGCCCGCAGCGCGAGACGACATCCACGCTTAATATACACGATCTCGAGGAAAGAGTCTTCTTTTTTCTTGCGTTCTCGTGGCCGGGCGGATGAGACAAAGTGTCCTCTCGAAAGGACATATTTCCCCGCACCGGCCCGGGACCGCTCGCTGTTCCGCTCTCCCGGGCCACCCGTTGACCGCCGGGACCCGCTTTCACTACGATGCACCTGTTCCGTCCGCTGACCGGAGCACATTCATTCCACTGGATAAGGAGAGATGTCCGAGTGGCTGAAGGAGCACGCTTGGAAAGCGTGTGTACGGGGAACCGTACCGAGGGTTCGAATCCCTCTCTCTCCGCCAGCTCCGCCGGCGGCAGGCCCGGTCCATTGACCCGCCCGGCCGCCGGGAACTATCATCCTGCTTTCGCCGGAAATCGTCCAGGCTTGGCCGTGCTAGGCGGGGAGCTAGCGGTGCCCTGTAACCTGCAATCCGCTCCAGCGGGGCTGAACTCCCCCATCGAGGGAACGTGCCGCCGGGACCGGCGACGTCACCGATCTCCGGCCTCCGAGTCCTGTGCAGTGAGTTGCCGTCAACCCCGTCAGGCCCGGAAGGGAGCAGCGGTCCGCGGTCGCCTCAGGTGCCGCAGGTTCCCTGGGAGGACGGCGGTGAAGGTTCACCTGCCCGGCGGCTCTCTCGAGATGGGGGTGCACGGCCAACTTCATCGTTTTCCCCGGACGGCGCGGTGACCGCCGCTTCCCATCCGGCTCCCGGGAGGGACCCGGCCGGCTTCCAGGTGCTGGCGCGCCGGTACCGGCCCCAGTCGTTCTCCCAGGTGGTGGGCCAGGACCCCATCGTCCGCACCCTCACCAACGCCGTCGAGTCGGACCGGGTGGCCCACGCCTACCTCTTCTGCGGCACCCGCGGGATCGGGAAGACGACCATGGCCCGCCTCCTGGCCAAGGCTCTGAACTGCGAATCGGGGCCCACGTCCCAGCCGTGCAACCAGTGCGCCTCATGCCGCGAGATCGCGGCCGGTCGCGCTGTGGATGTGCTGGAGATCGATGGCGCCAGCCATAACCGCGTCGATGATGTCCGCGATCTGCAGGAGAGCCTCTCGTACCAGCCCGTTCGGGATCGCCGGCGCGTGGTGATCATCGACGAGGTCCACATGCTGTCCCGCTCCGCCTTCAACGCGCTCCTGAAAATTCTCGAGGAGCCGCCCGTCCACGTGGTGTTCGTCCTGGCCACCACCGAGTTCGACAAGATCCCGGGCACCATCCTGTCTCGCTGCCAGCACTTCCGGTTCCGGCGCATCCGCCGCCAGGACCTGATCCGGCAGCTCGAGCAGGTGGCCAGCGCCGAGAAGATTCAGCTCGAGCGCCCGACACTGGCCCTGGTGGCGCGGCAGGCCTCCGGCTCGCTCCGTGACGCTCTGTCGGCCCTCGACCAGCTGGTCTCCTTCTGCGGCACCAGCATCGATCCGGACGCGGCGGAAGCGCTCCTGGGCGCCCTCCCGCCCAGCCGCGTGGACGACCTGCTGCGCTCGGTCGCCGCCCAGGACGCACCCGGAGCGCTGCGGGCCCTGCAAGTCTCCGAGGAACGGGGTGACGATCCCTTCCGGTTCGCGGAGGCCCTCCTCGCGCGCCTGCGGGACCTCTCGGTCTTGCGGGCCGCCGGCAAGGACACCGACCTGGTGGATGCCGACCCGGAAGAGCGCCAGGCGCTCCTGGAGCTGACCGGATCTTTCGCGGAAGACGACCTGGTGCGGCTTTTCCAGATGGCCGCCCAGCTCGAGCCCACCTTGCGCCACACGCGCCACCCCCGCACCCTGCTGGAGCTGACCGCCCTCAAGATGGTCCACGCCACCGGCCTGACCCCGCTGGCGGACCTGGTGACCCGTCTGGGCGGCGGAGCGCCGGGCGGCACCGGCGACCGTGCGCCGGCCCCCTCCGCGCCCCCGGCCCTCCCCCGGAAGGCGGCTCCTCCCCCGCGCCCGACGGACGCGCTCCGGGCGCGGCCGGCGCCTCGTCCGGGGGGGCTCGACATGGACCGGCTGCGGGCTGCCGTCGAGGAGAAACGGCCGGCGGTCGCCGCCTTCCTGGAGCACGCGGAGGGGAGTCTCGACGGCGACCGGATCCTGCTCTCCTTCCGCCCCCGGCATTCCTTCTTCAAGAAATCGGTGGACCTGCCAGCCAATCGAGCCGCCCTGGAGGCGGCGGCGGAACGGACCCTGGGGCGCAAGGTGGAGATCCGGCTCGAACTCGCCGAGCGGGAAAAAGGCCCGCCGCCTCCGCCAGCCGAGACCCCACAGCACCGCCGGGAGCGGCTCCTGGAGCAGGCCGGCGGGCAAAAAGCCGTGCGTGCGGTCGCCCAGATCTTCGGCGCGCAGATCGCCGACATTCAACCCCTCGATCCGGGCTCCCCCACGCCCCCGCCGGAGAACGAGCCATGAATATCAACAAGCTGATGAAGCAGGCCCAGAAGATGCAGGAGACCATCGCCGCCCTGGAGGTGGAAGGGAACGCCGGAGGAGGAGTGGTGAAGGCCACCATGACCGGGACCAAGCACCTGGTGGCCATCAAGCTGGACCCCGGCGCCATCGATCCGGAGGATCCCGCACTCCTGGAAGATCTCATCCTGGCCGCCGTCAACGATGCCGAGCGCAAGGTGGAAGGGGAGATCGCCGGCAAGATGGGCGGCGCCTTGCCGGGAATGCCCGGACTGTTCTGACCGACCCGCCCATCATGGCCGACTATCCCGAACCGATCGCCCGGGTCATCGCCGAGTTGCGGAAGCTGCCCGGGATTGGCGCCAAGACGGCTCAGAGGCTCACCTTTCATCTGGTCACCCGGCCCGGCGCGGATATCGGCGCCCTGGCGGCGGCCATCGGCGCCCTGGAGAAACAGATCCGATCCTGCTCCCGTTGCTATTCCATCACCGACATCGATCCTTGCCGCATCTGCTCGGAGCCCGGCCGCGAGGCTAGCCTCCTCTGCGTCGTCGAGCAGCCGGGCGATGTGCAGGTGGTGGAGGAAACCGGAGAGTACCGCGGGCTCTATCATGTCCTGCACGGGGTCCTGGATCCCCTCGCCGGGGTGGGCCCTGAAACACTCCGGATCGAGGCCCTGGCCCGCCGGGTTCATGAGGGCGGCGTCCGCGAGGTGATCCTGGCGACGGGCACCAGCGCCGAGGGAGAAGCCACCGCCACCTTCCTGACCCGCCGTCTGGCGCGGCCCGGCCTCAGGATCACCCGCCCCGCGCAGGGCATGCCGGCCGGCGGCGAGCTGGAATTCACCGACCGGCTCACCCTGGCGCGCGCTCTGCGCGGGCGTCAGCCGCTGGACTAGCACTCTATCCCCCGCTCCTTGCCTTGCAGGGACAGGAACCTATATTGGTTTTCACCGGCGCTTCAGGCGCGCCCGACGCGGAGGGATGAGCGGTATGTCCGCCTCAGATATGGTCCTGTACGCCGAGGAACTCGGCGAGATCCAAGCCAGCCTGGCCCGTCTGCAGGATGATTCCAATTCCAAGTTCGCCATCCTCATCGATCGCAACGGGCAGCAGCTCGCGGTGGTCGGCGAGACGGACGAGCTCGACGTCACCAGCCTGGCCTCGCTCACGGCCGGCAACGTGGCCGCCACCGAGGGGCTGGCCCAGCTCATTGGCGAACCTCTCTTCTCGAATCTCTTTCACGAAGGCGAACGCGACAATCTGCACATCTCCGTCATCGGCGGCCGCGTGATCCTGGTCCTGGCGTTCGATGAGCGCTCCTCCCTCGGCCTGGTCCGGCTGCGGGTCCGCCAGGCCACCGCCCCCCTCATCCACATCCTCGACGACATGGAGAAGCGCACCAAGGAACGCCGGAGCACGGAAACCGGCGGCTCGCCCTTCGCGGAGATCACCGACGCGGACATCGACAATCTGTTCTCGGAGTAGCGTCCGCCGATGACCTTCATCAATTACGCCGCCCGAGAAATCAACTGCAAGCTGGTCTACTACGGTCCCGGCCTGTGCGGGAAGACCACCAACATCCAGTACATCTACAATCGCAGCATCCCGGGCTCCAAGGGCAAGCTGATTTCCCTGGCCACCGAAAGCGACCGGACGCTGTTCTTCGACTTCCTCCCGCTGAACCTGGGCACCATTCGCGGCTTCAAGGTTCGCTTTCACCTCTACACGGTGCCCGGACAGGTCTTCTACGACGCCAGCCGCAAGTTGATCCTGAAGGGGGTGGATGGAGTCGTTTTCGTCGCCGACTCCCAGCCCATGCGCATGGACGCCAATCTGGAGTCGATCCGGAACCTGGAGCTCAATCTCCAGGACCAGGGTTACGATCTGAAGGCCATCCCCTATGTCCTGCAGTGCAACAAGCGGGATATGCCCAACGCCGTGCCCATGGAGGAGATGCGACAACTCCTGCTCCGGAAGGGAGAACGGGTCTTCGAGGCCGTGGCCACCACCGGCCAGGGCGTCTTCGACACTCTCAAGGCGCTGGCGAAGCTGGTCCTCATCGAACTCAAGAGAAAACGCTGATCCGCCCCGCCCCGGGGCCCGGAACGCCCCCCCTCCTGCTTGACGAAAGGGCCGGGCAGTGCTAAAAATTCCCGTTTTCGAGCTTTCAATCAGGATACCCAGGCGAGGGGCCGACCGAGCACCATGTACGCGATCATCCAGACCGGCGGCAAGCAGTACCGGGTCTCGGAAGGGGATCTGCTACGGGTCGAATTGCTGGATTCCCAGGCCGAAAAGGTCGAGTTTCCGGATGTCTTCCTGATCAGCAACGGCAGCAAGTCGGTGGTCGGAACGCCCAGGATCCAAGGCGCCCGGGTCACCGGGACCGTGGTGGGCACCGGCCGTCTGCCAAAAATCCTGGTCTTCAAGAAGAAGAGGCGCAAGCATTACAAGCGCACGTTCGGCCACCGCCAGTATTTCACCTCGGTGCGCATCGACTCCATCGACGCAGGCGGCGCCGGGACGCCGCGGGCGGCCGGAGACAAGACCGCCACGAGCCCGCGCCAAGGCGCGCCCGCCCGGTCCCGCAAGAAGACTCCGGCGCGCCAGGCCGCATCCCGGAAAAAAGCCTCGCCGGCCGCGCGCTCGCGGAAAACAGGAGCCAAGAGAGCCGCCGCAGGCCGGTCGACCCGCAAGACCGCGGGCCGCGCCACCAAGGCCCGGACAACCACTCGCAAGAAGACCACCAAGAAGAAAACGCCCAAGAAGAAAACCACCAGGAAGCCGCGCGGCCGATCCTAGTCCGGCCGGCGGGGAATCGAGCGGACATGGCACACAAGAAAGCAGGCGGATCATCCCACAACGGCCGGGACAGCCACTCCAAGCGCCTGGGAGTCAAGCGCTTCGCTGGCGAGCAGGTGACCGGCGGCTCCATCCTGGTCCGCCAGCGTGGGACACCCTTCAAGCCGGGCCCCAACGTCGGGCGGGGCGGCGACGACACCCTCTTCGCCAAGGTTTCCGGGGTCGTCAAGTTCCGGGATCGGAGACGCCTGGGAAAATTCATCAGCGTGATCCCCGGCGCGTGACCGTCCAGGCCAAGGTCGATGTTCATTGACCGGGCCAAGATTCAGGTCCGCGGCGGAAAAGGCGGCGACGGATGTGTGAGCTTCAGGCGGGAAAAATACATCCCACGCGGGGGTCCGGACGGGGGCGACGGTGGCCGCGGAGGCTCGGTGATCCTGAGGTCTGACTCCTCCCGAACCACGCTCACCGATTTTCACTACCGACAGCATTTTCATGCCTCCCGGGGCCGGCACGGTGAGGGGAGGCAGAAGACCGGGCGCAGCGGCGACAACCTGGTCATTTTCGTTCCCCCGGGAACGGCGGTCCTGGACGATCCCGGAGGCTTCCTCCTGGCCGACCTGGTGCAGCCGGGAGACTCCTTCTGCGCGGCGCGGGGCGGCCGGGGCGGCCGGGGGAACGCCCGGTTTGCCACGCCCACGCGGCAGGCTCCCCGCCAGGCCGAGCCGGGCGGCGAGGGTGAATCGCGCTGGCTCCGGCTGGAGCTCCGGGTGATGGCCGATGTGGGGCTCCTGGGCTTTCCCAACGTGGGGAAATCCACGCTGCTCGCCCGCCTGACCGCGGCGCGCCCGAAGATCGCCCCGTACCCCTTCACCACCCTTTCCCCCCATCTGGGGGTCGCTGAGCTGGGGGAGAACCGCACCGCCGTCCTGGCTGACATCCCGGGCCTCATCGAGGGGGCCCACCAGGGGGCGGGCCTGGGCGACCGGTTCTTGCAACACCTGGAACGGACACGGGTCCTGGTGCATCTGGTCGATGCCGCCTCGCTTTCCGGCCGGGAGCCGCTTGCGGACTACCGGGCGGTGCGCCGGGAGCTGGAATCGTTCGGGACCGGTCTCAAGACCCAGCCCGAGGTGGTGGTCCTCTCCCGCTGCGATCTCCTCGAGGATCCGGATCGCGTCCAGGCGCTGGCAGACGACCTCGGAAGCCGCGGACAACCCGCGCCCATCCGCCTCTCCAGCGTCACCGGAGAAGGGCTCGATACCCTCAGGAAAAAGCTCCTGGCCCTGCTGGCCGCTCCGCCGGCCCCCCCTCCCCTCCGGGAGGAGCCCCGCGAGCCGGTGATTCGCCTGCGGGAGAGGCGGCGGTGAGAATCGGCATCTTCGGCGGCACCTTCGATCCGGTCCATTCCGGGCACCTGGCCATTGCCGAGACGGTGCGCCGCCGCCTGGATCTGGACGTCATCCGCCTGGTTCCCTGCCACCAGCCACCCCACAAGGTACTGCCGAACCTGACCCCCGGGGCCGACCGCCTGGCCATGATCGCCCTGGCCACCCAGGATCATCCTGCCCTGATTCCATGCTCGCTGGAGCTGGTGCGGCGGGCGTGCTCCTACACCATCGACACCCTCGAGGCGATGCAAGCGGCCGCGCCCGGCGCCCAGCTCTTTTTCCTGATGGGGATGGACTCCTTCGTGGAGATCGAGACCTGGAAGGATCACGAACGCCTGGTCGCCAACTATCACCTGGTGGTGGTCAACCGTCCTGGAACACCGTCTCCCGGCGCCGGCCCCGGCGTCCCCGCCGCGGTGCGCGGGCGAATGGTCGAAGGTGCCGCCGGCACCGAGGCGCCCGGCGGACGGGTCCATCTGCTCCAGGTGGAGCCCCAGGAGATCTCCTCCTCGGCGATCCGGCAGCGCGCCCGCCGCGGCCAGTCCATCTCCGGCATGGTCTCGCCCCCGGTGGAAAGCTATATTGGTCGGTGCGCCCTCTACCGGGAACCATGACCGCGGTCGATGACAGCGTGCGGACCGCGGTCCAGGCGGCCCTCTCCAAGAAAGCGGAGGAGGTGATCGTGCTGGACGTGAGTGTTCTGTGCGGCTTCGCCCAGACGATGGTCGTCTGCCACGGGCACTCCCGGAGGCAGGTCCAGACGGTGGCCGAGGAGGTCACCCGGACCTTGCGGGAGCACGGCGTTCGCCCCCACCATGTGGAGGGAAAGACCAGAGGCGAGTGGATCTTGCTAGATTATATCGACTTCGTGGTTCATATCTTCCTGGAGGAGCGGCGGCGCTTCTTTGCCCTGGAGCGACTCTGGGGGGATGCACCGCGCCTGGAGGTCGGCTCCGGCCCCGGAAAGCTCGATTTCCGGCCGGGTGAACAACCTGACGGGGTCATGGGATCGTGAATGGTTCGCGTACTGTGGAACGGCCGGACGCGCGATGCACTGCTTTCCGGGTTGATTGTGCGCTACGTGGAAAGAATCCGGCGCTCCATACCGTTTCGTCTGGAAGAAGCCGGCCAGCGGGGCGGTGGGCGCCAGAACTCCATGTCGCGGGCCGAGGGGCGGCGTCTGGCGTCCCGTCTTCCGGAGGGCGCCATGGTGGTGGCCCTCCAGGCCGGCGGTCAAGAAATGTCCAGCGAGCAGTTCGCCCGCTGGCTGGAGCAGTTGCTCTCAGGAGGCCCGGGAAACCTGGTCTTCGTCCTCGGCGGACCGGATGGATTGCCGGAAGACGTGATCAGGCGAGCGTCCAGGAGCCTGTCTTTGTCCAGAATGACACTCACTCACGAGATGGCGCGGGTGTTCTTCCTGGAGCAGCTCTACCGGGCTCTCACCATTATCAAGGGCGAGAAATATCACCACGGCCACGTTGTCTGACCATCTGTTCATGAGGAGTCAGCCAGTATGAACAAGAGAAGCCGCGAGAAATACCAGCGTATCCTTGATGAAAAGCGGCAGGCCCTCTTGGCGGCCTACACGAAGAACAAGAGCAGGGGCACCCGGGTGGGAAGGGGGGGAAAGGCTGCCGATATGGCGGACATGGCGACCGATTCCTACATGAAGGAGTTCCTGTATTCCCTCTCCAACACGGAACGGAAGATCCTGCAGGCGGTCGAGGAGGCCCTCTCCCGCCTGGACAACTCCGATTTCGGGGAATGCATCGAGTGCGAGGAGCGGATCGACAAGAAACGGCTGGATGCCGTCCCCTGGGCCCGTTACTGCGTGAATTGCCAGGAGCTGGCTGAGTCGGGGCGGCTGAATTCATCGTGAACTCCCGGAGAGCCTGGTGAAACTGAAGACCTTCATCTACATTCTCCTGGGGTTTGCGCTCTTTTCCGTGGTGAGCGCGGCCTTCTATGCCAACCGGACCATCCTGGGCGAACGTTTCCAGGTCTGGCCGGACCGCTCCATCCCCCTCTATGCCGTCATCACCCTTGCCTTCCTCGCCGGGCTGGCCATCACGGTGATCCTCGGCGCCGTCCGCGAGTCGCGCCAGTGGCTGGAACGCTGGCGGGACAACCGCCAGCGCCAGGAGGCCCAGGCGCTGGACCATGTTTACGCCCGCGGCGTGGCCGCCATGCTGGACGGCCGCCTCGGCACGGCCCTGGAGCACTTCCGGTCGGTGCTCGCCCGCTCTCCCGGCCGCGTGGACGCCCTTCTCAAGGCGGGCGAGGTCCTGCGCACCTTCAAGCGCCTGGAAGAAGCCACCGATCTCCACACGCGCGCCCAGCGGGCCGCACCCGGGGAACTGGGGCCGCTCTACGAGCTGGTGACCGACTCCCTCGCCCGGGACGATCTGCCGGCTGCCAAGGGGTTCCTGGAACAGATCATCGAACTCAAGCCGCGCGGCGCTCTCAGCGCCTACCGGCAGCTTCGCGACCTCCATATCCGCCACCGGGAGTGGAACCGGGCCCTGCAGATCGAGGAGAAGATCGAAGCGGTCCGTCCCCCGGAGAACAGCGGGGCCGCACGGGACCATCGAATCCACCTGGGCATCCGTTACGAGATCGGCGCCCGCCTGTATTCCGAACGCCGCCTGAAGGAAGCCCAGGCCCACCTGCGCCGGCTGCTGAAAGACGCGCCTTCCTTCGTGCCGGCCTGGGTGACGCTGGGCCTGGTGCGCCGGGAGGCCGGCAACGATGGAGAGGCGGTGAACATCTGGCTGGAGGGGTACGAGGTGACTCACGCGCCGGTCCTTCTGACCACCCTGGAGAATCACTTCCTGGAGCGCGAGCAGCCGGACCGCGCCATCGAGATCTTTCGCAAGGTGATCGCTGATTCCGCCATCGACACCGTGCCGCGTTTCTTTCTCGGCAAGCTCTTCTACCGCCTGGAAATGCTCGACGAAGCCCTGGCCGAGTTTTCGTCCCTGCGGGAGCGTTCCTCCTACACGCCCACGCTGTGCTACTACCTGGCCAAGATCCACGAGCGCCGCGACCGCTTCCAGGAGGCCAATACCCACTACCGGCGCATCATTCTCGAGGGGCGTCTCCTCTCCAGCCAGTTCCGTTGCCAGCAGTGCGGGCATCACTGCCGTTCCTGGACGGAGCGGTGCGCGCGCTGCGGCGAGTGGAACAGCATCGAGGTGGACTTCAAGGAAGAGGTCACCCTCGAGGAGCTGGGGATCAGTCCCGCGCCGGTCTACTCCGCGCCCGGCTCCTGAGCCTGGTGCCGCAGCCGCCTCCCGCCGCGGCAGAGCCGGCCTGGCCGTGCCGGCCGCCGCTCGGCCGGCGCCTTGCCCGCGGCGCCGGGCAGCTCGCCACCGCCCTGGGGGACCTGGTCTTCGAACCGGGATGCCTGCTCTGCCGGCTGCCGGCCCGGCGGCGGCGCGGCAATGTCTGCCTGCGGTGCTGGTCCGGCCTTCGCCCCGCCACGCGGACCGCGCGGGCGTGCCTCCTCTGCGGAGAACCGCCCGTTCCGGGCGAGACGTCCTGCCGGCATTGCCGCGACCACCCTCCGCCCTGGAGCTGGCTGGTCACCGCGCTGGACTACTCCGGACAGGGGCGGGCCCTGATTCTTCTTTACAAGTTTGGTCCGCAGGGGGGCCGCATCCCCCTGGCTCGACCGCTGGCATCCTGCCTGGCGGCAGCCATGCGGGCCTCTGGTATCGGCCGGGACATCGATTGCCTGACGGCGGTTCCCTCCCACCGCGCCCGGATCCGCGAGCGCGGCTTCGACGCCGCCTGGCTGCTGGCGCGGGCGCTGGCGCGCTCCTCCCACCTCCCGGCGCCACGATCCTTCCTCAAGAGGATCGATGCCACCGGGCCCAGGGCCCGGCCCCCCGGGGAGCGGCCCGGAGCCTCCCGCCGGCCGTTCCGCCTCCGGCGGCGGGCCGCCCGCCGCCTGGCCGGGCGCCGTGTGCTCCTGGTCGATGACGTGCTCACCACCGGCGCCACCTTGCGCTCCTGTGCCGGCCTCCTGGCCGCCTCCGGAGCGGCGGAGGTGCGCACCCTGGCCCTGGCCCGCACGCGCCGCCACTCCTTTGATCCAGCCGGTGGTATCGTTTAATATCTTGCTCCTTGTCCGCTTCTCGATCGCATCTCGCGGTCCACGTGGAGGATTCATGCCGGGACACCGGCCGCTTCTTGGCGCTCTCGCGGTCTGCCTGATGCTCACCCCCGGACTCCTAGCACGCGCCGGGACGGAAACGGCCGAGGAGGCCGCGCCCCCCGCTCCAGCCAGCGAGATCCGGCTCGAGATCCGCGGCCTCTATTACCAGACCGGCCGGCCGGTCCGGGTCCGGCTCAGCGCCAGGAACACAGGTGAGGACCCGGTCGAGAACCCGCTGGGCAACCCCCTGGCCAAGGGGTTCGAGCTCGTCGATCGGGAGGGCACCGCCCACACTCCCGTGAAGCCCGGCGCGCCGGCACCGAAGGAGCAACCCGCCAAGCTGGCACCGGGAGCATACTTTGGCCAGATCCTCGACTTGACGCCTTATTTTCCGCTCCTGGCCCGGGAGGGAACCTACACCCTCACCTATCACTCGAAGGGAAGGGAATCGAACCCGGTCACCCTCTATGTCCTCCCGCCTTTCAATCCTTCGTCCACTTACGCGGCCGTCATCAAGACGGAGTTCGGCGACATGAAGCTCGACCTGTTTCCCGATGTCGCTCCACTCACGGTGGAGAACTTCGTCAACCTGGCCCGCGAAGGGTTTTACGACGGCCTGACCTTTCACTACATCCAGCCGGGCGAGATCATCATGGGGGGCGACCCCAGGGGAAACGGCACGGGGAGCTCCGGCATCTTCATCCCCGCCGAGTTCAGTGACCGGCAGCACCTGGTGGGGACGGTGGGAATGGTCCGCGGACGCGATCCGAACAGCGCCAGCAGCCAGTTCTACATCTGTCTCTCGCCCCAGCCGGAGCGCGACGGCCGGTTCACCGTATTCGGGCAGATCGTGGATGGAATGGATGCCCTCAACCGCCTGGCCGCCGTCAAGACATCGGGCCGCGAGGCAAAACCGTACTTCCGACCCCAGGAGCCGGCGATCATCCAGACCATCCTCATCACCGAGACGCCGGCTGGCGGATCCGAGTCCGGCTCCTAGGCCGCCGTGACCCTTTCGCTCCTGGTCTGGCTCTGGGCCGCGGCCGGACCCGCGGTTGGTACCGCCGCGCCGGACCCGGCGGCGCGGGCCGCCCTGTCTCCGCCGGCCAAGGTCTCGCTGACCGTCTACGCCTCGAACCTGGCGCTGGTCCAGGAGCAGCGCCACGTGGACCTCCCGGCCGGAACCGCGGTGCTGCACCTGGATGGCGTTCCCGCCGGCCTGGTCCCGGCCTCCCTCCAGGTGACCTTCCATACCCGGCCGGCGTCCTCCGTGCGCCTCCTCGAGCAGCGGCTGCATCACGACCTCATCTCCCCCGCTCGCATCCTGGAGAAATACGTGGGGCGGCAGCTGACCCTGGTGAGCGACGCACCCGATGGCGGCCCTCCCCGGAGACAGGCCGCCACCCTCCTGGCCACCCGTGGAGGACTGGTCCTGGACGTGGGCCACGAGGTGCTCCTGAACCCGCCGGGCCGGATCATCGTCCCGGACCTTCCGGAAGGGCTGGTTCACCACCCCACCCTGGACTGGGTGGTCCGGGCGCGCCGGGGGGGGCCCGCCGACGTGGACCTGCGCTATCTGACGACGGGGATCACCTGGTCCGCCGATCACGTGGGCGTGCTGAGCCAGGATGAAAAACGGCTCCGCCTCTCGACCTGGGTGACCGTCAACAACACCACCGGGGTGGCCTTCCGGAAGGCCGGCCTGCACCTCATCGCCGGCGATCCGGCCCGCCTGGCGCCGAGAAAACTGCCCGTGCGGGTCCCGGAGGCCCTTCAGGCCACGGGGCGGGCAGCGGAGATGTCGGAGGCCGGGTTCCAGGATCGGCCGATCTTCGACTACCACGACTACCGGCTCCAGCGCCCCGTCGATCTGGATGGCCAGGGCGCCGTGCAGCTGGCCTTCCTGGAGAACGCCCCCGCGGTGCGGGTGGTCAAGCGGTACATCATCACCGGAAGCGGGGCGGCCGTCCCCGTGGGCCGCCGCCCGCTCTCCGCCGCCCGCCGTCCGGTCCAGATCCGCCTGGAGTTCGTGAATTCCAAGGATGCAGGCATCGGCCACCCTCTTCCGGCCGGCACCTTTCGTGTCTACCAGGAAGCGGATAGAGGCGAGACGGTACTCCTGGGCGAAAACCGCATCGACCACACTCCGCAGGACGAGACCGTTTCTCTCACCGTTGGCAACAGCTCCGATCTGATCGCGGAGCGCGTGCAGACCGACTATGTCGATCACTCGGTCCGCAGCCATCGATCCTACGAGGCCGCCTTTCGCATCACCGTCCGCAACCACAAGACCACCATGGCCCGCGTCGAGGTGCACGAGTCGATCCCGGGAGACTGGACGCTCCTGGCCAGCAGCCATCCTTCCACCCGGAGGAGCGCCTCCAGCCTCTGGTTCAACCTGGACGTGCCGGCCGGAGGGGAGTCGGTCTTGACCTACCGGGTCCGGGTGAACTAGAGATGGCCGGCGGGATGCATCTCTCGGCGCCAGGCCACACGGCTTACGGGCCGCTGCTCACCCGCCTCTTCAAGGAGATCGGCAAGATCCCGTCCGGGCCCGGCAAGGAGATGGACCGGCTCCTTCCCGCCCTGGAAGCGCTCTTCGCCAGCCTCCTCCGAGCCTTGGAGAAGGAAGAGCCTCCCCGCGATCTGTCCCTGCACCTGGAGGCGGACGAGATCCGGGTCCAGATCGATCTGGAGGTCGAGCCGGTCGCGGGCGAGCCGGAACCCCCGCCGCTCCTCAACCCGGAGGGAGCCGCCATGAAACGCCTGGAAAAAGCCTTCGACGAGGTGACATCGCACCCTCACGGTCCCGGCGGCCTCAAGCTCACTCTGCTCCGGCACATCCCCTGCTAGGATCCAGCCGGGGTCCCGCCCTCCGGACCGTTCCCCGCCGGCGCTCCCCGGGCCGGATGCCGCGCCTCCTCGCCGTCCGTCCAGCGGGCGATGATCTGCGCCGCCGCGGTACCCAGCATGGTGGGCGTGATCGGTATGCCAGCATCGCTCCGTTCCCGGATGACGTGGCTTGTGGCGCTCCCGCGCCCATGGTAGAAGGATCGGACGTGACGGATCTTTTCGGCAGAGACCAGGGTCCCTCCGCGGAACGTCCTCCTTCCGGCTCCGGCCAGGCCCCCCTGGCCGACCGGGTCCGGCCGCGGACCCTGGCCGACCTGGTGGGCCAGGACGAGATCATCGGCCCCGGGACTCCCCTGCGGCGCATGATCGAAAACGGCCGTCCCGGGTCGATCATCTTCTGGGGACCGCCCGGGAGCGGCAAGACCACCCTGGCGCGCCTGGCCGCCCAGGCGGGCGGTGCCCCGTTCATGGCCCACTCGGCGGTTCTCTCCGGCGTACGGGAGATCCGCCAGGCGGTCGCCCGCGCCCGGCAACAGCAGGCGGCCGGCGGCCGCCCCCCCGTCCTCTTCGTGGACGAGGTCCATCGCTTCAACAAGACCCAGCAGGATGCCTTCCTTCCCCACGTGGAATCGGGGCTTCTGGTGCTCATGGGCGCCACCACGGAGAACCCTTCCTTCGCGATCAACGCCGCCCTCCTGAGCCGCTGCCGCGTGGTGGTCCTGAAGCCGCTGGCACCCGGGGCCATCGCCCAGGTCCTGAGGCGGGCCCTGGAGGAGGACACGCTCCTGCGGCAGGCCGGCGTCCCGGTGGACGCCGACGCCCTGGAGCGCCTGGCCGCCGCCAGCCGCGGCGACGCCCGCCGCGCCCTCAATGCCCTGGAGACGGCGGTCACCGCGGCCGGCGCTCCCGGGGGAGGGAGGCGGGTCCGGCTGCGCGACGCAGAGGCGATTCTCGCCGCCGGCACACTCCTTTACGACCGCGCCGGAGAGGAGCACTTCAACCTCATCTCGGCTCTCCACAAGAGCCTGCGAAACTCCGATGCCGACGCTTCTGTCTACTGGCTGGTGCGCATGCTCCAGTCGGGGGAAGATCCTCTTTACGTCGCGCGGCGGATGGTGCGCTTCGCCAGCGAGGACGTGGGACTGGCCGACTCCCATGCGCTGGTGCTGGCCATGGCCGCCCGGGATGCCGTTCATGTCCTGGGCTTGCCGGAGGGCGCCCTGGCCCTGGTGGAGGCAGCGGTTTACCTGGCGGCGGCTCCCAAGAGCCACGCGCTCACCCGCGCCCACGCCCGGGTGCTCGAGGATCTGGAGGCCGGCCACACCGGGCCGGTGCCCAAACCGCTGCGGAACGCTCCCACCGCCCTGATGCGCGCGGAAGGGTATGGCCACGGGTACCTCTACGCGCATGATCTCGAGGAGAAGACCGCGGCGCTGGACTGTCTGCCCCCCTCCCTGAAGGGCCGGCGGTACTACGAACCGTCGGACGCCGGGGCGGAGCGGGCCATCGCCGCGGCTCTTGTGGAATGGGCCCGGCGGCGGGAGCGGGCCCGGCGGCGGCAAGACCCGGAACCCTCCCGGTGAGGCGCCTTCTCGGCGCGGAGATGGCCGGCGGCGGCCGGGCCCTGGCGATCATCGTCGCCGCCTCGTTCCTGCTCAAGGCGGCCCTGGTCTGGATGGTGACCAGCATGCCGTGCACTCACGACCAGTGCCACTACCTCGATCTGGCCGACGGCATCCTCGCCGGCCGCGGACTCCAGGTGCACGATGGCTACCTCTGGCCGCCCGGATTCTTCTACCTGCTGGCCGCCTGCCGGTGGCTGTTCGGCGCCTCGCTGACTCCCCCGCGTCTGCTCCAGGTTCTGGCCTCCACCCTGACCGTGCCGTTCGTCTACCTGCTGGCGCGGCGGCTCCACGACCACCGGGCCGGCCTTGCGGCGGCAGCCGTCTTCGCCTTTTACCCGAACCTGGTGGCCTTCACCCATCTCTTCTGGCCGGCCACGTTCTACATTTTCTGTTTCGTGATCGGCTTCACCACCCTCCTGCGTCCGCGGCCGGCTTCTCCCCGGGACGCGGCCCTGGCCGGCGTCTGGTTCGGCATGGCCGCCCTCTTCAAGGGGATGGCCCTGTACTTCACTCCCCTGGCGGCAGCCTGGCTCCTCTGGCGCGGCGGCGGCGCCAAGCTTCCTGCGCCATCCTTCCGCCGCGCCGATCCCCGGACACGGCGCGCGCGCCTGCTGGCCGCGGCGATCCTGCTCGCCGGGGCGCTCGCCCCGATCTTGCCGTGGACGATGCGCAATGCGGTGGTCTACCACCGCTTCCTTCTCCTGGATGCCACCGCCGGCCGCAATCTTTATATCGGCAACAATGTCCTGCCTCCTTCCAACTGGGACCTGGGGCTCAACGAACGGCGCCGCATCCACTACGGCCGTCCCCGCTGCTCCGACGCCAACGTCGTCGACGCCAACCGCTGCGAGATTCACAACGCGCTGGAGTTCATGGCCCGACACCCGGGGATGACGCTGTCCCGCGTGCCCCTGAAGATCGCCGACCTCCTCAATCCGACCTCTTTCCTGATCCGCCATGTGCGGCTGCAGAAATACCCGCACGTCTTCTCCCTCTGGCAGGCCCAGATGGTCACCGTGCTTGCAGCTCTCCCGTGGATGGTGGTGGCGGCCCTGGGACTGGCGGGGCTGATCCTCCTTCCGGCCGGGCCAGGGTGCCGCCTGGTGGCTCTCCTGCTTCTCTACCAGCTCGCCCTCCACGCGGCCACCTTCGGCCTGAGCCGCTTCCGCTTGCCCATGGTGCCCTGGCTCATTGCCATGGCGGCCCCCTTTCTCACGCGCGGCTGGCGCGCCCTTCCGGAACGGCCGCCGGCCTGGCGCATCATGGCCGTGGCGCTGGGAATCGGCGTCCTGCTGCACCTCTGGGCCTCCCGCTGGGGAACCATCCTGGATATTTTCCGCCCGGCCGCTTGAACCTTCCCGCCCGGCCGCCCGTTTCACCGGCAACCGATTCCGGAGGTTCTCATGCAGACCAAACTGTTCCCGGCCTTCTTCCTCGCTGCGGGTCTCCTGCTGGCCGCGCCGGCCCTGGCCCGCCATGGGAACCAGGTCTCCACGCTCCACGTCGCCGTCACCGAAGAAGACGCAACCTCGCCCAAGATCACCCTGTCCTTTCCCGTGGACTTCCTGGAGGCCCTGGCGGGATCCTTCCAGACCGAGCAGCTCAAGCCCAGCACGATCCTGGGCAACCTCCAGGAACAAGGCTTCGACCTGCGCAGCTTCTGGAAAGCGGTCCGGGAGCTGGACATCAAGGAGTTCTTCACCCTCCAGGCCGATGAAACTCATGTGCGCGCCTGGCGCGAGGACGGGCTCTTCCACATGACCGTCGACGCCCAGGAGGGGCTGCCCCTGGGCGTCGCACACATGGGCAGCGCCACCCAGGTGGAGATCAGCCTTCCCGAGGCCCTGATGGATTACCTGGTGGAAGAAGAGGAATCCCTGCAACCGGAGGCCGTCTTCGAGGCGCTGCGCCAGGTGGGGCCCATGACCCTGGTGGATGTGAAGACCGACGAGAGCGCGGTGCGCGTCTGGACCGACTGAACCGCCCCGGGGAACCGCGGGAACGTCCATCCCGTCTGCTTGACAGGCCGCGGGGGCGCGGTTACCTTACCGCTTCCGGTGCCGCCCAGGAGCGTTCCAGATGGCCACCCGCCTGCGTGATCTCTTCATCCCCACCCTGAGAGAAGATCCAGCCGAAGCCGAGACACGCTCCCACCGCCTTCTCCTGCGCGCCGGGTACATCCGCCAGCTTGCCGCCGGACTCTATTCGGTCCTGCCGCTGGCCCAGCGCTCGCTCCTGAAGATCACCGCCATCGTCCGGGAGGAGATGAACGCCATCGGCGCCCAGGAGTTCCACCTGACGGCCCTGCATCCGGCCGAGCTGTGGCGCCGGACCGGCCGCTACGACCTCATGGGAGACATCATGTTCCGGCTGCAGGACCGGGGCGGCCGGGAGATGGTCCTGGGCACCACCCACGAGGAGGTCTTCACCCGCATCGCCTCGGACGAGCTGCGCTCCTATCGCCAGCTCCCGCAGATCTGGTACCAGATCCAGACCAAGTTCCGCGACGAGCCGCGCGCCAAGTCCGGTCTGCTCCGGGTGCGCGAGTTCACCATGAAGGACTCCTACTCGTTCGACCTGGACGCCGCGGGGCTGGATGCCTCCTACCGGAAGCACGCCCAGGCCTACCAGCGGATCTTCTCGCGGTGCGGCATCGAGTTCGTCCGCGTGGAGGCGTCCTCCGGAGCCATGGGCGGCACCACCAGCCAGGAGTTCATGGTGCGCTCCGACGCCGGCGAGGACGACGTGGCCTCCTGCGCCTCCTGCGGGTACGCCGCCAACCTGGAAACGGCCACCTCGCGGCTGGCTCCCGTGGAGGACCCCGAGCCCGCGGCGCCGGAACCGGCCAAGGTCTCCACGCCCGGCCAGAGGACGATCGCCGATATCGAGACGTTCCTGAGCTGGCCCGCCGCCCGGCAGATCAAGACGCTGGTCTACATGGCGGGCGATCGCCCGGTTCTGGCCCTCCTGCGGGGAGATCACGAGCTGAACGAGACCAAGCTCGCCGCCGGCCTCGGGGTCCCGGACGTCCGGCCGGCGGCCGAAGACGAGGTGCCCGGGCTCATGGGGGCCCACGCCGGAAGCCTGGGACCGGTGCGGGCGCCGGACGGCCTCCGCCTCCTGGCCGACACCGCCCTGCGCGGGCGCCGCAACCTCGCCTGCGGAGCCAACGAAGATGATACCCACCTCACCGGCGTGACGCCCGGCGTGCATTTCCAGCCGGAATGGGCCGACCTCAGGAGCGCCGCCGAAGGCGAGGGGTGCCCGCGCTGTGCCGGCTCCCTCACCCTCCGCCGTCACATCGAGATCGGACACATCTTCAAGCTCGGCACCCGGTATACCGAGGCACTGGGCGCCACCGTTCTGGATGAAACCGGCGCCGCGGTGCCGATGGTGATGGGCTCCTACGGCATCGGCATGGAACGGATTCTCGCGGCGGCCGCCGAGCTGTACGGCGATGAGGCCGGTCTGGCCCTGCCACCGGCCATCGCTCCCTTCGGCTGCATCCTCACCCTCATCCAGGCGGAGAAGCCCGGCCGGGCCCAGGCCGCCGAGCGTCTGGCCGCCCAGATGGAAGCGGCCGGCATCGAGGTCCTGGTGGACGACCGGGCGGAACGGCCCGGGGTCAAGTTCAAGGACTCGGAGCTCATCGGTATCCCGGCTCGCATCACCGTGGGACGCGGCATCGATCACGACAAGGTCGAGCTCTTCGACCGCCGCCGCCGGACCACCACCGAGATAGCCACGGGCCAGGCGGCCGCCGGAGTCCGCGCCATCCTGGCTCAGTAACGCATCAGGTAACGTTCATGCTCCCAGGGATGGACCTGGGCGATGTACTCGCGCCAGACGGCCTCCTTGGCCAGGATGAAATGCTCGCTGATGTGCTCGCCCAGCGCCTCCTGCAGCACCCTGGACTTCTTGAACTCCTGGATGGCCGCGTACAGATTCGCGGGGAGCTCATCGACGCGCAGCCGGCGCCGCTCCCGCTGGCTCATCTTGTAGACGTTCTTGTTGACCGGCGGGCCGGGGTCCGTCCGGTTGGCGATGCCGTCCAGACCGGCGGTGAGCATGACCGTCAGCGCCAGGTAGGGGTTGCACGAGGGATCCGGCATGCGCAGCTCGCAGCGGGTGCCGGCGCCCCGGCGATCCGGAACGCGGATGAGCGGGGAGCGGTTCTTCTCCGACCAGGCCACGGTGGTGGGCGCTTCGTAGCCGGGAACCAGGCGCTTGTAGGAATTGACGGTGGGGTTGGTCACGGCGCAGAAGGCCCGCGCATGGCGGAGGAGCCCGCCGATGTAATGGAGGGCGGTGGCGGAGAGCTGCCACTTGCTCCGCGGCGAGTAAAAGGCGTTCTTCTGCCCCTTGAACAGCGACTGATGCGTGTGCATGCCCGAACCGTTCTGGCCGAAGAGCGGCTTGGGCATGAAGGTGGCGTGCAGCCCCATGTCGCTGGCGATCTTCTTCACCACCAGCCGGAACGTGCTGATGTTGTCGGCGGTCTGCACCGCCTCGGCATAGCGGAAGTCGATCTCGTGCTGGCCCGGGGCGACCTCGTGGTGCCCCGCTTCCACCTCGAACCCCAGGGCCTGCAGGGCATGAATGATCTTCTGGCGGCATTCCTCGCCGCGGTCCATGGGCGCCATGTCGAAGTAGGAAGCGGCGTCGTGGGTGTCCAGGGTGGGCCGGCCGGACGCATCAACGGCCAGAATGAAGAATTCCGCCTCCGGCCCGGCCATCATGCTGTACCCGAGTTTTTTCGCCCGCGCCGCGGCTCTCTTCAGGGTCAGGCGGGGGCACCCCACGAACTCATCGCCATTGGGACGGTGGATGTCGCAGATGACCCGCGCCACCTTTCCTTCGGCGCGCATCCACGAAAAGACGCGGAACGTCTCCAGGTCCGGCACCAGAAGCATGTCCGATTCCTCGATGCGGACGAACCCCTCGATGGAGGAGCCATCGAACATGACCTTCCCGTCCAGCGCCTTGGGGAACTGCGCCTTCGGCACCTCGACATTCTTGATGGCTCCGAGGATATCCGTGAACTGGAGGCGCAGAAACTGCACCTTTTCCTTCTCGCAGATCTTCAGGATCGACGATGCTCTGGCTGCCATGGGACTCTTCCTCCTGGCCGGGATGGAGGCGCCCTCCTGGGCCTGGCCGGCCCGCCGTCTGGGAGACGCCCGAGGCAACGCAGTGTAGGGCGGCCCGTCCCGGCTGTCAATCACAATCTGCAGATCGTGCAAAAAAATGAGCCATTTCTAGAAAAACAAGGAATATTTCCAGGGATCTGACAAAAAAAATTGCAAGAATGACCATTTTCGTGGATCACGCAATCGGACACCGCGCGGCTGATCCTGCGGCTGCGGCCGCCGCTTGCGGCGCCGGTCTTGCCGGTGTCGCGCGCCGGTGTCCGGCTCCGGCGGGCGAACCCCCGGTCAGGGTGAGCCGGAACGCCTCTTGATCCGGTACTTGGCGATCTTGTGACCCAGTGTGTTGCGATGCACCCCCAGGGCGCGGGCGGTGGCCTTCCGGCTTCCCCGGTACCGCTCCAGCGCAATCTGGAGGAACTTCCTCTCGAAGTCGTCGCGGGCCAGATCCAGGCGGATTCCCTTGTCGACCATCTCGGTGATGATCGCCTCGAGCCTTTCCTTCACCGGCGGCCCCCTCCCGGGCGAACGCCAGCCGGAATCCCGTGTCCGGCACCCGGGCCAAATGTTCAGAGAAATGTCACCTTAGCATATGCGTCGGGCCCAGGATCCGGCGCCTGCGCCACCCTCTTGACGTATCGATCCGGTCATGGACATAATGCCACCGAATTTTGGTTTCGGCCGCCCGCAGGTACGTCCGCAGGCCGGCCAAAATAGAAAGGAGGAGGTCCTTGAACGAGCATCGTTCTTCACTCTCGAGCACGTGGATCGTCGGCCTTTTCATCCTGGCCCTCGTTCCGGCAGCACTGCTGGCACAAGAGGCCACCTCCCCGGTGGCACTGAACGGCCGGATCTTCCAGCCGGACGGTGCGACTCCTTACCCGAATGTCGTCGTCCGGGTCATCAACCAGGAGACGGGCCAGGAATTCACCAGCGCCCCCACCGATGCGGGCGGCCACTACGCGTTCCAGGAACTTCCACCCGGGGCTTACCGGTTCGAGGTCGAGGTTGATAATGGAATCTACCAGCTTGACCGGACGGTCCGGATCAGTGAAGGAGAGGTGGCCACCATCTCGTTCAATGTCAAACCGGACGAGGGGGAGAAAAAAGGAGGCGCCCCCCTCCCCCACGGGAAAAAACGGGCAGGAATCATCATTCCCATCGCCGTCGGGGGCGCGGTGCTCCTGGCCGTGGCCCTCAACGACGACGATAACGACGAGGCCAGTCCTTTCACGCCGATGCCCTAGATGTCCAGCAGGCCGGTTGTTTTCCGGGCCGCCGTCGCTCTCCTCGGTGCCGGCGTGGTCCATCTCGCGGGTGCCGCCGGCGAGCCGGAGTACCCCTCCTCCGATGCGGGTTACATCGAGGTGGGAGCTATCCACGTGCGGCCCGGCCTGGAGCTGAAGAACGTGGGTTACGACAGTAACGTCTTTCTCTCGCCGGACCAGGAAGAGGGAGACTACACCGCCACTCTCAGCCCTTCGGTGGAGGCCGTGACGCTCTTCGGCCATCGCGGCCGCCTGGACCTGTCCCAGACCATCGACCTGGTCGCCTTCCTGGAAACCTCCTCGCAGAATCACGTGGACAGCGAGACCAGCTCTTCCTGGGACATCTTCTTCGGCGATTTCACTTACTCGGGCGGCCTCGACCTGCTCACACGGAAGCTGCGGCCCAACGACGAGCTGACCGAGCGCATCCGCGAGGAGGATGGCGAGTTCAGCGGGCAGATCGCGTGGGAACCCAGTGTACGGACCGAGCTGTTCTTCCGCGCCGAGGGCAGGACCGTCGATTTCTCGGGCGATGCGCGGCCGTTCGGGAAGAGCGTCACCGATCTCAACCGTGACGAGGTGCACCTCTCCCTGGGCGGGCGCCTCCCCCTGCGGCCGAAAACCGACGCCCTGTTCCAGGTGGAGCGGGAGGTCATCCGGCATGACCGCGAGGAGCTCGGCCGGGACGCGACGGCCTGGAGGGTGGTCCAGGGGCTGCGCTTCGACCCCCAGGCGATCATCGGGGGAGAGCTGCGGTTCGGTGTTCTTCACTTCGACCCCGATTCCCAGGCGCGGACCGGCTTCGATGGGATGATCGGGCGGGCCAGCTTGAGCACGCGCCTGGGCCGGCGGCTGGTGCTCCGGGGATGGTTCAACAAAGACCTGGTTTTCTCCATCTTCGGAGACAACCTTTTCTACCTCTCCCGCAGCACGGGGCTGGAGGCCACCACGTCGTTCACCCGCCGGTTCAGCCTCCTCCTCGGGGGCTCGATCTCGGAGAACAACTATGCCGAGCCGGTCAATTTTTCCGCCTTCCAGGGCATCCGGCAGGACCGCATCCGGTCGGCCTGGGTGGGATGGTCTTTTGCTCCCGCCGGCGCGCCTCGCTTCGGCCTCCAGATCCGCCGCCGGCAGCGCGAGTCCAACTTTGATCTGGCCAACGACCGGCAAGTGCTGGTGACGGGAAACGCCACCTACACCTTCTAGAGGAAGGGACGGGAGAACCACCATGCTCCAGAGCTTCTCCATCGCGGTCCTGCTCGCCAGCCTCGCGGCGGCGCCACCGGGAGACCCCCCGGGGGATCCTCCGGCGCGGCTCGCCGGCCATCTCGAGGTGGCCAGCGAGGAAGGCGGGTACGTGCTCGGCGCCGAGGACCTCCTGGACATCCAGGTGGTGGGCGTCGAGCCGCTTTCCCGCACCGTGCGCGTCTCCGGGGCGGGAGAGATCACCCTGCCGCTCTTGGGGATGGTCCAGGTGGCCGGCCTGACCCGCTCCGACCTGGAGCGCTCCCTGGCCGCGCGCCTGGAGGAGCGCTACCTCCACAATCCCCAGGTCTCGGTCTTCGTCAAGGAATACGGATCCAAGATGGTGTCGGTGCTGGGCGCCGTGAAGAAGCCGGGACGCTACCCGATGCTCGGCCGCCGCACGCTGCTGGACATGATCTCCGATGCCGGAGGCCTCACCGAGGAGGCCGGCCCGCTGGCGGTGATCACCCACCGGCCGGAGGCGGCCGGCCGGCCGGCCGGGGTGCTCCGGGTCGATCTCAAGGCTCTCCTCCATGGAGGCGGGCGGGAGGTCAATCCGGAGATCACGCAGGGAGATCTGATCCACGTGCCGGTCGATCTGCCGGTGAAGGTCTACGTCAACGGCGCCGTCAAGAACCCGGGTGAGTACGAGACGCGCCTGAGCCGGCCGCTCACCGTCCTGCAGGCCATCACCAAGGCCGGGGGTGCCAGCGACCGCGCCGCCCTCAAGAAGGTCGAGCTCTTGCGCCAGCTCCCCGACGGCAGCCAGGAAACCCTGGCCCTGGATCTCAAGGCGATCATGCGAGGAGAGGCCGAGGACCCGGTTCTCCGGGACGGCGACGTGATCATCATCCGGGAAACCTATTTCTGAGGAACTCGTCAAGAATGCAAGAGCACACGGATCGCGAGAGGCACCTGGTGGAGTCCTGGCACCTGCTGCGCAAGCACCGGTGGATGATTCTCTCATCCATGTCGATCCTCTTCACCCTGGTGACCATCGGCTCCTTCCTCATCACCCCGACCTACCGGTCGAAGGCGGTCATCCAGATCGAGCGCCACAACCCCAATATCGTCGACTTCCGGAACGTTTACGCCCAGGACAACAACCACCTGGCCTACACCGACTTCTACCAGACCCAGTACCGCCTCATCCAGAGCCGTGACGTCCTGCGGCGGGTGGTCGAGCGCCTCGATCTGCCCAACCAGCCGCCCGTGGCCGAGGCGGTGCGTCCCGGGTGGGTGCGCCGGAGCATGGCCTGGCTCCGGCAGCTCCTCCCCGCCGGCGAGACCGGGGACGCTGTGGTCACCGATCCGTTGCAGCCCTGGATCGACGCCCTCCGGGACCGCCTGGAGATCAACCCGGTCAAGAACACCCACCTGGTGGAGATCGCCTGCACCAGCATAGATCCCGCCCTGGCCGCCGGCATCGCCAACGCCGTGGCGGGCGAATACATCCTCTTCAACACCGAGGTGAAGAGCCGCGCCACCGGGGTCGCGGGCGAAAAGCTGGACAAGGAAATCGCCAACCTCTCCGGCGAGATCGCCGCCATGGAAGGCCGGCTCCGCGCGCTGGGCAAGAAGAAATCGATCATGGAGCTGGACAACAAAAAGAGCCTGATCCTGGCCACCCTGGAGGAGGTCACCCGTGCCGCCACCCAGGCGCGCATCGAGAGGGCCCGCCGGCAGGCGGCCTTCGAGTCGCTCCGCAACACCCGGCCCACCCACCTGGACGAGGTGCTCCGCAGCCCCATCATCAAGGACCTCAAGGGCCGGCTTGCCGGCCTGGAGGGCCAGATGGCCGAGAAGGAGCCTCTCTTCAAGGCCGACTACCCGGAGATGGTGGCCCTCCGCGGGCAGATCGATCTGGTGCGCGGGCAGATCGACGCCGAGGCCACGCGCATCCGCGACCAGGTGGTGGGCACCGCCCAGACCGCCTACCGCACCGCCCGGGGCGAGGAGAAGCGGTTGTCGGCGCTCGAGGAGGAGCAGAAAGCCAGGGTCCGCGACCTGGAGCAGAGCCTCGCCCAGTACAAGACCCTGGAGTCGCACCTCGACGCCAAGAAGGAGATGCGCGCCGGCCTCATCAAGCGCCGGGACGAGACCGGAGTCCTGAACCGGATAGATGACACCCAGGCCGGCAACGTCTGGCAGGTCGAGACGGCCCAGGCGCCCTTGCTGCCGTTCCGCCCCAACAAGAAGCTCAACATTCTTCTCTCCCTGGTGGTCGGGCTCGGGCTGGGAGTGGGGATGGCCTTCTTCTTCGACTACCTGGACAGCTCGGTCAAGGGGGCCGATGATCTGCAGCGCCTGGTGGGCATCCCTCCGCTGGGCCTGATCCCGGCCCTGAAGCGGCGCGGCCACGGCAAGGTCATCGCCCTGGACGGGCGCGGGCGGGCCGCCTGTATCGACCAGGTCACCCACCAGAGCCCCAAGAGCCAACACGCCGAGGCGTACCGGGACCTGCGCACCACGCTCCTGCTCTCCAGCCCGGACCATCCCCCGCGGCTGCTCATGGTCACCTCGTCTCTGCCGCGCGAGGGCAAGACGGTGACCGCGGTCAACATCGCCATCTCCCTGACCCAGATCGGCAAGAAGGTGCTGCTCCTGGACGCCGACCTGCGCCGGCCGCGCATTCACAAGGTGTTCGACCTGTCGCGATCCAAGGGGCTTTCCAACTGGCTGGCCGGCAACACGGACTGGCGCGAGATGGTGGTGCCGACCGCACTGCCCGGTCTCAGCGCCCTCCTCGCCGGGCCTGTCGCGCCCAATCCGGCCGAGCTTCTGGCCTCCAACAACTTCCGCAACCTGCTGGACCTCCTGAGCACCAACCAGTCGTTCGATCACGTCATCATCGACACACCGCCCCTCCTCGCGGTGGCCGATCCGATCATCGTCTCCGAGCGGGTCGATGGCGTGCTCCTGGTCGTGGAGGGGGGCGCGACGCCGCACCAGAGCGTGGCCCTGGCGGTGAAGAAGCTCCGGGCCGCCCAGGCCCGCGTCCTGGGCGGGGTGCTCAACAACCTCGATCTGACCGGAGGGGACTACTACTCCTACCGGTACGGCTAC
>JBHHYE010000008.1:0-89349 GCA_046757405.1 Acidobacteriota bacterium | reverse complement strand
ACTCACAGCGAATCAAGGCCCTTCCATCAGAACCTTCCCAGGAACTTTGGCCTAGGGGGGTAACATTTCCGGACCATGGCGGCACGCAAGCCCGGCAAGAGGGCGAACAACGGACAGGCGGCAACACGCGACCCGGAGAGGGTGCGGCGCATGTTTGCCTCCATCGAGCCGCGCTACGACCTGACGAACCGGCTCCTCTCGGGAGGTTCCGACCGCTACTGGCGGTGGGTGACGGCGCGCCAGCTGGCCCCTGGCCCAGGCCAGCGGTCCCTGGACTTGGCCTGCGGGACCGGGGATCTGGCCCGGGCCCTCACCCGCGCCGGGGGGGACGTGGTCGCAGTGGATTTCACGCCCGCCATGCTGGCGGGCGCCCGGGCGCGCGACCGGCGGCGGCGATTGCTCCTCGCCGCCGGGGATGCCCTGAACCTCCCCTTCCCGGACCAGGTTTTCCACACGGTCGCGGTGGCCTTCGGAGTGCGCAATTTTGCGAACCTGGAACAGGGCCTGGGGGAAATTCACCGTGTCCTGCGCCCAGGCGGCCGGGTCGGCATCCTGGAGTTCTCACACCCCACCGGTCCGCTTGCGCCGCTGATCCGCGCCTACATCCGGACCGTCATGCCGCGCCTGGGGCAGCTCCTGTCCGGACAGCGAGGGCCCTATGACTACCTGGCGGACACCATCCGCGACTGGCCCGAACCACGCCGCCTGGCCCGGACGCTTCAGGGAATCGGATTCCAGAGGGTGGCGTGGCGCCGGTTCGCCGCCGGGGTGGCCGCACTGCATACCGGCTCCCGTGCTCACGGCGGTTAACCGTTCAGTCCGGAGCTTTCTCTCCCCGCTGTTCCAGGCACGAGGCCAGCGCTTCTTCGAGCTGGCCCTTTCGTCTCTCTTTCAGCTCATAGGAGACACGCAGGGCCGGCTTGTTGAGTTGAACGACGCGGCGCAGGTCAATGGGTGTGCCGATGAGGACGAGATCGCAATCCACCCGGTTGATGGTTTCCTCCAGATCACGCACTTGCTGCTCGCCGTACCCCACCGCGGGAAGGAGCCGGCCGATGTCCGGATACTTCTCGAAAGTCGCGGCGATGGAGCGGACGGAGAAAGGCCGCGGATCCACGAGCTCCGCCGCCCCGTGCTCCTTCGCCGCCATGACCGCGGCTCCGTAGGGCATCTCTCCATGGGTGACCGTGGGCCCATCCTCGACGGCCAGGACGCGTTTGCCCGCGATCGCATGGGCATCGTCCACGTGGATGGGGGAATCCGCCTCCAGAACCATGGCGCCTGGATTGTGGGTCTTGATGTTGGCTCGCACGGTGGCGATGTCTTCCTCCCTCGCCGTATTCATCTTATTGATGACGATCAGGTCCGCGCGCAGAAAATTCGTCTCCCCGGGGTAATAGGCCAGTTCATGCCCCGGACGATGGGGATCCACCACCACGATCTCCAGGTCAGGTCGGAAAAAAGGAGTATCGTTGTTTCCGCCGTCCCAGACCACCACATCCGCTTCTTCTTCTGCCCGCGCCAGGATGGCTTGATAGTCGACTCCGGCATAAATGATGGAACCCATGGCGAGATGCGGTTCATATTCCTCCCGCTCCTCGATCGTGCAATGCTCCGCGTCGAGATCGCCGCGGGATGCGAACCGTTGCACCGCTTGCTTCTCGATCTCGCCATAGGGCATGGGATGGCGGACGGCGACCACCTTGCGGCGTTGATGGTGCAATGAACGGCACACCGCACGAGTCGTCTGGCTCTTGCCGCAACCGGTGCGCACCGCACAAACGGAGATAACCGGTTTGCGGGAGGACACCATGGTCTCTTCCGGAGAGGGGAGAACGAAGCGAGCACCCGCTGCCTGGACGATGGATGCCAGATGCACCACATGCTGGTGGGTGACATCCGAATAAGCAAAAACGGCCTCTTCGACCTTTCGGGTTCTGATGAGGCTGGGCAGCTCTTGCTCCGGATAGACAGGAATCCCTTCAGGGTATCCATCGCCCGCCAGCGAGGCGGGATAACGGCGCCCGGAAATGTTGGGGATCTGCGCCGCAGTGAACCCCACGACTTCGACCTCGCCTCGGCCGCGGTAGAGCAGGTTGAAATCGTGGAAATCACGGCCGGCGGCCCCCAGGATCAGGATCCGTCGTTTCGACATGGCAGACCTCGTCTCAGACCGGCGCCTGGGTGCCGGAGCCCGGGCGGCCGGCGACAGGTGTCAGTTAGCGGCGGCGAAGAATGGCCTGCCGACGCCGCGCTTCTTGGAGAGCGGCCTCGCTCAGTGCAATCTGCTCGTTCACCCAGGCAAGACGATCGACATTCGAACGGCCCGCCACGGCTCTTGTCTCCTCTTCGTCCGCAGCCGTGAGGCCCCTGAGGAGTGGATTCTGTAACGCTCGCCGGCGGTCCTTGAGTCGGGCGAGGCGCGCTTCCAGTGTATCGATTTCCTCTTGCAGGTCGGCCACAGATCGTCTCTGCCCCGCCTGGACCGTGCGCTCCTTTTCCGACCTCCGGGCCGGCGCTTCCTCATTCTTGACGGCCGACGGGATGGAACCCCCGCGCCGGTCCGCGGGATGGAGAGCGGGAAGATCCTCGTTGGTGAAGCGCAGGGGTCCTTTGTCGGTGTCATCCGCTTCGGTCTTCTTCCCTGCCGCGGGGACCTCCGCAGGCTGCGCCGCCGGCTCGTTCTGTCCTGCGCGGTTCGCGCGCGAGGTCTCCGGCCGGGCGGGTGGCGCGGCTTCTCCGGAAGGCGCCGGACGGGCCTGAGCCATGGAGCCGGCAAGGAGGCCGGAGATCAGCATCGCCAGGGCTCCCCTCTGCAGAGACACCTGTCCCCCGCCTGCCTTCCATCTCCTGTGCGACCTCTCCGCCCGCATCGCCTCTCCTGTCCAGCCGCTGCAACTCCTTGGGTTGTTCTTAATATAGTTCCCTGACCGCGTGCAGATCAATCGAAGACATCTCCCGGCTTTCATCCGGAGCGATTTGCCCTCACCGTTGGCCTTTCCGCCCTCATCGCATCCCCAGCAGATGAAGATACTGCCCAACCGCTTGCCGACCGAAGAACACAGCGCTCTGGGCCGCCACAGCCAGGAAGGTCCCAAAAGGAAGAGCCATCCGCCGGCCACCCCGTCCGGCTCCCATCAATGCGAGCCCGACCAGGCTTCCCAGCAGCGCCGCCAGAAAGGTCACGAAGAAAACCTGCCGGATGCCCACGAAGGCGCCAATCATGGCAAGCATCTTGAGATCGCCAAGCCCCATGCCGGTGCGCTCCTCTTCCCGGGCATTGGCGGACAGGCGGCCGCGAACCCAGACACGCCACCCGAGCATGATGATTCCGACCAGGCCGGCGCCGAAAAGGGCTCCGGCACAGGCGCCCAGGACGGCCATCAGCTCGCCGCCGGCCCGACCCGAGGACAACATGGGATTCCATGGGGCCAGTCCGATCCCCAAACCCAGCAACGGCAGGGTCACGGCATCGGGAAGGAGCATGGTCTCCAGGTCCGTGAAGAACAAGACCAGCAACGCCAGGCCAAACAGGCCGGCGACCGCGAACCCCATGGTCGGGCCGAATGAACGGGCCAGGGCAAGAAACAGGCTGCCTGCCAGCAGCTCCACCAGGGGGTAGCGCCAGGAGATCCCCGTGCCGCAATCGCGGCAACGGCCGCCCAGGATGATCCACGAGACGAGAGGGATATTGTCGTAGGCGCGCACCACATGGCCGCATCCCGGACAGGACGATCGTGGCCGGATCACCGACTGGTGGCGGGGCAGCCTGTGAATGCACACGTTGGCGAACGAGCCCAGCACCAGGCCGAGAAGAGTGGCCCAGGCCGGGAAAACCCAGGAGGGGATCAGGCGGGACCAGTCGATGCTCTCCATCAGTGCCGCCGCAGACGGAATCTTGAAGCGGCCTGTACCTCGCCCGTTTGTGCTGCGTAACGGTAGGCATTGCCTTCGGGATCGACGGGGAGAGCCTTGAGGAGGCCCATGGCAACCAGGGAGGACAGGCGGGGCGGATAGCGGCCCCGAGCGCGCCGGTAGGCCGCAACCGCTTCCCGGAGATGCTGGAGGTCCACCTCCAGCGTCAGGTCATGAACATGCTTGGCGGCAATGGCCCGGACATTCTCGTCTTCCGCGGTTTCCAGGATGTCTTTCCACAGCGCCAGGGAGGTGGATTTGTCTCCTTTCTTGTTGAAGAGCTCGGCGTGCATGCGCCTCACGGAGGGCGGCGCCCCGGGGATGGCCATGGCGCGCCGGAAGTAGTCGGCCGCGCGGGCATAATCATGGGCCGTGTCATAGGCCCAGAAGCCAGCCTCGTACGGCAGAATCCACTGGTCGGGGTTGGACTTCATGCCTTGATCGAGCAGGCGAAGCGCGGCCTCGACATCCTTTTTTTCCACGACCATGATCAGCGCGCCCACCAGATAGGGGTCCACGTAGCGGGGATCGAGGCGGGAGATGACCTTGCTGTAGACATGCTCCAGGAAGGCGAAGCGCTGCTCATTCTGGTACGTGCCGTAATATTGAATGGACCAGAGGTAAACCAGATCAGCCATGAAGGTTGTCTGGCCGAGTGAAGCCACCTGGAGGAAGCGCCCATTGGGAAGGTAGAGGAGCTGCCGGGGTTCCTCAGGGGGCCAGTTCCGGCGCAGGAGCCATGACTGGGAGGCGGCAATGAGTCCAATCGCGCCCACCGCCAGGAGAACCGCTGCTGCCCGGCTCTGGCTCCTTGTCATATCAGGTCGCGCCGGGAGAAAGCGAACGCCGTGGCCAGGACCAGCAGAAGCACCCAACCGGCGCCATAGGCCGTTTGCCCAAGGAGAAAATCGAGAGGCACGGTATCCCCGTGAACGGCCTGCGGTCGCACATTGAACCGATCCAGATTCGGGAGCAGGTCGTAGCAGGTCATCACCACGATGCGCGCCCAGGAGGCCGTCAACCGCTGGGCCAGCAGGGGCAGAGACCAGATCAGGTGGCCGACCACGTAGCCCGAGAGCGTGAACAGGATGCCGATGATGGACGAGGAGCAAACCGCCGAGAAGAACTGAGCCATCGCGGTGACAACAGCCAGTTCCACCCCGATGAGCCAGAGGGCGGGCAACATTCCGCGGACGGGATCCCCCCGCCAGGCGAGCAGGGCCAGGAAGGCCAGGCTCATGGTCGCGGCATTCACCACCAGGGTCAAGAGAAGGCCCAGGTACTTGCCGGAGACGAATTGCTGGCGGGAGATGGAGCGGGCCAGAATGGTGTACGCCGTCTTGCGTTCGATTTCCTTGGTGATGAGAGAGACGCCGACGAAGACCGCGGTCAGCACTCCAAAGAGGGCAATGGCGGTGAGACCGGTATCGGCAACGATGCGAGCCTCCGATCCCACGGTCAGCATGGCCAGCAGCCGGGACGTCGCAATCATCACCAGGGCGAAAGCCAGGAGCATGTAAAGGACCCGGTCGCGTACCGCCTCCCGGAAGGTGACAGCGGCGATGGCCAGGCACGGCCCGATCATCGCGGGCGTTCTTCGGAACCCACCACGTCCAGGAACCGCTCTTCGAGGGAATACCTGTAGGGCATGACCGAATGGAGGACGCCCCCGGCTTTCCGGGTGTGCTCCAAAAGCGCGGCGAGGGAGGGCTCCCCATGGACGCGGAGCAGGACCCGGTCCCCGTGCCGGGAGCTGACCTGGACTCCCTGGCACTCCCCGAGATGTCCGATCCCGCTCACCGCAACCTCCCAGGTGGGATCGCCCTGCACCAGGAGCTCCTCCAGGGTGCCCTCCAGGGCCAGACGCCCCTCCCGCAAGATGCCCACCCGGTCACAGAGAACTTCCGCATCGGAAAGAATGTGCGACGAGAAAAAGATAGTGGCTTTCCGATCCCGCTGGGCCAGGATCAGATCGCGAATGTCCCGCCGTCCGCTGGGATCCAGGCCGGACATGGGCTCATCCAGTATCAGCAGGTCGGGATCTCCGAGCAGGGCCTGGGCGATGCCGATCCGCTGTAACATCCCCTTGGAGCATCTGCGCAGTGTCATGGCGGCCCGGGACAGCATGCCCACTTCATCCAGGCGGCGATCCACTTCTCTTCGCCGCTCCGATGCCCGCAATCTGAGGAGGCGGGCGTGAAGGTCCAGAAACTCCCGCCCTGTGAGATGGGCGTAGAAGACGGGCTGCTCCGGGAGGAAACCGAGACGGCGGCGGGCGCGGGGCTCCCGACCGGGACATCCGAACAGTTCGAAACGACCTGCATCAGCCCGGATGAGGCCGGTCACGATCTTGATGGTCGTGGTCTTCCCGGCGCCATTGGCGCCGATGAACCCGTAGATCTCGCCTTGATGGACGGTCAGATCCAGCCCCTTGAGGACCGGCGTGCGGCCCAGGGACAGGTGCCCGGCGAACGACTTGGTGAGGCCCCTGGCCTCCAGGGCCGCTCCTGTCCATCTGTCCGTCATGCGTTGATCCCGTGTCGTGCCATGAGGTCGAGATACATTTGTTCCTGTCGTTGCACCATCCGGTCGATGTCGAACTCACCCACCCTCCGTGCGGCCTCCTCACCCATTCTACGGGCGCGGTCCGGATCCAGGAGAAGCTCCGACACCCTGGCCGCCGTACGCTGAATATCCCCCGGCGGGACCAGGTACCCGGTGCGCCCTTCGCTCACAGCCTCGGGCGTCCCATCCACCGCGGTGGCAACCACCGGGCGGGCACAGGCCATGGCTTCCGGCACCACCCGCGGCAGCCCTTCATGCAGCGACGTCAGCACACAAACGTTCAACGCATCCATGACCCTGGGAATGTCACGCCGCCAGCCCGTCACGACCAACCGGTCTCCCAGCCCCTCTTCCGCCCGCACCCGCTGAACGGCGCCGCGCAGCTCGCCATCGCCTACCATCAAGAAACGGGCCGCGGACACGCGGCGGGCCACCTGGGCCGCAGCCCGCACAAAAGTCAGCGGGTCCTTCTGCGGCTTGAAGCAGGCCACCATGCCGGCCAGGGGGGCCGTCCGTGGAATGCCGAGTTCGCCGCGCAAGCCCATGCCTGTTCCAGCCGCACGCCGGTAGTCCTCCAGGGAAATGCCCGAGCGGATGAGCTCCACCCGCTCCGAGTCGAAAACATGGTACGCCTCTCCCTTGGTCATGTCCGCCCTCGAGACACAGACGAACCGGTCGGTGAGCCGCGAGGCCATCCGCTCCAGGGCCACGTAAAATGTTTTCCTGGCCAGCCGCTGGTGATCGTGAAACGGGAACCCGTGCACCGTGTGAATCACCAGTGGAACTCCGGCCCGGCGCGCGGCCCAGCGACCCAGGATACCGGCTTTGGACGAATGCGTGTGGACGATCCGCGGGCCGATGCTGCGGATGACCTTGACCAGTTCACAGGCCGCACGCCCATCCCGGAGTGGACGGATTTCGCGGACCAGATCGGGCACGAACGCGACCTGTGCATCCTGGATGCACGCCATATCACCCGCCAGCTCTCCATCGGGGGACGTCACCAGGCTGGGATAGAACCGCGTCCTGTCCAGGTGGCGCACCGTGTAAAGAGTATTGGCCTGTGCCCCGCCCAGCTCCGGTTTGGTGAGCAGATGGGCTACCTTGATGCGCTCGCCGGCTGCCATGGTTCCTTCACGCACCGGGGAGATGTTTCATCCGCCGGAGATATCCGGGATGCCAGCCGGGACGCGGTCTCCATGCCCTGCCAGATGGCATCCTCCATGGAGCCGTATTCCCAGCGACCGTATCGACCGATGGCATCAATGTGATGACCGGCAAGCCAACCATGGATCTCTGGAAGGACCTGCCGGCGATGCGCATCATAAACCACGTACGCGGGATCGATCACCAGACTCTGTTCCGCCACGATCCGATCGTCCGGACGAAGCAAGCCGCACGCCACGAGATCCTCCCGGACCTGCCGGACAAGGCCCGGGATGTCCGCGGGGCAAACCCCGGTTCTTGCCACTTCCACGTACAGCGAAGAGCATCCTTCCGGCGCCGACGCCTGGCAGAAAGCCGTGGGACTGCCGACCCGGTAGAAGATAAACCGGTTCTCGGGAAAGTATATCCAGTGGCGATGCGTCACGTTGGCCCGCGCGATTCCCAGATTGACATTCAGAACCCGGGTGGCCTGGAGCCCGGCGGCGGCCTCCCGGAGATCATCGGGCACCTCCTGCATGAGCGACACCAGGCGTGGAAGAGGGAGGGTGGACACCAGGTGATCGTACGCCAGCTCCTCACCCTGCCCGGTCCGCACCCGGTGGCGCACCGGATCGATGCCGGAAACCGCGGCCCCCAGGCGCAGCGTCGTGCTCCGGAGGCCAGCGGCCAGCGCATTCGGAAGAACCTCGATCCCGCCGGCCTTCGGGTAAAGGAAGGACGGATTGTATCCCAGTCCCCGGTTCACCAGGCCAAGCGCCCCTCCGACCACCTCGTCCACCGTGGGCCGGGGAACGGCCCAGCTCACCCATTCGGCCGTCACCTCCCGGAGGTCCCGGCACCAGAGTTTCCTGTTGTACGGGAAAAGAAAGTGCTCCGCGATTCCCTTGCCGAACGTGGCCAGGGCCCACTGGTGAAAAGAACCATCCGCCAGCTCCCCGGCCGGCGGTGTCCTCGGATTCGTCAGCGTTTCGACAAAACCCACCACACAATCGCGCACCACCTCGGGAGGCAGGCCATGCAGATTGGCCTGGAAAGGATAGTCGGTGTATGTGCCGTGGGAATACACGAAGGAGCGCCGATCAATGGACGCCATGCCATCCGGAAGGATCTGCTGGACCAGGTCCCGGACCTCCCGGCGGCGCAGATGCAACAGGTGGCCGGTCAGATCGAACACGAAACCGTTCACCCGGAATGACCGTGTCATCCCGCCCGGACGGTTCTCCTTCTCCAGGATGGTCACCGGTCGATGCGCTTCCAGGTGATAGGCCGTGGAAAGACCGGCCAGGCCCGCGCCCAGGATCACCACCCGTCCCTTCTCCGGGCCGTTCATGGCCTGGCTCGCACGGGACGACCCCCATGGTCTGCGGTTGCCGCTGGTTCATGGTCATGAATGTGCAGCACCCCCTCCACGGGACGGGATTCCCGCACGTCCACCGGCGCCAGCCACGCACCCATGGCCAGCAATGCCGTGAGAATCGCTCCCACCGGCCAGGGGGCCAGGCGGGCCGGCAAGAACAGGAGGCTGATGCCCGCCGCGGCGCACACACCGGTCACAAGACAGCCCGCCAGGGCAATGCGCCGAGCCGACCATCCCCGCGCACGCAGGCGCACCGCGAGGTGATCGGGGCTTCCCAGAAACGGATTCCGGCGGCGGTAAAGACGCAAGGCCACCACATAGCCCGTGTCGAAGACAGGCACGCCAAGGATCAGGATGGGGGCCAGCAGTCCCCACGGGGAGGAGGCCGTGTACGATCCGGCCAGGCTGATACCGCCCAGGGTCAGCCCCAGGAACATGGAGCCCGCATCTCCCAGGTAGATCCGGGCCGGAGGAAAATTAAAGGGAGCGAATCCCGCCAGGGCGCCGAACAAAACCGAGGCGAGAATCGCCAGGAGCGCCGCCCCCTGGAAGACAGCCACCACGACGAAGGCCGCGGCGGCGAACAGGGCGACCCCAGGCGCCAGGCCGTCGGAGATATCGATGAGATTGAGGGCATTGGTCAGGGCCAGCAGCCAGACGGCCGAGAGCAGGAGATTCAGCCCCACGGAGAGAGAGGCCACGTCCATCACCACACCGCTCTTGAGAAGAACCAGAACAGCCAGACCCTGCCCGGCGAACTTGACACGCCAGGAGAGCGATCCCAGATCATCCACCAACCCCAGCAGCAGCGCCACGGCTCCCGCCAGCAGGATGCCCGTCATTTTCTGGTCGTAGCGGAACAGCAGGGACAGGGCAATGAAAAATGACAGCCCGAGGGACAGCCCCCCGAGATAGGGCACCGCCCGCCCATGGCTCTTGAGGCGGCCATCAGGGTGATCCACGATACCGAACCGGGCCGCTGCCGCCGCGACCAGGGGGGTGAAGTAGGAGGCCAGGAGCATGGCCAGGGAAGCTCCCGTGGCCAGCCGGGCCAACCCTGCGGCGGGCGTGTGATAGGTGATCAGGAGCGCGGTCAAACTCACCGCAAACAGGACACTGGCCAGCATGAATCCCCTGGTCCTCCCCGGGACCGCGTGAAAAAACCAACCTGTTTCGGGCCTTACCACCCTGGTTCCGAATCTAGTTTTCGAAATTGGCCCATTCAAGTCTTGCCTCCCCCACCCAAGGAGCGCCGGGCGAGCCGCGCCCAGCCGCGGGCGGTGTGGACCGCATCGAACCGTTCCCGGACATGCTCACGGGCCGCCCGTCCCATGGCGCCGAGCGTTTCCGGGGCGCCCGCCAGATCGGCCAGCGCCCGGGCCAGGGCCCGGGAATCTCCCGGCGGGACCAGGACTCCGCCCGGCGAGTCCTGGACGACCTCGGGGATTCCGCCCGTCCGGGACGCCACCACGGGGCGCCCCGCGGCCATGGCCTCCACCAAGACCAGGCCGAATCCTTCGCTCCTCGAAGGCAAGACGGCCAGATCCCATCTGGCCAGGGCGGACACCGGATCGGGAACCTCTCCCAGCAGCGCCACCCTTCCCCCGAGGCCACGGCGTTGAATCTCTCCGCGCAGGACGGCTGCCATCGCCTCCGGGCCACCCGCAATCTCGAAATGGATGCGCCGGCCGGCATGCGGATCATCGCGCAGGCGGGCAGCGGCATCCAGGAGGACGTCGAGCCCCTTCTCCCGCACCAGGAGACGTCCGAGAAAACCGGCGACCAGGGGACGGCCGGCGGCGGAGTCCGGGGCGGGAACCTCCAGGAAGCGTTGCATGGCGATGCCATTGGGAACCACCTGGAAGTCGTGTCTGGGCAGGTGAAGGCGCCCGGCACGATCGGCGGCCACCGCCTCCGATACCGCCACCCGCGCCACTGCCTGCCGCGTGATGGCACCCTCGAACCGGTCGTGCCAGAAAGGGCGCTCCCCCGCCAGAGAATGAAAATGCACGATCAGGGGGATGCGCGCCCAGCGCGCCGCCCAGCCCCCGGCCAGAACCGCCCGCGTCAGGTGGGCGTGCAAGAGGGCCGGCCGTTCCCGGCGGAGCCGGGCCAGCAGCTTGACCACCGGCCGCGGATCTCCGCTGCCGCGGCCGCCCAGGACCTCCACGGGAATGTCCGCCTGCCGGAACTCCCGGCCCATGGGACCCCAGCCCTTGAGCACCAGCACCTGGGGTCTCATTCCATGCTCTCCAAGGTGGGGGAGCACGTCGGCCACCAGCCGCTCGGCGCCGCCCCGGGTCAGGCCGACCAGGAGATGCCAGACGGCCAGAACGCTGCCTGCGGGAGCAACGCGTGCCCGGGCCGCGCTCATGCGGAGCCCCTCCCTCCGCCGCAGCGCGCCGTGACCAGCCGGGCCACCTCCATTGCCTCCGGAAGACGGAGGGCGTAGAGAGTCCCGATATAGGCCGCCGTGCCCACGCCTCCCGCCATCACCAGGCGCAGCAGGGTCGCCAGCGTCGCCGTTCCAGCCAGGAGAGGGGCCTCGACCACCAGGAGGGTGGCGCCGGCGGCGGCTCCCGCGGCCAAGACCGCCTTGAGGCAGAGCATCGGGAAATCGCCGCCTCGAAAGACGGTCACCTGCCTCCGGGACAGCTCGCGACCGAACGGAAAGCTGACGATTCCGAGCCAGATTCCCAGGGTGAGAGTCGTGGAGAGGGCGATGCCCACCGCACCCAGAGGCCCCATGAGGAGGGCGTTGAAAAGCACGTTCAGCACCACCCGTATCGCTCCGCAAGCCGCCGTCACGCCGGTTCTCTGGCAGGCGAACAGGGTCATGCTAATGAGACTTCCGACTCCCTTGACCATCAGGCAAAGTGAAAGAGCCATCAGGGTCTTTGCGGTGAGCCGCCGGGATGCGGCATCAAAGGAGCCGTGCTGAAACAGGAGTGCCGTCACGTCCTGCGCCAGGATCACCATGAGCACCGTGGCTCCCAGCATGAGGAGAATCATCGTCTTGAAGGCGAACTGGAGCGCCCGGCCCAGCCGCCGGGGGTCGCGGCTGGCGATATCCGCCGCCAGCTGCGGAAAAAAAACCGTGCTGAAATTGTTGTTGAGAAGAATGGCCGGAAGCCACCAGAGAACCGTGGCGTAGTAGAGGGCGGAGACGGCGCCGGGAGCCAGGCTCGAGGCCATGGCTCGATCGGTGAACAGGACCACATGATCGATCGCCGCGCCACCCAGCAAAGGCAGGACCAGAAACAGATAGGCCCTCACCTCCGGGGCGCGGGGCGAGAGGCGAATTCGCACGGGCCCGGTCTGCCGGACCATTCCGCCGCCGAGGATCAACACCAGCCCCAGGGCGCCCATGGCCAGGGCAAGCGGCGCCGCACGGATTCCCAGAATGGGCGCGACCCCGATCAAGACCACCAGGACGATTACCCGCTCGGCCACCTGGGCGATACGGGGGGTCAGGAACTGCCGGCGAACGTGAAACAGCCCGGTCAGGAGAACGACGGTGCCATTCGCCCACAAGAACACGGCCAGCCACGGCATCATGGATTCGGCGAGACGCTGCTGGCTCTCCTTGAAACCGTACCCCACCCAGTCGACAACCTTCCCTCCCCACAGGGCCAGACCCAGGGCGGCCGCGGAAAGAAGCGCCATGAGCACGCCGACCAGGTTCAGGGCGCGGGCATCGGCCGCTTCCTCGGTCTGGTCCGGGCGCCAGCGGGCATACAGGGGGATGAAAACCGATAGAAAGGACCCGGTCAGCAGCGAGACCAGCATCTCGACCACGGAAATCGCCACCACCAGGGCATCCATGGCGGCGCCGGCGCCGAAGAGGATGGCCATAAGAACCTGGCGGGCCGCGGCCAGCCCCTTGTCCAGGACACTGAACACGCCGAGAGCGGCGGTGGTGCGAAGAACCATCCGCCTCAAAGCGCACCTCCCTCCTGGACACCCCGGAGGGCCAGCCGGTAAACGTCAAGAACCGCTTGCGCCATGGCCGGGGCCCCGAACCGGCTGAAGGCGCGCTGCCGGCCGGCGGCGCCCATCCGGCGAGCCTCCTCTGGGTGAGCCGCCATGGCTTCGAGGGCCGCCGCCAGGGAACGGGAGTCGCCCGGAGGCACGAGCCGTCCGGTGACCCCATCCACCACCACCTCGCGCAGGCCATCCACCCGGGCAGCAACCACCGGGAGAGCCGCGGCCATGGCCTCGACCACCGCCAACCCGAACCCTTCCCAGCGCGATGGAAAGGCAAACAGATCGAAAGCCGCCAGGAGATCCGGCACCTGATCCAGGAGACCGGCGAAAAACACCCGGCCGGCCAGGTCAGCCCGCTCCGCCCGTTCCCGGAGCGCGCCCGCGCAGGGCCCCTCCCCGATCAGCACCAGGACCAGGCGGCGGCCGCACTGGGTCACCGCCTCCAGCAGGAGGTCCACCCCCTTCTGGTCGGCCAGACGCCCCACGAACCCGATCGCGGTCACGTCCCGCCGGTCCAGCCCGGAGAGGGCCGGCACCCGCGCCACCAGACGCCCCCACGCCGCCGCCGGCTCGACGAGCCGGCGGAACGGCTCCAGGTCGATGCCATTGGGAATGATGACGAACCGCTCTCCGGACAACCCTTCTTCCCGCACCAGGAAATCACGCACCGCCGCGGACACGGCAATGCTCACCGCCGCCCGCCGGTGTGCGGCCCTCTCCCAGATGAGAAACGGCATCCGCTTCCAGCTCCGGCGCCGGCGCCAGGCATCGGTATTGTGGCGGGTGGAGATCACCACCGGCGGGACACCGTCCCGGCGCGCCGCGGCGAACGGCCCGTAGAGGTCGGCCAGATCCAGGTGGGTGTGGAGGACATGGTAATCCCCCCGCCGGATCAGGCGGCGCAGCCTGAGAAAAGCCCCGGGAGACACCTTGTGTTGCAGGTGGAGATGGTGCACCGGGAGACCCGCCGCATGGAAAGCCTGGGCCCAGGGGGCCGGCTCCCGAAGGACTGCCACCTCGACCTGGCAACCCAGGCGCTGCTGCTGGACAGCCAGCGTCTGGACCAGACGCTCGGTCCCGCCCGGCTCCAGGGTGGTGATGAGGTGCAGGATCTTGAGATGCTCGCTCGGGCTCCCGCCGTGGGAAACCCTCGGGACGCCGGCGTCCAGGCGGGCCAAGAGAGGATCCAACGGCCGGCGGCCCAACGGCTCACGCATCGCGCGCCTCGCCGCTGGCCGCACCGACCAGTCGCGCGTACAGGCGGGAGTAAGCGTCCACCATTCCCTGGAGGGAAAACCGGTCCCGTGCGCGCCGGCGGGCCGCCGCGCTCATGGCGGCGGCGCGGACCGGGTCGGCCAGCAGGCTGCCGATCGCTTCCCCCAGCGCCTCCCCGTCACCCGGGGGCACCAGGAGACCGGTGACCCCATGGATCACGGCCTCGGCATTCCCTCCGACCCGGGTGGCCACCACGGGCAGTCCGGCGGCCATCGCCTCCAGGAGGGCGTTGGAGCACCCCTCCGCACGGGAAGTCAGCGCGAAGAGATCGAAGGCTGCCAGGAGTCGGGCCGGCTCCGCATGGCATCCGGCCAGCACCACCGCCGCCCCTAGCCCCAGCCGGGTTGCCTCGCGCCGCACGGCTCCTTCGAGAGGCCCGCCGCCCACCAGCACCAGGCGATCCCCGGGCAACGGGAAGGATCGGCCGGCAAATCCCCTGAGGAGGGTGAGAGGATCCTTGATCGCCTTGAGGCTGGCCACCGATCCCACGACGCGGCTGCCGGCCGGGATGTTCCAGCGGAACCGGATCGCGTCCCGTGATTCCTGGCGGCCGCGATCCGGATCTCGCCCCGCCCCCTCCACCATCGGCACCCCATTGGGGATGATGGCCAGGCGGTCCGGCTCCACACCTTCCGCCAGGGCCACATCCGCGGCGGCGCGACAGTTCGCCACGATGGCGGCGCTGGTCTGGTCGCGCCAGCGCTCCCGGGCGAGCACTTTTCCCTGCCGCCAGTGCGCGAGGTTGCGGCGCGAGCCCACATAGGTCACGCCGGCCAGGCGGCAAGCCAGCGCGTCCATCCAGTGGCGCCCGTACAGGTAGGAATGCACCAGCGCGGGACGTTGCCGGGCGAGAGCGTCGACCCACCAGGCCAGGCGCCCGGCGTCTCTCAGGGAGACCACGGGCCGGAAACACTCCACCTGAATCCCCGCACTCCGGAGCTGCGCCCCCGCTTCTCCTTCTTCACCCGCATTCCAGACGCGGGCCCGGAACCGTTCTTTCGGGAGCAATGGAAGGAGACGCGACAGGTGGCGCTCCGTGCCGCCGGTCCCCAATCCCGCGGCCAGGTAAAGAAGGTTGGCGACCCTGCGCATGTCCTCTCAGCTTCTCCCGGCGGCATCCAGGCTCGCCGGCGACGCTTCGATGTGCCCTTTCCAGCCGGCCGCCGGCACGAACGGCTGGACCACCGCTGCGGCAACCTGCTCCAGGGACCGTTCCCGGGACACCCCGGCGGCCCCGGCCTGGAACACCCGGGTCTCTTCAGGTGCGACAGGCAACAGAGGTCTCGCATCGCGCTCCACGCAGCGGGTCAGGACCGGAATCCGCCGCGGATCCAGCCCCATCATGGCCGCCGCAACCCAGTCCACGGCCACGGGATTTCCTCCGCCAATCAGGGCCCCCAGGGAGCGAGGGCTCGGTTCCAGCGGGCCCTCCCCTTCTCCTGCAATCACGGCGTCGGCAATCACCAGCTGGCGGCGGACTGGGCGCTCCGACATGCGACCTTCCGCATCGGCATAAACAAAGATCCGATTCAGGTCCGCGACCATGGCGGGCATCGTCATGTTTCCCCACCACGAGCCCTCGAAATACGGATCCGGAAACGGCACCAGCCGGCCCGTTCTGCGGATGAAACTTTCCACACGCCCCAGGAGGCGTCTTGACCACAGCGAGGAGGTGCGATCCATGCGCTCCCAGATGCGGGACATGCAGCGCTTCCGCAGGGACGGACGCTGGTACTCGTCGCCCCCCTCGGTGACGGCCCCGGCCCGGTGATGGGGAAGCCATGCTTTGGAGCCGTTGATCCCCACCAGATTCTTCAAGGCTCCGGTCATGCCCGCCTTCCGGTGCGTCTTGATCTTCGGGAGGTTGATCACCAGATCGGCCGCCAGCAGGGAGCGCGGGATCAGGTATTCATGGCGCGCGCCGTCATGGTGGTCGGTGGTCTCCTCCGGTGCGTACTGGGTCACCCGGAAACGCCCGCGGGATGATTCCAGGGAGCGGAGCGCGGAGCACGCGCCGAGATCGATGGCCACGTAGCCGGACGGATCACCCGACAGCGGTCTCCTCCCGGTGATGAGGCCGTGGTCGCCCTTGGTGACCTCTTCCCGCCTGAAATCCAGAATCCGGACCTGGACACCGGAATGGGCGGCCGCGCGCGTCATCTCCCGGAGCGCCAGAGAGCGGGAGAGGGCCTCGAAGTCGCACGACTGGAGGGGCGAATCGGCGAGGGTGACCGTCCCGCCCGGGGCGACGGCGTCCACCGCAAAATCCAGGACGGCGCGCGTCAGCCGCGGATCCGTGACCACGGTTGCCAGCCAGCCGCCCCGGCCGTGCCGGTGGCGCACCAGGTTCGGCTTGATCACAACCGACGCACCGGGAGAGACAAGAGCCCGGAATGGATTCCACTCTTCCCGGCCGCACCGGTCCGCATCGAGCTGCAGGCCAGCCAGAACCTGGCGCACCGCAGCATAGAGACGGTTGTCACCAGCCGCCCGGCCGCGCCGTTCCGGAAAGCCGGGAGGAGGATGGTAGGGCGGGGTTCCCCACCCGTCCACCGCCGATGTGCGAGCCACCACCACCCGGCGGGCGCTCAGCACCTCCTTGCCGGCCGGGGAGTTCACTGGTCCAGCCCCCAGCGGGACCCCGCCGCATCCGAGCGGACAAAGCCGCGCTTTCCCGAGACCGGGATCGGGATGCGGTCGACCCGGCGGGCCTCAACCGCTGCGGATGCACCCAAGCGCCGCCGCACTGCCGCGAGAGCATCCTGGAGCTGCCCCTCCAGGGCGGCCCCTTCGCCCACCACCGAGAGGGTCACGGCTCCCTCGACATCCTGATGCACTGCGAAGGCCCGCACGCAGCGCTTGCCATAGAAGAGATGGGTGAAAAACTCCCCGTGAATCAGCCGGCCGTCCGGGGTAGAGATGAAGTCGCAGGCACGTCCGCGCACAGGTCCCAGGAGCGGCAAGCCGCGGCCACAGCGGCACGAGCCCTCCCGTGAAGCCCGGGCAATGTCCCCGGTTTCATAGCGGATGAGCGGCATGGCCCGGCAGGCCAACCCGGTCACCACGACGCGGCCGGTTTCGCCGGGGCCCGCGAT
The DNA here is from genome assembly GCA_046757405.1 of Acidobacteriota bacterium. Classification (GTDB taxonomy): domain Bacteria; phylum Acidobacteriota; class Polarisedimenticolia; order SMYD01; family SMYD01; genus JBHHYE01. Next base: position 71,988 of record JBHHYE010000008.1, on the reverse strand, counting down.
CCCGCTCTCCTTCAGGATCTCCACATGAACGCCCCGGGTGTTGAGGTGGTAGCCACCCGCGTCGCACTGGGAAGCAATGAGTCCGAATTCGCGGCTGCCGTACCGGTCGAAGACCGGTGCTTCGAAGATGCGGACGAGTCGCTTCCGCGCCGCTGCGGACAGGGTCTCGGCGCAGGAGATCACTCCCCGCGGCGGCGGGAACGGCCTCCCCTTCTCCTCCAGATAGGCCGCATAAAGTTCCAGCGCCGAGGCATATCCCCTGATCACCTGGGGCCGGAAGCGCGCCATTCTCGCCGTGAATCGTTCCATCCGCTCTCGGCCCAGGTCGAAGGCGTCCAGTTCCATCTGGCGGCGGAGCCAGCGTGTCTTCTGGCGCTCGCTCCATGGTTGCGCGGCGCCCAGGTCGCGGTCGGCGCCCCAGATCAGCGCCGTACGAGCTCCGAAATCCCACCCCGCCCAGCGATCGTGACGCGCCACCGCGGCCAGGTTGGCCACCCGGTACGCATCGTCCTGGACGAACGCCACCGGCTGCCCGGTCGAACCACCGGTGTGATTCCACCGGGAGCCCGGCGGCGGCGAGCCGTCCCCCTGGAGGCTCCGGGCCTGCTCCGCCAGGACGCGGCGGCTCAGAATCGGCAACTGGTGCCAATCTTCCGGGAGCCGCAGGGATCGGTTTCCTGCTTCCTCCCGCCAGCGGCGATAGAACGGGACATGATCGAGCGCGTACCGCACGATCTCCATCAGCCGGGCGCGCTGGATAGCTTGCACCTTCGCGGCATTCATCCACTGTTCGACCTCCAGGCGTTCCAGTTCATCGAGAACCGGATGCCGCCGCCTCTGCCGCAGGGACGGCCGGTAGAGCAGGTGCCCCCAGACGCCCGCCCGGCGCGGGGAGGATCCTCCCTGCTGTCCGAGCCCCCTCATCAAGGCCTGGCCTGGGACAGCGTCGGGAGAGGAGATGCGCGGTGAGGAGCGGCGAGAACCGCCTGGCAAGCCTCGAGAACCCTCTCCACACTCACGCCGGTGAGACAGATCCTCTGGATGGGACAGGCGAGGGTCGTGGGAGGGCGCCTCAGATCGACGCAGGGATGGCATCCCACCGGGTGCGTCAGGGTGATGGCGGGAGAACCCGTCGCCCAGGGGCCTGAGGATGCAGGCGAGGAAGGGCCGAAGATCACCACGACGGGCACCGGGATCGACAGTGCCAGGTTGTAGAGGCCAGAGTCGTTGGCCACCAGGAGTTCGCATGGCTCCATGAGCGCCGCCGCCAGGTCCAGCCCGATGTATCCCGACAGGTCGATCACCCCCGGCCTGCTCCGAGCCCTGATATCCCTCACCAGGCCGACCTCTTCCGGCCCGCCGAACAGCCGGATCTCGAACCCCTGGCGCCCTAGGCGTTCCGCCACGGCGGCGAAACGCTCCGCCGGCCAGCGCTTCCATGCCATGCCGCTGCCGCACCCGGGATGCATACCAATGGCCCGCCGATCCGGATCTCCTCCCCGTTCTTTCAAGAGGTTCAGGGCTCGGGATCGCTCCCCGTCCTGGATGCGCCAGAGCGGTGGAGCGGCCGCACCCGGCGGAATGCCCAGGACGGGCAGGAGATCCCGATGGCGGTCCAGGGCATGGCGCGCGGCCCCTTCCGGCCCCTCCGGCACCGGCAGACTGAAGAGGCTGGCCTTCGAGGCGCCCTCCACGTAACCCGCCCGGAAGGGGATTCCCGCCAGGCGCAGCAGGACAGCGGTTTCCTCGTTGCTGTTGATGAAATTCACCACGGCCAGATCAAACCGCGCGATGCGGAGCCGGACGAGCAGAGCCGCCTTGCGGAACAGGCGGCCGGCGCGCGTGGCGGCCGACAGGCGCCCGCGCCAGATTTCATGGACCAGCCCATCCCGCTGAAGAACGATGCCGGCGCCTGCCCGGCTGACCCAGCCGGTGAAGCGGGCGGCCGGGAACTGTTCCCGGATCGCTCTCAGGACCGGCTGCATGGTCAGCGCATCGCCCAGGCCGGCGGTCACCACCAGCAGAACACGCCGCACCCGCGCCGGCACCGGCGGTGACGCTGCCGGAACAGCGGACCGGAGCAGGTAGGCCTCCAGGCCGCGCGAGGATAAGAAACGGTCCCGGGGGCCGAGGCCGGAGAGCATGCGCCAGTATGATGCCGCGTACCCCAGTTTCTGAGCCAGATCCGCCAGGGCCCGCAAGGGGTTCCAGCCCCAGGAGGCGGACCGATCGAAACGGACCAGCCGGGCCGGGAAGGTGAGCAGCGCCCGGGCCGCGAACCGCAGCACGGCAACGCGCCCGCCGCGGATCACCTGGCGTCCCGCCCGCGGGTGGAGACGCTCCAGCTGGACCTTGCCCACTCCATACCAGAGATGCTTCTTCCAGAAAACCGCCAGGCTTTTCGGAGGAGGGTGGGTCGCCGCGCTCCGGGGCGCCACCACGACCCGGTACCCCGCCCGCCGCAGGCGCCGGCGCAGATCGACATCGGTCCCGGTCTCCAGTTCATCGCTTTCTCCACCAATCTGCTGGTACACGCGCCGCGGAACCGCACAGCAAAGATGGTGCGCCATGTCGCTTTCGGTGACGTGATCCACCGGGGGGGAAACCGTGCGCGGGACGGCTGCCGCCTGCGCCCGCTGAAACCGGTTGGCGGACTCCGGGAGAAGAGTCGCAACACCGGTCATCCCGATGGGGGCGCCGGGGAGCCCGCCCTGGAACGGCGCCAGCAGCTCGGTCAAGATCCGTCTTCCCACGAGGCCCGCATCATCGTCGATGAAGACCAGCCAGGTCCCCCGGGCGATGGCCGCCCCGACGTTTCGCGCGTGCCCGTTGGGCCGCTCGCCAACCACCAGGATGATCTCGGCTTCCCCGGCCCGCTCCTGGGCTTGGATGTCCGCCAGCAGGCGCGCCACGTTTCCGCCGCAGTCTCCATCGCGAGACGGGACGATGACCGAGATGGCCGGTGCAGGGTGGGACTTCATGACGAATGCCGGCACCAGACCTCCCTTGCGGTCTTCCCGCGGCTCACCCGGGCCGCAGGTGCCCGTGGAGGGGCGAGGATATCTCGCGCGTAATCCGAATCGGCCTCGACGGCCGCCGCGTGCTCCCGCGCCTGGCGGAGGCCCTGGCGAACCGCTTCCACACCGGCCGGGGACCGGGACTCTTCCAGGAGCGCCAGCAGGTCGGCCCAGGCGCGCACGTAACCCGGTTCCAGGGCCACCGCCTCTCTGAGATCGGCCTCGGCCTCCTTACGATCCCCCATGAGAAGCGCGAACGATGCGGCTTCCCTGTGGACACGCGGATCCTTGGGCCCGGCAGCCTCCGCCCGTCGGTAGTCCCGCCGGCTCGCCTGGCAGCTCGAAGCATCCCTGAAGAGCTCGATGCAGGCCCTCCGGTTCAGGCGCGCCCGGGTGAGGAGAAAACCGGCCTCCTCGGGCGCCAGGCGGATCGCCCGGTCCGCCAACGAACGGATACGGGCGAAAGAAACGATGTCCAGGGGCCGGACCGCCCGGTCGAGAAGAAGAGCCGCTTCCTCGCCGGGATAAAAAGCATGCCAGCGATTGAGCCGCGCCGCTCGCTCGAGCCCACGGGCACGGCGGGCCGGGTTGGCCGATCTGGCCGACAGCGAGGCCTGCTGGGCGAGGGCGGGCAGGATGGCTCCCCCCAGCCCGATGGTGGCGATCCAGGTCAGTGCCAGTGCCCGGGCGATCGCGGGCCGGGGGGCCGGGGCCGCGGCCGGGGCCACGGCAAGGGCGGCCAGAACCGCTGCGGCCAGCAGCAACGGCGGATGGGCAAGCGGTTCGTCGAAGAGGGAGATCAAGAGCAGGATACCCAGTGCCCAGGCACTGGCCCGGGCGATGGGATCAATCTCCCCGAACTTCTCTCGCCACCGTTGCCGCTCTCGTCCCACGGCCAGCCAGAGCCCCACGCCGAGGGCGGTGAACCCCAGGATGCCGGTCTCGGCCAGGATGAGCAACAGATGGCTGTGAGGATCCCGGAAAACCCGCCCGTAGCGAACCGGGGCGTCATCGCGGGGGAAGTTGTAAGCGGGAGCCTTGTGGGCGAACTGGCCGGGGCCAACCCCAACCCAGGGTGCTTCGGAAGCCATGGCCAGCGCCTGCGGCCAGATCCGAAGTCGATCGTAGCGGTATGGATCGGGTCCCCTGGCGAAGCGCCACACCAGACTTCCCGCGGCCAGCAGAGCGAAGACGAACAGGAGCGCCAGGGCAGCCTGCAGGCGGCGGGCCGGGATCCGCCGCCCCGATTTCCGGGCGGCCGCACCCAGGAGAACCGCCAAGCCGGCCAGCAGCACGGCCAGCAGGGCGGCCCTGGAGCCGGTGGCCAGGAGGCCCGCCGCCAGAATCGCCGTCCTCAGGGCGGCGCGGAGGCGGCGCGGGCGTTTTCCCTCTTGCCTCGCATGCCCCCAGCCCACCAGCGCCAGCGGCAAGGAACACGCAAGGTAGGCGCCGAGATGATTGGGGTTGACGAACCCGGCCGCTCCCCGGAGTCCGCCCCGTGCTATCACCTGGAAGAGAGCCAGCAGCGCGGCGGGGAGAGCGGCCATCACCCAGGCCTGCTGCAAGGCTCCGCGCAGCCAGGCGCTCTCCGGATCCGAGCACACTCCGCGCAGGGCCAGGGCCAGGGCCAGGGCCGTCCCCATTTCGAACAGGACGACCCCGGCGGCGTACGCGTAGGGTGCCTGCCAGGCGGAAAACAGGGCAATCAGAACATACGGAACCAGGGGAGCCGCGCCGGAGGCCGGGGCCCCCACCGGGGCGGCGAGCCACAAGGCGACGAGCCCCAAGGCCAGGAGATGAGCGACCAGATCCAGGGCCACCGCGGCTTCCGGACGCCCGCCGGCCTCGAGCCAGGGGAGCAAGACCAGCAGGATGCTGGCGCCGGCCGCAGCCAGGGTGAACCCTCTTCTGGAAGGCAGCGGGTTCACCGGGCCTCCCGGCTCCTGGCGCCAACGGCCTGTCCCAGCCTTTCCAGCTCGTCGCGGTAGAAGGACCGGGCGGGGTAGAGCGCCGCGGCCTGCCCGAGCTCCGCCGCGGCGTCACTGGTCCGCCCGACGGCATGAAGGGCCAGGGCGCGGACATGCCGTGCGGCCGGCCACGCGCGATTCCGGAGGACGACACGGCTGGCCGCCGCCAGGGCTTGCTGCGGTGCCCTCTCGGGACGGCTCAGCACCTCCGGATGGTGCAGCAGCGTCTCGGCCTGGAGGAGCGGATAGCCCGCCTCCCAGGGGCACAGAGATTCGGCGCGCACCGCCTGGGTATATCCCCGCCGCCAGGCGCCGGCTGACAGCGCCTGGCGCGACCGGTCCTGCGCCACGCGGGCGAGCGCCATCCGTCCGGCCAGGAATCCTCCGGCGCAGAAAACCGCCAGCGCGGCCGTGCACAGGACCAGGCGTCCCCATGCGGGCCAGGCCCACCGGTCTGTCCGCCAGGAGACGGGTGGCGCGAGCCGGTCCCCTTCCGCCGCGATCACTCCGGCCAGAACCGCAGCCGTCCACACGGTCGACTCGAGGGAAGCCGAGATGTCCCAGGCGTTATGCAGGAGGAAAACGCTCAGTCCGAAAGCGGCGCCCACGGCCGGGGGGGCGCCGCGTGTCCCGACGCGGCGAATGGCGCCCAGCAGCATCACCAGGCCGAGCGCGACGGGAAGCAACATGGGAAGCCCATGCTCGGCCACCGCCTGCAGGTAGGTGTTGTGAGCGAAGCGGGTCTCGTTGTCCCCGGACCTCCTGTACGCCGGGTAAGCGGAACCGAACCCGTCTCCGCCCACCCCGGCGATAGGATGCTGGAGGATCATCCGGGTGGCAGCGATGAGGTTCCGACCGCGCAGCGCCAGGGGCCCTTGGGCGTTGGCCGGGGAAAGAATCACTCCCTCCCGCGCCTGCACCACCAGGAAAAACCCCGCCACCAGGATGGCGGCCCCGCAGAGCATCCACCGCCTGGAGATCCCCCTCCCCGCCGCTCCCCAGAGAATCGCCGCCAGGGCCGCTGCCAGGAGAGCTCCATGGGAACGGGTCAAGAGAACCGCCACGCCGGAGAGAAGGGCGGCCATTCCCCAGGCGAGCCGGGCCAGACCACGGGCGGCGGAAGCAAGGCCCACAGAGACCGGAAGAGCCAGGAAAAGCAGGGACGCGAACACCGATGGCAGAACCGAGCGGCCGAAGACCCGGTAGGTCTGCAGCCGTTCCACCACGCCGGCCGGCAGGCCCCGGTCCGCCAGAAGGCGATCGAAGCCCACCAGGTACTGCCAGAGACCATGGAGGGAAAGAACCGCCATCCCTCCCGCCAGGAGCATCAGCAAGCCACGCGCCTCCGCCGGGGAGACCCGCCGTGCGGCCGCAAACAGGATCAGAGCCCCGGCCAACCGGATCATGCTGTGCAGAGATCCACCGTTGTCCAGGGCGAAATGGTGGGAGATCGCCAGCGGCAAGACGAGCGCCGCCAGGAACCATCTCTGGCCGCGGTCCGGCAACCAGCCGGTCCAGAGGAGCGTTCCCCCCAGGGCGGGAAGCAGCAAGGCGGCGAGAAACGCGGCCCCGGGGTAAATCTCCGGCGGAGCGACCCAGAGCGTGCCCAGTAAACCGCAAAGAAGAAAAAAGAGGAGAGAAGGTTTCTCTCCGGCGTCGGCGACCATGCGCCCGGTTCCCCGGTTTCGGTCACGACCGGCGGCCGGCGGAGCCGCCCGGACTCCGGTCAGTTGACCGAGGCGACGAAGATACCGTCGCTCAGGACGATATCCAGGTCAAAGTTATTGGCTTGCGCGGGAGAAATGTCGGCTCCAGGCACCCCGTCGCGGCCAAAGCTCTCCACTGAATACTCCACCAGCCCGTCCGAACGATAGTCGAAATCCCGGCCCCATGAATCGTGTACCGGGATCGGCCGTTTGGTGACTCCCAGGAGGGCGACCGCCAGCTGGTTGATATCCAGCGTGCCCGGGGGGAACGACGTCAGATCGTTCTGGTAGATCTGGAGCGCGTTCCCCACGGCGCGCATGTTGGCGACGGTCGCGCGCTGGCGGGATTTCTCCATGGCCGTGTTCAGCGCCGGCACCGCGATGGTGGCAACGATCCCGATGATGGTGACCGCGACCAGAAGCTCGATGAGGGTGAACCCCTCCGCACGATGATTGTTCCCCCGGGTCTCGAACATCCTGGCGGCCCTCCTGGATCCCTGGCGCGAGAAAGGGAAAGCGGCGGTGGACTCCCTCGAGGCCACCGCCGCTATTCCTCACGGCCTATCAGGCTCAGTCAGCCTGCGTTCCTTCCGGCCACTGGACAAAGGAGCCGTTGGAGAAAATGATGTCGCAGTCAAAGTCGGTGGTCCGACCGTTGGTGCTGTTGATGGTGAGATTGCCGCCCGCCGCACCATCCTTGGCCAGGGAACCAACCGTGTAGACGGTCGTGTCGCTGATATACCGCATGTTGAAGCCCCACCCATCCTCGGTCGGAGCATTGCGGATATAGACCGGCTCGATCGAGGTCTCCACGGCGGAACCGGCGATGTTGGCCTCGGCAGCCACGTTGGGATAGAAAGAGTTGTCAATGGCATACTCTTCCACGGCTGTTCCGACGGACCGAAGATCAGCCATGCTCCGCTTCTGCTTGCCGCGATCGATGGCATTGAGCAGGTTCGGGATGGCGATGGCGGCGATGATACCGATAATCGCCACGACAATCAGCAGCTCGATCAGTGTGAATCCTTCTTGCTTTCTGTTCACCACAGTCACCTCCTTTAGAGTTTGGCTTGACCCTGTCGCAAAGGGAATGCCAGCCGACCCGAGCGGGCCGGGGAGAGCAGGTTAGAATTATAAGTACATTGTATTCAGTAACTTACATTTTACGAGTGCTTGTCTGCCTGGGCCCATTCCCAGGCGAGACTCCCGAGGGCTCCCGGACCTGCCAGATATTGTCAGCTTTGTGGACACTCGATGTCAGTCCCCGCCACTGCCCGTCACCCGGACCACCGGTGGACGATTTTTCCCCTCATTCACCTCAACCTCCAGCCGGCGCACGATCTCCTGGAGCAGGCGGGCCTTCCGGGAATCTGGATGCCGGGCCAGCCGCCGGCTCACCTCTCGCTGGGCTTCCCGCCAGTCGATCCGCCCCGCTCTGAGCTCCCGGTAAAAATATTCTGGATCCTCGGGCATCAGTACCCGGTCCTCCTGGCCGTCGATCCGCTCGGCGTTCCGGCCGCCTCGCCGGACCAGAAGCATGGCGACGTCATCCCAGTCCACCAGCGCCCAGGAATCCCGCCTGAAGTAGACCGATGACACGCTGCGTGAGATGAAGCGTCCATCAGGCAGGCGGACCGGAATGCGGCGTGGATCATATTCCACGAACGCCGCCTGAGTATCCCATCGCTCCACGAGCCGATCCCAGCACTCCAGTCGGGTCGCCATCCGGCAGGCCGCCAGGCGGGAGAGGAGCTCTCCGTGGACCTCGTTGCGTCCATCGATGAACACCTTCTGGGGCGCCAGGGCCCAGGAAAGATATCCACCGAAACGGACCGGATTGTAGATCGGGCCGCGCAGTCCCATCTCCTGGTAGGTGGACGCCATCGCCTCGGGAAAGCGTCCCGGGGCCAGTCCGACTCCCCCTGGAGCTCCCCCGGGAAAGAGCATGAAGAGACCCGCTGCCAGGAGCGGAAGACCGACGGCCGCCCCGGCCGAAACCCGGCCACGCCATCCCGCCCGCACTTCCTGTGCCGCACCGGACTGCTTGCCGGTGGTGACGGCGAGGGCGCAGACCGGCAAGGCCATGTAGAAGCAACTCAGGGTGCGAGCGGCAGCACCCCCGGCGACAGCCAGAACCGCCGCACAGGCCGCCACCGGCAGGACCATTCTCCTGCCTGCCCGGCGGGCCAGGAGGAGGCCGGTGCCGGCGGCGAGCAAGACCGTCCAGAAAAGCCCGAAACGGCTGTGCAGTGCACTTCCCCACTCGGGGTTGGTCAATCCCCCGCTGGTGAGGGCTGTATGAATGGAAAAAGGAACCGCCAGGAGACGGGTCCCGTACGGGTTGGCCAGGAGAGCGGCCCCCGCCAGAACAGCCGTCACCAGGAACGGCCGGCTGATCCGATCGGTTCCCCGTTGCTCGATGAGCACGGCCAGGGCGAAGACGACAACCAGGAGAGCTGCCAGCAAGGCGGAAAGATGCAGGTTCACCCAGCCCAGCACCAGGATCGGGACCAGCGCCAGGAGTGGGACCATCCGCGCTCCCCGCCGTGCGCGTCGGTGGGCGACCACCAGGACGATCAGGAGAGCGGGCAAGAAGGCGACGGCGACCATCTCCGGCCGCGCAGAAAAACGGAACCGGCCGCCCGCCAGAGCCAGAACCCCCAAGGAGGCCACCGCCAAGGGAGAGTGATTCATCCGCAACAGCCAGGCGGCCGGAACCAGCACCCCGACCAGGATGAGAGTCTGTTTCAGCAGCCACGCCCCCTTCAGACCTCCCGCCTGGACCAGGAGAGCCAGGATCAGCTGGAAAAGCCACTCGTGGTCGATCCACTCGGCGGATCCGCTGGTATAAGCAATGGGGTCGGCCCGAGGAGGCCGCCCATGATGCTCGAGAATCGACTCTCCGGCGCGCAGGTGCCAGCCGAAGTCAAACGAGCGTATGGCGCCGCTTCCCGCAGAGAGAGCGGCGCATCCTAACGCGGCAAGAACCAGAATCGTGGCCCACCTTCTCAAGCGGCCCTCCGGCCGTTCTCGGCCTGGCGGGCTGCCTGCCACCGCCCGTGACGGCGTACCGATCGGCCGGCCACGCCCAGGAGAACCGCCAGGGCCATCGCGCTGCACGCGGTCCCGGCAACCAGGCCCGGCTGGCGGTACACGAAGCTTACCCGGTGGAGGCCGGCCGGCAGGACGACTCCCCGCCAGGCCAGGTCAGCGCGCACAACCTCGACCCGGCGCCCGTCCAGACGCGCCTGCCAGCCGCGCGCCAGTGAATCGCGGACCACCAGAACCCCGGGGCCGGGCGCCTGCGTGGCGATCTCGAGGTGGAGCGGCGTCTCCACGACCAGGTCGGCGCGTCCCGCCGCGGGCTCCCAGTGTCCCTCCACGGGGCGGGACTGGCGCCCTGAGAGAAAAACCTCGCGCCGCGGGTCGGAGCCGGGGTCGCCGAGCCGGGCCAGGAGCCGTTGAAGCCCTCCCGGCGCGGCAAGCCTTCCCAGGGCGATCCCGCGGGGCACGATGCTGATCCGCGGCGCCGCGTCGGGCCGCGGCCAGAGGACCACGGCCGGAGCCCCGGGCAGGACCTTCTGGTGGAAGGGAGCGCCCGCGGGAATCGGGGACGGCCCGGGATCGAATCCCAGCTCCCAGGAGGCTCCGGCACGATCCGCCAGCCGCTCCCGGGATGCACCCGTGGCTTGCCGGTGGGCGACACGCAGATACGCGTTGCCCAGGGGGGTGGAGCGGTCCACGTCCCGGGTCAAGGAGGTCGCCAACCCGAACTCCTCCGGGATCCTGAGAGCCAGGCTGTGGCGGGACCAGACGGCCGCCTCGCCGGACGGAGCCGCGGCCCACGGCCCACGGGGCTCGACACCACGCACGACACAGGGCCTCTCCTCCGGACGATCGCTGCTCTCCAGCGAGGCAAGGAACCTGGCCGCCGCGGGCTCGGACGCCATCAGCCCTGGATCCATGGTGGGATTCAGTGCTCCGTTCGCAGCCAGGAGATCCGCCGACAGGGCAAGGAACAGAAGGCCCGCGGCAAGAGATTCGCGCCGCGGCCGGCCGGCCATCCAGACACACACGGCCACCACCCAGAGCCCTGCCACGGCCTTGACCACGGGGAGGACCAGGGCAGCCGCAGCCCGCGCCGAAAGCGCCGGCTGGTACAGTCCGACGGGATGGAGGCCGGCCCACCGCGCCATGGCTCCGGCCAGACCGAGCAGGAGGACCATGGTGGCGGCCGCCATCCACCAGCTCCGTGGCAGAGCCTCCTTTTCCTGTCTCGCCGCCGCCAGCACCTGCCAGCCGGCTGCGGCAGCCACCGCAACGGCCAGCACAGCCAGCGGGACCAGTCGCTCCGGATAACGAAGAATGGCCCCCCCTGCCCTGGGCAGGCCGCCCCAGAGCGTCAGGAGCGGATTGTGACGTCCCAGAGCCAGCAGCATGAGACCGGTCCCGGTCCATCCTGCGACCAGCGTGGACTGCCACATCTCGTCCGGCAACCGCGCCGCGGCCATTCGCCGGAAGCGTCCGGCGCGCCCGACGAAACGTCCGATGGCCACGCTGCCGCCAACCCCGGCCAGGACCAGCACACCGGCCCCCAGGTACGTCGAGAGGATGAGAGGCCATCCCCCGTCGAACACCGCCTCGCCCCACCAGGCGGCCCGGTCGGTGGGCAGGCCCCAGAGCCGGGGGATGGCGGCTTCCAGGAAACGAATGGGAGAAAAGGACCAGTAAAAGATCTGGTCCGGCTGGAATCCCAGCCCGCGCTCGGAGTCGCGCAAGGTCTCCCAGGCGGGAAGAAGCTGCACCGCCGCCAGCATGAGTCCCCCCACGGTGATGCTCGCGGTGATACCGAGCCGCCGCAACCGGTCCGGGTGCCAGAGGGCCAAAGCCCCGAGGATCAGCGCGGCCACTCCGAGAGATTCGACGCCGCCGCTCAAGGCCGGAATCGCGGCCAGGAACGCGGCGAGCGGGACCCAGAGCCCCGGCGATCGGAACGCCCGGCAGCCGGCCCAGAGCACCAGGGGCACCCAGGCAATCGACCCCATCAGGTTGGGAAGATTGCCCAGCGACAGCACGGGGCCGGAAAGCGCGTAGGTCATCCCTCCCATCCGGGCCGCGGCGGGGGTCGCGCCCCGGTCCTTGAGGAACAGGGCCAGTCCCCAGCCGGCCAGGAAAACCTGCACGACCATGGCGGCGGCAAGGGCGGTGTCCACCGAGAAGAAGAGGTCCAGGAGAGCCGTCGGATGGAGAACCTGGTGGTTCGGGTTGGCGAGGAGAACGCGCCCACCATCCTGCCAGGGATCCCAGAGAGGCACGATTCCCGCTCTCCACAGGCGGCGGATGGCCACGCGGACAGGACGGTGAAGAAGAATCAGGTCTCGAAAATAGAGGGTGCCGCCGCTCAGGGCTCCGGCGAAGGCCGCCAGGGTAACGCCCAGGATCGGCGGGGCCATGAACCGGCCCCTGCCGGAAGTGACCGTCACCCTTTGGACCCTCGTCCGCCCTCTCGCTCACGGCTCTCCGGATGAACGTGAACTCCCAGCTGCTTGGCGAAGTACCGGAACGACCGGAACGACATGCCCAGGCGCCGCGCCGCCTCCACCTGGACATGGTTGGACTCCTCCAGGGCCCGCTCCATGAGCGAGGCCTTGATGGTTCCCAGGTACTGGTCCAGGTTCTGTCCTTCCGGGATCAGCGTGGGCGAGACGGTCTCCAGGCGCCCTTCTCCTGGTGGAGCGCCCACGGCGTCTTTTTCCGTGATCGCCGCCGGCAGCACATCCGGCGTGATGGCCCCCTCACCGGCCAGGGTCACGGCCCGCTGGATCGCATTCTCCAGCTCGCGCACGTTCCCGGGCCAGGCGTACTCTTCCAGCGCGCGCAGGGACTCCGGCGAAAACTCAGGCGCCTCACGGCCGAGCTCGCGGGCGAATCTCCGGACGAAGAGCTGGGCAAGAGCCGAGATGTCTTCCAGGCGCTCACGGAGAGGCGGTAGATGAATGGGAATGACATTGATCCGGTAGTAAAGGTCCGCCCGGAAGGCACCCTGCTCGACCTTGGCGGCCAGGTCTGCGTTGGTGGCCGCCACCACCCGCGCCTCGACTTCGATCTCCTCGGTCCCACCCACCATCCGGATGGTCCGTTCCTGCAAGACCCGGAGGAGTCTCACCTGCGCTGACGGCGGCATCTCTCCGATCTCATCCAGAAAGACCGTACCCTCGCGGGCCGCTTGAAACAATCCTTGCTTGGCCGCCAGGGCGCCGGTGAACGCACCCTTCATGTGGCCGAACAGCTCGCTCTCCAGCAATTCCGAGGGCATGGCGCCGCAGTTAATGGAGACAAAGGGGGCCTCGGCCCCTGGGCCGGAATAATGAATGGTCCGGGCCACCACTTCCTTGCCTGTGCCGCTCTCGCCGGTGATCAACAGCGTGGAGCGCGTCGGCGCCACCCGATCAATGAGATCGCAGACGGCTTGCATTTTCCGGGAGCGGGCCACCAGGGTCCCGGGTCCATGCCGGTTCTTGAGCTGCTTCTTGAGGATCTGGTTCTCTTGAAGCACCTGGCGCGACTGGATGGCGTTGCGCACCGTCGCGCGGAATTCCTCGATGTTGAAGCTCGCGCCCTTGTCGACGCAATCATAAACACCCAATGAAAAAGCGCGTTTCGCCGACTCCATGGATGCGTAGGCGGTGATGAGAATGACAGGGAGCTGGGGGCTGGACCGGCGGAGCTCGGCCAGGAGCTCCATGCCGCTTTCTCCGGGCATGGCGATGTCAGACACCACCAGGTCAAAAGGACTTTCCTGCATCGCCCTCCGGGCATCGGCCACCGAGGCAACCGCCTTCACCTCGAGCTGGTCAGGCTCCAGGGCAATCGCCAGCAATTCCCGCATCGACTTCTCGTCGTCGACGATCAGGACACGTGCTCGACCAATTGCTCCCATCGATTCTCCTCACGATAATCGGTCGTCCCTACGGGCTGCGCCGGGATCGACACCACGACCTTGGTGCCGCGCCCCGGTTCCGAGTCAACGGTCGTGCGTCCGTTGTGCTCCTGCACAATACGGTAGACGATGGCGGTTCCGAGCCCGGTCCCCCCGTCAAACCGGGAGCGGAACGGCCTGAAAAAATTCCTCATCTCTTCGGCGGTCATCCCGTGGCCCGTGTCCGTGAACGAGAAGGCCACCATGCCATCCCGGGCGGGGCCGGCGGAGATCTCCAGGCGTCCGCCCGCGGGCATGGCCCGCAGAGCATTACTGGCAAGGTTCCAGAAAACCTGTTTGATGCGATCGACATCCACGTGACAGGGAAGCGACTGGCATGCAAAGGTGGTCACGACCTGGTGGGCGGGAAGCAATCCTGGAGAATTCTTGAGCAAGCGGACAAGATCGGTCAGGAGACCGACCAGATCGGTCAATTCTGGATTGAAAGGCCGCGGCCGGGCGAAGGAAAGAAAATCTTTCAACACCTGGTCAAGGCGCAGGGACTCCCTCTGGATGATTTCCAGGAGCTCCATCTGGTCGCGCCGCTCCGTGGGAATACCGGTTCCGAGAACTTGTACCGAACCACTCATGGATGCCAGTGGATTCCGCAGCTCATGGGCCATCCCGGCCGCCATCTCTCCCACGGCTGCCATTCTCTCACGTACCAGCACTTCTTTTTCCAGAGCCTTGATCTCCGTGAGATCCTGGAAGGTGAAGATATAGCCCAGTGGCATGCGCTCCTTGTCGCGAAGCAGTCCCGCGGTGAATCCAAGGATCCGGTTGACGCCCGCCGCTACCTGGTAGCGCACCTCGAATCGAAAACGGCGGGCCCGCGCCAGGCATCGGTTGAGGCGTTCGATGAAATCATCCGGCAAATCAAAAAGATCCTGAATGGATCGCTCCCGGGCGAATGATTCCATGAGCCCCGTTATTTCCCGGGCGGCGCGGTTCAGGAAGGTAATCCGGCCGGCCGGATCGGCGGTGATCAGGCCCGAATTCACCGAATCAATGATCAGGGCATTGAACACCTGCAGGTCTTCCAGATTCTCGCGGGTGGTTCCCAGCTCCTCGCCGGTCCGACGGAGACTTTCCGACAGGGCCGAGGCCAGGATGGCCACCAGTCCGAACCCCAGGAAGTGGACCATAAGTGCAAAACTGGCGCGCTTGAACTCCGCTGCGGAGATCTGCATCGACCCGGGGGGATACACCGGGAGCACTCCCGTCAAGATGGCCACAACCAGGGTTCCGTAGGCCAGGGAGGAGAGACAGGCGAAGGTGTACGCGCCCCGCTGGTAGAGCAGCATGCCCGCGGCGAGAATGACCGGAACATAGAGAAATGAAAAAGGGCTGGTCGTCCCGCCCGTTATGTAGACAAAAGCCGAACTGGCCAGGATGTCGCCGATCAGCTGTAAATGGATGAAGACCTGCTGCTCGCGGAGAGTCGCATAGAGCAATCCATAGATGATGGTGAGGGAGTAAGTGGCCGCGGTGAGAATATAAAGAGGGCGAAGCGAGCGTGCCGGCTGGAACCATAACTCTACCAGGAAGGCCACCACGAGCAGGGCCGTCACCGCCACCACCCGGACCACCATCAAGAGCCGGATTTTGTAGAGGGTGTCTGTCATAGAGCCGGTATGCGGAGTCGCGCGCCCAATGGCATCAATGCGCTCTCAGCCGTCGAGGCGCACCGCCTGACTGGTTCAAGCTCCCCATCCGAGCCGGAGACGATTCGTCTCTCTCACCCGATCTTGTTGATCAGCGAGAACAGCGGCATATACATGGAAATCACGATGCCGCCGATGATCGTCCCCAGGAAGACTATCATCACCGGTTCCATCAGGGCAAGAAGATTGGCCACTGCCTCGTCCACTTCGTCCTCGTAAAAGTCCGCGATCTTGGCCAGCATGGCGTCCATGGCGCCCGTCTGTTCGCCCACGGCGATCATCTGCACGACCATGGAAGGGAAGACCTTGGTGTCTCCCAGGGGCACCGCCAGATTCTTCCCCTCCTCCACGCTCTTCCGGGTCGCCATGATGGCATCCTCGACGATCGAGTTGCCGGCCGTCTTGGCCGTGACTTCCAGCCCCTCGAGGATCGGAACACCCGATGAGATCAACGTCCCGAGAGTCCGGCAAAATCGCGCCACGGCGATCTTTCGCAACAGGGAGCCGAGCACGGGTATCTTGAGGACCAAGCGGTCGATCCACCGCCTGCCCGAATGGGTCTTGTGGTAACGGAAGATCGCGAAAATGAGCAGGCCGACCATGAGAACCAGCACCGGCATCCATCGTCCCAGGAACTCGGAAATGGCGATGGTGATCCGCGTCGGCAGCGGCAGCTGGGCGCCTAGCCCCTCGAAGAGAGTCGCGAAAGTCGGGATGACTCTCCACAGAATGATCGTCACCACCCCCACGGCGATGGTAATCACGGCGACCGGATAGACGGAGGCTGAGCGCACCGCGCCGCGCAGCTTGACAATCTTCTCAATGTAGGTGGAAAGGCGCTGCAGGATCGTGTCAAGAATACCGCCGGTCTCGCCGGCGGCCACCATGTTGGAGTACAGAGCGTTGAAGACTTTCGGATGTTTCCGTAGGGAATCGGCCAAGGTAGCCCCGGCTTCCACATCCTGCCGGACATTGACCAGAACCTTCTTGAAGACCCGGTTGACCTGCTGTCCAGCCAGGATTTCCAAGCACTGGACCAGTGGCAAACCTGCATCGATCATGACACTGAACTGCCGGGTGAAGATGGCGATCTCTTTTTGCTTGACTCCGCCCCCGAACTTGGGCAGGGCGAATTCCTTCCCCTTCTCGGTCACGGCCGTGACCAGGATTTGCTGCTTGCGCAGCATGCCCACCAGCGCTTCCTTGCTGTCCGCGGACAGGACGCCTTCCTGCATGACACCTGCGGGGTTGCGCCCTTTCCATGAATAGGTCGGCATCAGGTACCTCCTTCGGGCCGGTTCCGGGCTGGCCTACCGCCGGGCCCTGCGGGCCGCGGCATTGGGCCGGGTCTCATAGATAAGCCCGGAGCCCCGGCTGATCATGTCGTCGAGTTCTTCGGGCTTGGACGACGCGCTGCGCGCGACCTCCAGAGTGATCTTCTTCTTGAGGAACAAGGAGGCCAGCGACTGGTTGAAAGTTTGCATACCGAATTTGGCCTGCCCCGTCTGCATGATGGAGTAGATCTGATGGATCTTGTCTTCCCGGATGAGGTTCCGGATGGCGGCGTTGGGAACCATGATTTCCATGCTCATGACCCGCCCCGCATTGGTGGACATGGGCAGCAACGTCTGGCAGAGAATCCCCTCGAGCACAAAGGAGAGCTGGGCCCGCACCTGGCTTTGCTGGTACGCCGGAAAGACGTCGATGATCCGGTTGATGGTCTGAACCGTGGAATTGGTGTGCAGAGTCGCGAATGTCAGGTGCCCGGTCTCTGCAATTCTCAGCGCCGCCTCGATGGTTTCAAGATCACGCATCTCGCCGATGAGAACAACATCGGGATCCTGGCGCAGAACAGAGCGCAGGGCGTTGCTGAATGACAACGTATCGGCATTGAGCTCGCGCTGATTGACAATGCATTTCTTGTGGGAGTGAAGAAACTCGACTGGATCCTCGATGGTGACGATGTGGCTGTTGCGCTCCGTGTTGATCCTGTCGAGCATGGCGGCCAGCGTGGTGGATTTCCCCGATCCCGTCGGGCCCGTCACCAGGACCAGTCCGCGCGGCCTGTCGCTGAGCTTCTCGACGATGTCGGGAAGGCCGAGCTCCTTGAACCCCTTGATTTCCCAGGGGATGGTCCGGAAGGCGGCGCACACGGCTCCCCGTTGCAGGAAAACGTTGGCACGGAACCGGGCGAGCCCCTTCACCCCGAACGACAGGTCGAGCTCCAGGTTCTCCTCGAACCGGTGCTTCTGGTTATCCGTGAGCACCGAATAGATGAGCTGCTTCGTCTCGGAAGCCGTCATGGGCGGCAGTTGCAAGGGGACCAGACGGCCATTGATACGGATCTGGGGCGGGGAATTGGTGGTGACATGCAAATCAGTGCCACCCTGTTCCACGAGAGTCTTCAGGAGCTGGTGCAATGTGATTGCCATCTGCGCTCTTCCTCCTGGCAGCGCGGTTACTGGACGGTCTCCCGAATGACCTCTTCCACCGTCGTGATTCCCATCTTGATCTTTTGAAGTCCGCTGGCACGCAAGGTCATCATCCCGTCCTCGATGGCCTTTTTCTTGAGCTCGACCGACGACGCGCCGCAAAGAATCATCTCCCTGAGACCCTCGCCGATTTCCATGACTTCATACAGTCCAACACGGCCCTTGTATCCCGTGTTGTTGCATGTCTGACAGCCTGCCCCTTTGAAGAGCTTGAGCTTCGCCGCCTCTGTCTCGTCCAGGCCGATATCGATCAACGCCTGCGGGGCCAGGCGGAACGGCTCCTTGCACTCCTTGCAGATCCGCCGCACGAGCCTCTGTGCGCAGATCAGATGGACCGAGGTGGAAACCATGAACGGCTCGATCCCCATGTTCATCAGGCGGTTGATGGTGGAGGGAGCATCATTGGTGTGCAAGGTGGAGAGAACCAGGTGCCCGGTCAAGGCCGCCTTCACCGCGATTTCCGCGGTCTCGAAGTCGCGGATCTCTCCGACCAGAACGATGTTGGGGTCCTGGCGCAAGAAAGACCGCAGAGAGGCCGCGAAGGTCAGCCCGATGGCCTCTCTGACCTGCACCTGGTTGACCCCGTGCAGGTTGAACTCCACCGGATCCTCGGCCGTCATGATGTTGGTCTCGGGAGTGTTCACCGTATGAATGGCCGAGTACAGCGTGTTCGTTTTCCCCGATCCCGTCGGCCCCGTGACCAGGACCATTCCATACGGACGAAAGATGGCGCGCTCGAACTTTTCCAGGGATTCGTCGTCGAAGCCCAGGCGGCGCATGTCCAGGACCAGGTTATCCTTGTCGAGGAGACGCAGGACGATCTTTTCACCATAAAGAGTCGGCAGCACCGAGACACGGAAGTCCATCTCCTTGTTCCGTCCCGCCACCTTCATCTTGATCTTGATGCGCCCATCCTGCGGCAATCGCTTCTCAGAGATGTCGAGCTTGGACATGATCTTGAGCCGCGAAAGAATGGCATCCCGTAGTTTCAGCGGTGGGTGCATGATCTCGTACAAGACGCCGTCAATACGAAACCGGACGCGGAAATCCTTCTCGTACGGCTCGATGTGGATGTCCGAGGCGCCGCGTTTGATGGAATCGGTCAGGATGATATTCACCAGCTTGACGACGGGGGCTTCTTCGGAAGCCTGTTCGAGGCTTCTGAGATCGAGCTCCTCGTCCTCGTCCAGAACCTCGAGCTCCTCGGTGGTGCTGGCGGCCATTTCATCCATGACCTTCTTGAGCTCGAGAGAATGGCTGGATCCGTAGTACTTCTCGATGGCTTCCTTGATCGCCATCTCGGAGGCAACCACCGGTTCCACGTTGTAACCGGTCATGAACTTGATGTCATCCATGGCGAAGACATTGGTGGGATCCACCATGGCGATGGTGAGGGTGGCCCCCGTCCGGGACAGGGGCATGATGAGATATTTCTGCGCCACTTCCGCCGGGATCAGCTTGTAAACTTCCTCATCGGTCTCGAAGTGGCGCAGGTTGACGCTGGGAACGCCGTACTGCTGGGAGAGGAACTCGGTGATCTCCTCTTCCGTACAAAAACCCAGCTTGACCAGGTTGAAGCCGAGCTTTCCGCCGTTCTTCTTCTGGTATTCCAGGGTCTCCTGCAGCTGGGCATCGGTGATGATATTGGCATTCACTAGCATCCAGCCCAGCTTTATAGCCATGGAGTTTCCCCTTCTGACGGCCCGACAGGCGAGTCCGTGGCGCCGGTTTCCGGTCAACCCGCGGGTTTTTGCCCGGCCGGAGACCGGGATCAATATGGGTTTCGCGATCCAGGGAATCAAGTTTCTGAACGCCCGCTCCGCCGACTGCCGGCGCGGGAACTGGACCCCCTCATTCTCCCGGCACCTCCTCCCACGACGACAGGAGAACCGTTCCGGCCGGAGCCCAGGCGGCCGCGTTTCGCGCCGGGTCGGCCTGCACCTGCCACTGGCTTGCCGACAGGTCGAGCCCCGGGGAGCCATCCGCCCGCCGGCCGCTGTCCAGGACACCGCCTTCCACCTGCACGATTCCGGGGCCCTGGATGCGCCCGCCGGCGAGCACGAGAGCGCCCGACCAGTGGATTTCCGCGCCCGTATCGATCCGCAGGGTGGCCTCCACCACCAGGAGCCCTTCTCCAGCCAGGGCCTGGCCCGGCTCCAGGCGGAGGTCGCGGCTCAGAACGAAGGTGCCTCTCGCGGGAGGCGGCCCCGGAGCCGGGCCGATGGCCGCGGCCGGGATCTCCATGGCGCGGACCATGGCGGCCGGCAACAGGGCCGCGAGACGGCGGCAGAGCCCGCCATCGGAACCCAGCGGTTTGCCCGCCTCCAGAAGGAGGGTCACGGGATGCCCGGCCAGATCGGGGACATGCCCCGCCGGCCGGCCGAGATTCTCCGTGGCAGCCACCAGCAAAGCTCGATCGGTGACCGGCCGCGCCGATCCGTCGAACCAGACGGCGGTGCCGGCTCCCGATTCATCCCCGGACAGCATCAAGAGGTTGGAAATGAGCCGGCTCATTTCCAGGGAGTCAAGGCCCAGCGCATCTGCGGACGGATCCTCCATCGCCCGGAGCACGTCGGTGCTGGCGGCCCGCCTCAGGTCCTCATCGTCTGGGGTGCAGGCTGACGACCCGGTGCCGCACCTGAGATCGGCGGCGCGGAGGATCTCCCGATAGAGGAGGAACAGGCGCTGCCGGAGGCGGTCTTGCCCGGTGGCGGTCGCCGCCAGGGCGGGCCGTGAGCCGCCGTCCACGCGGGAAGCCGGGACCGGGCACCCGGCCGTCCCCCCGCACATCGCCGCGAGGCCCTGGCAGTCCACGATGGCGGCCGGCAAGGGAGTCAACCCGCCCACCAGGGCCTCCTGGCTCAGAACCCGGCGGCTGGCGCGGATCACCCCGCCCACTGGAAACCGGCCTTCCGCTGTCAGGAAGAGTCTTCCGTTGGCGTCCACGGCCGGATCCCCGTCACCATCCAGGTCATCCATGACCCGGACCGACCCGGCGGACCTCGGTTGACCCAGAACCCCCATGTCCAGGCCAAGAGGCGTGCCATCCGCAAGGGAAGCGGCCAGCGCCCCCGCGTTCTTGGTGGCCGCCAGGAGGATCAGCCCCTCCGCGATCCGGTAGCTCTGGTCCCCGGCCGCGGCGCGGGCAACGCCGAGCCGGGCGGTCAGCGCCATCAACGACAGATGCGTCGCCACCAGGGTCAAGACCAGGAGCAGGACCAGGGCCGCCGGAAGCGCTCCACCCGCGGCACCCGGCGGTTTCATGGCAACGGACTCGCAGCGAGATTCTCCGGCCAGCCATGCTGGGGCTGGACCACCACCGGAAGGCGGACTTCCCGGAGCGCATGGCCGGCGCACGGAGATCCTGGAGCCGCTTGGCCTGGGCGGCCGCTCCCCACCGTCAGCTGTGCCATCAGGAGCGGCCCGGCCACACTTCCCGGCGAACCGGCAAGCCCCCTGGCGACCACCCAGGATAAGGCCTCGTCCGGGGCGCCGGCCCCGGCGGTGAGGGAGAAACCGACGGGAGGATCCAGGATGGGCTGTCCATCCCTTCGCAAGACGCCGCCTGCCAGAAGCCATTCCCTCCGGCACACGCGATAAAGGCGCGCGCCACTCTCGGGCGACACCGGAAAAGGAAGACCCGCCGCCAGAACCACCGTGAGCGGATCCCGGGTCAATCTCTCGATCCTCCCGGAGGCGAAGCGCCCCTCCCGATCCCGCAGGGCCACCTCGTCCCCGGCGCGGAGCGTCCCCAGGGCGCCCAGGACGATCGAGCGGGCCCCGGAGGGGGCGGGCTCCAACACGGGAAGGCCGCCACGGAAACCCCCTTCGAGAAAAACCAAGGAGACCCGGTCACCGGTCTCCGCGACCCTGAAGGCCTCCATCTCGCCCGCCAGTCCGAACCCGGCCCGTCGCGATTCGCGGATCAATCGCAGCACGGACAGCCGCGCGCCATCGGCCCGCGCGGCGCGATCCGCCGTGTCGGCTGCCGCACAGCGCGACCAGAGGAGCAAAGGCAAGGCCACGGCGATCACGATCAGCCCCAGGGCGAGGGAGACCAGGGACTCCAGGAGCACCGAGCCGGACTGGGCCTGTCTCGTTCTGTCCGGCTTCACCGGGAAGACCTGAGAAGCACACTCTCGATGACCATGGACGCGGCGGCCCGGCTGGCGGACCGGTCCACCACGGCGAGATGAATGCGTCGCAGGGAGGGCCCGGCGCTCTCGACGCGCCAGCGGACCTGAAACCGGCCGGCATCCAGGAACCACTTGCCATCCGAGGAGGAGACCGGCCGGTCGAGCGCCCCTCCCGGAGCGACCCAGGGAGCGTCTGCCGGGGCCGCCTGCAGCACCTCGCTCACCGAGGACGCAAGGGCCAGCGCCTCGGTGCCCCGAACCGCACGCTCCACGATCTGTGCGGCCTCGACCGTGAGCCGAGCTGCCGACATGAGGGCCAGGCTGAGAACAACCATGGCCACCAAGGTCTCCAGAAGCGTGAAGCCCCTCTGCCCCGTGGGCGCCACCCGGCCAGGACCGCGGGGCCCGCCCAGGCGGCGTCTTGCCGGGAACCGGCCGGAGAAGACCCTCCCGGGGGGACTCCAGCGGCCCGTCCGCGGTTTCGAGATCCTTTGCATGCCGGCCGGAGGGTGAGCAAACCGGATGCCAGGCGAGTCCGTTCCTCAGTATCCCGTGCGGCGGAGCGGGCGTCGATTCCCCTGACCCGGAAGAGGACAGTGCAGGTGCCCCTCTGTCCCATGAAGAGACAGAGACGGTCTCAATCGCCAGGATGCTGGAGCAGTTCCATGATCCGTCCGGCAATCTCCCCGGGAGGCAGGCGCGCATCGACCCGCCTCCCCAGGGCGCGGTAGTGGAACAGGCGCCGCGGGAGACGCCGGCGGAATGCGGCCGGGTCGCCGAGCAACGGTCTGGGGGAGGCCTGGAGGGCGCAACGCCGGGCCGCCTCTTCCCACGGAACATCCAGCCAGAACACGGGACCGGAAGCCGCCAGCCGCTCCCGGTTGGCCTTGCGGCTCACCAGGCCGCCGCCGCACGCCACCACCGGAGACGGGCCTTTCCCCTGGACGATGCCGGCCACCGCCCGCATCTCGTGCCGACGGAACTGCTCTTCGCCCTCCCGGGAAAAGAGGAGTGCGATGCTACAGCCCGCCTGCTCCTCGATGAGGGTATCGAGGTCGACGAAGGGACGCTCGAGCAAGCGAGCCAGCAGCCGGCCCACGGTGGTCTTTCCGGCCCCCGGAAAGCCAATCAGCCAGACGGGGCCATCAGGTGGGGATGACACCGGGCCGGAAATAGATCACCGCCAGGATGATGGCGATGGCAAGGGGACAGAGATAGCGCACCAGGACGGTCCACGCACGCACCAGGGACACGTTCTCGCAGCCGGCCCGCACCTCCTCGGCGGCTGCCTTGGTCCCCCAGACCCAGCCGGCAAAGATGCAGATCAACCAGGCGCCCACCGTGAGGCTGTACGTGATAAAGATCATGGCCATGGCATCCATGAAATTCATGCCCAGCCAGTGCTTTCCGCTGAACAACCGGCTTCCGCCATTGGCGAAGGCCGATGG
This sequence comes from Acidobacteriota bacterium, assembly GCA_046757405.1. Classification (GTDB taxonomy): domain Bacteria; phylum Acidobacteriota; class Polarisedimenticolia; order SMYD01; family SMYD01; genus JBHHYE01. The sequence goes on along the minus strand of JBHHYE010000008.1, from coordinate 48,579 downwards.
GATCCCCAGCATGAAGGCGGCCAGGCCCAGGAGAATCGACGCCTTGAGCCGGGTCCAGCGCAACTCGTCCACCGCCCAGGAAACTCCCACCTCCAGGAGCGAGATGGTGGAGGTGAGGGCAGCCAGGGAAAGCAGGAGAAAAAAGGCGCCGCCGAACAGAATGCCGCCGATTGGCTGGAACGGAATGGAGGAGAAGATCGTGGGCAGCACGACAAAAATCAGGCCCGCTCCCCCCTCGAGACCTTCCAGGTTGGCTCCCGCCGCCGCGAAGGCGGGGAAGATGGCCAGCCCGGCCAGGAAAGCGATGAGAGTGTCCATCCCCGCCACGAGACAAGCGGAGGAGAGCAGGTTCTCCTTCCGGTTCAGGTACGAGCCGTAGGTGATCATGGCTCCCATTCCCAGGGAAAGAGAAAAGAAGGCCTGCCCCATTGCCGCGACGACGACCTGTGGCGTGATATCGCTCCAGTGCGGCTTCAGGTAGAACGACAGGCCCGACCCGGAGCCCTCCAGGCTGATGGAAAAAAACACCAGGCCCAGAAGCAGGACCAGCAACACAGGCATCATGATCCGGGAGGCAAGCTCGATCCCCTTCTTGATCCCCCCGACCACGATGAAAACCGTCAAGGCGAGAAACAGACCGTGGAGCAGAAGGTTCCAGTGCCCGTTGCCCACGGCCTGGCGGAAGAAGCTCTCGGCATGGGAAGCCTTCTCCACCGTGGAAAAATCCCCGCGGACCGCCTTGAGCAGATAGCCGATCGTCCACCCGGCCACCACCGAATAGAACGAAAGGATGGCAATCCCGGTCAAGACTCCAAGTCCTCCCAGGAGCGGCCAGGCCGTGCGCGGCCGCAGCATCATGAAGGCTCCGACGGGATTCCGCCGCGTGCGGCGGCCGATGGATAGCTCGGCAAGCATCACCGGCACGCCAACCAAGGCCACGCAGGCCAGATAAACCACCAGAAAAGCCGCCCCGCCGTTGCGCGCGGTCTCGGAAGGAAAACGCCAGATGTTCCCCAGGCCAATCGCGGAACCGGCGGCCGCGAGCACAAAACCCGCGCGGTTACGCCATTCGCCTCGTCCCGCAGCCGACCCGTCTCGTTCCACCATCAGCTCCCTTTCCCTGGAACGGGCGGCCCGGGAGGACAGGTCCGCGGGGCGCGGTTTTCATGTTTTCTCCGTTCGTACGAAATCGCCAGCCCCACGGCGGCCGCGAACCCCCCCCACACCAGGACCAGGATGGTCCCCATGGCGATCCAGGCGGAACGACTCATGAATGGCTCCAGCGCGCCAGCCGGGCGTTGAACAGCCCCAGCAAGGAGAGAACCACTCCCCACTGCAAGAGGCAGGTTCCCACAGAACTGACATGAAATGGGTTCCACCATCCTGTTCGATCGAAGTCGGTCACCGAAAGAAAGAACCACCAGGCTAGCATTGCTCCGAATTCCAGGGGAATCACCGCGACCAGCAGAATATTGAACCACTTGCCGACCCGCAGGTCGGAGCCCAAACCGTTGATACACTCTTGCCGGAAGCGATCCACGCCGTAGCGCAACGCCGCGAACGCCACGAAGGCGCCCGACACGATCAGGCCGACGCTCCAAACCCAGTCCTGATTCTCGAACACGGACATCCACAGGGCCGAGGGAATTCCCAGCAGGAACGCGGTCGATCCCACCACGACGATCCCCCGCCGGCGGCTCAACCCCGCGTCCATGAACAGTCGGACGCCCAGCTCGAGCATGGCGATGAGGGAAGAGAGAGCCGCCACGCTCAGGGCCAGAAAGAACACGGTCACGAAGACGCCTCCGGCGGGGATCCGGGCGAAGAGGCGGGGAATCCAGATGAAAGCCAGCCCGTTGTTGCCCGATTTCATGACCGAGAGGGCCTCCTGGGTGGAGAGAAACGCAAAGACCGTGGGGAGGATGGCCATGGCCGCCAGGAGGGAGGCCGAATTGTTTCCCAGCCCCGCCACCAGGGAATTCAGCGGGATGTCCTCGTCCCGGCGCATGTAGCACGCATAGGTCAGGATCAGCCCCCACCCCGCTCCCGTGGACCATGCCGACTGGGAGAGAGCCGCCAGCCAGATCCGGTGGTCGGCGAGGCGGTGGAGCTCGGGGCGGAACAAGAACTCCAGCCCGCGGGCCGCGCCCTCCAGCGTCACGGCACGGAACGCTGCCACGCCGAGCAAGAGGAAGAGAGCCGGGATCAGCACCCGGTTCGCCCTCTCGATGCCCCTGACCACTCCCCGGTCGATGATGATCAGGCCCAGCCCCAGCGCCAGGCCATGGAACAGCACGGGCTCCCATCCCCCGGCGTCGGCGAAGGAGGTCCAGAAAGACTCCGTGTCTCCACTCAGGCGGCCCAGGGCCGCTGACAAGAAGTAACGCAGGCACCAGCCCGTCACCACCGAGTAGTAAAAGAGAATGGCCAGGGTACAAACGCCGACGAAACCTCCCATCCACGCGAACCGCTTCCCCAGCAGCCGGGCGAACGCCCCGATGGTTCCCTTCCGGGTCGTCTTCCCGATGGCGAACTCCACCATGAGGAGAGGAATCGACCAGAAGAAAAGGGCCAGGAGCCAGGGAAGAAGAAAGGATCCACCGCCGTTCTCCGCCACGACCCGAGGGAAGCGCCAGATATTTCCCGTCCCCACGGCCATTCCCAGGGAGGCGAGGATCAGGCCCCACCGGCTGCTGAACTCCTCACGTCTTCTTGCCACCTCGCCTCCCCACCCGTGGGCGGTTCACACTGCCGGGGTGGACGTCTTCCCGCCCTCTCCTCCTTCAAGGCCACCTCGGGCGCCTGAGCGGGCGAGGAAGCGCTCCAGGAAATGAATATCGAACCGGCCGGCGATGAAGTCGGGATCGGAAAGAATGCGGAGCTGCAGAGACATGCTGGTCTTGATGCCCTCGACAATGAAGGAGTCCAGGGCACGCCGCATGCGCGACAGCGCTTCCTCCCGGCTGCCGCCCCGGGTGATGACCTTGGCAATCATGGAATCGTAATAAGGGGAGATCACGCAGTCGGTGTGGGCCGCCGTGTCCACCCGCAGGCCGGGGCCCCCGGGAATGTGAAAGGCCGTGATCCTGCCGGGGCTGGGAACGAAGGTCTCCGGGTCCTCGGCATTGATCCGGCACTCCATGGCATGTCCGTGCAGGCTGACATCCTCCTGCCGGAATGACAGCGGTTCGCCACTGGCCACCTGGATCTGCTCCTTCACCAGGTCGGTCCCCGTGACCCCCTCCGTCACCGGATGCTCCACCTGGATACGCGTATTCATCTCGATGAAGAAAAAATCTCGGTTTTCATCCAAGAGAAACTCCACCGTACCCGCATTGGTATAGTGAACGGTCCGCGCCGCCTTGACGGCTGCGGTTGCCATCTTCCGCCGGAGGACGTCGTCCAGCGCCGGCGACGGCGACTCCTCGATGAGCTTCTGGTGGCGTCTCTGGATGGAACATTCCCGCTCGCCCAGGTGGACCACGCGCCCCGTCCCGTCGCCGAAGATCTGGAACTCCACGTGGCGCGGGCGATCCAGATACTTCTCCAGGTAGACCGCGTCGGAGCCAAAGGCCTGTCCGGCTTCGTTCCTGACCTGGGGAAGGCGGTGGAGCAGCTCCTCGCGGCTGCCCACCACCCGCATCCCTTTCCCGCCGCCGCCCGCCGCCGCCTTGATCAGCAACGGAAACCCGAACCGCTCGGCGGCTGCCTCGGCCTCGGCCTCGCGCTCGATGATCCCGGAGCCGGGAACACAGACGACTCCGGCGCGAGCCATGGTTTCCCGCGCCCGGGCCTTGTCCCCCATCAACCACATCACTTTCGGGCTGGGACCGATGAACGTCAGATTGCAAGCGTCGCACACCTCGGCGAAATGGGCGGATTCCGCCAGAAAGCCGTAGCCAGGGTGAATCGCGTCGGCGCCCGTGATCTCGGCCGCGGCGATGAGCGCGCTCACGTTCAGATACGACTCCGACGCGCGTGCCGGCCCAATGCACACGTCATCATCGGCGAACTTGACATGCAGCGAATCATTGTCGGCCTCCGAATGCACGGCGACGGTCTTGATGCCCAGTTCCCGGCAGGCCCAGATGACCCGCAGGGCAATTTCTCCGCGATTGGCAATTAGGATCTTCTTGAACATGCCGAGCCCATCCGCATGGATCGCCGGGTCGATGTTCAGGCGGCGATGGGACGTAACCGGAAGAGGACTTCCCCGTACTCGACCGGTTGACCATTGGCCACCAGGATCTCGACCACTTCACCCTCGACGTCGGACTCGATCTCGTTCATGAGCTTCATGGCCTCGACGATACAGAGAGGCTGCCCACGCTTGACAATGGATCCCGTCTCCACGAACGGATCGGCTTCTGGGTTGGACGCACGGTAGAAGGTGCCCACGATGGGCGACTTGACTTCGTGGAGCTCCTCGCCGGCCAGCGGGCCCGGCGGTGCGGCGGCCTGCTCCGGAGGCAAGGGTTCCGGGTCCGGGCCGGAGGTAACCGCGGATGGCTCCGCCAGAGTCGTCCGGAGGCGATCGCCCTGGCCGCGAGCCAGCTTGAGCTTGAACCCCTCGTTCTCCATCTCGAAGCGCGTGAAATCACTCCTCGAAATGAAGGCGATGAGCTGCTGGAGTTCCTTGAGATTCAATCGAAAGCTCTCCGGAGGCTGAGTCACCAAAGACCCGCCCTTCGGCCCCGGCGTGACCGGCGGGCGACGAAGCCTAACACGTCCTCTCGGGGCGAATCAATCTCGCAGGCCCGGCATGTTCCCCGGCATGTTCCGTTGACAAGGCAACCGGGGCCCGCTTACGCTTGCTTTCGGAGGGGGGAGGCGTTTGGAGACTCATGCCCTTGGGCCATCCGTATTCCAGATCCCGTGCTGCCCGCTCACGCCTTGCCTACCCTCTGCTGCGCGGGCTGGTTCGTGCCGTGTCGGGCATGGTTTTTCGCGTTCGGTACCGCGGTCTGGAGCGCGTCCCCGAGAGCGGCCCTCTCCTTCTGGTTGCCAACCACCCGTCATACCTGGACCCCTTTCTCATCGGCGCCGCCTTGCGTCTCCGGCCGCGCTACCTGGTCTATCGCCCGTACATGGACCATCCTCTCCTGGGCCCGGGGATCCGGTACTTCGGCGGAATGCCCGTTGGAGACGATTTTCCGGTGCGAACGGTGAAGACCGTTCTCCGCCTGCTCCGCGCCGGCGACATTCTGGAACTTTTCCCCGAGGGGCAGCGAAGCCCTGACGGCCGCGTCCTGCCCTTCAGGCGCGGCTTCGCCCACCTGGCCCGTGTCACCGGATCCCCGGTGCTTCCCATCGCCTTGCTGGGCGCATTCGATGCCTGGCCTCCGGGGTGCGCCCTGCCGAGAGCCCGTCCCGTGGAGGTTCTCTTCGGCCAGACCCTCTTCTCGCCGGGCCCATCTCATCTACCGCCCGGAGAGGGACGGCGGACCGACCGCGAGTTTGCAGAAACGGTCCGCCAGAACCTGCTGGCCCTCTCCGGTGGCCGCCTCCTTCCGGGCCAGAACCCCGTGCTGGAGGCGGCCGGGCCGCCGATCGGGCGCCGCAAGGAGGTCGCGCCAGGATGAGCCGCCCCATGGCATCCAGCCTCCTGCTCCTGGTTCTTCTTGCAACCGCGCCCGATGGGAGCGCCCGCCCACAAGAGGAAACCACGCAGCCGTCCTCTTCCGCCCTCCGGGTCCAGATCATCGCCCCGCCGCCACACCAGGTCGTCGCGGGCCCGACCCGGTTTGCCGTCAAGGCGGAGGCCGCCACCGGCCGGCGCATTGTCCAGGTGCGATTGTTCGTGAACGGACGGAAGGTGGCGGTCCTCGCCTCGCCGCCTTACGAGACCACCTTCGACGCCGGCCAGTCTTTCAGGTCGCATACCTTGAGGGCGGAGGCCGTGGATGACCAGGGCCGCCTGGCCGCTGATTTCGCGACCACCCGGTACGTGAGCTTCATCGAAGAAATGGATGTGCGGACGGGGCGCGTCGCCAAGGAACTCCTCCTGGTTGGAGTGCTCGATCGGCGCAAGAATCCCGTCAGGGATCTTCAACGCAGCGATTTCGAAATGAGAGTCGATGGGGCCAAGGAAGCGCTGGTTCAGGTGGCTCTCGACCAGCGTCCCCTGGCGGTCGAGCTTCTCCTGGATGTGTCCGGCAGCACGGTGCCCTATTTTCCCGAGATCCGCCGGGCTGCCAGCCGTTTCATTTCTTTCATGAGCTCGGATGACGGCACGGAGGTCAGCGTTTTCGCCGGTTCCACCCAGACGATCGCCCCCTTCGGCACCGACCACATCGGGAATCGATCCACCATCTTGACGTTCCGGTTTCAGGACGACTTGCCGGACCTGAGACCATACGGCTCCCATCTCTACGACGCCCTGGCGCGGTCGGTGGAATCCATCAATGTGCAACCGGGCCAGCGCTCCATCGCCGTCTTCACAGATACTTTCGACACCGGCAGCGAGCTCTCCTACAAGAAGGTCGCCGAAGTCATCCAGCGGGCCAACATCCGCATCGACCTGATCCGCTTCGGCCGCAGACCGGCCGGAGACTGGTCCTATTCCACACGGCTGCTGAAGCGCATGCGAACCCTGGTCCGGGACACCGGGGGGGAGGAGTGGACCATCCGGGATCCCAGCGACATTGTGCCCACATTCGAGAAACTGGCCAGCCACCTCAAGGGACGCTACCGAGTCGTCTTCGCACCGGAGAAAGAAGGGCCGCCCCGGCGGCATCGGCTGCACTTCAGGATGGCCCGCCGTGGCTTGCGCGTGCACGCTCCTTCGGGTTACTACGACTAGAGTCCTTCTCCCGGCGGCGGCAGGGGCTCGGTTTCCAGAGTCACCTCGATCCCGTACCCGCCGGTGGCATCCAAGGCCGCCTCGATCCGGATCAGATTGAGATGGCCCTGGAGAAGCTTGATGGAGCGGAGCCGGGCACCCTCCGGGCGCACCACCGCGACACCCGTGCTGACCAGTCTCTCGAGGCCGCTCTTCGGCGTCAAGGTGGGAGGGATGTCCAGGATTCCGCCTTCCGGTGTGTCCAGGCGGACACCCCTCCGCTCGGGCGCGGACGAACCGTTCCGGCTCCCGGCCCGGATGGCCAGGTAATCCGCGTAAATGCGGTCCACGCGGAGAGGCAAGGTGCCCTCCCAGACGATCCGTTCTTGACCGGGAAGAATGAGCGTGTCGGGGGCCCACCTCCTCCGATCTTCGAGATCATCCTGGTCCACCCGCAAAGCCCCGGGCTGGATGGTGTCGGACTCCACGCCGTCCACCCGGGTCTCGGGCACGCCGTTGACCTTCACGGGACGCCCCAGAAAGATGCCCACCGCATAGTCGTCGTCTTCCATTCCCGGGATCTCCAGGCTCACGCGCATCTCGCCGGAAAGAACCGGATCCTGGGTCTCCGGCCCGGCCCGCGTCAACGTCAAGCCGGAGCGCTGCGCCACCCCATCGATCCGGTCGGCGCCGGGCTGCCGGTGGTGATACAGGTACACCACCGATTGCACCAAGCCGTACCTCTCGTTCACGGCACTGATCGGAATGCTGTCGGCCACCAGCACCCGCACCGGCGCGGCCGGCTCGAGGCCCTCCACGCCTTCCGCCACCCGCCACTCGAGGGGCGGGTGGCGATGGCGCTCCGTCTGCCGGGGAGGCGCAGCGCCCAGCAGCGCGCCCAGCAACACCGCCGCACCCAAGGCGACACCCAGCCATCTCTTCTCTCTCATGACCAGGCACCCGACATCAGGTCCACCATGGATCCCTTCAACGCTTCCAGGCCGGCCGGACATTCCCTTCCGTCCAGTCCGCCCGGATAGGAGATGCTAACATCTGGAGTGCTTATCGTGTCCCTGAGAAAGGAGCTTCCATGAAAACGCCCCTCCTGAGCCGCCTCGCCTTTCTGAGTGTCGTCCTCCTCCCCGTGGCCACGCTGGCCCCGGCTCAGATGCGCGACTACGGAACGGACCATTCTAAGGACAGGGCCAACCCCCACAGCACGGTTTCAGAGCATGCATCCGCCTTCAAGACCGTGATCGGAACGGTCGTCCGTGCAGACGCCGAAGAAAAGATCCTCTACCTGAGCGAGTCCAAGACGGAGAAGAAGGTCAAGGTCAACCTCAGCCCGAAAACCAAGATCCGGGTGAAAAAGCAGAAGGGCGGCCTGGACCTGGTCTCCTCCCTCAAGGCGGGCATGACCGTCAAGGTCACGGTGAATTCGGAAACCGGAGTCGCCGTTTCCGTGCGCGCGCTGGCGCCGAAAAAAGGCTAATCCTCCAGGGCCGAACAGATCGCCTCGCCCACCGCGCGCGTTCCCAGGACGCCGCCCAGATCCCGGGTGGTGCGGCCCGACTGAATGCACTTCTTCACGGCTCTCTCGATGTGCGCCGCCATCGTCTCCTCGCCCAGGTGTTCCACCATCAGCGCCGCCGTGAGGACAGCTCCCATGGGATTCGCCACATCCTCGCCCGCATACTTGGGCGCCGAGCCGTGAACCGGCTCGAACATGGATATCTGTCCGGGATGAATGTTGCCGCTGGCCGCCATGCCCAGGCCGCCCTGGAGCGCCGCGCCGAGGTCCGTGACAATGTCTCCGAACATGTTGCAGGTGACAATCACCTGGAAAGCTTCGGGCCGGCGCAGCATCTGCATGGCCAGAACATCCACGTAGAGGTGTGAGGCTTCGATTCCCGGATACTGGGCGCCCACGTCCCTGAAAACCCGCTGCCAGAGATCGTGGCCATAGGTGAGAACATTGGCCTTGTCCGACATGACGACCTTGGACTTCTGGTGAGCCACGGCATGATCGAAGGCCTTCCGAATGATTCGCTCCACACCCTTGCGGGTGTTCAGGTCCTCCTGGATGGCGATTTCATCGGCCGACCCCTTCTTGAAGTTCCCGCCCATGCCCACATAGAGGCCTTCGGTGTTCTCCCGGAACACCACCATATCCACATCGCCGGAGGTCTTCCCCTTCAGGGGGCAAAGGCGGTCATCCAGGCAGCGCACAGGTCTGACATTTGCGTACAGGTCGAGCTGAAAGCGGGTCCCGAGCAGAATATCGGCAGCGTGCCGCATATCCGGAACACGTGGGTCGCCGAATGCCCCCATGAAGATCGCATCGAACCCCTTCCATTCCTCCAGCGTCTCCGGGGGCAGAGTCACTCCGGTGCGCAAATAATGATCTGCGCCGAACGGAAATTCCTGGAACTGAATCTCCCGGCCGCTGGAGGCGGACACCTGCTGCAACACCCTGAGCGCAACACGGGTGACCTCCGGACCGATGCCGTCACCGGCCACGACGGCGATTCTCAAGGCCCGGGTCATGCCGGCCGTCCCACACGGGACTTCAAACTGGCCACCAGCCTGCCTTCGTCGACCCGTCCGTTTGCGACACGGCGGCCATTCACCAGTACGACCGGGATTTGTTCTCCATACAGCGACATGAGCTCGGGTTCGTCAGCAATGGAACGTTCCTCCAGGCACAGGGAGATGCGCTGTCTGATCCGTTCCAGGATCACACGGGCTTCTTCACAGAGAGGGCATCCCGGCCCGGTGACCAGCGTGAGGGAGAGGGCCGGCGCCGCCGCGCGTGATTCGGTTCGCGCGCCGGCGAGCGAGCCGGAAACGAAAACCGCAATCACGGCCCCCGCCAAAGTGCCTGCCGCGTCGGCGGCCAGATCCTTGAGATCGGCCTGCCGGAAGGGGATAAACGACTGATGGAATTCATCCAGGGCTCCGAACAGGATCCCCAGCGCCAGTGCCCAGGGAAGGATCTTCCACGGGACCCGCAGCCGAAGCCCTCCACCGAGGGCCCGGAGGAGTGCGAATCCCAGGGCGGCGTATTCCAGCCCGTGCAGGAGCCAGTCCGCCACCCCCGATGGTCTGGGGGGGTGGGACATGTGGGAGAGCAGAACCATGAAGAGAGCGATGCCGGCCACCGGCGCCCACAGCTTGATCCAGCGCATGGTCAGGGCGCACCCTGGACCGGGTACGGATACATGAACCAGGCCAGGGCCAGGGCGCCCAGCAACATTCCACAGAAGATGAACAGAAAAACCTTCCATCGCCTGGCCGGACGGGTCTGGGTGAGAAAGGCAAAAAAGACCCCCACCAGCAGGGCATGCAGCCCCATCAAGAGAAGGTGACTCACGCCCCTACCCTCCGCCCTGGGCCGGGGCGGTATCCTGGGGACCGGCTTCGGGGCGGAGAAGCGCGCCCTTCCGCCCGATGCAGTAATCGTAGACATCGAGGACCAGGAGGAGGTTCATGAGACCCGCCGTCAGGAGAAAGGTCCGTCCATAGGTGTGAGTCTGAGCGCTGACCCGCTGCCGGAGCCGGCGGAGAATCTTGGCCCGGGTGACGGGATCGACCTGGGAATCCGGCACCCGGAAGCGCAGGGAACCGTAGGTATCCGCCCGGGCCCAAAGATCCAGAGGCCCCACCCCCAGGTCAGCCAGGGTCGCCAGATAGGACAGCGGCTGCTCTCGATCAAACGCGTAAACCGTCCCTTCAAGAGCCAGACCGGTGAAGAAGGTCAAGCCGACGACCGCGGCAAAGACAAGAGCCTGGGTCACGCGGCCCAGCATCAGATGGCCCGCCCCGGGCACCAGCCAGGCGATGAAGCAGGGAATGAAGGGCGCCCTGGTCTCGGCCGGGCTCAATCGATGGCCGGGCTCTGACCGGGCGGAAGCAGGCGCCGCCATGTCCTCAGACTTCTTCCCTGATCACGTCGACCGTCAACTGGGCCGTCACTTCCGGGTGCAGCTTGACGGCAACGTGATAGGTCCCGAGAGACTTGATGGGGTTTTCCAGGCGGATGCAACGGCGGTCGATCTCGATCCCCTTCTCCTCCAGAGCATAGGCAATCTCGGCGGACGTGACCGCCCCATAGATAGTCTCTGTATCACCGGCCCTGTGGGCCAGTTGCAAAGGTATCCGGGTCATCTTCTGGGCCAGGGCCTCAGCAGCTTCTTTCTCCTTGAGCTTGAGCACCTCACGGCGTTTGCGCCAGGCCTCGAAATTTTTCAGGTTGCCCGGCGTGGCCGTCAATGCCAGCCCCTTGGGAAGCAAGAAATTGCGCGCGTAGCCGTTCGCCACCTCGACCAGCTCGCCTGCCTTCCCCAGGTTGTCCACGGTCTCCTTGAGCAGGATTCTCATGCTCGCTCTCCCGGCTGCCCCGTCATTCCATCGTGAACGGAAGGAGCGCGATATTCCGAGCCCGCTGGATGGCCTGACGCAACTGGCGCTGGTGAGTTGCACAGGTGCCCGAGGTGCGCCGCGGCTGGATCTTGGCCCGCTCGGGAATGTAGTTATTCAGCAAGCGAGGCTCTCGGTAATCAATCCAGGAAACCTTGTCATCACAGAACTTGCAGAACTTCCGGCGCTTGAATAGCAGCTTGCTCCGCGAGGACTTGCGCTTCTTGGCCGCGGGAGATCTCTTCATGTCTCGACCTCCTCCACAGGATGGGACGGCGGCGCGGCCGGCACCGGGGCGGCGGGTGCGGCGCCCGGGGAGGGTTTCCTGTCCTCGAGATGCCTTTCCGCCTCGCGGCGCGCGGCGCGCTCCTTCTCTTTCTCCGCCTGTTTGACCTCCCAGGCCAGGCGCTTCTTGTCGTTGTCGATGCGCACCGTGAGGAACTTGAACACCTTCTCATGGAGGCGAAGGCGCCGTTCAATCTCGTGGGGGAGTGAGGCATCAGGGCAGGAATACTCGAGAAGCAAATAGTGCCCCTCTCTTTGCTTGCGGACCTCGTAGGCCAGCTTCCTCTTGCCCCAGTTCTCCACCTTGAGCACGGCTCCGTTCCGGCCCGTGATGGCATCCGCGAAGACCCCATGAAGAGCTTCGACGTCCTCGTCGGGAAGGCCAGGATCAGCAACGAAGATGGTTTCGTAACGGCGCATTCGATCTCCCTCTGGCTGAAACCCCGTCTCTTCGGGCAAGGCGTCCTTGGACGGAGCAAGGAGTGTGAGAAACATTTATCTTAGCAGGTCTCCCGGCGCGGTGTCCATGCGGTCCGTGTCCCCCTTAGGCCAGGAGCGGAGCAATGACCAGGGAGACCACGGACATGAGCTTGATGAGAATATTCATGGACGGGCCCGAAGTGTCCTTGAAGGGATCACCCACCGTATCGCCCACCACGGCCGCCATATGGGCCTCGCTCCCCTTCTGCTCCCCCTTGATCTCGCCTTTTTCAATGGCTTTCTTGGCGTTGTCCCAGGCGCCACCGGCATTGGCCATCATGAGCGCCAGAAGAACGCCCGCCAGGGTGGCGCCCGCCAGCATCCCCCCCAGCGCCTCGGGACCCAGAAGAAAGCCGACCGCCACCGGCGAGGCGACCGCTGTCAGCCCGGGCACAATCATTTCGCGCAGCGCCGCCGCCGTGGAAATCTCCACGCACCGGGCTGAATCGGGGAACACTCCCGGTTCACCGGCCAGGAGTCCGGGGATCTCCCGGAACTGGCGCCGGATCTCCCCCACCATGCGGCCTGCCGCGCGCCCCACCGACGTCATGGTCATCGCCGCGATCAAGAACGGCAGGATGCCGCCGAGAAAGAGGCCAATGACCACCGGTGGGTTCGTGATCACCACCTGAAGCGGCGCATCTCCGCGGGCGACAGCGGCTGCGTACTCAACGTAGCGGCCGGCGGGAGCCTGGCCGCCCAGGGTCTTCAGCCGGTGGATAATGGCCAGGTTCACGGCCTGGGCATAGGCTGAGAAGAGGGCCAGCGCCGTCAAGGCAGCCGACCCGATCGCGAACCCCTTTCCCATGGCGGCGGTGGTGTTGCCCAGCGCATCGAGACCGTCGGTGATCCTGCGGACATCGGGACCCAGGCCGGCCATCTCCGCGATACCACCGGCGTTGTCGGCCACAGGCCCGTAGGCATCCACACTCATGGTGATGCCCACCGTTGCCAGCATGCCGACCGCGGCAAGGCCGATGCCGTAAAGGCCGGCCACATGGTTCGCCACCATGATGACCGCACAGATGGCGAGCACGGGCAGGGCAGTGGACTCCAGACCGACCGCGAGCCCGTTGATGATATTGGTGGCGGGACCGGTGCGGGAAGCGTGGGCAATGCGCCGGATGGGCGCCATGGACGTGTAGTACTCGGTGAACAGGCCGATGAGCACTCCGCCCAGGGTTCCCCAGAAAACGGCCCAGAAGATGCGATTGGATATGGGCTGAAGATCGATGACCACCCACGATGCCGCCAGAAACAGGCCCGCGGCGATGAACGTTGCGTAGCGCAGAGCCCCGGCCGGATTGATGTTCTTGAGCAGGCGCATGGAGGCAATGCCCACCAGGGAGGCCAGCAGCCCGATGGCGGCGAGAAGCAGGGGCAGGGCCATGAGCGCCTCCTTGAGCACCGCATCCCCCAGGTCGGCCCGGCCCGGGTCCAGCAAACGCTTGAGTGCGCCGCCGAAAAGGGTCGCCCCGATGGCGATGGTGGCGACGATGGAACCGACATATGACTCGAAGATATCCGCGCCCATACCCGCCACATCGCCCACGTTGTCGCCCACGTTGTCGGCAATGACGCCGGGATTGCGCGGATCATCCTCGGGAATGCCGGCCTCGATCTTGCCGACGAGATCGGCTCCCACGTCCGCCGCCTTGGTGTAGATGCCGCCCCCGACCCGCGCGAAGAGAGCAATCGAGGACGCCCCCATGGCAAACCCGTTGATGATGCTGGCGGTGTCCGGATGGCCGTAGAGAAGAAAGAACCCTCCGACCCCGAGAAGGCCGAGGCTGGCCACCGCAAGCCCCATGACCGATCCGCCGGTGAACGCCACTTCCAGAGCCATCGCCTGGCCTGTGGAACGAGCCGCTTCCGATGTCCGGACATTGGCGCGGGTGGCCGCCTTCATGCCGATGAAGCCGGCCAGCATCGAAGAAATGGCTCCGGCGAGAAAGGCGACGCCGGTCTTCATGCCCACGGCTCCGGACAGGAGCACGAACACCAGCGAGATGAAGACCAGGAGGATGGTATATTCGCGGCGCAGGAACACCATGGCCCCCTGGTGAATCGCGTCCGAGATCTCTCTCATGCGATCGGTTCCCACCGGGGCGCGCCGGACCACCATGTAGAGGATGCCGGCGATGGCCAAGCCGACTCCGCCAAGCACGGGTACCAGGTTCATCAACAGCTCTTGAGTACTCATCTAGTCGGTCCTCACTTGCTCCTGTCCTGAGGAGGCGTTGAATCGGTTCATGGCGGCCGTCACGCCGGAGATCAAGATGGTCTCCACCGCGTCGGCTCCTCTTACGGCGAGTTCGCGGCCGTGTTGATGTTCAGCCGCGTCGAAATCAGACAGAACCCACTCCGCCAAATCCTCCCGGCGGGAAGAAGGCCGACCGATCCCCAGCCGGACCCGGATGAAATCCGCTGTCAGCTCATCGATGATGGAGCGCAGCCCGTTATGCCCTCCATGCCCACCTCCTTGCTTGATGCGCAGGGTTCCCAGCGGCAGATCCACGTCATCGTGCACGGCAATCAGGTCCTGGACACACATCCCATGCCAGGATAGCGCCCAGCGGGCGGCCAATCCGGAACGGTTCATGAAGGTTCTCGGCTCGACCAGCACAACGGGTTCACCGGCCACCTGCCCGACCGCCTCCCGCGCGTGCTCTCCGGCCCGCCGCAAGCGGACGCCGGCCCGCCGGGCGAGCTCATCGGCGCACCAGAAACCGATGTTATGGCGGTTGTTTGCGTAGGACGAGCCGGGATTCCCGAGCCCCAGGAGGATCCACACGAAACTCCCTGCATCACCAGGAGAACGCCGGAAGGGGACCTACTTGGCGCCCTTTCCCTCTGCCTTGCCCTCCCCCTCTGCCTTGCCCTTCTCTGCGTCCTCCTTCTTTCCCTTGAGGATGACTTCCGGCTCAGCGGCCACCTCAGCCGCCTCGGCCTCTGTTTCCACTTCCTCGGCCAGCCTGGGCGGCGTCACCGTGACCACGACCGTGTCGGGCTTTTCCTGCAGGACGATGGTTCCACCCATCTTCAGGTCCTGCACTCGCACCTGGTCGCCGATCCGAAGAGTGCTGATATCGACATCCACATGCTCGGGAATATCGCCCGGGAGGCACTGGATCTTCAGCTGCCGATGGACCATCTCGAGCAGGCCCCCCTGCTCCTTCACGCCGGGCGCCGTGCCGCGGACCGCCACCGGCACCGAGACCTCCACCCGCGTGTCCAGATCGATGCGGACAAAATCAGCGTGCAGGACATCTCCCGAGACGGGATCCGTTTGATACTCCTTGATCATGGCTTGACGCTGCAGGTTCTTGCCCTTGAGGTGCAGCTCGATCAAGGCATTCTCGCCAGCTCCCGAGTACAGCACACCCTCGATGGCCTTCGGATCCACGGTCACGGAGAGGACCGGTTTCCCGGAGCCATAGAGAACCGCGGGAATTCTTCCACTGCGGCGCAAGCGGCGCGATGCATTCTTCCCCCGCGCGCTTCTTTCCTCCACCTCGATGACAACGCTGCCCATCTCTCCTCCGCTGGAAGGGTCTCTTCCCTGGTCACACGAAAAGGCTGGAAACGGATGAATTGTTGTGGATCCGCACGATCGCCTCACCCAGCAATGACGCGATGTTCACCACATGGATCTGGGCCGCCTGCACCTTTTCTTCGGCCAGTGGAATGGTGTTGGTCACAATCAACTCGGACAGTTTGGCCTCCCGGATACGTTCCATGGCCGGCCCGGCCAAGACCGCGTGCGAGAAGCATCCCAGGACCCTGGCGGCGCCGTTCTCGATGAGAGCCCGGGAGGTTCCGACCAGAGTTCCCGCCGTGGCAATGATATCGTCCACGATGAGGCACGTCCGGCCCTCGACCTCGCCGATCACGTGCATCACCTTGCTGGTGGCGGCTCCCGCCCGGCGCTTATCCACGATGACAAGGTCCGCACCCAGACGCTTGGCGTAGGCGCGGGCCCGCTCCACGCCGCCGGCATCAGGGGACACCACAGACAGGTCCTTCAGCTTCATCTTCTGGACCTCCTCCACCAGAACGGGGGAGGCGAAGAGGTGATCCACGGGGATATCGAAGAACCCCTGGATGGCCGGAGCATGCAGGTCCATGGCCAGGATGCGATTGGCGCCGGCCGCAGCGAGCAGATCGGCCACCAGCTTGGACGAGATGGGGACCCTGGGCTTGTCCTTGCGATCCTGGCGGGCATACCCATAGTAAGGCATCACGGCCGTGATCCGCTCCGCCGAAGCGCGCTTGGCTGCATCCAGCATCAGCAGCAGCTCCATCAGGTTCTCGTTGACAGGAAAACAGGTCGGCTGGATGATGAAAAGATCGGCACCCCGGACATTCTCCTGAAACTGGCAATAGGACTCCCCGTCCGGGAATCGGACCAGGTTCACGCGGCCCATGGGCAAATCCAGGTAGTTGAGAATGTCCCTGGCCAGATCCGGATGAGCCTGGCCGGAGAAGATCTTGATCTGCGCGCCTCTCAGTGACATGACCTTGTCATCCTCGATACGGCCGGCCGGAAACCCGGCTCATGGGCCAAAAACAAGCGGCTGGCTGGGGCGGGAGGATTCGAACCTCCGATGGCCGGTTCCAAAGACCGGTGACTTACCACTTGTCGACGCCCCACGAGAAACCCTTCCCTCGACCTCTCAAGAGCTCCGCGGGGCGGTGACTTATATCACGGCCCAGAAGAGGTGTCAAGACGCGAACTCCTTTCCATGCAATCATTTCAAGCCATCAATCGAACCCGCGTTCGCCTCTCCTACCGGGTGGTTCGCCCCCCGGCAGGCTTCTTGGGTCCACGACCATGTCGCCCCCGCCGCCCGCTTCCGGAGCCCCTTTCGCGCCGCCTGCCCGGGCCTCGCGATCCGCCTCGCCCTCTTCCCCTGTCCTCCGTTGCCCTCGCTCCGCCGCGTTTCGCCCGGCCCGGCGAGGGAGCGGCGGCCTTCGAGGTTTCACGGCTCAGGTGCACGCCCAGATGCGCTTCGATATTGGCGAGCAAAGGCCGGTCCCGGCGGCCCACCAGCGTGATAGCGCGCCCCTTCCGGCCGGCCCGGCCCGTGCGGCCCACCCGATGCACATAGTCGTCAGGAACGCCGGGAACATCGAAATTGATCACATGGCTGATGGAATCGATGTCCAACCCGCGCCCGGCCACGTCGGTTGCCACCAGGACCCGGAAGGACCGGTCCCGGAACCCGCTCAGCACCCGCTCCCGGTTGGTCTGTGAGAGAAGAGACGAGATCGAGGCCGCCTGCTCCCCGTCGCGACGCAGCTGTTCGGCGACCTCCACGGTCATCTCCCGGGTGGAGACAAACACCAGCGCCTGCTCGGTCACCTTGTTTCTGAGTATGCCCCGGAGCACACGCATCTTGTCCCGGACATCGTCCACCATGAAAACGGTTTGTTCGATATTCTGTGCCGTGAGCAACGGCCTCTCCACCTCGACCCGCACCGGATCGAACATGAACCGATCGGCGAGCGCCAGGATTTCGGGAGGCAACGTCGCGGAGAACAGAAGCGTCTGGCGCGACAACGGAGCCCGGGACACGATGAACTCCACATCCTTGATGAACCCCATGTCCAGCATCCGGTCGGCCTCGTCCAGGACCAGATACCGGACCCGCGAGAGCCGCAAATAGGTCTGCTGGATGAAATCGATGAGGCGTCCGGGGGTCCCCACGACCAGATCGACGCCAGACAGCAGCTGGTTCTTCTGGGAGCCCAGCCCGGTGCCTCCGTAGATGGCCGCAATCCGGGCTTGCCGGTGCGCGCCGAGCTTGACCGCTTCTCCCGCCACCTGCAGGGCCAGCTCGCGTGTGGGAGCGACCACCAGGGCGCGCGGGTCTTCTCCTCCCAGTTTCATCCGATCCAGGATCGGCAGCAGAAAGGCCGCCGTCTTTCCGGAACCCGTCTCCGCCAGGCCGGTCAGGTCATGTCCTTCCAGGATGGGTCCGATGGCCTTCTCCTGAACGGGCGTACACACCGTGTACCCGGCCTCCTGGACCGCTCGCAGAACCTCGGGGCCCAGGTCGAATTCACTGAATCGTTTCGCCACGCGCGGATATTAACCGGTCACTCAGGGGACCGCTACCGCAGACCTTGTCGGCGGCTGGCGTATCGGATCGCGTTCCAGGATGCGGCGTGTGTTGTAGCGGGCCGCTGTTTTCGCCCGGACCGGATCCGAGAAGTAGGCTCCGGGAGAGGGTGGGAACGGCCCCATGCCCCGGAACGGGAGGGGATCCACCTGGCCCGAGGCAGGAGTATGGAGGTCCATGTCCTTCACCCAGCCAAAACCGTAGAGGAACCAGGTGCGGATGAATCCACTCGGAAGGGGAGGTATGGAGTCCGCATCGAAGGCCAGCATCACCTCATCCCCTGGCGCCATCACCACCAGCCGATCGTCGGTGGCCCCCAGCAACTCTCCCACCGGGCCAAACCGGGTATACAGACCCGGAATCCGCTTCCAGGTGTCGGCCGGCCGCGCGTCCGCATAGACGAAGGTGCGCGGCCGACGGCCATCCTCACTGGCCCAGAGCGGAAAACCCAGGGGGCGGAGCCGGGCCACCGCCGGAGCCAGATCCGTGACCCGCATGGCATGCGGCGTCTCATCCTCGATGGCCAGGGCGAGCCGGTCCCAGTAAACCGCCATGCTGGTGCGGATGCGCAAGGTCACCTGGTCCATGTCCGGCAGCCGCCCGGACAGATCGACCAGGACCGGCTTGTCCACCCCCATGGGAACCGGCATGGTCTCTTCCAGGACCCGGAACGAGCCATCCGCTTCCCTGATCTCCAGCGACGGCCAGATCAGTCCCCCGCCGTGCTGGGCCGCTCCGAAGTGCGGCGTGGAATTGGAAAACTCCAGGGTGCCCTGGCCCCAGAGCCAGACCCTGCCCGCCGCGCGGGGGTTCGGGAAGGTGACCCGGAGCTCGTGGGGTTTCGCATAACCCTGAGCGGTGCCGAGAGGAAAGGTGGGGTAGGACCGGTCGATCCGGGACAGCTCGGGGAGCCAGTCCGTTCCTCCTCCATCCCGAGCCTCCACCGGGTTCAGCAGATGGCGCATCAGGTGGAGGGAGGGAGAAGGATAGGGAGGATGGGGACGGAGCCCTTCAAGCGGCAGGACCCGGCGTCCCTCCGGGTGGTCCACCGCCCGCAGGAAGACCCGGTCCAGGTAGGTCACCTCCTCCAGATTGTCGGTGAGGCGGAAGGCAATCTGTCCGTGCGCATCCGGTTGCAGGCCGAACTCCGGCCGGATCAGGTGCAGCTCCTCCGGATCCGGCTGGTAGATGACGCCCGGCGCCAGGTAGAGACCCAGGACACCGCCCCCGATGAAATCAGCCACGTAGGCGAAACGTGTCCCGTTCCAGCCGAACAGGGTGGGACAGGATGATCCCTTGCGGTCCAGTTCCTTGATGCGGCGGCTGGTGTCGGCCGGCACATCCAACTCATCCTGAAGGACGCCGCCGGGCCACAGGACCGAGACGGCCTCCGCTTCTTTTTCTTCTCCGATTCCCAGCAGGAGCTCGGCCGGCCCCGAGCCCAGATAACCCCCCGACGCGGCGGTGCTCCGTTGCTGCCAGAGGGACCCGGCGCGGACCGCGACCCGGGTGCCGACGCCGGATCGGTTGGAATGCAGTCCCTCCAGCCGGACCTTCAGCCAGTGATGCCCGCCACCCAGGTCGTTCCGCAGAATCAGCGGGCTTTCCCCGGAGCGCGATACCACCAGATCCTGGTCGCCGTCTCCATCCAGATCGGCGGCCTGGAGCCCCCGGGCTCCGCTGGCCGCCACCCTGTCCAGGCCGACCGCCGCGGTCACCTCCTGAAAACGGGCGCGCCCCAGATTGCGGTACAGCCGCACCTGTGCGGCGGCTCCTTCCCCGACCACCACGCCCAGGTCGGCGAAACCGTCCAGGTCGTAATCCAGGACGACAAGGCCATAAGCCACCGTCGCCGATGGCGCCGGGAGCGCGTCGGCCCGCGGGCGGAAGGCGCCGCCCTCGTTCGCCCAGACCTCGATGGATCGGGAGGAATCACGTCCCGTGAGGACCAGGTCGGGACGCCCATCCTTGAGCAGATCCAGGGCCACCACCCCGAGCCGCTCCGGGAGGACCGCCAGGCCCAGGCGGTTTGCCCCGGCAGAAAAGCTTCCATCCCGATCGTTGAGCTGCACGCTGGCGCCGCGGGCACCACTCACCAGAAGATCGATGTCGCGGTCGGCGTCCAGATCCAGGAACAGGACCTGGGCGGCGCCGCCTTCATGGTGGAACCCATCCTCGCGGGTCCGGTCCGCGAACGTGCCGTCGCCGTTGTTGCGGTAGTAAACCAAGGAATCCCGGGCATCGCGGTTCGCCACCACCAGGTCCAGATCCCCGTCATGGTCGGCATCTCCGAACGCGACGGACATGGCGCGCCCCGGGTGGCCCACGCCGGCCGCGCCGGTGACGTCCTGGAAGGTTCCGTCTCCGCGGTTTCGGAACAGGCGGTTGGTTCCCCAGTTCCCGAGGTAGAGATCGGGCTTGCCGTCGTTGTCGAAGTCGCCCACCGTGACTCCCGCGCCGGCACCCGGATCGTCGAGTCCGCTCTCTCGACTCACGTCTTCGAATCTTCCATGGCCGCGGTTCCGGAACAAGCCGTTCGGAGCCGGAACCATCCCCTGGCCGGAGGAATCCCCGACCCCCGCATTCACGAAGTAGAGATCCAGATCGCCGTCGCCGTCGTAGTCAAACACGGCCACACCACTGCCGATCGATCGTCCGTTCCGGTCGACCGGTCCGCCGCCATGGTGAAACACGACGCCGCTGGAGGCGGTCACATCCGTGAAGGCGGCCGGCACCCGGGGGCCCGCCGCAGGATCCGCTGGCATGTCCTCGATGGCCAGCGAGTGCACTCCCTGTTCGCCATACTGCTGGCCGGAGGTGGTGGTGAGATGTCCGCCCGAGAGCGCCTGGCTGGCCTCCAGGGCCTTCATGGCTTCTTCCTCGCGTCCCATGGCCAGCAGCGCGCGCCCCTTCCCGTACAGAGCCGACGCATAAAGAGGATTGCGGGCGAGGACCGCGTCGAATTCCTCCAGGGCCCGCTGCTCATCGCGCTGTTGCGCATAGATCAGCGCCAGGTTGTAATGGACATCCGGATCCCGGGGATCGAGCGCCACGGCCTTCTCAAGGTGTTCCAGCGCGACCCGGGGCTGGCCCTGCAGCCGCGCTACCAGAGCCAGGTTGTAATGTGCAGGGAGACTGTCCGGGTCCCGGGACAAGGCCTTCTCCAGCCATTCCCGCGCCGCCGGAAGATCCGACGACACCCGGTAGGCGATACCCAGGTCGACCGTCGCCGCCCGGTTCTCCGGGTCCTGGTCCAGGGCCGCCTGAAACTCGAGAATCGCCTTTTCAGGCAAGAACTGGGCCAGGTAGGCCACCCCGCGGCTCACATGCCGCCGGGCCGCCTGGCGCCCATCTGTTAGAGGATGGGAGGCGCCTCCCTGGCACCCCGTGGCCGCCAGGGTCAGAAAGAAAAGGCCCACAATCAACCGCCTGGGCCCGTGAAACGGGCTCTTCCGGGCGGCCGGGGCCTCCTTGCTCTGTGGATGGTTTGTCACGTGCCGGCGAGGATGCTATATTACGAATGCTTCCGGCGCTGGTCAAACTGTTGATGAAGGTGTGGGACGTCGTCCCACGGGATCGTCGGGAGCTTTCCTGGAAAAAATGGGGCGAAGAAGAAATTACCACCGGCGTAACCGTGGGGACCATCCGCGGCGCAGAATGAGGCCGTCCGGTCCGCCGAGGCCCGTCAACCCGGACGAACTGGTCCAGGTCACCGGCGCCGTGGAGATCATGAAGGACGGCAGCGGCTTCCTGCGATCCGGCCAGTCCAGCTACCTGGCTTCCAAGAACGATCCGTTCATCGGCCAGCAACTGTTGCGCAAGTGGCACGTTCGCGAGGGCGCCTGGATCGAAGGCAAGGCCGCGCCGGGAGGCGGGCGTTCCAATGGCTCCTTACGCCTCCACGAGATCGACCAGATCAACGGAAATGCTCCGGAAAAACATCTGGAGATCCCCGAGTTCCGCCAGCTCACCAGCCTGGATCCGGAGAGCCGGTTCATCCTCGAAACCACCCCCGAGGAGCTCTCCACCCGGGCGGTGGATCTCATCACCCCCGTGGGGCGCGGGCAACGGGGCCTCATCGTCTCGCCTCCCAAGGCCGGCAAGACCATGCTCCTCAAGGCGATTTCCCTCGCCATCTCGACCAACTATCCCGACGTGCAACAGATGATCCTGCTCGTGGATGAAAGGCCGGAAGAAGTCACCGACATGCGCCGCTCGGTGCAGGGTGAGGTGGTGGCTTCCTCTTCGGACGGGCATACGGCGGAGCATGTCAAGGTCGCCGAGATGGCGCTGGAAAAAGCCAAGCGTTGGGCTGAATACGGCCATGATGTCGTCGTTCTTCTCGATTCGCTCACCCGCCTGGGCCGCGCCTACAACAATCAGGTCCGAGGCTCCGGCAAGATCCTCTCGGGCGGCGTGGAGTCCACCGCCCTCCAACATCCCAAGCGCATTTTCGGCGCCGCCCGCAACATCGAAGAAGGGGGAAGCCTGACCATTCTGGGCACGGTTCTCGTGGACACCGGAAGCCGCATGGACGACGTGATCTTCGAGGAATTCAAGGGGACCGGCAACATGGAGCTCATCCTCGACCGCCGGCTGGCCGAGCGCCGCCTATTCCCGGCCATCGACATCAGCCGCTCGGGAACCCGGAAGGAAGAGAAGCTGTACGATCCCACCGAGATGCAGGCGATTCACCTGCTGCGCCGAGCCTTCGCCAAGATGGATCCCCTCTCAGCCATGGAGAAGCTTCTCGACCGTCTGTCCAAGACCGCCTCCAACAAGGACTTCCTCTCCTCCATCCGGCAAGCCGCCAGCCGTGGATGAGGCGCGGCCAGCCTTCATCCCGCGGCGGGCCACGCTCCTAGGGCCGATCGTTCTGGCCGTGGCGGCCCTGCAGCTGGCCGTCGCCGCCCCGCCCGACGCGGCCAAGGCCGCCGCCCGGAAGGCCCAGTCACTGTACGCCCAGGAGAAGTACGCGGAGGCCCTGGTGGAATTCAACAAGGCTCTGGCCGGCGGGGTTCGGGACGGCCGCGTGCTCTACCAAGCTGCTTTCTGCCAGCAGACCACGGGGAAACCGGATGCCCTCGTGCGCCAGACCATGAACGAGGCCATCGGAGCCCTGCGGCAGCGCCTGCAGGCTCAGCCCGCGAAAGCGGAGCTGGCGGACTACTACTACATGGTGGCCGCCTCGACCACGGTGGGCGATACGGCCACGGCCCGGCGCACCGCCCAGGAAGCCCTCAACCGGTATCGAGGGGGCCAGTTCGGCCAAGAAGAAAATTTCTCCAGCGAGGATCTCTTCCGGCTGGGCCGGATGGCGACAGACGCCGGCGACCGCGCGCTTCAGATTTCATTCTTTTCACACGCCGCCGCGCGGCTGGGCGCCGAGGAACACCCCAATACCCGTTACCTGGCTCGTTCCCTGATGGAGGTGGCCCGGGCCGATCTGGAAGCGAACCATCTCGCGGAGGGCCGCAAGGCCCTCGAGCAAGTCCTGTCCCTTCAGCCCGATCAGCCCCAGCCCGCCGCCCGTCTCCTTTATGCACGCATCCTTTACCGCCAGGGCGATTACAAAGAAGCAGCCAACCAGTGGCATCTCCTCCGTACGGAGGATCCGGCCCGCTCCACGGAAGCCATCTACGCCGAGTTCATCATGAGGACGCTGACGCAGAAGGACCTGCTTCTGGACCCCTCGCATCCGCTGGAGGACGTGAGCTCCCTCTCCCGCGCCGATCTGGAAAAGAAACTCCGGGAGATTTCCGCTCAGATGACCGCCATCGCCAAGGAATTGCCGCCCGAGGCGGCGGCCCGGGGCTTTCTTCCCAGAAAAAAGAAACAAGCAAGCGCGAAACGCATCCAGATGAAAACGTTGCGCGATCTCAAGTTCCGCCTGGCCCGGGTGGCCGGAGCGTATATCGACCAGGGCCACCCCATCCGGGATTACGCGTTCACCAACGGCTTGCAATCGGCCCTGCGTACCTGGAAACTCCCCATGATGCGATTCCTCGACGCATCGACCGCCGCCTCCCCCACTGCCGCTGGGAGCGCGGAGGATGGGGAACGGAAGAGGGTCATCCAGACGCGGAAAAAAGCCCGGCGCGAGAGACGAGCCGCCCGGCAGAAAACCTCCGGAGACGGCGAGCGCTAGATCCGATCCGCCAGTTCGTGCAGGAAGGGAAGACGCCAGCGTTCACCCTTGAGCGCCTTCACCATGGACAGCAAGGCGATTCCAAACAGGCAGAGGTAAATCATGGAATTGAACATGGCGGTGGTCTGCCCCAGGAACCAGTGGATCGAGCCCGCGATCGCTTCCAGGGTGCTCGTTGCGAGAATCACACCGAAGGCCACGAGGAAGAACACCAACCCCTGCCGGGCGTGCCACCGGACGTAGTCCCGCCTGGCCGCCAGAAAGGCGACCAAGGCCAGCGGTCCCAGATACGAAAAAACCAGGAGGACTCGATCTTCATCCGTGAGTGGCTCGCCGGTTCCGGCCGGGGAAGGGATGTCCGGTTCATCCTCGATCATCACCGGCGGTTGATACCGCGCCCGCGGGCAAAAGTCAAGCGATGCCTGTGGTAGACTGAGGTTTTCACGCGTCGGCGTCTGCACGGCGGTGCCGGCGCGATCCCCGGTTTCTCATGTCGTCCCAAGTCACGCCCATGTTCAGGCAATACCGCGACATCAAGTCGCGCTACCACGATGCCATTCTCTTGTTCCGGATGGGCGATTTCTACGAGATGTTTTACGACGACGCCCTGTCCGCCGCGCAGACGCTCGAGATCACCTTGACCAAGCGCGGCAAGGGGACCCGCTCGGAAGCTCCCATGTGCGGCGTGCCCCACCACTCCGTGGACGGCTACATCGCCAAGCTGACGGATGCCGGGTTCAAGGTGGCCATCTGCGAGCAACTGGAGGACCCCTCATGCGCCAAGGGTCTGGTGCGCCGGGACGTGGTCCGGGTGGTGACCCCGGGAACCTGCACGGAGAGCGAGCACAGCCAGTCCGGCGAGGCCCGTTCCCTGGGTGCGCTCAACCCCGGCGACCATGGGGCGGGAGTGGCCTGGGTGGATCTCTCCACCGGCGACTTCCGTCTCGCCCAGTTCCATGGAGAGGCCGCGCTTGCCCGAAGCACCGATCTTCTGTCCCGGTTCAACTGCCGCGAAATCCTTCTGGATGAACAGACCGAGGTTGCGCTTTCCGGCGGGCTGGCCGGCGTTTCTGTCACTCGCCTGGAGGACTGGCGGTTTGCGCCCGACCCGGCCCGCGAGATTCTCCAGGAACAGTTTGGCACCGCCCATCTCGCAGGGTTCGGTGTCGAGACACTGACCCTGGGTCTCGGCGCCGCCGGTGCCCTGCTCGCCTACCTCCAGGAGACCCAGAAAACCGATCTCAAGCACATCGACCGGATCACACACCTGCAGGAAGACGCCCATCTCATCCTGGATTCCACCACGCTGGCGAACCTGGAGATCCTGCGGACCCAGCGCGACGGTACCCGCCGCGGTTCCTTGCTGGGATTGATAGACCACACGGTCACCCGCATGGGCGGCCGGCTCCTGAAGGAACGCCTCCTCCATCCGCTCCGGGATCCGGAGCGTATCCGCCGGCGCCTGGCCGCCGTGGCCGACCTCGAGGAGCATGGCCAGCTCCGGGCCCGCATCAGGGGCCTGATGTCGCCGGTGGCCGACCTGGAGCGGCTTCTGGGACGGCTGACCCTGGGCACGGCGGGTCCGCGCGATCTCCAGGGCCTGGGAGCTTCCCTGGCCTGCACCCCACCGCTGGTCCTCGTGCACCGGGAGGTATCCTCCCGGCCCCTGCGGGAGCTCCTGGAGAGCCTGGACCCGGTGCCCGAGGTCAGCGACCTCACATCACGGGCCCTGGTGGAGGCCCCCCCTGCCGGAATCCGTGAAGGAGGCCTGATCCGGGGCGGTTTTGACCCCGGCCTGGACGAGCTCCGCAAGATATCCCGCAGCGGAAAGGAGTTCATGACCGCCTTGGAGGAGCGGGAACGGCGGCGAACGGGCATTGGCTCGCTGAAGGTGGGCTATAACCGGGTGTTCGGCTACTTCATCGAGGCGAGCAAGACCCATGCTGCCAAGATCCCCGGCGACTACATCCGCAAGCAGACCCTGACCAGCGCCGAGCGGTACGCCACGCCGGAGCTCAAGGCCATGGAGGAGAAGATCCTTTCGGCCCAGGAACAGAGTCTGGCCCTGGAGGCCAGACTCTTCGAGTCCCTGCGCCAGCAGGTCCTGGAGCATGCCGGACGGATCCGGACGACGGCTTCCCGGCTGGCCGAGCTGGACGTCGCCGCCACCCTGGCGGAAGTGGCGTCTCGAAGCGGATGGTGCCGGCCCCAGGTGGATGACGGCGACACCATCCGGATCACGGCGGGCCGCCACCCGGTGGTGGAAGCTGCCGTGGGATCGGACCGGTTCGTGCCGAACGATGTTCACCTGAACGCGATCGACTCCCAGATCCAGATCATCACGGGACCGAACATGGGCGGCAAGTCAACCCTGCTCCGGCAAACCGGCCTCATGGTCCTCCTGGCGCAGGCGGGGTCGTTCGTACCGGCCAAGGCGGCGCGCATCGGCGTCGCCGACCGCATCTTCTGCCGGGTGGGCGCGTCCGACGACCTGGCCCAGGGTCAGTCCACCTTCATGGTGGAGATGACAGAGACGGCCAATATCCTGCACCATGCCACGCCCCGCAGCTTGGTTCTCCTCGACGAGATCGGCCGGGGCACGGCAACCTTTGACGGCCTCTCCATCGCCTGGGCGGTGGTGGAACAACTTCACGAGCGCGAGGCGGTGGCGGCGCGAACCCTCTTCGCCACTCACTATCACGAATTGACCGAGCTGGCCACGGTTCTGCCGCGCGTGACCAATCACCGCATCACCGCCCGGGAACACGACGGGCGGATCATCTTCCTGCACCGGCTGGAGCCGGGAGCGGCCGATCAGTCGTACGGCATCCAGGTGGCCGCCCTGGCCGGCGTCCCGCCCGAGGTGGTGGGCCGGGCCCGGGAGATCCTCGCCAGCCTGGAGGCCAAGGCCGTCGGCCGGGATGGGCGCCCGCGGCTGGCGCGCCACGCCAAGAACCGCTTTCAGATGGGACTGTTTGCTCCGCGTCCCCGGGCGCCGCACCTGGGAGGGCGCGCCGCCGCTCTCGTGCAGGAGCAGGCGGAGGCGCGGCGCGGGCGCGAACCCCGGCACCCGGAACGGACGCCCGCGGAAATCGAAATCCTGGAGCAGCTGCGCTCCATCCACCCGGAGGCTCTGAGGCCGCTGGACGCTCTCTCGCTCCTGGAGCAGATGCGCCGCCGTCTCGCGCCACGTGTGGTAAAAGATGGATCATGAGCACGACACCGCCCCCTCCCAGTGGCCCGCCCGACACCGCCGCCGGTCTCGCCGGGGTCGTCATCACCACCAGTTCCCGGTGCTTCATCGACGGAGCCGAGGGAATCCTGGCCTATCGCGGCTACAACATCCATGAGCTGGCCGGCCGGGCCAGCTTCGAGGAAACCGCACACCTCCTCTGGACGGGAGAGCTGCCCAACCGCCAGGAGCTGGATCAGCTCCGGGACGCCCTGGCGGCCGGTCGTCCGCTTGCCGCACCCGTCATGGCCATGCTGCGCTCTCTCCCGAAGTCGGCCGGCGCCATGGAGAGCTTGCGAAGCGCCGTCTCCCTCGCCTCGATCTTCGACCCCGATACCGCCCGATCCTCACCGGAGGCGAATCACCGCAAGGCCATCCGGCTGACCGCGCAGATGGGCACCATCCTCGCGGCGCACACACGGCTTTCCCAGGGCCTGGAGCCCGTGCCGCCGGACCCGCGCCACGGGCAGGCCGCCAGCTTCCTGGCCATGCTCGGGGGCGAGGAACCGTCTCGAACGGCCGTGGAAGCCTTAGATCTGGCGCTGGTATTGCATGGGGAGCACGGTTTCAACGCTTCGACGTTCGCGGCGCGGGTGGCCGCCTCGACGCTTGCCGACATGCACTCCGCCACGGTGGCCGCCATTGCCACTCTCAAGGGACCTCTGCACGGCGGCGCCAACCGAGCCGTGATGCAAGCCCTGGAGGAGATCGGCACGGTGGAACGGGTCCCGGCCTGGGTCAAGGAAAAGCTCCGCCGCAAGGAGAGGGTGATGGGTTTCGGACACCGGGTCTACCGCACCATGGATCCCCGGGCGGTGCACCTCAAGAAGATGGCCGAGGCCCTGGGCCGGAATGCCGGAGACAGCCGCTGGTTCGACATGTCGGCGGCCATGGGGGAGGTGATGATGCAGGAGAAGGGTCTCTACCCCAACGTGGATTTCTATTCGGCGTCCGCGTACCGCTCCCTGGGGATCCCGCCGCGCATTTTCCCGGCCGTCTTCGCCTGCTCGCGGATCGCCGGCTGGTCCAGCCACGTGATGGAGCAGCTCGCCGACAACCGCCTGATCCGTCCCCGGTGCGAATACGTGGGCCCACATGACAGGAGGTTCCAGCCCCTGGACGAGCGGGCGTAGAGGCCGCCGCGCCGGGAGATCGCCCCGGACCTCCCCTGGTGCCCTTTCCCCCGGCTTCCCCCCGCCCCTCCATCAGGCCCCCGTTCCCCCGGCTGACCAGATGAGCGATCCGCGGCGCCAGACCATTCTCTACATCCTGAACAGCACCACCAGCGGCGGGGCCAACCGGAGCCTCGCCGTGCTCCTCTCCGGTCTGGATCGCGCCCGCTTTCGCCCCCTGGCCGTGGCGCCGGGACCGGGGCCGTTCCTCGACCGGCTGCGCGACCTGGAGGTCCCGTGGACCCTGCTCCCCCTCTCCACCCTGACCCGGCGGACCGGACCGGCCGTGGCCCGGGCCAAGGCCGCCGCCCGCAACGGGCTCAACCTGGTCCGCCTGGGATCGCTCATGGAGCGGGAGTCCGTGCGGCTGGTTCACACCAACACGGTCTTTCCTCTGGGCGGAGGGCTGGCCGCCCGCCTGGCCCCGGTGCCCCACGTCTGGCACCTGCGCGAGGGACTGGATTACGCCCGATACGACCTGCGGTTCGGACGCGGCCTGAGCCTCCGCATCATCGCCGGGCTGGCCGACCGGATGATCTGCATCAGCGAATATGTGCGGCGCGTCTCGGTCCCTCCCGCGGCCCGCCAGAAGGCCGTGGTGATCCCGAATGCGCTGGAGTCTTGCCCGCCGCTCCGGCGGCCCGCCACCGGCGCAGGACCGGTCATCGGCTGTCTGGGGTTCATCAGCCCTCAGAAACGGACCAGCGTCTTCATCGAGGTCGCCGGTCTCCTGGCGGCCCGTTTTCCCCGGGCGCGCTTTATCGTCGCCGGGCGGCCCACCTCCGGAGAGGAACAGATGGTGGAACGTCTCCAGGAGCGGGTCCGGGCGCTGGGACTGGAGCACCGCTTTCACTGGCCCGGCTTCGTGCCCGACCCGGAAGAGGTCTACCGGCAGCTCGACCTGCTGGTCCACCCGGGCGTGCACGAGGCATTCGGCCGCGTGCTCATGGAGGCCATGGCGCGCGGGATCCCGGTGGTCGCGGTGGCCTCCGGCGGGGTGCCCGAAGTGGTCGAGGACGGGGTCACCGGGCGGATCGTTCAGGCGGACCACATCGAGGAGATCGCCCGGGCCGCCATGGACTGTCTTGACGACCCCGGGCGGTATCAGGAGCTGTCGGCCCAGGCGCGCCGGCAGGCTCTCCGGCGCTTCGCTCCCAGGCTTCACGTGTCCCGCGTCCAGGCGGTCTACGAGACCCTCCTGGACCCCGGGCCTGGCTGAATGGAACAGTACTTCGCCTATCGTTACGAGCTCCGGCACGCGGACTGGGAGCCTACCGGGAGCTTCAGCCGATCCGAGGAAGCCATGGCCTCACTGCTGTGAAGACGGCAGATCCGGCTCGCGCAGGCCCGCCACCTCCGCCGAGGCCTGCCGCGCGCCGATCCAGACACGGAACAGATCCCCCATTCCGCCCGGCCGGATGAGGGCGGTCAGATCGACCCGCTCCCGGACCCGGGCCGGCGATTGCTCCCCGGCCGCCAGCGTCTCGATCCGGGTCCCCAGGCCCAGGGCCAGGAGAAAACGCATCTGGGTCGTCTCGCCCGCCCGCCGGAACCGCAGCTCCGCCGCCGCCCGGGTCAGGCGGGTCAGATCCACATGGGCCGTGAGATCCTGCCATCCCACCCGGGACAGGAGGTCTTCCGTGGCCTGATGCTGAAAGTAGGCGAGCAGAGTCCCCTGCTTTCTTCGGGCTCCGTAAAGCTCCGCCGCCGGCAGGCCGTAATCGATCACCAGCAGGTAACCTCTGCCGATGCGGGCCGCGGCCTGGCGCAGAAACCGGGCCAGACCAGGGCGGATCTCCACCTGCTGCCCGGGCGCCAGGCTGCCGCACCCTGCGGGCAGGCAGGCGGAAACCTCCCGCATGAGATCCTCCCGCAGCGGTTGCCGGACCTCCACCAGCCGCCCATCCCGGACCCCCACGCAGATCTCCTCCAGGCCGTCCCGGCCCCGCACGATCCGGTCCACGGGAAGCGCGTCAAGGACCTCGTTCATGAGGATCACTCCGGGCGGCCGGCTCGAGCTCCTGCCGGGGCCGTCCTCCCGGGCGGCGTCCCACACCACAACATCGCCATGGCCCGCCAGCGCCCTGCGCTGCTCCTCCTCGAGGGCGGCGCTCCGTTCCACCAGGTGATAGACGGCCGGGCGGTAGAGCGGCGCCCGGGAACGCTTCCAGGAGTCCAGGAGGGAGGCCGCCAGCGAGCCCCGCCCGCCGCCGCACTCCACGACCTGAAAATCGGGGGGATGGCCCAGCTTCCCGGCCATCTCGGCCACCTGGACGCCCACCAGCTCGCCGAAGCCGGCCGATATCTCCGGCGCGGTGAGAAAATCGCCTTCCCCGCGCCCGGGGCCGGCGCCGCGGCTGTAGTAACCAAACTCCGGGTGGTAGAGCGCCAGATCCTGGAACCGGGAAAACGGCAGCGGTCCGCTCTCTCGGATCTCCTGCAGGATGATCGCCACCAGCCCGGGCTCTCCAGGATGATCGGGAGGAGCGGGCCGATGAACCATCCCGGCCCCCCGGTCAGCGGGAGGAAGGACGGGCCATGGCGGCTTCCATCGCCGCCTCCGAGCGTTCCGCGGCGCTGGGCCGTCCCTCGCCGATCTGGCGCTGGATCGCCATGACCCCATGGATCAGCGCCTCGGGCCGGGGAGGGCAGCCCGGGATGTAGACATCCACCGGGAAGATGCAGTCGCACCCCTGGACCGTGGAATAGGTGCCGTACATTCCTCCGGTGGACGCACACGCTCCCATGGCGATCACCCACTTGGGACTCGGCATCTGGTCATAAACCTTGCGCGCCGGTCCCGCCATCTTCTTGGTCAGCGTCCCGGCCACGATCATCAGATCGCACTGGCGCGGCGTGAAACGCATGGCCTCGGCGCCGAAGCGGGCCAGGTCGTACCGGGGCGCCACCGTGGCCATCATCTCGATGGCGCAGCAGGCGAGCCCCAGGGGCATGGGCCAGAGCGAGTTTTTTCGCGACCAGTTGACCAGATCCTGGACACGGGTGGTGAACATCAGGTGCTTGAACCCGGCGGCCTCGGAACCGCCGGGCTCCGACCGGAGCGCATCGGATGGGATCTCGCGGATCGGCATGACAGATGATCGTAGCGACCCCCCACCACCAGGTCAAGAAAGACCTATACTGCGCAGGTGGGTGCCCGCCTTTCCGAGCAGGTCTTCCGCCAGAGTCCCCGCCCCCTGAAGGACATCCTGTGCTCGCTCTACGGATGGGGCCTCAACCGCCGGCGGTACGGCGGCGGCGTGGCCAGGCGCCTGCAGGCGGTCCTGGCCGAGGAGCGTCTCTCGCCGGAGGCCCTGGAGCAACTCTCCCTGGAACGGCTCCGTCGGACGCTGGTGCGGGCCGGCCGGGACGTGCCTTTCTACCGCCGCCTGTTCCGCCAGGAAGGGATCGACCCGGCGACGCTGCCCCTCCCATCCGGCCTGGAGCACATCCCAATCCTGGACAAGGCCACCGTCCGTTCCTCTCCCCGCCAGTTCCTCAGCCGCGCGGTCCGTCCCCCCCTGGCCGTCCGGGAAACCTCCGGCACCACCGGCTCTCCCCTGGCGGTGCCGGTCGATCTGGAGTCGCTGCGGCTTCACTACGCTTACTACGAGCGGTTCCGGATCTGGGCTGGAACCCACCGCGCGCGGCGGCGGGCCACCTTCAACGGGCGGGTTCTCTGGCCGGCCGCC
The DNA here is from genome assembly GCA_046757405.1 of Acidobacteriota bacterium. Taxonomy (GTDB): domain Bacteria; phylum Acidobacteriota; class Polarisedimenticolia; order SMYD01; family SMYD01; genus JBHHYE01. Next base: position 16,245 of record JBHHYE010000008.1, on the reverse strand, counting down.
CGCCATCGCCCTCCCTTCTGGGTCCGGGATTGGGCCCAGGACAACACACTCTTCTCCGTTTACCATATGAGCCCCGCCACCCTGCCGGCCTACATCCGCCATCTGCTCCGGCTCCAGCCGGAGGAGATCCAGGCCTATCCCTCGGCGCTGCTCACCCTGGCGCGCTTCGCCCTCCGGACAGGACAGGACCTTCCCCGGCCCCGAGCCATCCTTCTGAGCGCCGAGACCCTGGTCCCGGAGGATCGGCGCCTCTTGCGTGACGCCTTCCACTGCCCCGTGTTCAACCAGTACGGAAATGCCGAGATGAGCATCTTTGCCGGGGACTGCCGGCAGGGCTGTCTCCACCTGGATACGGCATACTCCTACACCGAGATCCTCGGCCCGGATGGCAGGGGCGGCGCGGCCACCGGAGAAGTGATCACCACGGGCTACATGAACCGGGCCATGCCGCTCATCCGCTTCCGGGTCGGCGACACGGTGTCCCTCGGCTCCGGCACCTGCGCCTGCGGCCGCCCTTATCCCGTCCTCCAGAAGGTGGTCGGACGGACCGACGATCTTCTCATCCTGCCCGACGGCCGCCGGGTGGGCCGGCTGGATCCGGTCTTCAAGGGAATGCGGGGAATCGACGAGGTTCAGATCATCCAGGAAACGCCCGGCCGCGTGGTGATGAAGGTCGTGCCCGGACCGGGCTTCGCACCGGACACCGGGCCGGCTCTCGCCGGAGCACTGGCCGAGCGCCTCGGGCCGTCCGTGGAGATCCTGGTGCGCCCGGTGGACGCCATCGCCAGGACGAGCCGCGGGAAGTTCCGGGCCGTGGTCCGCCGGTTCTGAGACTCATTCAGGGGAGCCTTCAGCGGGCCCGCTGAGAGCGCGCATGCGCGCCTCCAGCTCCACCCGGAGCCGCTCCATGAGGGCCCCGTCCGCATCGCGTGGCACCTCCAGCGACCGTCCGTAGGAGAAGGTCCCGCGCGAGAACGGCAAGGGAAGGAGAAACCGGTCCCACGAATGAAAGCTCACGGCCGGCCGGGCCGAAAAGCCGACGGGGATGATGGGGGCTCCGCTGAGCCGCGCCGCCTGGATGACGCCCGGCTGAACCCTGAACCTGGGTCCCCGGGGGCCGTCCGGTGTGAAGGCCACGTCCCAGCCGTCCCGGAGGCGCTTGACCACCTCCTTGAGCGCCGCCGCACCGCCGCGGGACGACGAGCCCCGCGTGGCGTCATGACCGAACCAGCTCATGGTGCGCGCAATCAGCTCCCCGTCCCGGTTCCGGGAGATCAAGATGGTGATGCGCCCGCGCCGGTAACAATACGGCATCATCAGAAAGCGCCCGTGCCAGAAGGCGAGGATGCAGGCCCGGCCCTGCGCTTCCAGCTCCTCGAGCTCCTCGCGCCCCAGGTGCCGCAGCCGCATGGTGGATCTCAGCAGCCGGATGAAACCGGCGGCGACCAGGGAGATCACCGGTGCGCCAAGGCCTGACGCGCGTCCTGCAGCGGAAGCCACGGAAAAGGGAGCCCCGCCTACGACTTCACCGGGCTAATGAGCAACCAGGTCATCAAGCTCGGGAAACTGATTGTAGTCGGAGCGCGGCGGATCGAGCTCGACCAGGGCGCTCAGGGAATCCACAGGCCCGTTAGCGGCCGGAATCCGCGCATAGACTCGCAAGCTCCCGGTCGCATCCATGGGGGTCAGATCCAGCGGCACCCGGTCTTCTCTCAGGACGGCGTGGGACGCGTCGTGCTGGCGCAGCGTGGCGGTCAGTGTTTTCAGCTTCCCGCCCATCGGCGTGCGGACCTCCAGCTCCACCAGGTAATCCCCGCCCTCTCTCTGGCTGAAAGTGACCACCGCCACCTGGTACAGACGGCGCTGGGCGAGACTCCAGGCCAGGGGGTCCGGCTTCTGACAGCCGGACGAAAGAGCGGCCGCGGCCGCCAGGCACAGGACCGACCGCACCGGCGCCGGGATCACGCGCGCTCGCCCGCCTCCACGGGCGTTTCCACGTCTTCTTCCTCGCGGCCCCGGCCGTAGTAATAGTAGCCGGCGTAGTAGTAATCCTTGTAGGTGCTGCGGGAAAGGTCGATATTGTTGAGGACCGCGCCGATGATATTGGCGTTGATCTTTTTCAGGCTGACCGTGGATCGTCTGATCAGATCCCGATCGTTCTGGTTGTGCTTGATCACCAGGGCGACCATGTCCACCAGGGATGCGAGAACCAGCGAGTCGGAGAGGCTCGCCAGCGGCGGAGAGTCGAGGACCACCCAGTCGAAGTTTTTCTTCAACTGGGTCATCAGGTCGATGAATTTCTCGGTGCTGAACAGCTCCGGCGGATTGGGGGGGATCGGTCCGCAGGTGATCGCCTTCAAGTTGGGTGCGGCCGGGATCTCCTTCAGGTACCGGAGCCAGGCCTGCCCTCCCTCGGTGGACAGCAGGTAGTTGGTCAATCCGCCGCCCCTCTCGATGCCGAGCTGGGTGTGCACCGTGGGCCGGCGGAGATCCGCGTCGACGAGGATGACCCGGTCGCCGGCCGAGGCGAGCTTGCGGGCCAGGCCCACCCCCGTGCTGGTTTTCCCCTCGCCGGGACCGGCGCTGGTGACCAGCAAGGTGTTCAGGCTGCGCGCCTTGCTGGAGAACAGCAACGACGTGCGCAGGGTCTGGAAGGCCTCCTTCACCGAGCTGCTGGTGTCCTTGCGCTTCCGGGGAACCACCGCCAGGATATGCAACCCCAGGTACTGTTCCACATCCTCGGCCGATTTCACGGTGTTGTCCAGGTAGTCCATGAAGATCACGGTTCCCATGCCCAGGAGGAGCCCCAGGAGGCCGCCGGCCAGGAGATTGAGGGCCTTCCTGGGGCGCACCGGGGCCGTGGGCAGAACCGCCTGATCGAGGACCCTGATGTTGTTGTTCAAGGTTTCCTGATTCAGGTCGATCTCCTTGATCCGGGAGAGAATCAGGTCGTAGATCCGCTTGTCTTCCTGGATCTCCGACTTGAGGATCTTGTAGTCGGTGGAGGCCACGGTCAGATCCAGAGATTCTTCCTTGGCCCGGGTGAGACGCTCCTCGAGGTTGCGCTCCCTCTGCCGGGCGATGGAATGCTCGGCCTTGATCTTTGAAATGATCCGGTCGATCTCCCGTCCAAGCTTCCGCCGGATCTCCGCGAGCTGGGATCGCGCTTCGATCATCTTCGGATGCTTGTCCAGATAGGAGACCGACATGCGCTCCAGGTCCTTCTCCAGGCTCTTGGCCTGGCGATCGAGATCCTGGACCGCCTCGTCGTCGGCCACCTGGGGCAGGGTCTGGTAGTCTCCCCCTTCGCTTTCCAGCCGGGAAATCTCCTGGAAGACCGCCTCCAGCCTCCCGCGTTCGATCTGGACATTGGTCAGCTCTGCCTGGAGCTGGCTGATCCGCTCGCCCATGGTCGTCGTCTGGCTCTCGGGAATGTAAAGCTTCTTCTCCCGGGCCATGGCGAGAAGGGTGTGCTCCCTGGTGCGAATCTTTTCGCGCAGAGGCTGCATCTGGCGGAGAAGCTCGTCCAGGGTCCGGGAAGTGGCCTCCACCGCGATCTCCACGTTGCGGTCCACGTAGACTCGGGCCAGGGTGTTGACACGACGCTGGATCTCCGCGGGATCGGTTCCTTCCATGCTGATTTCCAGGATGTTGGCGTCCGGAATGGCCTCCACCTCGATGCGGCTCCTCAGGGCTTCCACCGGGTCGCCGACCCGGGGGGCGCCGGGTACCTGATCGAGCCCGAGATCCTGGAGCACCCGCGCCGCCAGGTCCCGGCTCTTGAGGATCTCGAGCTGGGTGTTCAGGTACCGCTCCTCGGCGAGCCAGCCCCAGCCCGCCCCGAGCTGCGAGAAATCACTCCCCGGAGCCACACTCTTGGTGCGGGGGGAGACCTCCACCCGCACCGTGGCGCGGTAGACGGGAGTCTGGAGAAAGGTGGCGATGGCCACCGTCGCCAGGACCACCACGCTGACCGCGGCAATGGTCCACTTGCCCGACCAGATCACCCGCCAGTATTCGAGGAGGTGCACCTCCCGGCGATCACTCTGTGCCACGTTCGTCAATTCCATTCGGGACTCCGTGCTCCCTCAGAGGAAGCGGGTCTTGACATTGATGATGTCTCCAGGCAACAGCGGCACATCATCGTCTTTCCTGTTCTCGATCCGCTCCACGTTGATCACCAGGCGAATGGTTTCGTCTCCCTGCTTGCGCAGAACCTCGATCTTCTTCTGGTTGGCATACTGCTCGAACCCGCCGGCCAGGGAGATCGCCGTGAGAATGGTCGTATGGGCTCCCAGAGGATAACGGCCGGGAGAACGAACCTCTCCCTTGATGAAGAAGTATTCCTCCGGCGAAACGGTGATGGTATCACCGCTCTCCAGGACCGGGTTCTCATGCGGCCCGTCCGCCTGGTACAGGGAGTTTCGGTCAAAGACTATCACCCGGTGGCCGGCTCCCGCGGTCTCCCGGCGAGTGATCCGGATCTCGTTGCCGGCTTCGTTGCGCAGACCTCCGGCGCGGGCGATGATGTCCATGAGCCGGGTCGTGCCTTCGAGAACGTATCGTCCGGGCCGCGCCACCTGCCCTGACACGTTGACCCACTGGCTCTGGTACTCCACCACCTCCAGGCCCACCTTGGGCTCCACCAGGTAACCGGCGGAGAGACGCCGGGAAATCTCCGCGGCGGCCTCGGTCACAGTGAGCCCCGCGATCTGGACGGCGCCGAGATAAGGCACGGACAGGGTGCCGTCGTCCACGATGCGCATCTCCTTGTTCTTGAACTCGTCATCTCCGTAGATGTTCAGGCGGACCTTGTCGCCCACTCCGAGCCGGTATTCCCCGGGGGCCGGGCCGGTCAGGGGATCCAGCACAAGTCTCAGAAGGGAAGGCTCCGACTGGAGGCTACTCAGGCGCAGGCCGGCGGGAATGATCAGGCTCTGGGGATCCCCCGTGCCGAACCGCAACGGAGCCACGGCCGCCCGAGCCTGATCCGGCAACCGCGCGCGCTCGAAGCGCAGGGCGAACGTGCCATTCCCGAGCCGCTCGAGCGTGTGCCGCCCGGCTCCGGGCCCGCGGATCTCGATCACCTGCCGATCCCCCTCCGCATGGTGCGACACCTGGAGTACCGGGCTGGCCGGCACGGCGCCCTGGTCTTCGCCCGGGCCCGCCCAGGCCGGGACCGGCCCGCCCGCCCAGACAGCAACGGTGGCCACCACCAGGCACATCCTGCCAAGAGTCATCTCGACCTACCTATTCAGATATCTGGAGAATGATTATATACCACCAGATCCCGACCGGAACCACCCGAAACGGAGCCCCAGACGGACCACCCGGCGGTTGAACTGGGAGAAGGTGATGTTGGAGGCGCGTCTCTCGTCGATGAGTTCCACGAAGGCGGCGAGCCGGTGCGGACGGAAGGCGAACTCCACCCGTCCCTCGACCCGCCGGATGCGGTCCTTGCGGAAGACGCCGGTTACGAAACCGGTAGAAGGGTCCGGTAAAATGTCGTCGCCCGCCGCGTTGATCCCGGTCGCGGTGCTCCCGTCCAGGTTGGTCTGGATGGGGTCCTTGTAGCTGTTCTTCTGCCGGCTCCCCCCCACGCTCACTGTCAGCCGGCGCGGCGTCTGCCACTCCAGGAAGGCGCTGGCGTCCTCCGCGACGAAGAAGTTGGCGACGTTGAAGGCGGAAGCGAACGGCTGGCGGCGGGCGAGCACACGAACACCCAGGGAGGATGTCAGGCGCAGTCTCCACTCACTCTCCAGGGTCGGACCCCGGTAATCGGATTGCGCCGAATCCTCAAAATCCTGGATGGTGAACCCCAGGAAGGTGCGGGTCTCCAGGACCTTTCCGATGCGCCCCTCGAGACCCGACCGGATCGATCGCTGGTCGAACTGATCGGCCACCAGATCTTGCAGCAGGATGGGCATCTGCGACTGGAAATCGAGGAATCGCACCGGGGGACGATCCTCGCGCACCCGGGAGCCCCGGGCCTCGACCCGGTAGTCCAGCTCCGTGGTCAGCGAGATGGACCAGCTCGCCAGGACACCCTGGTCCGAGAGGTCGATGAAGGAGGCGGACTCTAGCTCGTCGAACCGAGTCGACCCCCCGAACAGCCCGATCTCCACCTTCTGCCGCGGGCCGATCGGCATCTCGAAACCGGCCTGGTAGACGTTGCGCGTGAACCGGTCGCCGCCGAAGGTCGGCTCCCCCCCGGTGAACTCCCGGATCTCCAGGTTTCCGCGCTCGAAACTGTCCTTGACGGTGAAGAGGGTGTCGCTGGGCAGCTCCAAGGTAAACTCGCCGTCGAACCGGTGCGACGTGGTGGAGGGAATGACGTTATTCTCGTACCGACGCAGGCGGGGCTTGTAGATGAGGGTGAGCAGGCTGCGGGAAAGCGGCAGATGCCATTCCAGATCGGGGCCGATGGCCGTGGAGTTCACCGAGATCCGGTCATCCTCTTGCTGGAACAGGTTGTCATCGCTGGCCCCCTCGATGGCGATGGCCGGGTAGAAGATCCCCTTCCCCAGGGGGATCCCCTGGTCCGCGCCCTGGGCGAAGATCAGCCCCTGGCCGGCTGCCAGAACTCCGCCCAGCAGGAGGAGGGCCAACTTGCCTGTCCGGCCCATCAATGAAGGAAGGTGCTGCTGACCCGCTGCATGATCCGCGTGGTCTTGCCGGTGGCGCGACAGAGTTGAGCGAGGGCCGCCTGCTGGTCCTGGGGAAGGGAGGGAATCGCGATCAGAATCTCGTCGATCCCTTCGGACGAGAGATTGGCGATCATGTCGCGCCCTCCCAGGATGCGGGCACCCTGGATCCTCCGGCCCCACTTGTCCGGATCATCATCCAGGAAACCGACCGTCTGGTAACCCAGCGCCGGGTTCCGGCGGATCTCGCGCAGGGCCAGCGCCCCCGCCTGCCCGGCCCCGACGATGAGGAGCCGTTTCCCTTCCGGACACTCCTCCAAAAACGACTCCTGGAACACACGATACAGGATGCGGCTCCCTGCGGTGAGCAGGAGGAGAAGAATGCCGTCCATCAGGAAGGCCGCGCGGGAGAACGTCTCCAGGCGGGTCAGGCCCCAGAGGACCATGATGCAGATCAGGCTGGACGTCAAGACGGCCTTGGTGATGACCACCAGGTCGTGGATCCCCATGAAATCCCAGACCCGCCGGTAGAGGCCGAAGGACCAGAAGGTGATCAGCTTGATCGGAACGACGATCGGCAGGGCAAAGAGAAGAAGGCGCTCTGTTTGCGGAAGCATGGCGCCCTCAAACCTCAGAAGATAGGCGGCCACGAAGGCGACCCCGAACAGGCACAGGTCGATCAGGACCTCCGCCATCCGGCGCTTGTGCATCACCAGGGTGTTCAGGACGAACCCGCGCCTGGCGTCCTTCCCGTTCCCCTCCGGCCCGGCCGCGGCAGGCGCCACCTCTTGAGAGAGCCTGGATTGCCCCAGGAACATCCCGAAGATCAGGGCGACGGTGGCCAGCAGGATCACCAGGATGCCGGCGATGAAGACATTGTAACGCAACGCCAGGACCGCAATCACCGCGAACGCCAGGGAAATGCCGTAGAGAATCAGGACAGCCTGTCTCTCGCTCAACCCCAGCCCCACGAGCCGGTGGGATGTGTGGTCCCGCCCCCCCACGGCAATCGACTGGCCGCGCAGGTGCCGCGTGACCGTGACGAAGGTCGTATCGAAAATGGGCACCCCGAGAATCAGGACCGGGACCAGGAGCAGGAGAAAAACGTTGGAAGCCTGATGCCACGTGCCGGCGATGGAGAGGCCGGCCAGCGTGAAGCCGATCATCATCGAGCCGCTGTCCCCCATGAAGATACGGGCTGGGTTAAAATTGAAGATCAGGAATCCCAGGAGGGCTCCCGCGAAGCTCAGCGCCACCAGTCCGAGGCTGGGGTCGATGCCCAGCACCTGGTTGAGGGCAAAGATGGTGAGCGCGCAGATGGCTGCGATCCCCGATGCCAGGCCGTCCATGTTGTCCAGGAGGTTGAAGGCATTGGTGATTCCCACCACCCACAAGATGGTCAAGGGAATGGTCAGCAAGGGCCGGCCGAGAATATCGAAATACACGCCGCAATAAACCAGGATACAGGCCGCCACCACCTGGCCGATGAGCTTGGTGGCCGCCCCCAGGTGCATGAAATCGTCCAGCAACCCGAGGAAGAACATGACGGTGGAGCCGATGAGCACTCCCGCGAACCCCAGGCGAAGGGAAGGAGAATGGAAGGGAGTCAGAAAGACGGCCGTGAAGATGAAGGAGAGAAAGATGGCCACCCCTCCCAGGAGGGGCGTCGCCCGGGAATGCCAGCGGTCCGGCTGGGGACGGGAGACCAGCCCATTCCGGCGCGCCATCACCATGACCAGCGGCGTCAGGGCGGAGGCAGCGCCCAGCGCCACCAAGAACGAGACGAGTGCTCGCAAAGGGAACCTCCCGCTACATGATCCCGGCCGCGAGGCGGACCTTCTGCTCCTCGATGACTTTTTCCAGAATCTGCTGGATGGTCAAGGTCGGCCGGTAGCCGATGAGCGCCGCGATCCGGGAGATATCCGGGACCCGGCGCATCATGTCCTCGAACCCTTCCTCATAAGCCTGGTCGTAGGGAATATGCACGATGGAGGAAGACGAACCTGTCATCTCCTTCACCAGGCGCGCCAGATCGTCAATCCGGATCTCGTCCTGGCCGCCGATGTTGAAGACCTTCCCCACCGCGCGCGGCTCGGCAGCCAGGCCCATGAGGGCGCCGACCACGTCCGTGACAAACGTGAAGACCCGTCGCTGGGTGCCGTCCCCGAAGACCGTGATCGGCTCGCCGCGCAGGGCCTGGCGCACGAAGGTCGGGATGACCATGCCGTAGCGGCCTGTTTGCCGCGGGCCCACGGTGTTGAAGAGGCGGACGACCACCACCGGCAGGCCCTTCTCCTTGTGGTAGGCCAGCGCCAGAAACTCATCAATGGCCTTGGAGCAGGCATAGGCCCAGCGCCCCTTGACCGTGGGGCCCAGGACCAGGTCGTCCTCCTCGGAGAAGGGAATCTTCGCCGGCTTGCCGTAGACCTCGGAGGTGGAGGCAACGAACACCGTCTTGTTCTTCTTGGCCGCCATGCCCAGCACATTCTCGGTGCCGCGCACGTTGGTCTCGATGGTGCGGACCGGACTGCGGACGATCAGCTTCACACCCACGGCCGCCGCCAGGTGGTAGACCAGGTCGGCCCGGTCCACCAGCTCGGCCAGGACGGGCAGGTTCATGACCGTGTCGATGGTATAGGCGAAGCCGTCGCGCCGCTTCAGGTGACCGAGGTTTTCGATGGAGCCGGTGGAGAGATCGTCCAGGATCTCCACCCGGTCCCCCCGATCCAGATGCGCCTCCGCCAGATGCGAGCCGATGAAGCCGGCGCCGCCGGTGATCAGGACCTTCACGTTGAATTCCCCCTGGATGGACGCACGTATATATACCCTCAAACCGGACCATTTCAAGGGTGTCCGCCGGGTCAAACCCTGTAAACTGTGCCGGGCACAGGAGTAGCACGCCCGCGCCCCCCCCGGATGGGCCGGAGGAGGGCGGCCGGCGGGGGAAGCCCGTGTATCGAAAAATCGCCCGCCTGGGCAAGCATTCCCTGGTCTACGGCGTCGGCTCCCTGGGCACCCGGGTGCTCGGATTCCTGCTCATTCCCGTCTACACCCGGTACCTGACCCCGGCCGACTACGGGGTCCTGGCCCTGTGCACCGCCACCGTGGGGATCCTGAAAATCGTCAGCCTGGCCGGGATCCCCACCGCCCTCTTCCGCTCGTACCTCCTGACGGCCCGCTCGGACCAGGAGAAGCGCAAGGTGCTGGGAACCGGCCTAGCGGCCCTCTTGATCGCCGGCGCGGCCATTCTGCTGCTCCTCCTGGTTCTCAGGCGGCCGCTGGCCTTCTGGCTCTTCGGATCGGACCGGCAGGTGGGCTTCGTGGTGCTCATCGCCTGGCTCAACTTCGCCTACATCTTCCAGGCGGTCCGCAACACCCATTTCCGCATGCAGGACCAGTCGATCCGCTTCTCCATCTTCACGTTACTGGCGTTCGCCCTCAACCTGGCCCTGGCCGTTTACCTGGTGGTGGGCCGGGGCCAGGGGGCCTGGGGCGCCATGAGCGCCAACATGGCCTCCGTGGCGGTGATGGCCGCCCTCTTCCTTCCCTGGAGCTTGCGGCAGCTCCGCCGGGGAATCTCCGCCGGCATCTGCCGCGACCTGCTGGGGTACGGTCTTCCCCTCATTCCCAGCACCCTGGCCCTGTGGGCCATGAACCTGAGCGACATCTATATCCTCAGGATCTTCCGCAGCGGTGCGGAGATCGGCCTCTACAACCTGGGGTACAAGTTCGGCATGGGCGTTTACATCCTCACCAATGCCTTCAAGTTTGCCTTCCCCAAGGTTCTCTTCACCGAGGCCCGGACCCCCCAGGGGCCTCTTCTCTTCCAGCGGCTGGTGAACTACTACACGGCCGGCATCGGGTATCTCTGCACGGGGGTGGCGATCTACGCCCCGGAGCTCATTCTGGTGGCCGACCCCAAGTTTCACGCCGCCTATCGTGTGATTCCCCTGGCGGTGTTCGCTTACTTTCTCTTCGGGCTGGTCCCCCTTCTGGGGCTGGGGATCGATGTCACCGGCAGGATGCATCTTCTCTCGGTGGTGTTCCTGGGAGGGGCCGGTGCCAACATCGCCCTGAACCTGCTTCTCATCCCCAGGTTCGGCATGCTGGCGGCGGCCGGCACGACCCTGGCCACCTACATCCTGGTTCCCGCCGCCGTCTACCTGGTCAGCCGCCGGCTCTACCCTCTGCGGCTGGAATGGAACCGCCTCGCCCGGGCCGCCGTTCTGCTGGCCGCCATCGGCGCGGGCTCGCTCCTGATTCCGTTCCCTTCCCTGCCCGCGCGTCTTCTCGCGAAGCTCCTCCTGCTGCTCCTGTATCCTCCCGCATTGTGGCTCTCCGGCTTCTTCCGGCAGGAGGAGAAAGAGAAGATCCGCACTGTCCTGTCCCGGCTCCCGGTGATCCGCGCTCTCCGGCGGCTGCCGTGAGCACCCTCCCATGATGACGCCGTCTCCCCCGCCCCTCCGCCTCAAGGTCCTGACCGGGCTGGGCGTCGTTTATCTCCTGGTTGGCCTGCTCCTGGCCGCCAGCGATCCCCTGATCCATCAACTCATCGCTCCGGAGCACCGGATCTGGGGCGCCCTGGGCCGGCGCCTCCTCCTGGGCGCCGGCTTGCTCCTGGCCGGCTGGGGACTGGTGACCCTGCGCTTCCGCCGCCGCGAGGCCATGGCCAACCTGAACCTGATGGCGGCCAGCATCGTCATCATCACGCCGGTCCTGGCCGAGGCGGGGCTCCGGGCCGGCATCGCCCTGGGGATGCCCAAGGTCCGCCAGCCCGGCCTGTACGCCGACTACCTGTCCGACGGCGACTATTTCCGCCTGCACCAGAAATGGCTTCCGGAGCAATCAGACAACGTGGTGGGGCGCTTCCATCCGATGCTGGGCTGGGCTCCACCGGAAACCGCGGACAATCCCCTGGGGATCACCGCCGCGGTCCCGAACCGGTACGATCCCGGCGCCCAAGCGGTTCTCTTCTACGGCGATTCGTTCGTGGCGGGATCCGCCGTGCCGATGGAATCGCGCATCCCGCAGATCCTGGACCGGTTGCTGCCGGACCTCCAGGTCTTCAACTACGGCGTGGGAGGGTTCGGCCTGGGGCAGATCTACCTGCGTTTCAAGCTGTCCCACGCGCGATTCAAGAAACCAACCGTCATCATCGGGGTGATGGCCACCGACCTGGACCGCAGTGTCCTGACCTTCCGGACCGGCCCCAAGCCGTACTTCGTCCTCGAGGACGGCCGGCTGGTTCTGCACGGGGCTCCCATGGAGGAAGACTCTCCCCGCTGGCGGGCCCGCTACCAGCCGCGCCTCAAGAGCTATCTGCTGGCTTACCTGCTGCGGAGCTGGCGGATCCTGGCGGGCGGCGGCGACATGTACGAGCTCGACTACCGCCGGCGTGAGAAGATCGACCTCAACCGGCGGCTCCTGGAGGCCATCATCCAGGAGGCGCGCGACCATGACCTGCCGCTTCTGTTCGTGACGTTCGCGGCCCGGCTGGACGCTCCGGCCGCCGGATGGCGGGAGCGTCTCCTGGACCGGGTCCTGGAACAGGGCCATGTCCCGGTTCTCAACACCAGAGATCTCTTCACCCAGGCGGCGCGCCGGGAAGGGATCCCGGTGACCGATTTCATGCGCGACGACGGGCATCCCACGGCCCGGGCCAACCGGCTGGTGGCCGAGGCCCTGGCGGAGATGCTCGGGGATCGGCCGGCGCGGGTGGTGCCGCGATCTTGATCGAGCCCAACACCGAGCGTTACAGCAACGACTTCGACTACTTTCACGACTCCGAGCAGCGCGTCGCCGAGGCATTCGAGGCGGATCGCGCTGTGCTGGGCCGCATGCGGCAAGGATCCCGGGTTCACCCCACTCTCGCTTCTCGGCTTGCTGCGACGGCGCGGACGGGTGAGGCCGGAGGATCTGGCCAGGCTCAACCTGGTAGCCCCGCTTGCACGGAGACCTCCAGGGCTTGTGAATCAGGGTCGGCAGCCAGCGAGCTCAAGGCCACGAAACCGGGCGCGTTGACCGTGCCACCCACGGACTTCGGCGCCACCTTCAGACGCTGAAGATTGTCAAACCAGAAATCGATATCCTGCCACACGGCCGGTGCTCCCTGCAGGGCCGCCGTGGCCAGGTCCATTCCTCTGGCTTCCTTGCGTTTCTGGACAGATCACACGATACTTTCCTTCTGGGCTCCTTGCTCTTGCGACTGAATGCGGGTTGGTACCGTCATCGAACCACAGGGTTTGGAGCCGCTTCATTATCCAACTAGAACTGCACACTTTCCACTGGCATAAAGAAAGGGTCCCTTCATGCAACGCTCATTTCAACGTCATCCACTCTATCGCCGGGTGATCGAGAGACTGGGGGTGGGCAAAATCATAGTGTTATCCCTGGCGGGGATGATCATGCTCCTGCTCGGTCTCGCGGGGATGCATCGGCATGGACAGGAGAACCTGGGGATTCTTCCCCATATCACCGTGGCGCCAGAATCCGTACGCGGCACACTGCGGATTTCTTGTTACGCTGACAACGCCAAGGTGAGTCAGCAGGCGCCTCTTCGGCACCTGTCAGTCTTCGTCAACGGGCGCCACTATGCCGGCATGGAAGATAACGACCTGCGAGGCTTTCTTGACGGTGTCTTCAAGTATGGGTGGAACCAGCCGGGCCAGGTGCATTTCCGCGCGGGTCGCCGGATGACAGCTCCAAGATACGGGGAACTCGAACTCTTTCGATCCATACAGCGTTGGGACCACATCGAGCTGCCCCCTTCAACCCGCATCGTGCAGGCGCGCCTGAGCATCACCGTTGAACACGGGCCGTCGACCGAAATGCCCGTTCTTCTCTATGAGGTGAATAAAGATTGGGTGCCTGGAGAAGGCGGCACCCACCATGACAATACTAGCCCGCCCCAACAGGGCGAAGTGTGGTGGAATGACGTCGCGTACCAGGAAAGATCCTGGGGGCTGCCTGGGTTGGGGTTTGCCTCCGACAGTGATCCGGACGCTGATACCAAGGCGATGCCCCTGGCGGAGGCTCGTTACCGTCCAGGTGAAGAAACACTGGAATTTTCATCTTCCGATCTGGCGCAGTACATATCCAGACGCGTTCAGCAACACAAGCCTTTGCTTCTTCTGTTGAAACTGCCTGACTATTATGAAGATCACCTTGGAACGGGGATCAGCTTGGAGTCAGGCAACCACGGCGACAATCGCAACATCAAATGGAGGCCACACCTCTTCATAGAGTGGGAAAGCCCGCGGGAATCCCAACAATTCCAAAAAAGAATGTTTCTGGAATATGGCAGATCCTATGTATTACCGTCCCTGATAACGGAGGGTGCTACGTTCTTCGCCGCCAGTTTTGTGCCTGAGACCGGCTACGAATCACCTACTATAGAGATGCGTGGTCATCATGCGGGCCACACGTCATCCTGGCGGCAAACCCCTTTACCAATACGAGCAAACTGGGACCGGCTGGAAGTTCGGCTGCTCGCGGCAACCGATCCAATCATCCTTGGCTCAGAATTTACCACAGACCTGCGGGACACATGGGTGCGGACCAAGCCGCCTGAAGAGCAGGAGGTGCCATGGACCTTCGTGTCTCCGTCGGGAAAATCACACCAGGTGATGGCCAAGTATCAGGGTCATTACAGGTGGGCCGTCAGTTTTCGGCCGCAGGAACTGGGTAACTGGGAATATTTCTGGACCCAGAATTTCACAGAAAAGCCATATAAGAGTGCTACCGGAAGATTCGACGTCGTGGCGGGCAGTCACGAGAATATCATGAAGCACCTGCATTTACTGCGAGATCAGATTCTCCAAACCGATAAACGATCGCACACGGAGCTGATGCAAGCTTTCGAGCCGGACTTTATCAAACTGGAGCGCGCGGCTCTCCAACGGGAAACACCGGAGAGCTTCGCGTCTGATGCGGGACGTGATCTGCGTAAACTACTCCGTGAAATACGAGCCCTCCTCGGGGGCCAGAAGGTCCCTGAACCTGAGCCACTCCCGGCCATGAACAGGACGTGGTGAGGTGCTTGCAGCCCGCGCCTCGGTGGTCAGCTCCTGCCACAAGCGGGTTGCTGGTCCGGATGCGCCGGCCAGTAACGCCCTGACGGGCGATCTCCGCGCGGGCAAGGAATTCAGCCGCGCTTCTCGACCTCGACCCAGGTGTCGTGCAGCCGGCTGCCGCCGCCCAGGTCCGCCAGGGTGTCGGGCGTGAGGGCGTTGGCCGACGCGCCCCCGATCCGGGACGCCCACCATCCATGCAGCAAGACGACGATGGCCGGTTGCATCTCGTCCGTCACCTGGGCGCGGAGCGTGAGGGCGCCCCGCTGGTTGAACACCCGCACCCGGTCGCCGTCCCCGATGCCGCGCTTCGCCGCATCGGCGGGATGGATGCGTAAGCGGGGCCGGCCCGCGGCGCGCTCCAGGCGCGGCTGGTTCGCGTGGCTCGAGTTCACGAAGAAGCGGTTCCACTTCGGGCTCATGAAACGGAGTGGATAGCTCGATGCCTCCGCGGCGGATCGTTCCGAGGCGGCCTGGCCCGGCAGCGGATCCATTCCCCGCGCCTCCAGGGCTTTCGAGTACAGCTCGCACTTGCCGGACGGGGTCGGAAAACCGCCCTTCGCGAAGGGCAGCCGGCGCCCGGCCAGATGCAGCGGCGCCCAGCCGTCCCGCCGGAGCCGCTCGTAGCTGATGCCACGCAGAAAGGGGTGATCGCTCTCGAGGGCGAGTCTGGCCAGCTCCTCGTCCGAGGTATAGAGGTACGGCTCCTCGAAGCCCAGACGCCGCGCCAGCCGCCGGAAGAACTCCGTGTTCGGGAGGGCCTCGCCGCGCGGCTCGATGGCGGGGAGATTCAACGACACGTAACGCGTCCCGTACGGCACCAGCAGGTCCAGGTGCTCGGCCTGCGTCGTCGCCGGGAAGACGTAGTCGGCATATCGCGCGGTGTCGGTCACGAAATGGTCGAGCACCACGGTGAACAGATCCGGCCGCTTCAAGCCCTGGACGACCACGTTCTGGTTCGGCGCGATGGTGGCCGGATTGCTGTCATAGACGATCATCGCCCGGACGGGCGGGTCGAGGGCGGCGTCGGTCAGCGCCCGGCCGAGCTGGACCATGTTGACGGAGCGGACCTCGGGATCGTCGCCGGTGGAAGACAGCGGCGCGAGGTTCATCGCCGCGTCGAAGAGCCCGTTCGTGGCGTAGAGCAAGCCGCCTCCGGGATCACGCCAGGCGCCCACCAGCGCCGGGAGGCAGGCAATCGATCGGTAGGTCATGCCGCCATGCCGGTGCTTCTCCAGGCCGATGTGGAGCTGGATCGCCGCCGGCCGGCTGGTCGCGTAGGCCCTGGCCAGCCTGACGATCTCCTTCGCCCTCACGCCGGTGATCCGCTCGACCCGGCCGGGAGGGTAGGCATCCAGCCGTTTTGTGAGCGGCCCGAAGCCGACGGTGTACCGGTCCAGATAGTCGGCATCGTGCAGGCCCTCCCGCACGATGACGTGCATCAGGCCGAGAGCGAGGGCGGGATCGGTGCCTGGACGGGGCCGCAGGTGCCAGTCGGCCCGGGCGGCCGTGGGGCTGCGCAGCGGATCGAT
>JBHHYE010000007.1:0-102135 GCA_046757405.1 Acidobacteriota bacterium | reverse complement strand
GCTAGACTGGCCTTTCATGACCGAAAGAATCGAGGTCGGCGAGGCGCCGCTCGCCCCGGAACTCCTCAGGCGGCTGGGGGAACGGCTGGCGGCGGGGGCGATCGTGGTCTATCCCACCGAAACCGTGTACGGCCTGGGATGCGATCCCTGTCATCAGAAGGCCGTGCGCCGCCTCCTCGCCTTGAAGGGGCGCTCCCGGGGCCATCCGTTGCTGCTCATCGTCGCCTCGGAGGCGGCCGCCCGGGCGCGGGTGGATCTTTCGGACGAGGCCACGGCCCGCTTGTGGGAGCGGTTGACCCGGCGTCTCTGGCCGGGGCCGCTCACGCTGGTGGCGCCGGCGCGGGCGGTGCTGCCGGCGCCGGTCCGCTCCGCGGCCGGCGAGGTCGGCGTCCGTCTGAGCTCCCGGCCACTGGCCCGGCGGCTGGCCCACGCCGTCGGCGGCGCCATCGTGGCCACCAGTGCCAACCGCAGCGGAGATCGTCCGCCCGGCACGGTCGGGGAGATCTTGAAGGTCCTGGGGCCCGGCGTCGATCTCCTCCTGGATGCGGGCCAGGCGCCCGGCGGAACGCCGTCCACCGTCCTCGCCATCACCGGCGGCCGGCCGCGCCTGGTCCGGGAGGGGGCGGTCCCCATGGAGATCCTGGCGTCGGTCATCGGTCGGGCGCCGTCCCGGTGAGCCGATGGTCCTGCAGCCGCTGGAGGCGCCGCTCCACCTCGCGCCGGAGCCGCTCATCCCGGCCGGCGGGCGCCAGGCCGAGAAACAAGCCGTAGCGCCGCGCCGCTTCCCTGAGGCGTCCGTCCTTTTCGGCGAGATCTCCCAGGTGGTAAGCCGCCTCGGCCGGTGGGTCGGGCAGGTCGAGGACGCGCGCGAAGGCGCGCTCGGCGGCGGCGGTCTTCTCCTGGCCGGCCAGCGTGAGCGCCAGGTTGAACAGCGGAACGGGATCGAGGGGATCGCGGCGGACCGCTTCGAGGTAGGCCGCTTCGGCCTCCGGGAGGCGGTGCAGCCCGAACAGGAGATCGCCCGTGCGGCGCGCCGCCGTGCCGCTCCTTGGATCGAGCGCCCCGGCCTCCCGCAAGATGGAGAGAGCCTCGCTGGTGTGGCCCTCCGCGGCCAGGGCCTCGCCCAGCAAGACCCGGTAGCGCGCGCGGAGCGCCGGGACGGGAGGCTCGTTGGCGATGGCGTGGCGGGCAGCCTCCACAGCCTTCCGGATCCAGCCGGTGCGCAGCTGGGTCCGCCCCATCGCTTCGTGGGCGCGGGAGAAGGTCGGAGCCGCCTGCACGCTGGCCGTGAACAGATAGAGCGCCCCGGCGTCGTCTCCCGCGGCATACTTCTGCAGGCCGCGCAGGTAGGAGACCTTGTAAGAAACAGGCTCGCGCGCGACCTCCTCGGTGAGGAGTGTCAGGTCGTCCCTCCAGACCTGTGAGCGGCGCGATGCGAGCATTCCCAGCGTGAGAACGGCCAGGCAGAGGAGGGCGAGACGGGGCCGCGGCGGAAGAAAGCGGATCCCGCCGGCCAGGGCCAGCGCCCAGCCCCACGAGGGGAGCACCAGGAATCGCTCCCCGAGCAGGGAGCCGGGAAGGGGGCCGAGGCTGGAGACCGGGAGCCAGGCCAGGAGCAGGAGCCCCAGGCCCAGCCCCGCGTGCCGTGCGGGCGCGGCGCTGGTGGTTGCGGCGGTCCGCCTGCTCCTGCGGTAGAGGAGGAACGCCAGGCCGGCCAGCCCGGCCAGCAGCAAGGCGGATCCGCCGCCGGCCGGGGCGGTCAGGGGAGCCGGCGCCAGAACCGGGACGGAGTAATCCATGCGCAGGGGGTGGGGCCAGATCAGGAGGCGCCAGCCGGTGGCCGAGGCGCGGGCGGCGGTCCCCAGCCGGTCCAGGAGCCCCAGACCGGCGGCCGGGTTCTCCAGGGGATCGGCCGGGAAGGGGCCGAAGAAACCACCCAGCGACCGGACCCGCAGGCCGGACCAGAGCACCAGCGCCGCCGCCGCGGCCCCCGGGACGGCCAGCGGATGGCGGGCGGCGGTGGAGGGACGCGCCGGATCCCGGAGGGCCAGGGCCGCGCAGCCGGCCATGAGAGGGAAGGCCACGGCACTCTCCTTGGCGAGCAGGGCGAGGAAGAACAGAACCGCGCCCAGGAGCAGCCACGGGACGGAGGCGGCGGTCCGGCGGGTAGCCCGGGAAGGGAGCCAGCCGCCGGCCAGCAGGCAAAGCCAGGCGCCGGCCCCGCACAAGGGGGCCAGGAGATCGCCGCGGCCGGAAATCCAGGCGACCGCCTCCACGTGCACCGGGTGGACCGCGAAAAGGATGGCGGTTCCCAGTGCCACGCCCCGGTGGCCGGTGAGGTGGAGCGAGGTGAGCCAGACGGTGAGGGCCAGGAGCAGGTGAAGGAGCAGGTTCGTCAGGTGGAACGGAAGCGGAGAGCCGCCGCCCAGCCATCGATCGAGCGCGAAGGAGAGGGTCACCAGCGGGCGGTAGTAGCCGGCGGCGGGCAGGCGGCCCCAGAGTCCCGAGCCCATGAAGGTGGACCAGGTTCCCGTCCCCGTTCCCGGCCCCGCCTCGGCGAGGATGTGGTCATCGTAGACGAAGCCGCCGTGGACGGCGCCCAGATACGGCAAGAGCGCCACAGCCGCCAGGAGGGCGAGGGAAAGGACCGGCCGTGCGGGAGGTGGCGAGATGGATCCCTCCGCCTGCTCCAGCTGGGGACCGTCCTTCATCCGTCCGGGTTGCTTCAGCGGAGCGCGGCAGACATTATAACGGCATCATGAAGGAGGCGTCCGCCGCGGAACTTCGAGCCTGCCTGCGGCTCATGGTGATCACCGACCGTCTTCTGGCGCGGGGACGCGCCGCTGCGGAAGTCGCGAGGCTGGCGGTGCGCGGTGGGGCGACCTGCCTCCAGCTGCGCGACAAGGCGGCTTCCGATGCGGCCCTCCTCGCCACGGCGGATACCTTGCAGGCGCTGGCCGCGCGGGCGCGGGCGGTTCTCGTCGTCAACGATCGTCCCGACGTGGCGCGCCTGGCCGGCGCCTGGGGATGCCATCTGGGCCCGGACGACCTTCCGCTTCCCCAGGCCCGCCGGCTCTTTCCCCGGCCCGCCGTTCTCGGAGCCTCGGCGGGAACCGTCCAGGAGGCGCGGCGGGCCGCAGACCAGGGAGCCGACTACCTGGGTGTCGGCCCGGTCTTCTCCACATCGACCAAGCGCGACGCCGGCCCGCCCATCGGGCCGGAAGGACTGGCGGGAGTGGCCGCGCAGGTTTCCCTTCCGGTGGTGGCCATCGGCGGCATCGATCACCTGAAGGTTGCCGCGTGCATCGAGGCCGGCGCCTGCGGTGTCGGTGTGGTGTCCGCCGTGGTCTCCGCGGCGTCCGTGGCGCCGGCGGCGCGCCGCCTCCGGCGCGCCGTGGATGCGGCCCTGCGGGAGGCGGTGGGATGAGCCAGACCCGCTCCGGCCGCCGCCCGGTGGTGCTCACCATCGCCGGCTCGGACCCGACCGCGGGCGCGGGCATCCAGGCCGATCTGAAGACCTTCGCGGCTCTGGAGGTTGATGGCGCTTCGGTTCTGACCGCGGTCACCTCCCAGGGCCGCGAGCGGGTGTCGTCCATCTATCCTCTTCCCCCGGAGGTGGTCCTGGCGCAGCTCGAGGCGGTGCTCGGGGAGTTCCCGGTGGCCTGCGCCAAGACCGGCATGCTGGCCACCGGGGTCGTGATCGAGACGGTGGCCAGGGCGCTCCATCGAATCAACGTGCCGGTGGTGGTGGATCCGGTCCTCCGGGCCACCGTGGGACAGTCCCTTCTGGAGCCCGGGGCCGTGACCCGTCTCGTGAAAGAGGTCCTCCCCCTGGCCACCCTGATCACCCCCAACGGGCGGGAAGCGGAGGTCCTGTGTGCCGAGAGGGGGATCGAGGCCCGGGATGCGGCGCGACGTCTCAGCGAGCTGGGCGCGCGGGCGGTCCTGGTGACGGGTGGAGATGGCCCGGGTCCGGAGGTCATCGATCTCCTCCTGGAAAACGGACGGTTCACCGAGTTTCGCCGCCCGCGGATCGGCGCCTCGGCCACCCACGGAACAGGGTGTACGCTCTCGGCGGCAATCGCGGCCTACCTGTCCCGCGGCTGCACCCTTCCGGAAGCGGTGGCGCAAGCCGGTGACTACCTGCACGGCGCGCTGGCGGCAGCCTGGTCGGGGAGGGCAGGGGATGGGAGACTCGACCATCTCTATCGATCCAGGAGTGACCGGTGAAGAAGCCCGCCCATTCCAGGCGCAAGCCGGCCCTCTGGGGGGGGGCGGCCGCCGCCGCCCTTCTCCTGTTCGGATGGGTGGCCTGGGGACCGGGTGGCGCCGGTGCCCCGGCGGACGGGGCGGTCCCGGCGGCAGGATCCTCCCCGCGGCCGGGTGAGCCGTCCGGGGGGAGTCCGCCGCCTGTTCCGCCGCCCGCCCGTCCCGCCGGCGGCAAGCGATCGTATTTCGCCCACGCCCGTTTCGAGGCGGTGCGGGATGCGCAGGGACAGCCGGCGGGGGTCCGGGTGGTGTCGGTGGCGCGCGGCGGCCGGGTCTGGAGGCTGGGATTGAAACCGGGGGACCTCATGCTGGGAATCAACGGCGTCTCCCTCCACCATCCCGCTTCCTTTTCGAGAGCGGTGGAGACGGCCGAACATCTCTTCCTCACCGCCGATCGGGTGCGCGTCAAGCTGCGGCGCGGCACGGAGGTCTTCGCCCTGGTGGAGCTGGGTCCGGTGAAGCGGGAGAACATCTCCGGAAGCCCCTCCTCGGGAAGTGGAGAACCGCCGCGCCCATGAGACCCGCGCGCGTCGGAGGAGGCGGCCGGGTGCTGGTGGCGGCCATGGCGCTCATGCAGGCGGCGTTTCTCTCCCTGGCCGGGGCGCCAGAGCGAGAGGCGCCCCGGCCTCATGATGCATCCCGCCTGGCACATCTCCGCCATGAAGCCGACGTTCTGGCGGCCGAGGTGGAGCGGCTCGGCGGACAGGAGAAGGCCGTTCTGGCCGGTCTCGCGGCGCTCACCGCGCGCCGCGATCTTGCCATGGCCGAGGCCGCTCGTCGGGAGGCCGAGTTGGACCGGCTCAGGGGAGAGGTGGACGGTCTGACCGGGACCGTTCGCATGGCCGAGTCCCGGCAGCGGGAGGCGGCCCGCACCCTGGCCCGCCGCCTGCGGGCCTGGGAGCGGCAGGGTCCGTCGGTCCGGCTGGCTGCGGTGGCGGTGTCCCCGGATCCGCCAGCGGCCCTGGCCCTGTTCCGGGTCCTGGCCGACCGCGCGCGGCTGGACCGCCTGCTCATCCTGCGTGCCCGCCAGGCGCGCCGCCAGGCACTGGAACGGCGGGCCGAGTTGAGCGCTCGCCGGAGCGAGGCAGAGGAAGCCCTGGCGTTGTCAGCCGCTGCCCGGCGGCAGGCGGAGGAGGCGCTTCTCTTGCAGGAGCAGCGGCTCCGGGCGATCCGGGAGGGCAAGGTTCTCTACGAGCAGGCGGCCCGGGAAATGTCGCGCGCCGCCGGCGAGCTGGATAATTTTCTCGCGGGCCGGCGCCGGGAGCGTCCTCGCGGCCCGGATCTGATGGCGCTGGCGGGAACGTTGCCATGGCCGGCGGCCGGAAAGATCCTGCACCCTTACGGCGTGCGCCGGCATCCCCGCTACGGCACCCTGATTCCACACCATGGCCTTGATATCGCGACACCTTTCGGAAGCCCGGTCGCCGCCGTGGCGCCGGGCACGGTTCTTTTCGCCGACTGGTTCCCAGGCTACGGGCGCACGGTCATCCTCGACCACGGAGGCGGCGTGGTCTCCGTCTCCGCCCACCTGGATGTGGTGCAGGTGGAGATGGGGCAGGAGGTGGCCGGCGGGCAGGTTCTGGGAACGGCGGGCGATTCGGGCAGCCTGGAAGGGCCCGGTCTCTACTTCGAGATCCGCCGGGATGGCCGCCCTCAGGACCCGCTCGCCTGGCTGGCGCCGTCGCCACGGTGAGAGCTTGCCTCATGGGTGGTGTAGAATCCACATTGTCGGTAGTCCCGAGCGAGGAATGAGGATGGAGATTGGCAGGCAACGTCTTCTGGTGGTGAGTCTCTCGCTGCTGGTGGTGGTCTTCGCCCTGGCCGGCCGGCTGGTGGGTGACGACGGACAGAGAGAAGAGACGTACGACCAGCTGGCCACCTTCTCCGAGGTCCTGCACCTGGTGGACACATCCTATGTTGATGCCGTCTCCGAGGATGAGCTGACGGTTGGCGCCTTTCGCGGCATGCTGTCGAGCCTTGACCCGAAGAGCGGATGGCTGAGCGCCGAAGCGGTTCAGGAGTACCTGGACAGCGGGGCTGATCGGATCTCTTCCGGTCTGGAGACCACCAAGCGGGGCGGGTATGCCTACGTGGTGGCCGTGCAGAAAGGGAGTCCGGCGGAGAAGGCGGGAGTCGGGCCGGGCGACTACATCCGGTCCGTCGATGGCCAGAGCACTCGCGAGATGAGTGTCTTCGAGGTGCGGCAGCGGCTCCACGGCGCCCCCTCCACGATGATCCATCTGAATCTGTTCGGAAACGGCCAGGGCCGGGACGTGGTCATCGATCTGGAACCGTTCCAATCGCCGCCCGTCACCGTCTCCACCCATGAAGGCGGGGTCCTGTTGCTCAGGGTGAACTACCTGGAAGATCGGACCGTGGATCGGTTGCGCGAGCTTCTGAGCCACCCCAAGCAGGGGACGGAGAAGGTTCTTCTGGATCTGCGGGATACGGTGGGAGGGGGTCGCGCGGAGGGCGCCGCCCTGGCCGACCTTTTCCTGGGGAGCGGAACCATTGTGCGGATCCGGCAACGTGGCCAGGAGGAAACCTCCCTGGAGGCTCATGAGACCGTAGTCTGGAGCGGGCCACTGGCCGTCCTGGTCAACGGCCTGTCAGCCGGCGCCGTGGAAATTGCGGTGTCGGCGCTCCAGGAGAACCACCGGGCCGAGATCCTGGGGGAGCCGACCTTCGGAGACGCTTCCCTCCAGCAGTTGATCCGTCTTCCGGACCAGTCCGCCATCATCCTGACCGTCGGGAAGTATCTGACCGCGGCTGCAGAAAGCTGGGCCGGGGAGGGAGTCCAGCCGGACGTCGCCATCTCGTCCCGGCCCGACGGAGGGCCGGCCACGGCCCTGGGGGAAGATGCCGCGGACGAGGCCGGGGCGAGCCCGGCAGACGGGACCCGGAAAGAGACGGCCGACCGTCAGCTCCAGGAAGCCCTGGATCATCTGGCACACGGCCAGGCGGACCTGACCCGGAAGAAGACGGCTGCTTGACCCTCGACACCCTGCGCTCCGGCCTGGACCGTTTCTGCAGCCGTACGGCCCGCGAAGATCTCGACCATGCGGGGAAAGCAGCCTGGCTGTCTCCCTCCGTGGAGCTGGACCGGGAGCATGCCGATCTGTTCAGTGCGGCTGTTCTCGGGGAGATCCGGTCGATGGAGGGCCTTTCCGCGTGGGGGCGGCAGCGGTGGTTCCGCTTCATCGCCGACGGAGTGGGCCGGCTGGCGGCCGCCGGGCAGCGGGCGAAGCTGGCGAATCTGCTGCGCCGGATCCGGCCGTCCGCCCGGGAAGAAGCCGCACCGCGACTGGATGAGGATCTGGCCCGACTGGCCGGGGAGGCGGCGGCGGCCGCCCGGGCGGCCACACCACCATACCGGTCCGCCGGCGGAGCCGGGGAAGAGGCGGCTGGCCGGGGCGCCAGGGAGCTGGCGGCCCGCGGCGAGGATCTGGAGCGCATGACCCGGGAGATCGCGCCTTCCGCCGCCGCAGCGCCGGGGGCGCTGGACCGGGCCGTCTTCTCCACCCTCTGGCACCGCGTGGTGGAGGCCCTGGGATTTCTTCGCGCCGGTGACGGGCGGGTGGAGATCCAGAACGCTCCGGTGACCGGCGCGTTCGCGCTCCAGGTTCCCCGCCGAATCGTTCTCCTGCTCCCTTCCCGCGCTGTTCTTGCCTCGTCGCGCCAGGTCTTGTCGGCCATCGGGATCTCCCTGGCCTGGTCGCACATGCCGGCTCGCCTGGCCGAGGAAGATCGCCTGTTGCCCGGCGACCCGGGACCGCTGGTCTACGGGGAACTGTTCGCCCGCCGGCTGCTGGAGCCGGCGTGGCGCGGCGACCAGCGTCTCTCCGCGGCCGGCCTGGACCGGAGGACGGTGCGCGCGGCGGGCGCAGGTCGTCTCCTTCGCCTGGCCAGGGCGGCGATCGGGGGCGGGCCGGCGGGGAGAGATTTTTCGGGAGTGGCGTGGTCGTGGACCGTCAATCCATTGCTGGCGGCGGTGTCCGGTTTGCCCTCGGCTCCCGCCCTCCTGGCCGCCGCGCGGCTGGCTGCGGCCCTCGATGAATACCTCAAGACCCGGTTCGGGCGCGCGTGGAATGATGTGCGAAGGGCCGGGAATCTGCTGCGCGATCTGTGGTCGGAAGGCTGGAGACGCCCGACCGCCGAGTTGCTATCGTCTCTGGGAGCCGCGGCTCCAGAATGGGAGATGCTGATTGACGAGCTCGACACATGCCGCTAGAGAGTGGGGCCTGAAGGCCGCCGCCCTGGTCGTGATCTGCTGGCTGCCGTTTCAGGCGGCGGGGAAGAGCAGTTTGCCCATGGAAACGATCCCGTCGAAGCCGACACCCGGGGCAGAAGCGTACTACGCCTTCGCCATGGCGAAGATGGCCCAGAAGCAGCAAAGATACGATGCGGCGATCACCTTCCTCAAGGAAGCCGCCCAGTCCGATCCCAAGTCAGCGGCCATCCAGGCGGAACTGGGCGCGACCTACCTCATCGTTCGGGACTATCCCGCCGCCGAGGAGGCGGCTCGCGCCGCGCTGAAGCTCGATCCGAAAAGCTCCAGGGCTCACCAGATGCTGGCCCAGCTCTTCTATTCGCGTGCCCGCCGGGGGATCGAACCGGTGAAGAATCGTGAACGCGCCATGGCCGAGCTGGAAGCCTCCCTGACCGGCGGACCCGAGGATGACCTGGATGCGCTGCTCACTCTCAGCAGGTTTTACCTGGAGGCGGGGAATTACGAGAAGGCAGCCATCCTCCTCCAGCAGTTTCTCGACCATCATCCCAGCCCCCCCATGGGCCCGCTGTTCCTCCTGGCCCGGAGCCTGGTGCAGTTGGAGAGGTATGAAGAGGCGGGGGCTGTGCTGGAACGGATCCTGGAAGGAGCGCCGGATTCTCTCCAGGCCCTGGAGATGCTGGTGAATATCAAACGTCTGCAGCAGGACTTCCGGGGCACCGTCGATCCCCTGAAGCGGATCATGGCCATCCGGGGCGGCGACGCCATGACTTACAAGCAACTGGGCGACGCTTACTACCGCACGGGAGAGTTCGTCGATGCCATCCGGATGTTCAAGATGGCGGGACGGGAAGAGCCCGGCTCGCCGTACTCTCTCTATTACCTGGCTCTCTCCCAGGAGCAGCTCGGTCTGACCGACCAGGCTCGCGACACCTTGGGGCGCATGCTGGCCAGGGATCCCGGCAACGCCGAGATCCTGTTCCGCCTGGCGCGCCTGGAAGAAAAGGCCGGGGCTCTGGAGGAGGCGATTCCCCACTACCGGCAACTGGTGCGATCCCTCCGGCAGCTCGACGACAAGGACGACCCTCGCCGCGGTGATATTCCCGTCTTCTGCGCCCGCCTGGGGGTTCTGCAGGTGGAGAGGGAACACTACGATCAGGCCATCAAGGATCTCGGCTCCTGCAAGGACAAAGCGGGCGACACGCCCCTCCTGGACCTGCTTCTGGTGCGGGCCCTGGTCTTCGCCGGGAAGGAGGATCGGGCCCTGGCGGAGGTGAAGCGCGCCGCCCGGGCTCACCCGGATGATCCGCGGTTCCCGGTGCTCAAGGCGGAAGTCCTCCTGGCCATGGGCCGGGATCAGCAAGGTGAAGATCAACTCATGTCCCTCCTGGAGGAGGCCCGTTCCACCGAGGCGCGGGAAGATGCCTCCGGCGGCGACCAGGATGATTCCTCCGGCGGCGGCCAGGAAGATGCCTCCGGCGGCGGCCCGGCTGGTGAAAAGGTTCAGGAGATCCCCATGGCCCAGCTGGTGTCGGATGCTTTCTTCAACGCCGGGGCACTTGCCGAGCGCCGGGAAATGACCGGGCGGGCGGAGAAGTTCTTGCACAAGGCCATCGAGCTCAACCCGGACAATGCCGCGGCCCTGAATTACCTGGGGTATATCTGGGCGGATGGGAACCGCAACCTGGACGAGTCCTTGAAGCTCCTGAACCGGGCCGTGCGACTGGACCCGGAGAATGGCGCTTATCTCGATAGCCTGGGCTGGGTCTACTATCGTCTGGGCCGTACCCGCGAGGCGCTGGACCATCTGCTCAAGGCTGTGGCGGTCCTGCCGACCGATGCCACGGTGCATGATCACCTGGGGGATGTGGAGGCGGCGGCCGGTCACAACCACCAGGCGGAAAAATCCTGGCAGAAGGCGCTGGACCTGTCGCCCGATCGGCCGGAGGAGATCCGTCTGAAGCTCGAGCAAATGAGAGAGCGGGCCGATGGCCCATGAGGCCGCAGAGACGGACAGGGACCTCCGGCATTTCTTCCCTTGCGGTGATCGCCGCGTGGCTGGTGGTGATGAGCCTGCCCTCCTGCGCCGTCCGCCGTCCGCCGGCGTTGCCCCTTCCCGGCAGCGCTCCGGCCCTGGCGGAGCGGAGGCCTCCCGTCCAGTCGTTCCGGGCGCTTGTCAAGGGGATCGTGCGCGCCCGGGGACACAAGGTGCGATTCATGGCGGGGCTGGGAGCTCTCCCGCCCGGTTTCAGGCTGGATCTGTTCCACCCGGGAAGCCGTTTGACGCTCCTCAGTCTGGGTGTGAATGGCGAACACCTCCGGGCCGTCTGGCCGCAGGCAGGGGAATGCCTCGATGAGAAGCCGACCGCCGGATGGCTTCGCCGCCTCGTGGGTCTCCATGTCGCTCCGGCAGAACTGCTTCCGCTGCTCAGTGGAAACCTGTACCGCGACGAGACCATCCAGATCACCTCGCTCAGGCCGGCACCGCTTGCCGTGAGCTTCGCCGGGGAGCCGGTGCCGGCGGGACGTGATCGAATGTTCGTCGAGGGACGCGACTGGCAATCAGGAGCCCGGTACGAGGCCGAGCTTCTTGCCGAGCGGGATGGGCGGGCCCTGCAGGGACGCCGGATCGATGCCGACGGAAGCGAGATCCGGGTGGAGTACCCCGGATGGGTTCAGGCCGCGGATCCGTCTTTCTCTCATCCATCCCGGGTGCGTCTCCAGGCCGGAGAAGACCGCCTCCGACTGCAGCTCGAGATTCAAGAATGGGCGCCGGGGGGGCCGCCGCCGGCGCTGCTGCTTCCGGCTCTCCCGGAAGGCTGCCGGATGCTCGACAGCAGGGATCTGGAAGGGGACCAGCGGTCCTTCTGGCGCCTGGCCGCGGAACCGTCTCGTTGAGAGAACCGGCGCCGCGGATGGTCCGCACGGCCGCCAAGATCAACCTCTTTCTCCGCGTGGGACGGCGGCGGGCGTCGGGATGCCACCCTGTCGAAACCGTGTTGCAGGCCATTGACCTGGGGGATGAGCTCCGGGTCAGGGCCGCGGCTCCGGGAACCGTGTCGTTGTCGGTTGCAGGACGGGAAAGGCTGCCGGCGCCGGAGGACAACCTGGTGATCCGGGCCGCGCGACTCCTGGTATCCGAGGCGCGGCGCCGCGGCGGCGCGCCGCCGGTGGGCCTGGCTTTCCACCTGACCAAGCGTGTGCCGGTGGGCGGCGGGCTGGGAGGCGGAAGCGGCGACGCGGGGGCCGCTCTCCTCCTGGTCAACCGTTTCCTGAACCTGAGGATCTCTCACCGGAGACTCCGGGCCCTCGCCCGCCGCCTGGGCGCCGATGTTCCGTTCTTCTTGCTCGGTGGACTGGCGGCGGGAAAGGGACGAGGAGATCGAGTGCGTCCCCTGTCGCCCCTACCCCGCCTTCCGGTGGTCATCGGGGTGCCCCGGCTGCGCCTGGCCACAGCCAGCGTCTACGGGCGGTTCGATCATTTTCCGTTGACATCTTCCGGCTGCGGGATTACGATGCGGCGGGTTCTTGAGGACTTGGGAAAGGGGAGGAAAGTTGCCGAATTCGTCCACGATCTGCAGGGACCCGTTTTCCACGACCATCCTGACCTGGAAAGGGTTCGGGATGCCCTCCAAGAGCAGGGAGCGCTCCTCGCCGGGCTGTCCGGGAGTGGAGCCGCTCTCTTTGGTATCTTCAGGCGGAGACCTCGTCTCAAGCGCCATCTCTTCGCGCCCTGGCGCCGGAAGGGATGGGTGTTTCGTCACTGCTGGACTCTTCTCCGCGAAGAGTACCTGGCTCGCTTCTGCTAGTCGCGCCGCCGCTTGAAAGGGAGACCAGCCGATGGAAATCACCGATGTCCGCGTATTCCCCGTGAACCAGGACAAGCTGCGGGCTTTCGTCTCCATTGTTCTGGATGACTGCTTCGTGATCGGTGATATCAAAATCATCAACGGGAACAACGGCTTGTTCATCTCCATGCCCAGCAAGCGCCGGAAGGATGGAACGTTCCGGGACATCGCCCATCCTTTGAACAGCGAGACGCGCCAGATGCTGGAAGAACGTGTCATCCAGTGCTATCGGGACATGGTGGCGGGCGAGGAGCAGGCACGTCCGCTGGAGACTCCCCGGCTGGAAGGCGCCGAGCCGCTGGGAGACGTTTACCAGACCTGAGAGCCGGGGCCCGGCGGGGTGCTAGCGCAGGTGGCCCAGCCGGCTGACCACATGCTGGACCCGTCTCCGGAAGAGAGGAACATCTCCCTGCCGGATGGCGCGCTGTGCCTCCTGAATGCTGGCCACGAGATCCTGGGCGTCCAACTGCTCCAGGGTCCGGCGGGCCTCCTCGAGGCGGCCGGCGATGCGGTCCAGGTCGCCCAGATGAATGCTGTTGAGGTTGCTGATCACGCGGTCGACATCGCGTTCCATCCCGGTTCTCCTGCAGAGGGATTCCACCAGCGAATCGTATCATAGGGGCCGGCAGGCTCTTTTCTTGACAGGTCGTGGAACCGGGAGCATAATTCAGCCTTCCGGACAGCGTCCTGTTTCCAGCGGAGAGCCCATGTTGTCTCAGAGATTCCTCCTCTCGCGTCGGCCGGCCAGCCTCTTCATGGCCGCCCTCCTCCTGGTTTTCCTGGTCTGCAGCCAGTGTGGTCCGGGCCCGGCAGGCGGACCTGTTCTGGTCTATTCCTTCACCAACGACACCGGAAATCCGCAGCTCGACATCTGGGATCCCGAGTTGACGGATCTCCTGGCGCGGTCCATGTGGCAGGCGGAATCACCGGTGGTCTGGTCGCCGCTGCGCAGTTTTTCGTTCCGCCAGGGACATCTCGATCTCGACCGGGCCGGCCTGCTGGAGGCGGCCGCGCAGGCGGGCGCCGACGTGGTGATCTTCGGGAGAGTGGCCCGGGAAGCCGGCGGGTACCTCCTGAGCGCCGAGCTGAGCGATGCAGGAAAAGGGACCTGGCACGACTCGGTGCAGGTGCGGGTGAAAGGCCCGGCGAACCTCTCCCAGGGGGTCGATTCCCTCAGGGACGCCATCTGGCGGGCCATGGGCACCTCCGCCTCGACCCCCGTCCGCCCGGTGGACGAATTGACCACCGCCAATGACGCCGCCCTTGGCGAGTTCATCACCGGCGAGGTTCTCTATTCCCAGGAGAAATTTCTGGCCGCGCGGGATCATTTCACCAGAGCGGCGAAAGCCGATATTAATTTCTCCCTGGCGCACTACCGCAAGGCCACGGCCCGCATGCAGTACACGTTGGTATCAACACCCCAGTTGAAATCGGATATCTCCATTGCCTGGTCCAAGCGGAAGCATGCCGCGGAAAGGGACCAGCTGGCCATCGAGGCGATGCGGGCCCTCATTTTCAACGATTTCGAGCAAGCCGACACCTTCTACCAGGAAGTGAGACGCCGCTGGCCGGGCGATCAAGAGCTGGCGTTTTTCCATGGTGCCGCCTTGAGCCGGCTGAAGCGCACTGCGGATGCCATGGAGGTGTTCGAGAACGCGGCGGCATGCGGTCCGCGGTTCATTCCCGCCTGGCAGGGGCTGGCCCAGTCGGCATTCCTCGTGGGGAAGTGGGACCGCGCCCGGGAGGCCGTGGACGCGGGACTCGCCATCAACCCGGAAGATCCGATCCTGCTGGAGACCGATGTGCGCCTGGATCTCTTTTCCGGGGATTACCAGGCGGCGGACCGGAAGCTCTCCGATGCACTGCGGTTCTGGAATTATCCATCGTTCCGGGAAGAACAGGCGCGCCTGTTGCTTCTCCAGGGAGATCCCGTCGGCGCCTTGAGAAGCATCGAGGGGCTGGAATCATCCTTCCTGGAGGCCGTGGCCGAATTGTACCGCGGTGGCGCGAGTCTCTCCCAGGCCCATCTGGACCAGATGATCGGGCCGTTGCTGGCGCAGCGCAGGGGTTTGCCGGCCGCGGCGGCTCTCTGGTTCAGCGGAATGATCTTCGAGCGCAACGACATGGCGGATTTCGCCATCAAGCAGTACACCAAGGCCTTTAGTTTCTATCCCCAGTTCATGGAGAACATGGCGGCCATGGGTCTCCTCTACGCGCGCCAGGGCAAAGAAAAGGACGCGCGGCTGATCTTGGGAGAGCTCGAGGAGGCCGCGAAGAAGTACAAGTGGTCCCCCCACTGGAAGGATTATGCCCTGCTCCTTGAAGGAACTCTTTCCCGCATCGATGGGGATTTCGACCGGGCCATCGAGTTACTGGACCGTGCCCGCGCGAAGCTGCGCTTCATCGAGGGGATCGGATTCTTCTCCGACGGGCCCCTCTTCGCCGAGTCAGCGGCCCGGGCGTACCTGGATCAAGGGGACCTGGCCGCGGCGCAGAAACTGTTCGAGCAGATCACCGAGATGCACGCGGCCCGTCTTGCCTGGCCGTGGATCTGGGTCGAGGCCCACATGAATCTGGCGGAGCTGGCGGCGCGTGACAACCGGATGGAGGAGGCGGAGCATCAGGCCTCCATTGTCCGGACTTACTGGGGCGCGATGCAGGGCCACAGCCAGAGAATGGTCGATGAGGCTCTGCAGCGCCTGAGCCGCCTGACCCCTGAAGCCTGAGCCGCCCTGATCCCTGAAGCCTGATCCGCAGCCATTTCCGACAAACGAGAGCCCACCACAGGGTGGGCTCGGTTCGCTTACGGTTTCATTCCTCACCAGGGCTCGGAAGACCCCGGAGTGCACATCGCTGCCTCAGGAGGTGATGGGCCCCGTTGAGCAGGTTGCTGCGTCAGCCTTCGCGCAGGCGACAGCGCGGGCTTCCATCTTCTCGGAATAGATGATTCTGGGCTTCTCATACGGCTTCTTCATCTGATAAGACTCTCCTCTTTGTCGACCGGGTACAGGCGGGCTCTACAGCAAGCGAACTCGACAGGCAACATTTACCATGAGGCCCCGGGAGTGTCAAGGGAAAATCCTCTGCTGGAGGGAAATTGAGGCCGCTGCCCGGACCGGCGGCCCGCAGGGAGGGGGGCGCCGGCCGTCCCCCCAGCTCCTCCCGAGCCAGGGGACCGGGACTTGATCTTTTCCGGTCCACGCCTAGATTCAGAGCAGGGATGGGGGGGTTCCCACGCCCAACGGGGCTTACATGGCATTCCTGCTGGTCGCTGACAATAGCCCGTTTTACCGGCAACTCCTCGTCGATGCGCTGGGCGAGGGGGGGCACCGGGTGCGCGCGGTGGGAGACGGCCTGGAGGCGCTGGAGGCGCTGTCCCAGGAGCCTCCCGACGCCATTGTTCTGGATCTGGTCATGCCGCACCTGGATGGTGCGCGGGCTTGCCGCCAGATCAAGAGCAATCCTGCCACACGTTCCATTCCCGTGGTGATTCTCTCGGGGCTCCGCGAGGACGAGATCGACCAGCCGGATTCGACCGGAGCCGACGCCTACGTGGCCAAGATGCAGGCCTCCGAAATGGTGGCCAATCTTCTGGTCACCCTGGAGGAGCTCCTGGCGGGGACTCTCCGGGATGCCCGGCGCGGATTCGCCGCCATGCACCGCCGCGAGGTGGTCTCGGAGCTCCTGCAAGCGAGGCGCTCGTCGAATGCCATCCTCAGCTCCCTGACGGAGGGATACCTGCGGCTGGCCGAGAACGGCCGGGTGATCGAGGCCAATCCTGCCGCGCTCCAGATGCTGGATCGAACCGAGGGGGAGATCGTGAATCAGAGCGCCGCCACCGTCCTGGGTTGCGGCGAGGAGCGGATTCAGGACCTTCTCTGCCCGGAGACCGGAGGCAGGGCGCGCCTGGTCTCGGCAGAGCGCGTCCTGGAGGCCCGCGCCACCAAGCGGATCCAGTCGGGCACGCACCAGGAGCAGTTCATCCTGCTCTCGGATGTCACGGAAGAGGAATCGGCCCGCCGGGAACGGCGCGAGCTCCAGGAGCGCATGCAAGCCGCCAAGCGCAGCGCCGAGCTCGGCGAGATCGTCTCCGGAGTGGCTCACGAGCTCAATAATCCTCTCACCGCCGTCATCGGATACGCGGATCTGCTCCTGCAGCTTGCGTCCGACGAGCGGTTGTGCACGCGGCTGCAAAAGCTCCAGCACGAAGCCCTTCGTTGCCGGAGAGTGGTCGAGAATCTTCTCTGCTTTGCAGGAAAACGCCAGGCCTACCCCAGGTCTCATGACCTCAACAGTGTGGTGAAGAACGTGCTGGCCCAGCAGTCGCTGGCTGGCGCCAAGACGAACGCCAAGATCGTGCTGGAGCTTGACCGCGACCTTCCCCATGGCCGGTTCGATCGCGCCCAGATCGAACAGGTGATCACCAATCTGGTGGGCAACTCGCTGCAGGCGCTCGCGGGACAGCCAGAGGGCCAGCGCCGGATCACGGTGCGTACTTCCGCCGGGCCAGGAAATGTCAGGGTGGAAGTGGAGGACAGCGGACCGGGAGTCCCCGTGGAGAACCGGGAGCGAATCTTCGAGCCGTTCTTCACCACCCACCGGCTGGAAGGCGGAACCGGACTGGGCCTGGCCATCTGCCGCGGCATCGTGCAGGAAAACGGCGGGCGCATCGGCCTGGTCGACTCCGCCATGGGGACCACCATGCGGATCGACCTCCCGCAGGCGGAGGCCGCCGGAGGCCGGAAAGGGCTGCGGGAGGGAGAGGGTGTTCGGGGGAAGACCCCGCCGTCGGTCCTCCTGGTGGACGACGAGCCGGTGATCCTCGACCTCATCGAGGATGTTCTTTCCGACTCGGGCTTCCATGTCCGGCGGGCGGGGAATGGAGCGCAAGCCCTGGAGCAGATCCGGGAAACCGGCTTTGACGCCATGCTGATTGATCTCAAGATGCCGGACATGGACGGCAGGCGCCTCTATGAGGTTGTCTGTGAACGGCGCCCGGACATGGCTTCCCGCGTGATCTTCACCACGGGTGATCTGGATGCCTCCTCCGTGACCCGCTTCCTCGCTGACTCCGGGAATGTGCTGCTCAGAAAGCCGTTCCACCTGGAGGAAGTGGCCGCCACCTTCCAGGCGGTGGTCGACCAGACCCGCGCTGAGGAGGAGCGGTTGAACACCGTCCCTCAGGACAGGTCATAGCGGCGGATCTTGCGCTGCAGGGTGCGCACCCCGATCTGGAGCAGGCCTGCGGCTTGTGCACGATTGCCCCGGACGTGGACCAGCGTCCGGCGGATCAACTCCTTCTCGGCCTCGTGAATGGCCATTCCTGGCCGCAGGACTCCCGGAGCCGGAGGGGCAGCGCGTGGATGGCGCATCACCGTGGGCAGGTCGTCGGCGGCGATCTCGGTGGTGGGAACCGTCAGGACCAAGTTCTCGATGAGGTTCTTGAGCTCCCGGACGTTCCCGGGCCAGGAGTAAGAGAGAAAGAGATCAAGCACCTGCGGGTGGAAGCGGCGAAGCGGCGCACAGTTGGTCCGGATGGACTTCCCGAGGAAATGATCGGCGAGATGCGGAATGTCCTCCCGGCGCTCGCGCAGGGCGGGGACCCGGATGCTGACCACGTTGAGGCGGAAAAAGAGGTCCTCCCGGAACTCTTTCGTTCTCATCTTGGCCTGCAGGTCGCTGTTGGTGGCCGCGAGGACGCGGACGTCGATGCGGACCGGCCGGGATCCGCCGACTCTCATCGTTTCTCTTTCCTCCAGAATGCGCAGTAGCTTGGCCTGGCTGGAGCGGTTCATTTCTCCCACCTCGTCCAGGAAGACCGTGCCACCATCAGCGAGCTCGAATTTCCCTTTCGTCTGGCTGATGGCGCCGGTGAAGGCCCCGCGCTCATGGCCGAACAGCTCGGATTCGATGATGGACTCTGGAATCGCCGAGCAGTTCAATGGTATCCAGGGTCCGTGGATGCGGGGACTCTGGCGATGGATGGCGCGGGCGAAGAGCTCCTTGCCGACACCGCTCTCACCCAGGATGAGAACGGTGCTTCGCGTCGGCGCGATGCGAGCCACCAGGTGGAGCGCGCGGCGCATGGCGGGGGAATCCTGGATGATCAACGGCGTGGCGGGAGCGAGTGTCTGGAAGTTCCTCACGCGGTGCTCCATGGCCGCGCGCTCGAGGGTGTGGTCCACCCTGGCGCGCAGTTCCTCTCCCCTGAACGGCCGGACCACACAGTCGTCCGCTCCTCGGCGCAGGCACTCGCAGATGGACTGCGGCTCAGCCGGGTCCGCGAGCATGATCACCGGAGGCGGTGCCATGCGATCCCTGAGCATGAGGAGGAGCTCCATGCCGGGCGGTTCGGGGAAGCCCTGGTCCAGGAGGACCAGGTCCACGGGCATCGAGTCGAGGTGAGTGAACAGCTGCCGGGCGGATCGAGCGACCAGGAGGCGGCCTCCGTCCACCCGAAGGAGCTTCCGGATGACCCGGGCTCCCTTCCGCTGCGGCCCCAGCGCCAGGAGGATGGTGTGGGGGGCCGCCATCCGAAGATAGTATGCCGGCCATTTTGGCCGATCAAGTGTGCCCGGTTGGCCAGAATGGCCGGCGGCGCGGCGATCGTCCCGGTGGAGACAGAAGCGCTCCGGCGGCGTGAATGCGGCCGCAGACGGCAGAGACGGTCCTGAGGATGGCCGGGAGCCGTGAACGGAGCGCGTCTGACCGGGCTGGCGCGGAAATTGCTCTCCCGTACGGGGCGGAATCGGAAGGAGGGAACCCCCAGGATGTCGACGCCTCGCCTGTCCACGACTCGCCGCACGGCGAGAGAAAAAACGGACCCCAGCGGTTATGTCAACTTTCAGTTCCAGGAGCGGAGATACACCTTGCTTCCCGATCAAAGCAAGGTTTACCGTGACTGGATCGTGGTCGAGACATCCCGGGCGGTCCAGGTTTTGAGCGCCTTTCGCTCGGAAGGAGATCGGGGCGGGCACTGAGCCTCGGGGGGACCCAGGAAGTCAGGTGGCCCTTCACGGCGGAGGCATGAACGGGCTGGCCTCTCCGTTGCCGCCGCCGTTTCCTCCGCCCGCCAGGGCCAGGGCGAGAACGCCGCCACCGACCCCGAGGCCGATTCCTATCCGGCGACCCCGGCCCGCGGGGACAGCGCCTCCTTTCTTTTCCGATTCAAGGATGAGCGCCATGCCGACGAACTTGTCGCCCAGCGGCGTGCTCCGCGGGCTTCCTGCGGCCGTTCCCTCCCAGTACGCATGCTCGTGCAGCGCGAACGACAGGGTGCGGTCCGTATCGGCCCCGAGGTCGACCGGTTTCTCCACCAGCCAGAGGCCTCGGTCGGTTTCCACGGCCACGTCATAGCGTCCTTCCGGAAGCCCCGGCAATGCATAGGCCCCGGTGGCATCCGCCGGCTCGGACCGGTACGTGGCGCCGGTCGCCAGGTGGTAAAAGGTCACGCTTGCCCCCGACATGGCCGTGACCCCTGATGGTCCCAGGACTCGGCCGTGCACCGTGGTCGCGGCCAGGCTCCGGCTGGACCCCGGGGCCAGGGCGAGGCAGGCGGCCACGACGGCCAGGCTCGCCCACCGGGACCATGCTCGGCTGTTTCTCATCTTGCCACCTCCGGATACGTTTGCCGGCTTTTTCAAGGCTGAGACCAAACCATGCACGGGGTGGTCCCGTCAATCTTTCGAGCCGGGCTTGATTTGACGTGTCCGCCCCAGGGTCGGAACGACCTCGATGGTGTCCTTCACCGCGACCACGCCGGGGACCAGGGAGGCGACCTTGATCGCCTCCATGCGGTCGATGAGGCGCGGCACCGCACCGCTCAGGATGACGGTTCCCTGGACCGCCTCCACATCAATTCTTCCCGAGATCGGGAAGATCAAGGGGTTTCGAATCAGACCCAGCACGGCCGAGCGCAGACGATGGTCATCCCGAGGCTCGGTTTCCATGACCTCGACACGCAAACGCCCCAGGTCGAGATCCTGCACCCCTTCCACCCTCTGGAGCAGGCGTTCCAGGAACAGGAGGCGACCCATGGTTCCCAGGTATCCCTCGGCGTGGACCACTCCGCCCCGGACCTCGAGGCGCAAGCCAGGCGGGGTCAGATCGCGGTAGGGCACCAGCAGCCGGGACAATCTGAGGAGGATGGTCCGATCGTCGAGGCCGGCGCTGGACAGCTCCAGCTGATCTTCGATGGCCAGGACTCCCCGCTGCTGGGCGGTCAGGCGGACGGCCTTCCGCCGCCCTGCCAGGGTCTTGACCTGGCCGCGCAGCACCACGTGGCCGGCGGTGGCGGAGACGGACAGGGGAGCCCGGGCCAGCTCCGGGTCGCGGGAGAGCGCCCGCCGGATGACCTGGGTCATCTCTCTGTCGGTGGCTGGAAGCGGACCCACGGATGCCTCCGCCATGGAGGAGGACAGGAGCAGCAGGATCAGGGGGAAGAGGCCCGTGCGCCGGGGGAGCCCGGTCCGGCGGCCTGAAGGGATATTCAGCATGTTTTCTGGGCATGGCCTCCTGATGAGAATCTAGGGTGCCTGGAGGAGGTGTTCAAGCCGCCCGGGGCGCGCCTTGAATCAGGCCGCCGGGGCCGCAATAATTCCGGCGGGGGCGCGGTTGACAGGGGGGAGCCTGGCGGGGGGCTGGTGGACCGGGAGAAGGTCATGGACATCGTGAGACGCAGCGTCGGCGGCACGCTCCTGGGACTGCTGTGCCTCGCCGGCCCGGCGGCGCTGGCGGCCGAGTTGCCGGCGCCTGACAAGATTGTCACTCCCACCCCCTACCTCTCCCTGAGCGCGGTCCACGCGGGAGGGGGAGCGCAGATCGCCGTGGCCGGCGACATCTTGCCCGGCTGGCATGTGAACGCCCATGTCCCGAGCGCAGACTACCTCATTCCCACGGAGGTCCGTTTCGAGCCGCCGCCGGGGATCCGGGTGGGCGAGGCTCGCTACCCGGAAGGTGAGATGGTGACGTTCGCATTCGCCGGCCAGCCGCTCCGGGTGTACGAGACTCGTTTCGTGATCGTGGCGCCGGTCCAGGTGGCCAAGGATCTCCGGCCCGGGACGGAAAAAATCGCCGGAACTCTCTCCTACCAGTCGTGCACTGACCGGGTCTGCCTGCCGCCGGCCAAGGTTCCCTTCACCGTTGAACTGGAGGTGGCGGCTCCCGGCGAGGCGGTCTCCCCCCGGCATCCGGAGCTCTTCGAGGGGCGGGGCGGGGTCACCGGCCTGGCGGATCCGTCCCCGGCCGAGCCGGGAAGCGTGCAGATCGGCGGGGCATCTTTCCTGGTCTTCCTGCTCATCTACCTGGGTGGACTGGCCCTGAATCTGACCCCCTGCGTCTATCCCCTGATTCCCATCACCATCGCGTTCTTCGGCGGCCAGGTGAAGCGCTCGACCCTGGGCACGTTCGGCCTGGCGTCCGTCTATGTCCTCGGGATGGCCGCGACTTACTCCAGCCTGGGCGTCGCCGTGGCGTTGACGGGAGGGCTCTTCGGCGCCGCGCTGCAGAATCCGCTGGTTCTGACCCTGGTGGCCGCGGTCCTGGTGGGGCTGGCCTTGTCCCAGTTCGGCGTCTATGAATTCCGTATTCCGGGCACGTCCCGCCTGGGCTCCCGGCGGGGCACCGTGGGCGCCCTGGTCATGGGCATGGTGGTGGGACTGGTGGCGGCGCCCTGCATCGGCCCGTTCGTGGTGGTCCTGCTGGCCACGGTGGCCCGGGAAGGGGACCCGGTGCTCGGATTCTGGAAATTCTTCATCCTGTCCCTGGGGCTCGGCACCCCGTATCTCTTCCTGGGCGCCTTCTCGGGAGGGCTGGCGCGGATGCCCCGGGCCGGCGACTGGATGGACGGCGTCAAGCATCTCTTCGGCCTGGTTCTGCTGGCGGTGGCGGCCTACTTCATGGGACAGGCGGTTCCAGCCCCCGCGGGGGCCTATCTCCTTCCGGGAACCCTGGCCGGGTCGGCGGTCTGGCTGGCCTTCTTCGAGCGCAGGCGGACGGCCGGCTGGTTCAATTACAGCCGTTTTGGCCTGGCCGGGGTGGCCATCCTGGCTGCCGCCTGGCTGGTCTGGCCCGACCAGAGCGAGCACATGGTCTTCAAACCGTATTCCGCGTCGGCCGTCCGGGCCGCCCGGGAAGCGGGACGGCCCGTCCTCATCGATTTCACCGCGGACTGGTGCGTGCCGTGCAAGGAGTACGAGCAGAAGGTGTTCAATGATCCGCGGGTCATCGCGGCCTCTGCCGGGTTTGTCAAGCTACAGGCCGATCTGACCCGATCGGTCTCGCCGGAGCTGAAGACGCTCATCAAGACGTTCGGGGTCTTCGGGCCTCCCACGATTCTCTTCATCGATGCTGAGGGTCGCGAGCATCCGGACCTGCGCCTGGTCGGCTACATGGGGCCGGCGGGATTCGTGGAGCATCTCAAGGCGGTTGGTGGCCAGGCAGCCGGGGCAGGGGAGGCTTCGCGACCTGGAGCCCGGCCCGCCTTCTGAGGACCCCGCGTCAGGACGGGTCCCGGACCGGGCGCTCACCGGCACCAGGTGAAGATCGGCGGCCCGTGGCCGGGAATCCTCTTTTCTTGACCTGCGGCCTTTCGATGCCGACCTTGGTCCGGGGTGGCCTGTGAACGGTCTGGACCTGCATCTTCTGGAGTTGTGCAACCATGCTCTCGCGAGTTCCCGCGGGCTGTTCGAGATGGCCTTGCTCCTGTGCGGCCCCCTCCCCCTGGTGGGCTGCGTAGTGGTCTTGCTGGCGTTGTGGTGGACTGATCTGGAGGGGGGGCGCAGCTGGAGAGGGCGTCTCCTGGCCGGTGGCGCGGCCCCGGAGTCGCCGGGCCTGAGGATTTCGAGGCGTCGATGCGTCAGTGTGGCGCAGGGGGTGGCCGCCGCCTTCATCGGCGCCCGTCTGGTGGCCTACGCCGTCGATGGGAGCCGGCCTCTGGTACAGGAGTCGCTCCGTATTCCGATTGAAAAGGAGCAGTGGGATGGGATCGTGGGCGGAATGCTCGGTTTCGGCGCTTTTCCATCGGACCATGCCGCCTTGTTCTTCGCGCTGGCGGTGGGTCTCTTCGCCTGGGGCGCGAGGCTCGGCTGGGCCGGCCTGGTGGGTGCGGCCTGTCTTTCCTTCGTCCGCATCGGTGTCGGCTTTCATTATCCCTCCGATATGCTGGCCGGCGCTCTCATGGGCGCGGGCGCGGGCCTGGCGGCCTGGCAGGTGGAGCGGCGGCCGGCCCGGCTCCTGGACCGCGTGGTGGATGGGGCGGAGCGCCATCCGGCGATCTTCTATCCCTCCTTGTTCGTCGTCGCCCTGGACTTCACCCAGCACTTCAAGCTGGTCTTCCGCGGCGTCTTCTTCTTCTTGCTCGGCTTGCTCGGCGGGCCATCGGACTGAGCCTGTCTTTCCAGTCCGGGCGGGAATGCCCGGTGCGGGCGCGGCTAGAAGGTCCAGATGAGGGAGATTCCGCCCCGGGTGCGGTCAAAGGCCGAGGCCACATCCTGGTGGCTGACGGATGCCCGGAGGGCCACATCCAGGGCGATCTGCCACTGCAGCCGGAAGTAGGCATCCGACGAGGTGGTGGTGTCGTCGAAATCGGGGGAGCCGATGTCCTCGACCTGCTGGAGCCCGATGCCGCCGCCGGCGCTGAACTCGAGGCGCTGGCCCATGCTCCACGCCGTGTCCAGCCGGACCATCTGGTTCAGAAAACGGAAAGGGGAGAAGTAACCACCCACGCCCCGGCTGTCCACGCCATCCCCGGCGAGATCGCCGGGCGGAAAACCGCTGAGATCCCGGTCAAAGGAGAACCAGGTGGCACTGTATCCGGGCCGCAGCCAGGCGTTGCCCAGGTGGAAGGAGCGGCCGAACCCGCCGAAGAGGGCCCGCCGATCGTTATCACGCAGGTTGTCTCCCTCCACCGTGCCGGTGGCGCCACGGAGGGAGGCGTCCCAGGCACGGCCCGGGTGAACCGTGATCTCCAGGAACGCTTCCGTCTGGACGGCGGGGCCGAAAACG
Source organism: Acidobacteriota bacterium (assembly GCA_046757405.1). GTDB lineage: Bacteria > Acidobacteriota > Polarisedimenticolia > SMYD01 > SMYD01 > JBHHYE01. The sequence goes on along the minus strand of JBHHYE010000007.1, from coordinate 77,787 downwards.
AGGCCGCCCAGGCTCTCCCCCACGGCCGAAAGACGCGAGTCCTGCAGCAGTTCCCGTTCGCCGCCCACGCGAAACACGACCCGGTCGGAGGCCGCCACGCGCCATTCGAGTCGGCCGGTGATCTCCGAGTCGGTGTCCTCGAAATCGTGGCCCATCACCTGGGCGTGCAGCCGGGAGCGCAAGCCCACCGGGGTCTCGAAGGTGGCCCCGGCAGAGACGGTCTCGGTGGTGCCGCGGTCATTATCGTAAAACGCGGGCCGAGCCAGCAGGCGGACCTCGGCATCCCCTGCGGGATGCCAGCGGTAGGTGATCGGGAGCGACAGGATCTGCACCTTGCTGGTGCGGGGGTCTCCTGATTCGGTGCTGCCGCTGGCTCCGGTCTCCAGGGAGGGGCGCAGCTTGCGGCGCGCGTGATTGGCGCCGCGCCGCGCCGCTTCGTTGTCCGGATCCACGGCGAGGATGGCATCGTACTCGGCCAGCGCCAGCGCCGGGCGTCCCAGGTCCGCGTAGGCGTCGCCTCGCCGGGCATGGGCGGCGGGAGAATCGGTCTCTTCTGGTGAGAGTGTGCCCAGGACTCTCAAGGAGATCCTCGAGCGTCCGGACCAGCGCTCCACCTCGGCCAGCCCCAGGCGCGCCACCGGATCGCCCGGCTCGCGGGCCAGGGCCTCCTCGTACAGAGTGCGCGAGGCCTCCAGGTCGCCTTGCCAGGAAAGCGTCCGGGCCAGTCCCAGCCGGGCCTTGGCCGAGTCGGGAGACTGCGCCAGGGTCTTCCGATAGAGGCCGATGGCCTCGTTCAAGGTGCTCCGATCCCATGACAGGACCTCGGCCAGCACCAGCCGCGCCGAGACCCACTCCGGGTGATCCCGGCCCAGCCGGCGCAACAACCCGATCGCTTCTTCCCGGGTGCCGGGATTCCAGGTGAGCACTTCAGCCAGGGCTTCGGTGACATCGGCGCACTGGGGAACCTCGGCGTGGACCGCGCGCAGGAGACGGATCCCTTCGGCGCGCGTGCTCTGCTTCCAGGTCAGGACCCGGCCCAGCTCCAGGCGGGCTTCGACCCCATCCGGATGCTTGGCCACCAGCCGGCGCAAGGAGGCAATCCCGGCCTCGCGGGTCTCCGCCTTCCAGGTGAGCCTGCGGGCGCTCTCGAGGGCGGCCTCCTGCTCCGGAGCGGCCGCGGCCCGGGGACCGCCGGGCAGGGACACCAGCAGGGCCGCCAGCAGCATCCAGGTGAGAGGGCGGCTCATGAGGCCGTGCTGGCCGCGGACATGACCCGCCTGGGCCGCCGGTACAGTTGCTTCCTGAGATCGGCCCGCTGCTGGGGTCCAAGCTCCGTGAAGACGACTCCCAGGATCGGCCCGCCGCCGGCTCCCGTGCGCACATCCCGGACCTTGGCCTCCAGGGTGGTGCGTTCCAGGGCATTCCAGGACAGGGTCAGCCGGAACCGCTCGGGAACCGGGGGGCGCTGGCCGCGCCGCAGGCGCAGGGCCGCGCCCCGCACGCTCACGTCAATGGCGCGCGCCGGCGTGCTGGTGCCGTCCTCGGAAAGGATGGAGGCCGGCAGGTTGCAGCGGAAACGGGGAGACAGGCGGCGCATGCGCTCCTCGGGAGAAAAGATGCCGATCAGGGAACGCAGGATCCGCAACAGGTGCTCCGGAGCCCCCATGGTCAGGCCATGGGGGCCACTCCAGGAATGGGCGGGCGAGAATATCAGCTCCACGATCCGTCGATGCTGGTCGGGAGACAGGTCGGTGAAATCCACCGCCGCCGCGAGGCGGTTGTCGGCATCCACGTCGCAGCGCACGAGCCGCCCGCGCACCGTGAGCCGCTGGCCCTGGCGGTCCGTGAGGACGATATCCAGTCGCTCGGGTAGCGGCCGGGCCGGCTCGATGCGAACGGAGAGGCCGGTCTCCGAGAGGTCCAGGGTCTGTCCGGCCACCGAGAGATCCTTGCCCGACAGATGGCAGGGGAGGTGCCGCGGCAGGCGGATGGCGGCCCGCCGGTGGGGGCGGGGTCGGAGAAGAAGCAGGCCCAGGGACAGGACCAGCAGATTGTAGGCAGCCCAGATGGTGTTGATCAGCAGCCCCTCCTGCTCCGTTCCCGAGGTGATCAGGCGTGTGAGGCCGGTGAAGAAGCCGACCGCCACCAGCCCGGCCAGCAGAACCAGAGGCCAGGCGATCTTCCACGAGGATCCCGTCGCCGTGGCATGCCCCTTGGGTGTCACCCGGAAGCGGCCGCGGCCGCGAGATAAGGGGAAAAAGAGCGCGGTGAGGGCGACCTGGACCGAGATGCACGATTCGTAGACATCCGACCAGAAGATGCGCCGCATGGAGCGATTGACCAGCTGGAAAGCGGCAATGGAGACCGCCAGATGGGGAAGGTAAAAGACCAGCAGGTCGCTGAGGTCCCGCACCAGGAGGGGATGCAACCCTCCCAGCAGGAACAGAAGGGGAGCCACCAGATAGACCAGCCGGGGGAATCCGTAGAGCCAGTACCAGAAGGTGGCGAAGTAGTTGAGGCGCTGCATGAGGGTGAGTCCGCGCAGGAACAGACCGCCTTGGCGCAGCAGGACTTGGAAGGTGCCCCGGGCCCATCGCCGTCTCTGGGTCAGGAAAGCGTCGTACGACTCGGGCGCCAGGCCGGCGGAGAGATTGCGGTCCAGATAGATGGATCTCCAGCCACGGCTGTGCAGGAGCATCGAGGTGTGGAGATCCTCGGTCACGGTGGCGGTGGGGAAGCCGCCGATCTCCTCGAGCGCGCTCCGCCGGAACACGGCGCCGGAGCCGCAGTAAAAGCTCGAGTTGTAGACGTCCCGCCCGGGCTGGACGATGTGGTAGAACATGTCCTGCTCGTTGGCGATGTACTCGCGGATGCGCAGCTGATCCTGAAAGAGGTCGGGGTTGTAGAAGTGATGCGCCGTCTGCACCTGGGCCACGCCGGGATTGCGGAAGAAACCCACGGTCTCCTTCAGGAAGCTCTCCACCGGCACGTGATCCGCGTCGAAGGTGGCCACCAGGTCGGCGTGAGTGGAGGCCAGGCCGTGGTTCAGATTGCCGGCCTTGGCGCCCGCATGATCCTCTCGCGCCAGGTAATCCACGCCCAGCCGCCGGCAGAGGTCGGCCACCTCCTGGCGAGCGCCGTCATCCAGGGCATGAATCCGCTTGTCCGGGTAGTCCATGGCCAGGCAGCCGACCAGGGTCCGGTAGAGGATGTCGGTGCTCTCGTTGTAGGTGGCGACAAAGACATCCACCGGCGGGTATTTTCCTTCCTTGAGCTCGGGCGCTTGCCGGGAGGTGGCCCGGGTGGCGATGACATAGTGGTGCAGGACCACCAGGAAGCCGTACAGCTCGGCCAGATAGACCGCCAGGCTGACCGCGATGCCCCAGCCGCTGGTCCAGTTCAGCGTCTGGGTGCCCCGCCACCACAGGTAGCGTCCGGTGATGGCCAGATTGAGGAGGATGACCAGGGGACGCCAGCGGGGATGCCGGGGAACCCAGCGGCTCAGCACCACCGTGGCGCCCAGGAGCATGGACACCAGGAACATTTTGGTGAGCAGGCTCATGTCCGTTCACCCCCCTCCCCGGGCCGGCGGGGGCCTCCCTCACCTGGCCCGGCCCCTTGTCGTCCGGCCTCCCGCCGCCGCCTTCCATGTTCTCTCTTCCAGGGGAGAGAGGAAAGGAGGGTGGTGGAGGTCTGGCGGTGTTCTCCTACAGCTCGACCTCCCAGCGGGAGATGATGACCCGTGGCAGGTCCAGGCCGGGGGGCGGCCAGCCTCCCTGGATGATCCGGTCGTCCCAGTAATAATCGGGCGTGCCGGAGGCGCTCGGGCCGATCTGCCCCTTGGCCACCACCGAGCCGAAATAAGAAAAGTTCCCCTGTGCCTGGTAGTCTCCGCTGGTGTACATGATGCCGTACAGGTTGATGGGGGTCTGGAACGGCGGTCCCAGCACATCCCGGGCGGCGGTTGTGGTGTAGGTCTCGGTGATGCCGTCGCCGTCGGTGTCGGCGATGACGGTCTGCGCGGCGGTCTGATCTACGGTGAAGACTCCGGAGGCGTAGTTCAGGTTCACATACGGCTCGCCCACGTCAAACTGGCCGTCGTTGTCCAGGTCGATATACGGCTCGCCCGGCGGGAAGATCCAGCGGCTGGGAGGCGAGCCGGCGCCGGTGGTGGTGAAGTTGGCCGCGTTGAGGTAGATGAACCCTTCGGTGGTCCAGGTGCCGCCGCTGATGCCGATGGTGGGGGTCAGGTTGGAGCCGTCGGGGGCCGGAGGCAGGGCGTCGGTGGTGTCGAAGAAGAAGACTCCGGTCTGGTCTTCCGTCCAGGTGCGGAACGACTTGGGATCGCCCATGCCGTCGAGCTTGAAGGTCTGGGTGGCCTGGTCGTAAGCCAGGTAGAGAACGTTCTTGCCCCCGGTCTGGGCGATGGCCTTCCAGGTCTGGTAGTCGAAATCGGGGCACTGGACCGCCAGCGCGCCCAGGTTCTGGAACAGGTTGGAGTGGTCCTCCGGAGCCGTGGCCAGCTGGGGGTCGAACGGCTGGATGTCACCGGTGCCCAGGGCGTTGATCTGTCCCCCGGCCTCGAGCTTGTACCAGGGATCCTCCAGGATCTGTCCCTGCCAGTTGGCATACCAGGTATCGAAGAAATCCGAGTTGCCCGGAGGTCCCATGGGATCCGTGTAGATATGGCTGGTGTTGCTGTCCTGGGCGAACGGGAAGGTGGAATCCTGCTTCGAATCCCAGTTTGCGTTGAGGGTCACGTCGCCGATTGCCGAAGCCACACCCCAGTGCACCTCGAAGTCACCGTTGGTTTGCAGCAGGTTGCAGGTCTCGAGCGGCCCGGTGGGGCCGGGGTAAGGGGTCTCGTTGACCACCACCTTCACGACCTTCCGCGCCACCTGGCGGTCGTTGGAGGCGTCTGCATCGGCGGCGAAGGCGAAGATCCCCACCGTGACCTTGATGGTGGCGATACCGTACCGGCTCCAGGTGCCGGACAGATTCACCAGGGGCGGCTCGTACATCTCGATCTTGAGGACCCGGGCGCGGAGAGGAGCCTCCGCCGCGGTGGTGATCGTGATGTCCGACGGATAGGTGTCGAAGAGAGCGGCGTTCAAGCTGTTCAGGAAGACGGCCTGGTTGCCTCCGGCGGCGGCGTCAACCACCAGGTCGGGACCGGCCTCGGTCCCGGTGAACGCCAGCGCCAGGGATCCCCTGTACGGCTTGTCGAACAGGTCATTGCTGCCGTCCCGGTAGAACGGCTTGGTCGGGTCGCCTTCCACCACCGGCGTGCCGGAGTTGGTGATGGTGGCCGTGGTGGGGTCGTCGTCATGATCGATGAAGCGCTGGGTGCGGTCCACCTGGGCCAGCGTCGGGATCAGGAACCCGGTGGCCGGCGAGGGGTCGTTGAACCAGTTCACCACCGCCCGGGCCGCCGACTCGCCGGCGTAGAGGGCTTGCTCCTGGTAGGTCATGTTGAGGGCGATGAGGCTCTCGGTGTCGGCCAGGGTCAGGTACGACAGCCCCAGCAGGGTCAGGATCACCATCACCAGGGTGGCGATCACCAGCGCCGAGCCGCGCTCGCGGCTCCTGCCAGTCGTTCTCCGGTCTGCCATGAATCGGTTTCGCATGGCGGACTCCTAGTTGACCACGCTGGTGAAGGTGCAGGTCTGGGTGCTGACCACCGGGCCGCTGTAGGTCAGGTCGAAGCTCACGATGTCGCCGGGAACGAGAGTGCGGTCGAAATCGAACACGACGTCTTGCTGGCCCCCGCCGTTGAAGGTCGAGGGGATGGGGACCGAAATCGAGGAGCTGAACGGAGAGGTGTGGTTCACGCCCGAGATGATGCTCACGCCGTTCCAGCGGATGTCGTCGAGCTTGGTCTTGCTGTCGGTCAGGTTGAAGGTCACCGTGATGGCGCTGGCGACCAGGTTATTCTGGCAGAGATTGGCCAGGATCCCGGCCACCAGGTTCGAGTTGGCCTTGTTATCCGAGGCCAGGCTCGTGGAGGTCTGGGTGAGGCAGCAGGCCGGGGTGGTGATGGTCTGGACCGCCGCCGAGGAGGTCTTGTTGCAACCCGTGGCGTTGACGATGGCACCCGTGATCAGGTACGGGCCGGGGTTCAGGCTGCGGGTGTCCCAGGTGAAGCTGAACGGGTAGGTCATGGAGGTGAGGGGGCCCAGCACGCTGTTTCCGGTCTCATCGAAGACCGTCACGCTGCCCTGCACGTAGGTGTCGGTCCCATCGGCGGTGAGCTGGATGGTTTGCACCCCGAAGACCGTGGTGCCGGCGCCCGGGGTGATGATCACCTGTCCGTCGAAGGCGCAGCTGGCGCCTGAAGCGGCCGAGAGCTCCGATTCATTGGGACAGTCGTCCAGGGCGGTGATGCGGTAGTAGTAGATATTGCCCGTTGCGGGCGGGTCCCCGCCGGTATAGTTGTCCACGTAAGAATTGGTATTGCTGAACCCGATGGGAGTGGTGAACAGCGAGGCGCCGGGCGGGTTCCCGGGGGGCGCCTCGGCGCGGTAGATGTGGTACCCGGCCACGGAGGTCGGCTTGCCGCCGGCATCGGCCGTCACCGCGTCCCAGACAATGGTATTCTTGTTGACGCCCGACTCCGAGGCGTTGACATTCTGGGGTTTGGCCGGCGGTACGGTCGTGGTGTAGCTGGTGGTCACGGTGGAGGCCTGATTCCCCCCCGCGGTGCCGCAAGCGTCCACGGCGCGGATGTCATACGTGTAATTGCGGCAGGCGACCACGGCCGTGTCCAGGTACTGGACGGCGTTCTGGTTAAGGGTCGTGGGGCCGGCCAGGGCACTGCCGAGGTTGCTGGTGGCCGGATCGCCTCCCTGGTTGCGGAAGAGGGCGTACCCATCCAGGTCTCGGTTCAAAGGCTTGTCGACGTCGCACCCGCCGGGGCCGGACGCGCCGGCGACGGTATTGTCGTTCTGCGTCACCGGAGTCCAGCTCACCAGGATGCCCGGGTCGGCGGTGGAGCCCGCGGCGGCGAAGCCAGGGACCAGGCCGGGCTCGGTGTCGTCCAGGGTGGTGGCGCTGATCTCCGCCGAGGGCGGGCTGGCGTTGCCTGCGGCGTCCAGGGCCTGGATGGAGAAATAGTAGGTCGCCGCCGGGTTCAGCGCATTGATGAAGAGGGATGTTTGGCTGGTGGTACGGGTGGTGGTGAGGTTTCCGGTGGAGGTGCCGTAGGCCACCCGGTACTCGGTCACCAGCTCGCTGGGGGGATTGGCATTCCAGGTGAGGAGGATGCCGGCACAGTGCCCCGGGCAGGCGGCCAGGCCGGTGGGAGTGGACGGCGGCTGCAGATCCAGGTCGGGGATTCCCTTGAGGCCGGTGTTCCGCGGCGTGACACTGGCGGTCAGATCAATCTTGCGAAAGTTCTGGGTGGCCGGATTGGGGTCGGCCGGATCGATGAACTGGGGATCCGGCTCCGGTGTCATGGCCTCGAGGTCGAGCTCCACCCGCGTGATCCGCGCGCGCTGGTTGCGGTTGGCATCGCCGCCTCCGATGTCATCCGTGGGGTCCGCTGGCGTATCCGGATTGATGAGCGCTCCGGACACATCGAAGTACTTGAAGGTGAGGGAGCGAATGTTCTCGGCAATCGGCTCGAAGAGGAATTCGGCGGCGCTGTCGAAGGCACCGTCGAACCCCCCCATGCTGCTCACATTCTTCGGGCTGATCCGGTAAAGGGTGTAGGGGGGATCATCCTGCACCAGCACCGGACCGGGAATGGAGACCGCCTCCTCGTCGCCGTCGCGGGTGGTTTCGGCCACGTCGGCGGTGTAGGAGATCGCCGTGCTGTTGGGGAGAGCCGGTTTCCCAAGAGCGTAGGTCACGATCTCATCGTTGCCGGTCGTGACGACATTGAAAGTGCCGGCCAGGGAGGTCTCCGGGGTCGTGCTCAGGGCCGGGTCTTCTGCGTCGAAGTCGCCGCGGATGGTGATGGCCGTGTCCCACGCCCCCTCGAACTGCTCGTCGGGACGGGCAGCGGCGCCGTCGGCGTTCTGGTTGAACCCGGCGAGGCGTAGCTCGCGGGTCAGGCGGTCGAAACCGGTGCGCGCGTTCTGCTGGACGTCCGTGGCGTTCTCGGCCTGCTTGAACGACCGCGTGCCGCCATAATAAAGCGCGTACGCGGCCAGCGCCGCCACCAGGAAGATGGCGAAGGCGACCGTCAATTCGACGAGGCTGAACCCCTCCTGCAGTCGCCGTCGGTGATTTGCCTGGTCTTGCATGGGACCCTCCATGGCTTCCGGCGGCTCTAGAATCTCAAGGTCTCGAGCGTGATGTTACGGCTGCGGTCCAGATCATCCCAGTAGACGGTGGTCGTCACCCGGAGGCTGGTGGCGGTCCGGAAATCGGCACCTCCGATCCGCTCCACGGTGATGATGGCGTAGCCGTTGTCCAGCTTGGCGTCGATCAGGTTCTGCCAGCCCAGGGTGAGAGCATCGGGGTTGGTGCGGCTGTCGATGGTGAGTGGGCCGGCGGCGGCGCCGGGGTCGGATGCCGTGGTGAAGTTGGTGTACAGGCCGCGGTAGGACATCTGGTCCAGGGTTTCCATGATGTGTGTTCCCACCGAGAGGGCCTCGGTCCGCTCCCTCCCCTGGGCGACGCGCCGGCCGCCGATGATGAACAGGGAGGTGATGGAGATCAGGACGACGCCCAGGAGGCTCAACGCCAGCAGCACCTCCACCATGCTGAAACCGCGCTGGAGGGAGAACCGCCGGGGCTGGGTCACGAGCTCACCCGCGTGTAGGTGGAGCTCACCTTGCCCGAGGCCGAGACGGTGACCTCGTAGCGGGCCGTCACCGTGTCGTCCAGGGCGATCTCCAGCCGGATGTTCCCGCTGCCCGCGGAGACGGTTCCGTCAGGCTGGAACGACACCGTTGCCGTCCCGCTGACGATGGAGCAGGTCGGCGGTAGGTCCCAGGAGCGTGACGGCGCCGTGGAGAGATCGGAGCTGTTCCAGTCGGGTAGGGTGTAGGTCTTGGACGTCACGGCGACATTCACGGGCTGGTGGCGCGCGATGGACAGGTGGCGCGCCAGCCGCAGGTGGCTGACGAACTGGTCGGCCGCCACGCGCGCCGAGTAGGAGCGCATGTACTGGCTGAGAGCCGGGATGGAGACGGTGAGGAGAATTGCCGCGATGGCGAGAACCAGAAGAATCTCGACCAGTGAATAGCCTCGTTCCCTGCCACTGCGAAGGCACGGCATTCTCATCTCCTTCACCATATTTTTGGGTTGCCCAAGACACCTTTCTGCATATCTATAGTATAGACAAAAGCTATGCTTCTGCAAGAGTATTAATATTCATTATTCGTAATAGGAATTACGATCTCGTGAGAGGGCGGATTGTCCGTGCAGGGTCCCTCTGATACCTTGGCCGGCGCCGCCCGGCACAGATCCCTGGGAATGTCTCAGCTGGTGGCGGTCTCGGCCATGATGCCCACCGACACCCACCTGCCTCGACCCGGCCAGGGGACCCGTTTGCTCTTCATCGTATTTGTCCTGTTGCTCAGCCTGGGCGCGGCCGCGCAAGAATGGTCGGTCATCCCGGGCCTTCTCTTCACCGAGATCGCGCTTCTCCTGGCCCCGGCCCTCCTGGCCTGCAGGCTGCATGGCATTCGCCCGGCCGTGATCCTGGGAAGAAGGCTCGCCGGGAGAGAGGCCTGGGATCCGCTCCTGGCCGGGGCGGGCATCGGCGGATTGGCTTTCGGCATGGCGGTCGGTCTGACGGTGCCGCTGGTCCTGATCTTTCTCTTTCTAGGGGGTCATCATCCGGGTCTGCCCCTCCCCTTGCAAGGGGGAAACGACTACGCCTGGGCTCTCTTGTCCGGGGCCGTGGTGGCGCCGTTTTGTGAGGAGGTTTTTTTCCGCGGCTTCCTGCTGGCGTCTCTGCGGACCCATGGCGCCCACCTGGCCGTGTGGGTGACCGCCGTTTGCTTCGGGCTCTTTCACATGGATCCGGTTCGATTCTTGCCCACCATGGCTCTCGGGGTGGTGTTCGGTGAGCTGACCCTGGCCACCGGATCGGTCCTCCCGGCGGTGGCCGCCCACTCCGTCAACAACCTGGTGGCTCTCAGCCTGGCGCACCTGGCCGGGCGCGCCGGCGGGGCGCAGGCGGACATGATGTCCTGGGAGAGCTTTCGCGATGAGGTGGCCCGCCAGATCGGAGCCTCGGGGAGTCTCCTGGCGGGGTGGGATCCGGAGGCGATGGCCCTGCTGGCTCTGGTGGCGACATCGGCTCTCTGTCTCCTGGCCGGTCTCACCCTGGCCGTGCTCATCTGGCTCTGCCTGAACGGCCTGCGAAGACGCCTCGGGGGTCGATGGGAAACGATGCTCCCCGGCCGGCCTGCTGGCCTTCTGCTGCGCGATCCCTGGCTCTGGGGGGTTCTCGCGGTGGGTCTGCTGGTCTGGGGCCTGCAGATGGTCAGGCTCTTCGGAAACCCTGCCGCCGGGGGCTAGAAAAAAAACGCCGGAACCGAAGCTGCTCGGCATGGAAGGGGGGAGGTCACCGAGTCCTGGTTGATCTGGCCGCTTCAGCTCCGGCGTCGGTTTCGCTGTCACTCTTCTATACGCGCCGGGAAGAGGGAACGTTCAGTGAAATCGCCCGCCGATGGCAAGGAGTGGTGCATTCATGCAGCTTCCCGGTCCCGCCTGGACAAGGATCCCGGGGCAGGGCTAGAATCGCCGCCCTTCGCGAGCGGGAGCTTCTGGCGTGAATGACATCCACGGCCTGACACCCGAGGAGTACCGCCGTGCCTGCAAGATTCTCGGCCGCGAGCCCGGCGAGACGGAGCTGGGAGTCTTCGTGGCCATGTGGTCCGAGCACTGTTCGTACAAGTCCAGCCGTCTCCACCTGCGGGGACTGCCGACCCGGGGCCCGCGGGTTCTCCAGGGACCAGGCGAGAACGCCGGCGTGGTGGACCTGGGAGAGGGAATGGCGGCCGTGTTCAAGATGGAATCCCACAATCATCCCAGTTACATCGAACCGTACCAGGGAGCCGCCACGGGAGTCGGCGGTATCCTGAGGGATATCTTCACCATGGGAGCCCGTCCCATGGTGTCCCTGGACTCCCTGCGCTTCGGGGACCTGGAGCACCCTCGCATGCGGTACCTGGTGAATGGCGTGGTTTCCGGGATTGGAGGCTACGGAAACTCCATCGGGGTTCCCACGGTCGGCGGGGAGGTCTTCTTTCACCCGAGCTATAACGGCAACATCCTGGTCAATGCCTTCAATCTGGGGATTGCGCGGGCGGACCGGCTGTTCCTGGGGAAAGCGGCCGGCGTCGGCAATCCGGTGCTCTATGCCGGTTCCCGGACCGGCCGCGACGGCATTCACGGCGCCACCATGGCATCAGAAGAGTTCGATGCGTCTTCGCCGGAACGGCGGCCGACCGTGCAGGTGGGCGACCCTTTCTCCGAGAAGCTCCTCATGGAGGCCTGCCTCGAGCTCTTCCGGACCGACGCGGTGGTCGGTATCCAGGACATGGGCGCCGCCGGGCTGACCTGTTCCACCTTCGAGATGGCGTCGCGCGGGGGGAGCGGGATGGAACTCGATCTCGAGCGGGTGCCACGCCGGGAGCGTGACATGACCCCCTATGAAGTCATGCTTTCCGAATCGCAGGAGCGCATGCTCCTGGTGGTCCGGGCAGGGCGCGAGGAAGAGGTGATGGGAATCTTTCGCAAGTGGGATCTCGAGGCCAACGTGGTGGGCCGGGTCACCGATGACGGGCGGGTCCGCGTCTTTTCCGGCCCCCTGCTGGTCGTGGATATCCCGGCGCGTCCGCTGGCTGAGGAGGCGCCGCTCTACGATCGCCCCCGCCGCGAGCCGGATGGGCTGGCTGACCTGGCCGTCCTGGATCTGGATGGAATCAAGGAACCGGATGATGCGGGAGAGATCCTGGCCGATCTCCTGGCCTCGCCCAACCTGTGCTCGAGGGAGTGGATCACCCGGCAGTACGACACCACCGTGCGGACCAACACGGTCCTGGGACCAGGAGGCGACGCCGCCGTGGTCCGTCTGAAAGGGAGCCGGAAGGCTCTGGCTCTGACCACCGACTGCAATCCCCGCTACTGCCAGATCGATCCTTACCGCGGCGCCGCCCTGGCCGTGGCCGAGGCCGCTCGCAATATCTCCTGTGTCGGAGGCGAGCCGCTGGCGGTGACCGATTGCCTGAACTTTGGCAAACCGGAGCGGCCGGAGATCATGTGGCAATTCGAGCGGGCCGTGGCCGGCCTTTCGGCGGCCTGCCGGGTTCTGGGAACGCCGGTGGTCTCCGGCAATGTGAGCCTCTACAACGAGACCGAGGGACGCGCCGTGATCCCGAATCCGACCGTGGGCATGGTGGGCCTTCTGGAGAACGCGCAATGTCATACCGGTCCCTGGGTCCGTGAGCCAGGAGACCGGATTCTGCTTCTCGGTGTGACGCGCAACGAGATCGGGGCCACCGAGTACCTGGCATCCTGCCACGGTCTCGAGCGCGGGCACCCGCCCTTTCTCGATCTGCCCGGCGAGCGAGCCACCTCGGCCCTGGTCCGCGAGGGAATCCGGCAGGGCCGGATCACCGCGGCTCATGACGTCAGCGAGGGCGGGCTGGCCGTGGCTCTGGCGGAGATGCTTTTCGGCGGGTGCGAGACCGGAATGGATGTGGCGCTGGCGGCCTCCGGGCTGCGCCTGGATGTTCTGCTGTTCGGTGAGTCGGGCCCGCGCGTGGTGCTGGCGGCGCCCGCCCAGGAGGTGGCCTGGATGGAGAAACAGGCGGCCGCCGCCGGCCTGGAGATAGCCGACCTGGGCGAGGTCCGCGGGGATCGTCTCCGGGTGCGCGTGGATGGTGAGGAAGCCATCTGCCGGAAAACCGCCGACCTCTTCCGGGTCTGGTCGGGAGCCCTTCCCGCGGCCATGGAATCGGCGCAGGCCGCGTCTTCGCCGCGGTAGCGGGGAGGAAAGAGTGTGCCGGTGGTACACTAAAGGCTCGATGGTGACAGCCGGCATCGATGGCTCTCGCCGGCCCCTGGATGCGGGGAGGGGGGCGTGAACAGCCCTGTGGCCCATCCGGGTAAGGGGTTTCACGAAGAGTGCGGCGTGTTTGCCATTTGCGGCCACGGCGAGGCCGCCAACATGACCTACCTGGGTCTCCATGCCCTGCAGCACCGCGGGCAAGAATCGGCCGGCATCGTCTCCTCCGATGGCCGGAGGCTGCACCAGGAGCGGGGCATGGGCCTGGTGGCGGATGTCTTCACCCGCGAACGGCTCGCCCGCCTGCTGGGCTCGCTGGCCATCGGACACACCCGGTACTCCACTGCGGGAAGCAGTCGGCTCGTCAATGCCCAGCCCTTCCGGATCACCTGCCACCGCGGCGAGATTGCGGTCAGCCACAACGGCAACCTCATCAATGCTGGCCAGATCCGCGCCGACCTGGAGCGCGCCGGTTCCATTTTCATGACCTCCTCCGACTCGGAGGTGCTTCTCCACCTGGTGGCGCGCTCGTCGGCACGGACGGTGGAGGGGGCTCTGGTGGATGCGCTGATCCAGGTGGAGGGAGCCTATTCCCTGGTCTTCCTGCTCAAGGATCGTCTGGTGGCGGCGCGGGATCCCCACGGTTTCCGGCCGCTCTCTCTGGGCCAGCTCGACGGCGCCCATGTTCTTGCCTCGGAAACCTGCGCCTTCGATCTCATCGATGCCCAGGCCGTGCGCGACGTGCAGCCGGGGGAAGTGCTGATCATCGATAGCTCAGGCGTGCGGTCCGAATTCCCGTTCAAGTCCTCTCCGACGCGCCAGTGCATCTTCGAGCACGTGTACTTCTCCCGTCCCGACTCCATCGTCTTCGGGTGCTCGGTCAGCCAGATTCGCAAGCGCATGGGGGCCGCGCTGGCACGAGAGCAGCCCGTGCCGGCCGACATCGTGGTGCCGGTCCCCGATTCGGGTGTGGTGGCCGCGCAGGGGTTCGCTGGGGAATCGAACCTTCCGTTCGAGTTCGGCCTGGTTCGCAACCACTACGTGGGGCGGACCTTCATCGAGCCCCAGCAGGCCATCCGGCACTTTGGAGTCAAGCTGAAGCTCAATGCGGTCCAGACGCTCCTGAAAGGGAAGAAGGTCGTCCTGGTCGATGACTCCATTGTGCGGGGCACGACCAGCCGGAAGATCGTCTCGATGGTTCGGGACGCGGGAGCCATGGAGGTCCATGTGCGCATCTCCTGCCCGCCCACGGTGGGACCCTGTCACTACGGCGTGGATACCCCCACCCGCTCGGAGCTGATTGCAGCCAACCAATCCGTGGAAGAGATCTGCCGCTTCATCCGCGCCGATAGCCTGGGATACCTGTCGCTGGAAGGGCTGCGCCGCGCGGTGGGGGATCCGGAGGCCTTCTGTGTGGCCTGCTACACCAACGAGTACCCGGTCCCTGTTCCCAGGGAACGGCCGGCCCAGGCGAACCTGTTCGACGTTCCGCGCTGACCGACCCGCCCTCTCCGGGCAGGCGGGATCGCGAGCGCGGACCGCATGCCGCGCCTTCAACCCGGGGAGAAGTGCTCCGGGCCCTCCAGCAGGCTGGCCACCTGGCCGCCGGCCACCATGAAAGCAGGGACCAGAACCTGCATCCACAGACGATCGAGGGCGACCGCCAGGTGCCAGTGGATGTCCGAGGTCGAGAGGATGAAGGCCAGCCCATCCGCGGCCAGGGGAATCAGGACCAGGAGAGCGAGCCGGTGGGGATGGCGGCGGGGAGAGGCGGGCACGGTGAGGAGTCCACCTGCCAGGAGAAGCCCCAGGAAGGCCCAGCGGCTGGAAAAGGGCGCCGTGATCAGGGCCCCTAGGGCCGGCGCCAGGTGGTCCCGGAGACCCGCCACCAGGTGCGCGGGGGCCAGCCTGGAGAGATAGGCTGCATCGCCGGTGTAATCCAGGGTCCCCGCCCCCGGCACCACGAACCGCATGGCCAGACGCGGCATGGCGATCACCGTGGCCACCAGCAGGGCGCTCGCCAGGGCCTTCCAGCCGGCGGAGCCATGACGCGGAGCGGCCAGGGCGACCACGGCGAGAATGGCCACGGCAATGGCCAGGCCTTCGGGCTTGGTGAGCGCCGCGCATCCGGCCAGGAATCCCACCGCCAGGCTCAGGCGCAGGCAGGGGCCGGAAGAGCCTGGAGGCGAGCCAGGGAGGGCCCGGGCCGTGGACGCGCCCGGGTCTTCCAGCAAGAAGAGGAGAAGAAAGCAGGCGCCCGCGAGCAGGGCAGCCAGCGGCAGATCGGCGAAGCCGGTGTGCGCCGGGCCCCCCTGAATGAGGGAGGCGTGGTGGAAGGGTGGCAGGGCGGCCAGCAGCGTGGTCCAGACCAGGGCCGGAAAGGGGGCCAGACGGCAACGAAAGGTTCCGTACGCCACCGCCAGGAGGGCGGCGAAGAAAAGGGGGAAGAGTCCCTTCACGGCGCGTTCCTGGGCAAACCCCCCGGCCAGCCGCGCCAGGTGGGCTTCCAGCGCGGGCACCAGAAGAGGGTAGCGGCGGTGCAGGTGGAGACGACCGTTTTCCTGAAAGGTGGGCCCCATCAGGCCTCCCTCTTCCAGCAGGATCTTCCCTTTGAAGGCCCACTGAAACCGTTCATCCCAGTGGTGCATCGGCTCGGCGAGGGCGCGTGCCAGGGGCGCCAGGCTCAGCAGACCGATGAGGAAAATCAAGACAGGACGCAGGATCCGGCCGAGAGACGGGGTGAACGGGTCCGGGGGAGTGAAGGTGGGACGCCGCTGTCCGGGCTGGGAAGAGGCGGAAAGCCGGCCGCCGGCCAGCGAGCGGGCGAAGGGCCAGAGGAGAACCAGGCCTCCTGCGGAAAGGGAGACGGTGAGCCATGGGGTGGCGGACCATCCCGCGTAGGCGGCGGCGAAGCCGACCGCTCCCTGGAAGGAAAGCCCGATCAGTAGACCCAGGCCGGCTTGCACCACGCGGGACTCGCCCGTCGAGAGACGCAGGCTCCACCGCAGGCGGAGCCACCTGAGAAAGATCGTTCCCCAACCCAGGGAGGAAAGGGCGGTCACCAGGAGGGCCAGCCAGGCCCGGGGCGAGGGGAAGGGCGGGGGAAAATCATGCGAGTTCCGCGGCCGGGATACGGATGCGGGCGCCAGCGAGGGCCACTCCAGGAGGTGTCCGTCTCGCAGGAGAAAGTCGCCCCTGGCCGGCGAGGGACGGGGAGAGAAAGGGTGTCCGGCGGCGGTGGGAACGATACGCACGGGGCGTGGATAGAGGTAATAGGCTGCCAGCCGCTCCTGGTCCCGGGGAGGGTTGGTCGGCACCAGGACCTCCTGCCCGGGAGCGACGCGGGAAAGGACATCGGGAAGCCAGCCGGCTGCTTGGCCGGCCACGAAGGCCCGGGCTTGCCCGGGACCGAGGCGTGGATAGAAGCGCGGCCCCGTGATCCAGGATCCGTAGGCCAGGAGCGTCCGGGCGGAGGCTCCGGCGGCGAGGACCAAGGCCAGGAGGATCAAGGCCGTGGCCAAGCGCCGCCGCCACGCTGTTCCGGCCGCGCGCGCCCGTGCAGCCGGGTTGCTCACGAGCCGGCCTGGCTCCGCCGCAACCCCTCGCTGGCCGAAGGATTTCCGGGAGCCTTCTCGAGAACGCGGCGAAAGACCGTCCCTGCCAGGTCCGGCCGGCCTTCTTCCAGGAGAACCGCACCAAGCCGGTTCAGGCTTTCGATCCGTTCCGGATCGAGCGCCAGGGCCCGCCGGAAAGCAGCCTCGGCTTGCGGCAGATCGCCCATGCGAAGGTAGAGAAGGCCCATGGCATGAAAGGGCCGGGCTTGCTGCGGCGCCAGGGAGACCACGGTCTGGTACGCCTCGATGGCTTCCCGGTCCCGATGTAACCGCGTCAGGACCTTGGCCATCTCGGCGTACGGATGGGGAAAGTCAGGGTCCTGGCGCACGGCTTCGCGGAACTCCGCTAGGGCCATCTCCAGGAGCGGTTCGGGCGCTTCGACTTCCTTGGCCTGCCGGGCGTAGGCCAGGGCCAGGTTGTAGTGGGCGGTGGACGAGGTCTCGAGCCGCGTGGGAAGTCCGAGACGGCTGGCCAGACGATAAGTCCAGTGGGAAGCCGGAGCAGCCACCGGCAGGTTGACAAAAGCCAGAAGGAGGACCACCGCCAGGAGAGCCGACAGCAAAGCCAGGCCTCCGGTTCTGCGCTCGTACGGCTTCCGGGTCCGGCGGTAGATCTCCATCAGCGCCAGGCCGGCGAAGGGGAACAGGGCCGGCAGCATGGCGATGCGGTAGCGGGAAAAAACAAAGAACAGGATCACCGAGGCGGAATAGACGAGGATGAAAAGTGTCAACGCACGGGGCCAGCCGCGCCGCCGCCACGCGAGACCCATTCCCAGCAGGCCGAGGGGGGCCAGCAGGCCGAAGCCGGGGAGCGGGAGGCGCAAGACAGGCGCGTGTTCGCGGTAGAGGTAATAGTCGAGGTTGTCCGGGACCTCGTACGCACCCCAGTAGTTGCGCAGCTTGAGCCACATCAGCCGGGCCCAGTCGGCGGGATGGGTGGCGATCCAGCGGGACGCTTCCCGAAACCAGAACCGGGAGACCTCCGTGGGCCGCAGGGGATGCCCGGCGCGTCGGCTGGCCTCGTTGGCGAACCCCTTCTCCTCGTACTTCGGGTTGGCCCCGACGAACGGGAGCGGGTCGTACCGGCCATCCCGATTGGTTGGATTATTGCCGATGTAAAAGTTTTGCCCGCCCTGGGACGTGGTCAGGACCCATTCACCTCCAACCAGACGATTGCGCAAGGCCGTGGGCCCGAGAACCAGCATGACTCCCAGGAGGAGCCCGGCAACGCTCCGCCAGGCGCGGGGGCTTGGAACATGCAGGCCGCGGGGCCCAGACCGCCCCGGGCCGGTGGACGGCGGGGTGGGGAGGGTGAAAAGGACCCAGGCCGCCAGGACCGGGATGAACAGCAGGATGTTCCCCCGCACCAGCGCGGCGAGACCCAGAAGGAACCCCGTGGCCATCCAGGCGCCGCCGCCGCGCAACAGCGACCGGGACAGGGCGAACAGAGCGGCCGCAACCAGGACAGCCCCCATCCATGACTTCAGGATCAGGCCTTCATAATAAAGGGAGGGGAGATAGATCGCGGCGAGCAGGCCAGCCAGCGCGGCTTCGCCCCGGCCGAGCCACTGGCGGGTCGGATGGTAAATCAGGGGGACGGTCGCCGCGCCCAGCAGCATCTGCAGAGCGAGCACTCCAAGATGCACATGTCCCCATATGGCGTAGACCAAGCCGAGGAAATATGGATAGAGGGGATCCTGGTAAAAGACGCGGCTCCCCAGCCAGTCGCCCTGGGCGATGCGCCATCCCCAGGTATCATAGGCCAGCGGGTCGAGTCCCAGATATTGAAAGAAGGGCGAGTTCCGGATGGTGGCCAGATGAGCCAGCCGGAGCGCCAAGGCCGCCAGGAACAGGCCTCCCATCCAGGCGGCATCCACTCCACGCGCAACACTGCCACCCGCCGGCGGGTCGGCCGACAGCGCGGAACGGCCTCGCCCGCGAGCCTTTGCCCGCTTGACCACGGCCGGATTCTAGCACCCCGCCAGGCAGGTTTGATAAGGTCTGAGCCGTGCCGGGAGCTCGGGCGAAACGGTTTCTCTTCGCCGTCACGGCCGTGGCTCTGGGTCTGGCGGCTGTGGAGTTCGGCCTGCGAATGGCTGGCTATCGGCCACTCCCCGTCCGGCCTGTCACCTCCAACCAGGAGATTCTTTACCAGTACGGCAAGTTCCGCGCCTCCAGGACCCTGATCTGGGAACTGGTCCCTGGATGGAACGGGCGGGAAGGGTATGGGACGGTCAACATCAACTCGCTGGGACTCCGGGAGCGGGAGTTCTCCCCGGCCAAGTCCGATGGTGTCTTCCGGGTGCTGTGCGTCGGAGACTCGGTCACCTTCGGGCACTGGGTGGAGGCGGAGCAGGCGTTTCCCCGCCGCCTGGAAGCTCTTCTGCAGCGGGGCTCTTCTTCGACCATCCAGGTCATCAATGCGGGAGTGCCCGGTTATTCACCCTTCCAGGAGCTGGCATGGCTGCGGGAAAAAGGCTGGGATCTCAAACCTGATCTGGTGGTGGTGGGGTTTGTTCTGAACGACGTGGTGGAGCGGTTCATGACGCTAGCGGCCTATGGCGGCGCCAATACGACTCTGGGAGTGGATACCACGGCGACCCTGGCTCCCTTGCATCGCTGGCTGCGGCGAACCGCCTTCTTTCGTTTCGTGATCTCCCTGCTGCGGCGGGGGCAGGCTCGCCGGGAGGTCTATTCCGTGCGCCGACTTTTCGACGATCCCCTGTTGCCGAGGATCGACGCGGCCTGGCGCCGAACCGAGTCGGAGCTGGACAAGATGGTGATGGCGGCCCGGCAGAGAAAGGTGCCCCTCTGCCTGGTGGTCTTCCCGTTCCGCTTCCAGATTGCTGAGAAAGCGGATCCCCGCCCGCAGCAGCGGCTGAAGAGCTGGGCCGAGGCCGCCGGAGTTCCTTTGGTCGACCTGACGCGGGACTTCCAGCGCCTCGGAGCCGGGAGAGCCTTCCTGGACCAGGACCATCCGACACCGTCCGGCCACCTGGTGGCCGCGCAGGCCATTGCCAAAGCGATCCGGCGCCACGGGTGGCTGGGAGGCGATGCGCCCTTCTTCTCGCAGACCAACGATGGAGACTCTCATGACCGTTGATCTCTGGCAGCGCTTCCAGGCCCTCTATTTCCAGGATGCATCTCTCGGCTTCTCGCTGGATGTGAGCCGGGTGCTCTGGCCGTCAAGCTTTCTGGAAGAGATGCATTCCCGCGTGCAGGACGCGTTCGTCCAGATGCAGGCCCTGGAGGACGGCGGTGTGGCGAACCCGGATGAGGGGAGACAGGTCGGTCATTACTGGCTCAGGACGCCGGATCGGGCGCCGGAGGAGTTCCGGGAGCAGATCCTCGATGGCATCCGCCAGGTGAAGAGCTTCGCGGCCGATATCCACGAGGGCCGGATCCGCCCTCCCCGGGCCCGGCGGTTCAAGCAGTTTCTTCTCCTGGGCATCGGCGGGTCGGCACTGGGCCCGCAACTCGCCGATCATGTGCTCTCCGGGCCGGGCGATCCCTTGCGCGCCTTTTTCATCGACAACACCGATCCCGACGGCTTCGATCGGGTGATGCTGGAGATCGGTCCCGACCTGAATTCCACCCTCATCGTGGTGGTGTCCAAGTCCGGGGAAACCAGGGAGACACGCAACGCCATGATCGAGGTGCGCAAGGTTCACCAGGCGGCGGGGTTGTCCTTCGCCCGCCATGCCGTGGCGGTGACCGGCCCCGGGTCGTCCCTGGACCGGCTGGCTCAGCGGCAGGGCTGGTTGCGCCGCTTCCCTCTCCAGGAGTGGATCGGTGGGAGGACGTCCCAGACCTCCGTGGTGGGGCTCTTGCCGGCGGCGCTCTCCGGATTCGACGTCACCGCCTTCCTGGATGGCGCCCGCCGCATGGACGAACTGACCCGGAATCGTGTGGTTCAGGAGAATCCGTCGGCGCTGCTGGCCCTGTCCTGGTTTCACCTCACCGGCGGACGCGGGGCCAAGGATATGGTGATCCTGCCGTACAAGGACCGCCTGGCCCCCCTTTCGCGCTACCTCCAGCAACTGGTCATGGAGTCTTTGGGGAAAGAACATGACCTGGAGGGGCGGGTTGTTCACCAGGGGATCACCGTGTACGGGAACAAGGGGTCCACGGACCAGCATGCCTATGTGCAACAGCTGCGCGACGGAGTGCCCAACTTCTTCGTCACCTTTCTCCAGGTTCTGGAGGATCGGGCGGGCGGTCCCGTCGAGATCGAGCCGGGCGTCACCTCCGGGGATTACCTGGCCGGCTTCCTCCTGGGCACCCGGAAGGCGCTCTTCGAGAAGGGGCGGGAGTCGTTGACCATTTCCGTACCCCGGCTCGACGAGACCTCGCTGGGCGCCATCATCGCGCTGTTCGAGCGAGCCGTTGGTTTTTATGCCTCTCTGGTGGGCGTCAACGCTTACCACCAGCCCGGAGTCGAGGCCGGCAAGAAGGCGGCCGGAGAGATCATCACCCTGCAGGTTCATGTCCTGGGCCGACTCCGGGCCAATCCCGGCAAAGGGTTCACGGTGGAGGAGCTGGCGGAGGCGCTGGGCGCCCCGGAAGCGGCCGAAAGCATCTTTCACATCCTCACGCACCTGGCGGCCAACCCCGGGCGGGGGATCCGCCGGGAGGCGGGCTCGACGCCCTTCACAGCGCGCTATCTCTTCACGGACCAGCCGGATCCGGGTCCGTGACCGGTCCTTCCGGGTCCCCATCGGCTGCGGCCGAGGCACGTTTGATCTGCCTCGATATCGATGGAACGCTGACCCGCGGCGTGGACGGACCGCTCCTGCCCGGAGTCGAGGGCGCCCTGGCGCGGCTCCGCGGCAGAGCCCCGGTGCGCCTGGTGACCAACACCACCAGCCGCAGCCGCGCCGCGCTGGAGGGCTGGCTGGCAAGCGTCGGGCTGGGTGACTATCTGGACGGCCTGGTCACCCCCGCCCTCACGGCCAGGCGCCTCCTGGAGCGCCGCGGCCAGGTATCCGGTCTTCTGCTGGCTGATGCGGCAACGCGGCGGGACTATGCATGGTTCCGTGAAGATCCCCGGGGGCCTGTGGTCCTGCTCGCCACGGAGGGCCATGATCTTGCCATCGCCGATCTGCAGCCGGCGGTCCGGAGGTTGCTGGAAGGGGCCGCGCTGTACACGCTCCAGGAAAACCGGTATTTTCGCAAGGGCGGGGAGCTGGTGACGGATCTCGGCCCTCTGTCCGCATTTCTTTCCTACGCTTCGGCCTCTCCGGCGCACAATCTGGGGAAGCCCTCGGCACTGCTCTTCAGGTCTCTGGCGCAGGAGGCGGGTGTCCGGATGGAGGAGATGGTCATGGTAGGGGATGACGCCGAGTTCGATGCGTCGGGAGCGGTCGCCCTGGGAATGGCGGGAGTTCTGGTGCGGACCGGCAAGTACCGTCCGGGAGACGAGGATCGGGTCCATCCGGCCCCCACGGGCGTCATCGACTCGCTCGCCGAGCTGCCCGCGTGGCTGGACCGGATCGGATCCCGGCCTCAGGAGGAATGATTCATGCTGACCTTGGTGCCGGAAGCGATCGAAGCCTATGCCCGGCGGCACACCACGCCCGAGACGGATCTCCTGGCGGAGCTGCGGGAACAAACCTATGCCCGGATGCCTGTTCCACAGATGCAGGTCGGCCGGCTGGAAGGAACCTTTCTGAAGCTGCTGGTCCGCATGACGCGAGCCCGGGCCGTTCTCGAGATCGGGATGTTCACCGGGTACTCGGCCCTGATGATGGCGGAGGGACTTCCCCGGGATGGCCGCCTGATCACCTGCGAAATCGATCCGGAGGCGGAGGCCATGGCGCGGTCGTTCTTTGCCCGCAGCCCCCATGGACAAAAGATCGAGATCCGGATGGGGCCTGCCCTGGAGACCCTTGCCTCCTTGGAGGGTCCTTTCGATTTGGTGTTCATCGACGCCGACAAGGGCAACTACTCTCGCTATTTCGAGGGGGTGATCGACAAGGTGCGGCGGGGCGGGGTCCTGGTCTTCGACAATGCCCTGTGGAGCGGCCGGGTCCTGGACCCGAAAGACGACGACGCCCGCGCCATCGCCGAGGCTGCGGATCGAGTGCAGGACGATCCGCGGGTCGAGAACGCGCTCTTGACCGTGCGCGACGGGATGCTGGTGGCCTACCGGATCTAGGGGAGGGGTCCGGCCGCCGTCATTTCTTGACACGCTCGCGGAGGAGCACCCAGAAAGCAGAGAAGCCGTCGGTCCAGGAGATCTTCTTGTCCAGGTGCCGGGCGACATACGAGTGTATCGGGATCTCGTGAATCCGGTAGCCAAGCTTCAAGAGACGGGCGGTCACCTCCGGGCAGAATTCAAACCGGCGGCAGGTGAGCTGGACGCGGGAGAGGGCCGACCACCGGAAGACCTTGTAGCCGGTGGCCTCGTCGGTGAGGTGGGCGCCGTAGAGAAGGTTGGTCGTCGCGGTGAGAATCTTGTTGGCCACCCAGTGGCTCCAGCGCATGCCGCGGATGGAGCCGAGGAATCGCGATCCATACACCACGTCGGCGAGGCCGGCGGCAATCGGTTCCACCAGGCGCGGGATCTCGGCCGGGTCGTATTCCTGGTCGGCATCCTGGATGATGACGACCTCGCCTTCCACATGACCCAGGGCGGTCCGGATGGAGGCTCCCTTCCCCTGGTTGGCGGAGTGAAAGATGATCTTGAGAGCGGGTGAGGCGGGGCGCTCCTGCTGGCGAGTGGCGAGAAACGATCGGGTGCCGTCAGTGGATCCGTCGTCCACGATGATGATTTCTTTTTCCAGCGGCAGGTCCTCCAGACGTCTCAGAAGAGCCTGGATGGTGGATCGCTCGTTATAGATAGGGACGATGATGGAGAGCTTCACCTGGGTGGCTCCTCGACAACGAAGAGCAGGATGCTGCCGCCGATCACCGCAAAGGGAACACGTTTCCGGAACCAGGAAAAGATCTCCTGGGGCTGGGAGAGCGCCTTCCCGGCGGGGATCCAGCGCCCGTGATCCATGACCAGGTAGGGGAAACCGGCCAGTAGATTGGCGGAAATGGCATAGAGGCCGGGAGAGAACGTGTGGGGGAATCGTCCATTCCCCGGGAGCAAGGCGTCGGCGCCGGAGCCTCCGGGAAGCGGCACCGTGTAGTCGATGCCATAAGCCTCGGGCTCCGCATGGCCGAAGTAGGCCAGGCGCACCGGCCCTCCACCACGCGCCTCGAT
This sequence comes from Acidobacteriota bacterium, assembly GCA_046757405.1. GTDB lineage: Bacteria > Acidobacteriota > Polarisedimenticolia > SMYD01 > SMYD01 > JBHHYE01. Next base: position 53,993 of record JBHHYE010000007.1, on the reverse strand, counting down.
CTCGCGGCGCAGGAACTTGAGATCCTGGCCCCAATCGTTGTTGGAGTTGATGAGGATCCGCCACCCCTCGGATGGCCCTCCGGCCAGAAGGTTGAAGTAACTGAGGTAGTGAGGGTAGACGGCCAGGGTCGAGATGGCGGCGCCCGTCAGGGCGGCGAGGATGAGGCCTCCGGCCACGGGCTCCCGGCGCCGGAGCAGGCGTCCCAGGGAGGCGACGCCCAGGAACAGGAAAGGGTAAAGGGGAAGCAGGTAGCGTACTCCGATGTCCAGCCGGTTGAGAAAACAGGCGGCAAAGGCCACCACGCCGATGCTCAAGCCGACGGCCCAGGCTGAGAGCTGGCGCAAGAGATCTCCAGGAGGTCGTCCGGTCCCATCGTGGACCGGCAGGCGCCTGCGCCTGTCAAACCGGCGGGTCGTTGTGAGAGCCAGAGCGACCAGGATCAAGATCGACGCGGGCAGAGGCGTCTTCAGGGCCCAGGCCACCGGGTAGTAGTACCACCAACCCGATCTTGACCACTGTCCCGCCAGGTAGTTGGGAAAGTCGACCTCTTCCACGTCGACTTGCTGGGCGTCCAGGCCGCGCAGGAAATCTCTCGGCACCGGCACCGGCATCCAGCGGAGCCAGGGAACCTCGAGGGACGACAGGACGGTGCTCCGGAACTGGAAATCTCCGAGCCGGCGGAAGGACCCGGCAAAAGCATAGGAGGCATTCACCACCAGGAGTGCCAGGAGAAGAAGCGTGGCGCTGCCCTGGAGAAGCTGTTTGGTCAGGGCTCTTCGCGTCTCCCGGCTCTGGTGCAGGAGGCGGATGAGGCACATCCCGATCCAGATGGGAACCAGGAGGACGGCTGTGAACTTGGAGGACAGGGCGGCGCCGGCGAGCAACCCGGCGGCAGCGAGACGGGACCGGCCCGGCTGGGCCAGGTAGAGAGTGAAGCAGGCGACGGCCGCAAAGAAGAAAAGGGTCTCAGGCAGGTCCACGGTTGCCAGCCGCGCGTGCGCCAGGATATTGGGATCGAAGGTAAAAAGAGCCAGGGCCAGCAAGCCGCCGGCAGGGCCATGGAGGCGGCGCGCCCAGGAGAAGAGCCCGGCGCCCAGCAGGAGGGCGAGGCCGATCACCACCAGCCGAGCCTGGCCATAAACGTGATCGACGAACGCGATGCCCCGTTGCCGGACATTGAGATTGAAAAAACCGGTGGCATAGGACCAGGGGTACCACCCTGCCATGCGATTTCCGGGAGGGGGCTCCGGAAGGAGGGGGCGGCTCGTGAGAAGCGGCAGCGCGAACAGCGTCCGCGCCAGGGGCGGGGTCTTGCCATACAGGTCGAATTCGCCGGTCACGAGACCGCGGTAGCCGGCGGGGACATGGGCGAACTCGTCCACCGTGGGGGTTTTCTGCCGCGCGGAGAGCCATGCGTTCAGGAGGAAGGCCAGGAGAAGAAGAGCCGCGGCGCCCAGCACCAACCCCTTGCGGATACGTTCCGGATCCATCGCGACCTTGCCGATGGCGCTCTCCTCGCGGGGCCGGTTCGGCTGGAAGTGACCCCAGGCGCCCGGATGGCCTGCCATGCTCGGGGCGAAGAATAACAGGGGGCCGGCGCGGAGGCAACGAGGCTGCCTTGACACCGCGGAATGCGTGTGGGACACTTGAACAGGCAGGGAGCATTCCTGCCCGTTCGAACGATCTGGCCGTCTGAGAACCCTTCTAATCCCTCTTGGAACTTGACCGCGGCGGGCTGATGCCCGGTCGTGAGGCGGCGAGCATGTCCCGTAAACCAGACGCACCTGAAGGCCTATCTTACCGGGGCGCTGGCGTTGACATCGATGCCATGAATGAGGCCCTGGGCGCGGTCAAAGATCTCGCCCGGGAAACGGCGACTCCGGCGGTTCTCTCGGAGATCGGAGGGTTCGGCGGTCTGTTCCAGGTCAGTGGCTGGCGGGAGCCGGTCCTGGTCGCCAGCGTGGACGGCGTCGGAACCAAGCTCGCCGTGGCGCAAGAAATGGCTTGCCACGCGACCATTGGAGCCGATCTCGTCAACCATTGCATCAATGACATCTTGGTGCAGGGAGCGGTTCCTCTCTTCTTCATGGATTACTTCGCGAGTGGCCGGCTGCAGCCGCAGGTCGTGGTGGAGGTTGTCCGGGGGATGGCCTCCGCCTGCCGCGAGGCGGAATGTGCGCTTCTAGGTGGCGAGACCGCGGAAATGCCGGGCTTCTACCGGGAGGGACAGTACGACATCGCTGGATTCATCCTGGGCGCGGTCGAGAAGCGGAACATTCTTGACGGGTGCGCCATCCAGAGCGGCGATCGGCTCCTGGGCCTGGAGTCCACCGGCCTGCATACCAATGGGTATTCACTGGCCCGGAAGGTGATCTTCCAGGTGAGGGGCCTGCGGGTGTCGGATCCCATGCCCGGAATGAATCTCAGTGTGGGAGAAGCCTTGCTCGCGCCGCATCGATCCTATCTGAAGGCGATCCGGCCGCTCCTCAGCCAAGGAAAGGTCAAGGGGCTCGCACACATCACCGGGGGCGGGCTGACGGATAACCTGCCCCGGATCCTGCCTCCTGGATGCGGAGCGGAAATCCACCGGGGCACGTGGCCGGTTCCGCCGTTGTTTGAGAGAATCCGTGAGTGGGGAGGTCTTTCGGCGGCGGAGATGGAGCGGACGTTCAACCTGGGGGTGGGGCTGGTCCTGGTGGTCTCCCCGGACGATGCGGCCGGCGTCATCCGCCGGCTGCAGGACAGTGGTGAGACGGTGCACCCGATCGGCTCGGTCGTGGAGGGAACCAGGAAGGTCACCTATCGCCCTGAATCAGGCTGATGGCGCCCCCGGCCACTTCCACCGGCGGCAGGCTGGCCATCCTTATTTCCGGCCGCGGGAGCAACATGGAGGCCTTGATCCACGCCAGCCTTGAAGGCCGCATTCCGGCGCAGGTCGCCGCGGTCATTGCCGACCAGCCGGGCGCCCGGGGACTGGAGCGCGCTCGGGCCCTGGAGGTGCCGACGGCCGTGGTCGATCACCGCGAGGCCGAGAGCCGGCAGGCTCACGAACAGCGGTTGCTGGCCGTCCTCCAGGGATACCATGTACAGCTCGTCTGCCTGGCGGGATACATGCGGATTCTTTCGTCCTTTTTTGTCACGGCCTACCGCGGCCGGATCATGAATATCCACCCTTCATTGCTCCCTTCCTTCCCGGGGCTCGCGGCCCAGGAACAGGCTCTGGCCCACGGCGTGAAGGTGGCAGGTTGCACGGTCCACTTCGTCGACGGGCAGCTGGACCAGGGCCCCATCATCGACCAGGAGTGCGTCCGAGTGAAAGAAAACGACACGGTCGAAGGGCTCTCCGGGAGGATCCTGGAGAAGGAGCACCTTCTTTATCCCCGTGCCGTCCGCCTCTTCTTCGAGGGCCGCCTCAGGATCGAGGGCCGCCACACGGTCATTCTGCCGGCACCGGCAGGATGACCGGTCCACCCCGGCCTGTCGCATCCCCACGCAAGGAAACGAGTCCACGATCCCGGGCGCCGGGACCCGTTCGAGGCCCCACCGTGCAGGAGCTCCCCCCGGCGTCCAGGCCGCGCGAGAAACTCCTGGCCCGGGGCGCCGGGGCTCTTGCCGACTCGGATCTCCTCGCCTTGCTTTTGGGCGGTGGAACCCGGAAGGAGAGCGCCATCCGCATGGCCGGCCGCCTGGTGCGCCGGCGATCTCTGACCGATCTCGCGCAGCGCCCGGCCCGGAGCTGGATGCGCGAACGCGGCATCGGTTTGGCCCGGGGGGCCCGGCTGGTCGCCGCATTCGAGCTCGGCCGGCGGGCTGGCAGCCGGGCGCTGGAGGCGCCACCCCGGATCACGAGTCCGGCCGAGGCCTTCCGGCTGATCCGGGACCTGGGACGTGTGCGCAAGGAGCATCTGGTTGGGCTTTACCTGGATGGACAGAACGGCCTTCTGGCCCGGGAAACGCTCTCCATCGGTTCGCTGAACACGACCCGCACCCACCCTCGCGAGATCCTGGAGCCAGCTCTCCGGCGCCTGGCTCTGGGCTTCATTCTCGCCCACAATCACCCGAGCGGCTCTCTGGTTCCCTCGATCCAGGACACCGAGTTCACTCGTGGAGTCGCCCGGGCCGCGGCCATCATGGATATTGGCTTCTACGACCATCTGATCGTCTCGTCGAGGGGGTATGTCAGCCTGAGAGAGCGCGGCCTGATGGAGGAATGTGACGGACCCTGGTAGATTCTCCAGCGGACGGAACCACCACAGGTTGCGCTTCTCATCTTGTCGAGAGGGCTCGAAGGGTTGCGCCCTGGTCTCCTTCGATGACGCCGACAAGGAGTCCATGCCCCGGCCACGGCATCACCCCCGAAGGACTCGCCATCAGAACCCTGGAGATCAGGCCGGGCGGGTCTTGGGATCAGGCCTTGTTCGGCGCACTGAAGCGGTACAGGCCGAAGAGCATCAGCAGGAGGAGCAACGCGCCGGGCCAGGCTCCTTCGTGCACGCCCAGGAAAGCCAGCGCCTCGGCGCTGCCGGTCAGGACAATCGGGATGGCCAGGCCGATCCCCACCAGGGCTTCTCCGGTGATGAGGCCGGAAGACAGGAGCAATCCCCGCTGTTCGGCCGCCTTGGTTTGTTCTTCCCCGGGGGTCTTGCGCAGGGCGCGCTGGACAAGATAGGCCACCAGGCCCCCCAGGAAGATAGGGGTGGAAAGCTCGAACGGCAGATAGATCCCGACCGCCACCGCCAGCACGGGGGTGCGGAAGGAAGCCGATCTTTTCTCCAGCCAGACATCCAGGGCGATGATCAACACGGCCAGGGCCGCGCCGGTGCCGACCATGAGCCAGGGTAAGCCTCCCTCGAAGACACCCTGTGCCACGGAGGACATCAAGGTGGCCTGGGGGGCGGCAAGAGCATGAGGATGGTCCGCTGTGGCCGGGCCAATTCCGTAGGCGGCCAGCAGGAGGTTCAAGACAGGGGCCATCACCAGCGCCGAGACGAGGGTGCCGAGGATGAGCATGGACTGCTGCTTCCACGGCGTGGCGCCCACGATGTAGCCGGTCTTGAGATCGTGCAGGTTATCTCCCGCGATGGCGGCCGCGCAGGCCACCACCGCGCCGATCAGGATGGCGGCTGAAGGGCCATGTCCTCCCAGGTTGCCGAAGAGGCCGAGGATCAGCAGGGAGGCGAACAGGATGGTTGCGATGGTCACGCCCGAGATCGGATTGTTGGACGAGCCCACCAGGCCTGTCATGTATCCCGACACCGCCGAGAAGAGAAAGCCGGCGACGACCATGATGGCGGCCATCGCCAGGCTCATTCCAATGGAGCCCACCAGGAAGTGATAGAGGAAGAACAGCGGCACTATCGAGACGATGATCACGCCCAGCACCCAGTGCATCGGCATGTCCTGGTTGGTGCGCTCCTGGCCGTCTCCATGGCGCATCCGCTTGTAGGCCGCCAGGCCCGAGCGGATGCCGGACATCACGCTGCCGCGCATCTGGACGAGAGCCCAAAGACCGCCGATGACCATGGCCCCGACTCCCAGGTAGCGCGTCTGGCTGGACCAGAGTTCTCCGGCATGCTCGACAGCCATCGTCCCTGGCGGACCACCGCCTTGCACCGCGGTCAGGATGGGGATGGCCACCAGCCAGTTCAAAGCGCCGCCCGCGAAGACGAGCACCGCGATGTTGAGGCCGACGATGTAGCCCACCGCCACGAGGGCGGGTGAGAGGTTCGAGCCGAAGTAGGCAATCGTCCGGCGGCCGAACAGGTAATGCGCTCCCTCGATGGTCTCCGCCCAGAGTCTGACACCTGTCTGGCAGAGCTTGAAGACGGCGGAGAACAGGGCCGCCCCCACCACGAGCCTGACCCCCGAACCGCCGCGTTCACCGGTCTCCAGCACCTCGGCGCAGGCGATCCCCTCGGGGAACTGGAGGGGCTGCTCGACGATCAGGGCTCTTCTGAGAGGGACCGTGAAAAGGACTCCCAGGACCCCGCCGAATCCTGCGATCAGGAACGTTTGCAGGAAATTGAAGTCTGCCCAGGTCTTGAGGAGGACAAGAGCTGGCAGGGTGAAGATCACCCCGGCCGCCAGCGATTCCCCGGCGCTGGCACAGGTCTGGACGATGTTGTTTTCGAGGATGTTGGAGCGCCGGAAGAGCCGCAGAACGGCCATCGAGATCACGGCCGCCGGGATGGAGGCGGAAACGGTCATGCCTGCGAACAGTCCCAGATAGGCGTTGGCCCCCGCCAGAATGACCGCGAGCAGGACTCCCAGCAGCAGGGCCTTGAGGGTGATCTCGGGAAGGCGGCTCGAGGCGGGGATGTAGGGTCCGCGGCTCGCCCTGTCTCCGGTGGTGCTTGATGTGGCCATGGCTCTTCCTCGTTGGACGGGTGACACCGTCAGGTCCAATGGCGCCAACCAATTCCCAGGGGCCGAGGCATCACCGAGAAGGGAGCCGAATCGGTGGCAGGCCATGATACACAAAAACGCCGGAGTGGATTTGTTCTCGTGCACCCTCGGCCCGGTGGGTCCCTGGTTGCCTCGATCCGGGGCGCCGGGCTCATTCGCCGGGCCGTCCGGGCCGCCGCCATCCTGGATATCGGCTTCGACGTCCATCCGATGCGCTCGTCCCGGGAAGGGCGGCCTGATGGAGCCGTGTGGTGGACCATGGTAGATTCTCTGTGGCCGGACAACGTCCAAGGAACAGGTGAGCCGTGAAAAGTGAGGGAGCATCAGCCAGATGGTTCGCGCCTGTCGAGGAGCAGATCGAGTCCCTGCGGAAGGGAGTGGTCGATCTGGTCACCGAGGCGGAGCTGGAGAAAAAGCTGGTGGCCTCCCGGCAGGCGGGGCGCCCGTTGCGAGTCAAGGTCGGGTTCGATCCCTCGGCGCCGGACATCCACTTGGGCCATACGGTCTTGCTCCGCAAGATGAAACAGTTCCAGGATCTGGGGCACCAGGTCGTCTTTCTCATCGGCGATTTCACCAGCTTGATTGGCGATCCTACCGGACGTTCCAAGACGCGCCCCCAGCTCACGCCGGAGGAGATCCGCCGCAATGCCGAGACCTACAAGGAACAAGCCTTCAAGATCTTGGATCCTGCGCGCACCGTGACCCGGTTCAACTCGGAGTGGCTCGGCCGGCTGGGATCCGAAGGGTTCATCCGGCTGGCGGCGCGCTACAACGTGGCCCGCATGCTGGAGCGCCGGGATTTCAAGAAACGGTATGGCGCGGGTGAATCCATCCGCATCCATGAATTTCTCTATCCGCTGGCGCAGGCTTTCGACTCGGTCACCCTGAAGACTGACGTGGAGCTGGGCGGGACCGATCAGCTGTTCAATCTGAATGTTGGGCGGGATATCATGCCCGAGTATGGCCTGCCACCCCAGGTGGTCATGACCACGCCGCTGCTGGAAGGCATCGATGGAACCGAGAAGATGTCCAAATCACTGGGCAACTATATCGGGGTCACGGAGCCGCCCGGCGAGATCTTCGGGAAGATCATGTCGGTCTCCGATGAGCTGATGTGGCGCTACTATCTCCTGTGCACCGACCTCACCGTCCAGGAGATCGAGAGCCGCAAGCGACGCGTGAAAAACGGGCAGCTTCACCCCAGGGACGCCAAGGTGGATCTGGCGAAGATCATCATCACCGATTTTCACAGCGCGACCGCGGCTGCAGAGGCGGCGGAGGAGTTCCAGCGCGTTTTCTCCCGGGGCCAGGTGCCCGCGCAGGTTGCGGAACGGGTGGTCGCGGTTCACGAGCGGGGGCGGTATCTGCTGGATCCGGCCTCCAACCAGACCCCGGATCAGTCTACCCTGCTCCTGCCGGTCCTGCTGGCCGATGCGGGGCTGGCGCGCTCGCGGTCCGCGGCGCGGCGGCTGGTGGAGCAGGGTGCCGTGAAGATTGACGGAGAAACCGCGCGATCGGAACAGTTCGTGGTCGGCGGGGCCAAGCTGCGAGAGGGTGTCCTGGTGAAGGTGGGGAAGCGCCACTACCGACGTTTTCGCTTCGAATCCTGACCATGCCGGAGACTGCGCTCGTGGGACTGGAGTGTAGTGGCTGTTCCAGGTTCCAGGATCCCGGCTCCTTGCAGAATCTGTGCACGACCTGCCAGCGTCCCTTGCTGGCCCGTTACGATCTCGACCGTGCCGCGAAGACCTTCCGCCCCGGTGAGCTGTCTTCCCGGCGCCCGGACATGTGGCGCTACCGGGAGGTGCTGCCGGTCCGGGACCAACCTGTGTCGCTGGGAGAAGGGTTCACTCCTCTGCGCCGGGGCGTCCGCCTGGGTGCCAGTCTGGGGCTGGAGAAGCTCTACATCAAGGACGAATCGGTGAACCCGACCGGTTCGTTCAAGGCGCGGGGTCTTTCCGCGGCAGTGAGCATGGCCCGGGAGCTGGGGGTGCGCACCGTGGTGGTGCCGACCGCGGGCAATGCGGGGATGGCCATGGCAGCTTATGCCGCCGCCGCCGGACTGGGTGCGGTGGTGTACTGTCCATCCGACACACCGGCGCCTTTCCTGCAGAGCATGAAGCTCCTGGGCGCGACGGTGCACGAGGTGGAAGGCCTGATCACGGACTGCGGCGCGCGGGCGCGGGAGCAAGCGGCGCGCGCGGGGTCTTTCGATGTCTCCACCCTCAAAGAGCCCTACCGGATCGAAGGCAAGAAGACCATGGGGTACGAGCTGGCCGAGCAGATGGGATGGCAGTTGCCCGATGTGGTGATCTATCCCACCGGCGGGGGGACGGGCCTGGTCGGCATGTGGAAGGCCTTTGACGAGATGGAATCCATGGGATGGATCAACCACCGGCGCCCGCGCATGGTTTCCGTGCAGGCGGCGGGATGTGCACCCCTGGTGCGCGCTTTCCACGAAGGGGCGGAGGAGGCTCGTCCGTGGGAAGATGCCCGCACCTTGGCCTCGGGCCTGCGCGTGCCGGCGGCGATTGGCGACCGTCTCATCCTCGCCGCGCTCCGGGCGTCCGGAGGCACGGCCGTGGCGGTCGAGGATGCGGCCATGGTCGAGGGATCCTACCGCCTGGGAGCCATGGAAGGGATCCTTGCCTCCCCGGAGGGCGGTGCGACCGTCGCCGCGGTTTCCTCTCTCCTGGAACGGGGATGGTTGAGGCCGCGCGAGACCGTCGTGATCTTCATGACCGGTACCGGGCTGAGCTACCTGGAATCACTGGGGGGAGCGTGCCGTTGACGCCCTATCCAGGCGGGGCCTAGACTGGCGGTGGCCATGGCGGACAGAATCATCGTCAGCGGTATTCGGTTTCATGCTCGCCACGGGGCGACCCGTCTCGAGCGCGAGGTCGGTGTCCGGTACTGGGTGACCGTGGAAATGGAAAAAGACCTGACGCCTTCCATGATCAGTGATTCCCTGGCGGACACCATCGATTACGGCCAGGTCCACCAGCGTGTCAAGGCGATTGCCCGAGAGAATCGTTTTTATCTTCTGGAAACCTTCGCCGGGCAGGTTGCCGCCCATGTGCTCGATGAGTTTCCCGTGGATTCAGTGCGTGTCCAGGTGCGCAAGGAGACTCCTGTGCTCGATGGCATCGTGGACTGGGTGGGAGTCGACATCCGTCGGCGGCGCGGGGACCCGGTTCCCCGCCGCATCCCGCCTCGTTGATGAAACGCGCGCTCTTCCTGCTGACCCTGCTGTGGTTGTTCCCCGGGGCGGGGCCGTCCGCCGGGGAAATCCCCGCCACTGCGGGAGCGGTCCTGCCGCCGGTCATGCGCATCGGACTCACGGGTGCCCAGGGCAGGGTGGTCACACTGGGCGCGCAGGACGGCTTGGAGGTGGTCGATGCCGAAACCGGTGAGCCTCCATGGCGCGATCTGTACCAGGGAGAGGTCCAGGTTGTTCTCCTGGGCGCACAGGAGGAAGCCGCCACATACAAGGTTCAGGTGGGCTCCTTCCAAGACCGGGGCGAGGCCCGGAATCTGGCCGGACGCCTGGAACGCGAGCTCGGCGAGCCGGTGGAGGTCCATCATGACTCCCAGCGGCGTCTTTACCGGGTGCGAGTGGGCGAGTTCGACCGTCGCCTGAGCGCCTCGGCGCTGACGGATCGGCTGCGGGGATTGGGTTTTCCCGACGCCTGGATTGCCACCAGCCAGCAGGGAGAGTCCGCTCACGCCACCCTGCGCCTGGTGGATGCCGACTATGAGGAGAAGGTGGTGGGCCGGATCCGCCTCCTGATCCGGCCTGCGGGCCACGGTTTCGTTTCCGTCAATGGAAAGAGGTACCGGGGGGTTGTGGAAATCTTCGTTCATCCGGCGGGACGCCTGGGGGTGGTCAACCGGGTGAACCTGGAAGACTACCTGCGGGGTGTGGTACCGGAGGAGATGGGCCCGGAGCTGTACGCCGAGATCGAGGCCCTGAAGGCTCAGACCGTCGCGGCGCGGACCTATGCGGTTCGCAACCGGGGACAATACGCCGAAGAGGGTTATGACATCTGCGAGACGGCCCGCTGCCAGGTCTACGGAGGAGTGGACAGCGAGCACTCCCTTACTGATCATGCGGTGGAGGCATCCGAGGGCCAGGTGCTGACCTACCAGGGCGCGTTGATCAATGCCTTGTTCACGTCGACCTGCGGGGGCCAGACGGAGAACGTGGAGAATGTTTTTCCAGAGCAGAAAGAACCGTATCTCAGGAGCGTTCCTTGTGTTCCAGAAGCCGATGCGCGCCAGGAAGTGGTCGCCCAGGTCGAGGGTTCAGCCCGGCTGGAGTTTCTGGACCTCGCGCCCAGTCTGGCCCGGGGGGTGGCCCTTCTGGTGGTTCTGGGTGTGGTGGAGGGGCAGCGCCTGGAGGAAGAGTTTCTGCGCTCGTCACTCGATGGGAAGGACTGGACGCTCTGGCGGCGCAAGCTGGCGCCGATCCTGGGGCGCTCGTTCGCCGGGGAGCCGGAAGGGAAGTCCCGTGCTGTCTCCCGCGGGTCGGCCGCCAGGGATCTCGTCCAGCTTCTTGGATGGGAGCAAAGAGTCGAGATGCTGTTGCTGGATGCGGACGCCGCGGTGTTTCTGGGCATGCAACCGATCCAACTCCCGGAGCCGGCGGTGGACGGTGGAGGAGTGGAGCTCGCCCTCCTGCTTCGTGAGGGAATCATGCAGCTCTCGGCCGCGGACGGGAAGCATGCCTGGGACGAGCCGATTCATGTGGCCGAGACGCTGGGGATCCTGGGACGCCTGCTGGAGCGCTACGGAAACACCGGGCTCATGAAGGTCCGGGTGGAACAGTTCGAGAATGCGGTTCTCGAGACCCGGGAATCCGGAAGCCTGGCCCTGGCGCCGCGCCGTTTTCTCTTTGCGGCGGGCTCGCCTGCCCCGGTTCCGGTCTCCCGCATGGCGGTCACCCGAGGTGAGCCGATCCTGGTCCATCAGGATAGGAAGGGACGGCTGGATTATCTCGAGGGCCTGCGGCCTTTCCGCAGCCTCAGCGACGATCGCTTTTCGACCCGGCTCGACTGGGAGATCAAGGTGAGCCAACCGGAGCTCTCGCGCCGCCTGGGCCGCCTACTCTCCATCGGGGACCTGGTGGACCTGACGGTGGTGCGGCGTGGGCTCTCCGGGCGGGTCGCCGAGCTGGACGTCGTGGGGACGGCCGGCAGGTCGCGTCTGCGCGGGTTCGATATTCGTGTCGCGTTGCGGCTCCATGAAACACTTTTCACGATCCAACGCCAGAAGGATTCTTCCGGGCGCATCACGGAATTTATCTTTTCGGGGAAGGGATGGGGGCATGGAGTCGGACTCTGCCAGATCGGTGCCTATGGCATGGCAGTGCGCGGACAGGATTACCGTCAGATCCTGACGCACTATTACCGAGGTGTTCGCTTGGAGGACCTCCATGAGAACGCGGCGTTGCTTGACATGCCGGAGACCGCGCCGGTAAGATGACGCCTCCCGGCATCTGGTGAGTCCTTCTGATTCATGATGGGTCATTGTGGAAGAACCGTTGGTCCTCATCATCGGGCCCACAGCCGTGGGGAAAAGCGCTCTGGCCCTCTCCTTGGCGCTGCGGCATGGGGGAGCCATCATGAGCGCAGACGCCATGCAGGTCTACCGGGGTTTTGACACGGGCACAGCCAAGCCGACCCTGGAGGACCGTGAACGTGTTCCTCATTTTCTGGTGGACATTGCCGATCCCGAGGAGGATTTCTCGGCGGGAGACTATGTCCGCGCGGCTGAGAGGGCGCTGCAATCGGTGCGCTCACGGGGTCTCAGGCCCATGATGGTGGGGGGGACGGGGCTCTATGTGCGGGCGTTCCTCAAAGGACTCTTCCAAGGGCCTGCGCGGGTAGAATCGCTCAGGAAGCGCTTGCGCCGGAGTGCCCGCAGGGGTGGGCCCGGCCACCTGCACCGGATGCTCGCCCGGCTGGACCCGCCGACGGCCGCCCGTCTCATGCCCGGTGACAGCCAAAAGATCATCCGTGCCCTGGAGGTGCGTTTTGCCACCCGCCGCCCACTTTCGGCCCATCTGACAGGATCGTTCCACGGAGACTGGCGGGGGTGTGATCGATTTCCGGTCGTCAAGGTGGGGCTCAAGATGAACCGTCGGATGCTGTGGGAGAGGATCGAAAAGCGGGTTCGCACGTTCTTTGCGCAGGGTCTGGTGGACGAGGTCCGGGGGCTGCTGGCACGGGGTGTTCCGGAGGCCGCCAACGCGTTCAAGGGGATCGGGTACCGGCAATGCCTGGCGGTGATCCGGGGGCGGATGAACGAGACGGAGGCCATGCAGCGCACGATGGTCGCCACGCGCCAGTATGCCAGGCGGCAAATGACCTGGTTCCGGCGTGAGGAAGGGACGCATTGGCTCGAGGCGAGTGCCGATCCCCTGGAGACATTGAGCTCCGCGGAGGCGCTGCTTTACTGAGGACAGGAGAAACCATGCAAGAGGATGCGGTTCCGAATATTCAAAATGATTTCTTTAACCAGGTTCGACGTGAGAAGCGACGGATGGCGATTTTCCTCAACAACGGCAAGCGACTCACCGGCCGAATCAAGTCGTTTGATCGGTTCACCATCTTGCTGGAGACCCATCAGGGTGAGCAGATGGTGTTCAAGCATGCCATCGCAACGGTCGGCCCGATCCATGCGCAGGCACCGCGGCCCCGGGAAGGATTCAATAACCGGATGGACGTTTCAGATGTTTCCCGGGAAGGCGGAGCAACGCACGCGTCACCACGACCGGCGGGGGCGCGGCCGGGCCAGGAACATCTGGACAAAGAAGGAGCAGACCCCGATACCAGCGGATGAAGGCATTTCCGGGAACCCTTCCGAGAGAGTAACATGGTATTCGAGAGGCTCCCGGGTAGGAAACAGTCGCGCGGAGCGGCTGTGCTGGGAAGCCCGGAGGCCCTGTCTATGACGACTCAGATTCTCAGCTTGCTCCGGCGCCGCAGCCGTCTGGTCCCGGCGGCGTTTTCCCTGTTCGGTGTGCTTCTGGGCGGTCCGCTTCTTGCCCAGGAACTCGATCCGTCCGCGCTTCAGCCTTACACGGAGCGGATCCCGACCGGATTCATCAATTGGGGGGAGGGGTATGCTGAAGTCGTCGTCGATGCCGTCTACGACACCCAGCGATTCGGCGGAAGCCATGCCAAGATCCGGGCGATCGAGGATGCCGAGGAGAAGGCCGACCCGGCTTTTTACCGCTTGCTGCGTGGCATCAACGTCGACGGCTCCACACGGATCGCCGGGAATGCGGCGCTGGAAGACGCCCTGCGCAAGATGATTCCCAAGAGGCGATCCATGACGGACAGGAAGACGGCCAACATGACCATGAGGACCACGTTCCGGTTGCGTCTTTACGGCAAGAGGGCTCTGGCGGAGACGATCCGCGCGGTGGCCCTCTCGGATGCCCAGCCCGGCGCGCTGTCCGGAACGAGTGGCGGTTCTTTCACCAGTGTGGTTTTCGATGCCAGTGGCACCAGCCTGCAGACGGCGCTCTTTCCCCGGGTCCTCGACGAGGCGGGAGAGGTGCTGTACGGTCCCGGCGACCTGAGTGCGAAGGCCCGGATCCAGGCCGCGCCGGTCACCTACCTGGTACGCTCGGGAGCCCAGGTGAAACGCAGTGGATTCACCAAGAAGCTGGCCAAGGATCTGGGCGCCCATCCCCTGGTTCTCAAGGTCTCCAAGATCTCCGGCGATTTTCTGGCTGACATCGTCTTGCGGGGCGGACAGGAAAAGCGATTGGCCGAGGCCGGGGTCGGAGACCTCCTGGCGGCGGGGAAGGTGTACGTCTTGCAAACGGCCTCCGCGGATTGGACGCAGAAATAATCAGCCGCGGGCAAGATCCGGGGAGGAGGGCACCCTTTGGGACTCACACTGCCGAATCAGCTGACCCTGTTTCGCATGGTCCTCATTCCCTTTCTCGTGGTGGCGGTTCTCTATGGCCACTTCGGCTGGGCCTTTGTTCTCTTCCTCATGGCGGGCGTCACGGATGCGCTGGACGGGCTCATCGCAAGACTCACCAGGCAGAAGTCCGCCCTGGGGGCCTTCCTGGACCCGCTGGCCGACAAGCTGCTCATGACCGCCGTGTTCGTGGTACTCTCGCTCCCCCCACTGGCTTCCCTGCCTCATTTTCAGCCCGCTAACCGTGTACCCATCTGGCTGGCGGTTCTCGTCATCGGCCGGGATGTCCTGATCGTCCTGGTGGCCCTCCTCTTCAACCTGGCCTTCAACATCAAGCGGTTTCCGCCGACCTTGCCCGGCAAGCTCACCACCGGCGCCCAGGTGCTCACCGTTTCATTTTTTCTTTTCTTCAACGCCCTGGCCATAAGCTCCCTGGTCATGCGCCGCCTGTGGATCGCTGTTTGCCTCGTGGCAACGGTCGGCTCGGGACTTCATTATGCCTGGCACGCCGCCCGGAACCTCGCTGCGGATGTGGACGGGCAGAGTGCGCCCTCATGACCGCAGCGCCGGCGGGGCCGGGGGATCCCCTTTCCCGGGGAGATCTGGAGTTTGACGACGTTCTGGCGCTCCTGGCCGAACGGACGTCCACGCCCATGGGCCGGGCATCCGCCTTGGCGCTGGAACCAAGTTGTGAGCGGGAGACCGTGGAGAGGCGCCTGGCCTGCCTCTCGGAGGCCATGGCCATGGGCGAGGATGGATTTCGGTGGACTTTTCCCGCCCTGGACGACCCCAGCGCGGATCTGAACCGCCTGAGACTGCCGGGTGCTGCTCTCGGGGAGGAAAGCCTCGGCAATCTGGCCAGGATTGCGAAGGCCGGCCGGCGGCTGGTTCTGTCACTCGGTTCCCGACGGGAGCAGGCGCCGGTGATGTGCGTCCGGATTGACGGCGCCCCGGATCTCCAACCGTTTATTCAGGCTGCGGCGCGGACCTTCGCGGCGGATGGCTCCGTGCGTGACGGGGCCAGCCGGGAGCTGGCGGGCATCCGGTCCCGGTTGTCGGCACTCCGCCGGCAGTTGAACCGGAAGCTGGAGTCCTACCTGGACAGGCCGGACGCGGACCGCTACCTGGGCGATCGGTTCGTGACCCAGAGGAGTGGCCGTTTCGTGATTCCGGTCCGTGCGGATCGCCGGCATTCCGTGAGCGGCATTGTTCACGCCGCATCCGGCTCGGGAGCCACTCTCTTCATGGAGCCCGCGGAGACGGTTTCCCTCAACAACGAGCTCGTGGCGCTCCAGGGCGATGAGTCCCGGGAAATCCGGCGCATTCTCAGGGCATTGACCGACCAGGCGCGACGCCAGATGGAGGACCTCTCCTGGGCCGTGGAGACCATCGCGGTTTTCGATCGGCTCGCGGCGGCCGTTGCCCTGGGCCGCGACCTGGGGGCGGTTCCCGCTCGTCTGGCCAGCGAGAGGACTGTGCGGTTGAGCGACGCGAAGCACCCGCTTCTGGTGGAGCGTCTGCGCCGAGAAGGGCGCACGGCCGTGCCGATCTCCATCCATCTGCGGCCACAGGCGCCGGTGCTGGTGATCTCCGGGCCCAACACAGGCGGCAAGACCGTGGTTCTGAAAACGGTCGGCCTAGTTGCACTCATGAACCAGGCCGGATTGGCGGTGCCGGCCCGGGAAGCGTTGCTGCCGGTCTTCAAGCAGATCTTGGCGGATATCGGGGATCATCAATCGATTGCCGAGGACCTGTCCACCTTTTCCTCGCATATGCGGGCTCTGGTGCGCATGACGCGGAAGCTGGAGGCGCCGGCCTTGGTCCTCATCGACGAGCTGGGAACAGGCACAGATCCCGAGGAGGGCATGGCGCTCGGCGTGGCGGTCGTGGAGTTCTTCCGCAAGCGCCAATCGTCCATTCTGGTGACCACCCACCACAATGGCCTCAAGGCCTTTGCCGAAACCACGGAGGGTGTGCGGAACGCGGCGGTGGAATTCGACGAGACCAGTCTCGCGCCAACCTACCGGCTGCTGGATGGTATGGCCGGTCGCTCCAGCGGCCTGGAGATTGCCGGGCGCCTGGGCTTATCCACGGAGATCGTGAATGAGGCCCGCGCGCTGGTCGGTGATGGGAGCCGTGGCGTGGAGCGTTACCTGGCCCGCCTGGCGGAGCTGGCGGAGGCCGCTGTCTCCGATCGAGAAGCGGCGCGCGAGGAACTGGTGAAGGTGCGGGCCGAGCGTGAAAGAGCCGAGAGGGATCGGCAGCGTGGCGCGGCGCTGGCTCGGAGGCGCCTGGAGTCCATTCTCGAGGAGGCCGGAAAGAGCTTCCGCCGGACGGCGGAAGAAATCCTAGGGCAGCTGGAGCGGACCGTGGGGCGGGAACGCGCACGGCTGGAGACGGCGCGGGCCCGGGCCGAATTCTCCCGGCAGGCCCGCCGCCAGATTAACCAGGCCGTTCCCCTGGATCCGGAACCGGAAGTGGGTTCGGAGAGCACCCTCCCCCTGCAGGTTGGGCAGCGGGTCCTGGTGCCAGCCATTGGCAGGGAGGCCACCGTGGAAAGGGTTGTCTCCAGCGGCACTCTCATCGTTCAGGTTGAGGGGAAGAGGCTCCAGGTGGACCGGAAGAAGGTCACCGGGCTCCGCGGCCCGGCGCCGGGGCCGCGCCACCTCCCCGGAGTGACCCTGTGCGCCTCGGCGGGGACGTCCGTCAGTGGCGAGATCAACCTGATTGGGGAGCGGGTGGACGTTGCGCTGCAGAGCCTGGACCGCTTCCTGGACCGTGCCCTTCTCGCCGGCCGCAAAGAAGTACGTGTCGTTCACGGGCACGGAACCGGCCGGCTGCGGAAGGCCATCCGGCAACACCTGCAGGGGCATCCCCTGGTGGCGGGTCACCGGGGTGGTGCTCCCAATGAAGGCGGAGAAGGTGCGACCGTGCTGACGCTGGAGGCATGATTCGAGGGTCTGTTCGACCCGGTGGCGACGGTTGCCGCTCTCCATCCCTGGTTGGTGTGCGAACCCCATGGTAATCTGGCTCGGTGAGCTGCGTCTTGGCGAGTCAGGAGCCCCACCACTCGTCCTGGGGCTGGGGGTTGGCGGTTGGAGTCCTGCTGGCCTTGTGGGCAGGTGGGAGCCCGTCCCTCGCCCAGAACCCAGGGGAAATCCTGCAGGCCTATGTTCTGGATGTTCCCAGCGACGTCTTTGGATGCCGGGGGGAAGGCACCTGCAATCTCCGGTACAGGATGTACCATCTTCTCACCGGCACTCCGGTGATCAACAGTTCAGCCTCCCTGGACGGCAGGGCCAGATATGCGCCGAAGCGGAGGGGATACCGGACCGGAGCGACCGTTTCTGGAAACTTTCCCGGTGCCCTGGGCGTTCTTGATCTGCCGTTCTTCAATGTGTGGGATGGCGTGATCCAGCCGGGCAGTGCGAAGCATGCCGGTTACTACGGGGTCCAGTCGCAACTGGTGCATTTCGGGGAAACGGGAAATTCCGCCAGACCGAACTGCAACCAACCGGATCAGCCGGGTCCCGTCATGGCCTGCTTCGAGCCCCTGACCAGTATCACCTCATCAGTGACCCTGTCGAATGGCCTGCGGTCCATCGGTGGGCTGGCCCCCATTCCCGTTCCCCAGGTGGTCAGCCAGTCCGCCGGGACGATTCGTCTGCGCTGGCAGCGCGCTGTGGCGGTGACGGCCATCGACGGGGCGCCCGAGGGAATTGCCGGTTACCGCCTCTACGTTTATCCGGGGGAGAACCCCAACCAGGCGGCTCTCAACCAGGCACGGTTGGTGGCTGAGTTGGCTTCCCCAGCCGAGATCTCTGTCGTGATCAACTCCGACAACCCCGCGCTGGACGGCGTCTCCCAGGCGACCTTCGCGCTGCGCCTGGTGTACGTGGGGAACCTGGAGTCCCTCTTTTTCTCCGCCAATAGCAAACCTGTGCAGTTCGAAGAAGAGGATCAAGACGATGAGGAGGAGGTCGATGCGGATGAAGACGGGGTCGACGACTCACAGGACAACTGCCCCGGACTCTACAATCCGGATCAGCTTGATGCCGACGGCGACGGCACGGGGGATGCCTGTGAGACGAACCCGGAAGGCAGCCAGGAGTCGCAGGAAGGGGGGGCCGGGCGGCGGGAGGACGGTGCCGCCCGGGCGGAAGGCGGGGGCATGGCGGCCTCCCCAGGCGGTGGCCCGGCAAGGAACGGCTCGCTGCCTGGAGGCCCGGTGGAGGGGGATGCTGACGGTGACGGACGCGCAGATGCCGAGGATAACTGTGCCGGACTGAGCAATCCCGGCCAGGCAGACCGCGACCATGATGGGACCGGGGATGCCTGCGATCCGGACGCCGATGGCGATCACGTGGATGATGACGTGGATTGTGATGTGACCGATCCCGGGGCCGGGCGGCCGGCGCGAGAGGTGGGAGTGGGATTGCAGGCGGCGGGGCGGACCGGCCAACGCTGGCAGTGGCCGGGAGAGACGTCCGGCCCCTACCGTTTCTCGCGGGGGTCGGGACGTCTCCAGGCCCCGTTCGAGTACAATCATTCCTGTTTTTGGGGCGGCTTGCGCGAGAACGAAGCTCGCGATGCGGAGGAACCCTCTCCCGGCTCCTACTTCTATTACTTGTCGACGGGAGAGTCACGATGCGGGCCCGGCTCCTTCGGCCGCGCTTCCACGGGTCTGCCGCGCCCGGCCGGCGAACCGTGTCTGGATGTTGCAATCGCCCGGGTTGCTGCTCCGGAAAGCGACGGCGGGAACTGGAGCCTCCGCGTTCTCGGCGGGTCCCAGAAACGGCTGCGCATCGATGTGGTCGTGGCTCTTCCGCCTACCTTGCACGACCTTTACGCCGTCTCTCTGGTGATGGTCTACGATCCGGATCGGATGATCCCAGATGGACATCCCGCGCCTGGCCCGTTGTTAGGCCCGAAAAATGAGCCCTTGCGCGTTGATTCTTCCGCCGGGGCTTCCACGGTGGGCGAGCTCCGCTTCACCGTGGCGCGCACCGATCTGGTTGGCGTGGATCCCGCCGTGGAGGATAGAAAAGGGGTCTTGCTCTCCACCCAGTGGCGCTCGCTGGGGCCGGGAGAGACGATCCTCCGCCTGGATGCCGTCCATGCCCTTGATTCCGTATTTCAGCCCGTTGCCTTGCCGGGACCAGGGGGCGATTTCCTCCTGCGGGTCCACTGAGGGTTGAGAACCATGCGCGGGTATGCTCCGCTCCGGGCCGTCACGGCCGGGTTGCTGCCTTTCCTGTGCATGAGCTGCGGCATGGGGCAGAAAGGTGCGATTCTGGTCTTTGCCGCATCGAGTGTCGCGGACACGGTGGAGGTGCTGGCCCGGGATTTCACCGCGCAGGAAGGGCCGGCGGTGGTGGTGAGCGCCGGCTCGTCCAAGTTTCTCCAGAGACAGATCGAATCAGGGGCGCCGGCGGATCTCTTCATCGCCGCCGGGCCGCAACCGGTGGAGGAGCTCATCGGTGAAGGCCGGGCCAGCCGGGCTTCCCGCCGGGACCTCCTCTCCAACCGCCTGGTGGTCGTGGTGCCCGCCGATTCCCCACTCCGCCTCAGGCGGCCGGCTGATCTTCTGAGCCCGCGCGTGCGCCTCCTCGCCATGGGGGATCCGGACACGGTCCCCGCCGGCTGGTACGGGCGGGCGGCTCTGGAGCACTCCGGCGTCTGGAGCCGGGTGGCATCGCGCCTGGTTCCGGCGCCGGATGTCCGGGCGGCGCTGGCGTTCGTTGAAGCGGGCCGCGCCGACGCCGGGATTGTTTATGCCACCGATGCCCGGGTCTCCCGCCGTGTGCGGGTCGCCTTCGTCTTTTCTCCCGCGGACCATCCTCCTATCGTTTATGCGGCGGTCCCGCTGGCCGGCGGCCGGCCCGGGGGGAGCGTCTTTCTGGAGTTTCTTCTTTCTCCCCGCGGTTCAAGACGGTTTCGGGAAGCGGGGTTCGAGGTTCTGTCGCGCCGGGATCTGCATGAGTGATATGGGGCAGGTGACGGTCACGGTTCTCCTGAGTCTCAAGGTCGCGGTGATGGCCGTTCTGCTGAACTTGCCGCCGGCCCTGATCGCCGCCCGGTTGCTGGCCCGGCGCCGGTTTCCTGGACGGGGAGCGGTGGAGACGATTTTGAGCCTTCCCCTGGTTCTGCCCCCTGTGGCGACAGGATTCCTTCTTCTTGCGCTTCTGGCACCCCGTTCCCCCCTGGGTCATTTCCTGGCCGCGACCCTGGGGGTCCGCCTGGTGTTCACCTGGCTGGGTGCCGCGCTGGCCGCGGCGGTTGTTTCCTTTCCCTTGGTGCTGCGCTCCTTGCTCCTGGGTTTCGAGGCGGTGGACCCCCGGCTAGGACAGGTGGCCCGAACCCTGGGCGCAGGACCGGTGTCCATCTATTTTCGCGTTCACCTGCCGCTGGCGCTCCCCGCGGTGATCTCCGGTTCATTGCTGGCCTTCGCCCGCGCCCTGGGCGAATTCGGTGCGACGGTCATCGTTGCCGGCTCCATTCCCGGGCAAACCCGAACCCTTCCTCTCGACCTGTTCCACCGCGTGGCCAATGGTGACGAGGCCGGTGCCCTGCGCCTGGCCGCTATCTCAGCCGGCCTGGCGTTTGGAACACTGGCTCTGGGCCGCATGGCTGAGCACCGGTTGCGGATCTGGGGCGAGAAATGATCCGCTGTTCTCTCTCTTGCCGCCGCGGCGCGTTCGCTCTCGATCTCTCCCTCGAGATGCCGCCCGGGGTGACGGCCCTGGTGGGCCCCTCGGGCAGCGGAAAGTCCACGATTCTCCATCTTCTTCTCGGCATCGAGCGCCTTCACTCCGGTGAGATCTGGTGGAAAGATCATCTCATCGAGCGGGCTCCCGGCGGACCGCGCGTCCCGCCTGAGAAGCGGCGGTTCGGCGCCGTCTTCCAGGAAGGACTGCTTTTTCCCCATCTGAACGTGGAGAAGAATATTTATTTCGGTTTCCGCCGGGGCAGTGTGGCGCATGGGACGCGCATGCAGGAGTGGATGAAACTCCTCGGCTTGAACGCACTCCGGGAACGGCGCCCCGCGACCCTTTCCGGAGGCGAGGTACGCCGGGTCGCCATGGCCCGCGCCTTGGCGACGGCTCCCCGCGCCCTGATGCTGGATGAACCGCTGAGCGGGCTCGACCCGGCACTGAAGCGGGAGACGCTTCTCGCCTTGCGGCGGCTGCGGAGGCAACTGGAGTTTCCCGTGCTTTACGTGACGCACCAGCCGGCGGAAGTGCTTGCCATCGCCGATCGCGTGGTTCGGCTCCAGGGGGGGCGGGTCCTCTGGGAAGGGAGGCCGAGCCGAATCCTCCAGGACGCCGTCGGCCTGGGAACCGACGAACCGAACAACTTTCTCGACGTTCGGGTGGTGGGCCGCCAAACCGATGGTCAGATGCAGCTTCAGTGGGGAGAGTACCGGCTGCAGGCGGTCTTGAACGGCGTGACCCCGGGAGACGCGACCACGCTCCTGGTGCGCCCTTCCGAGGTCCTCCTGGCAGTGGGAGGGCCCGGCCAGATCAGTGCCCGCAACCAGCTCAGGATGCGGGTTCGATCGATCCTGCCGCTGGGGGACCGCTCCTGGGTGGAGCTGGGGGGACCGGACCCCTTCTTCGCGCTGATCACGCGTGAGGCCGAAAAAGAGCTGTCCCTGGCGGCCGGAGTGGAGGTCACGGCGATGTTCAAGGCGCTCGCCGTGGAGCGGGCGAACGCAGGTGCGGACGGACCGTCCACATGATTCCCGCTCCAGGTGGAGAAACCGTTGACATGGCGCAGCCATCAAGGTATATACGATTTGTCCTCGGAAGCGAGGTCCACCCATACGATGATCATCAAGGGGGGGGTCACTGGATCCCCGGCCCTGCGCGCCCGGAATGAAACCGTCACCGGGCGCGCGGGGCGATCTTTCCGGTCGGTCGACACTCCGCACAAACCGTCGTCGCGAACGGCCCGTCTTTCGCCCGGTGTGAGGGGCTGCTAGGATGACCCGCTCCGGAGGCGTCATGGCGTTCTGGGCGGATCACGTGGCAGACAGGCTCCTGGCGGGCGGGAACGAGCCCCAGAGGCTCGCGACGGGGATCTCGCCGTCGGGTGAGATTCATCTGGGCAACCTGCGTGAGATCATGACGGCGGAAGGTGTGTTCCGGGTCCTGGAGGAGAGGGGCGTCGAGGCCCATTTCCTGTTCATTGCCGATAACCTGGACCCTCTCCGCAGAGTCTACTCGTTCCTGGATCCGTCAATCTACGGCCCGCTGATCGGCCGGTCGCTGGCTCAGATTGGCTGCCCCTGTTCGGATCATGCATCCTACAGCGAGCACTTCCTCCAGCCGTTCGTGGCGGCCCTGCGGGAGCTGGGAGTTGGAGCGGAGGTCATCCGCGCCGACGAGCTTTACGCTTCCGGAAGGATGGACGCCGTCATCGGCACGGCCCTCCAGCACACGGAGCAGATCGCGGTCATTCTGAGTGAGTTGACCGGCAAGCAGGTGCACCGGGGCTGGTCGCCGTTCGACCCGCGTTGCGCGCGGTGCAACCGGCTCACGGAGACCATGGTCACGGGTTTTGACCTGGGAGCCAAGAAGGTCTTCTATGATTGCGCGTGCGGCGGGAAAGGGTCCGTGCCGTTCGCCGGCGGCGGCAAGTTGACCTGGCGGGTTGACTGGCCCGCGCGCTGGAAGGTTCTGAATGTGACCCTGGAACCGTTCGGCAAGGATCATGCGAGTCGCGGCGGTTCCTACGACACCGGGATCCGCATTGCCCGGGAGGTTTTCGGAGCTCCCCCGCCGTTCCCTGTGCCCTACGAGTGGATTGCACTGCGGGGGAAGGGTGATATGTCCTCCTCCAAGGGCAATGTCCTCGCCATCCACAAGATGCTCAGGGTGGTTCCGCCGCAGGTTCTGAGATACCTGGTTCTCAGAACGGAGCCGCAGAAGAGCATCGTTTTCGATCCCGGGCTGCCGCTCCTGGCGCTGCACGAAGAGCTTGAGGACCCGGGCAGCAAGAACCGGAACCCGCGTGCGGCGCAACTGGCGTGCTTGGCGGGCGAGCCAGGTTGTCGCGTGCCCTTCAGACACCTGGTGACCGTGGCGCAGGTGGCCGATTTCGATGTGGGTCGGGTGAAAGAGATCCTGGAGCGCACCGGCTACCAGGCCGGGGATTCCCGGGCCTTGGAAAGGAGCATGGGATATATTCGTAACTGGCTGGAGGGTTTTGCGCCGGAGGCTGTCCGGTTCTCTCTGGCTCCGACGCTGCCCGAGGCGGCTCGCCGGCTGACCGTGGAGCAGAAGACCTTCCTGGCAGCGCTCACCTCTCGGATCCAGGACGAGGCTGACGCGGAGAGTCTTCACGCCCTGATTTACGACCTTGTCCAGGAACAAGGCGCCCCCTCCCCGGCCCCCTTCTTCACCGCTCTGTACCTTGCCCTGATCGGCAAGCCGCGCGGGCCGCGGGCGGGACATTTTCTGGCGGCTTTGCCGGCCGATTTTGTCCGCCAACGACTGCGCGAAGCGGCGATGGGCTGAAGCGGGATTTCCGCACTCCTGGATCCATTGCCTGCTGCCCGGGGGCGCTGGATCAATCAGGCTGCCAGAGTGGCACTCTCCCCGGTGTCCAGGGAACCCTGGCCGTTTCGAGATCGGTTTCGAGCCGCCCCATGTCTTCCTTGACCAGTTCCCGGATCTTTTCCAGCAAGCTGCCGAAGGCGGCGGCCGCAGCATCATAGTTCTGGCGCTGGGTTGTGGTCGGCGCGGAGGTGGAACTCCAGTGTCCTTCCACGATGCGTTGGACCCGGCCGACGAGAGAAGGCGGGACCGGCTCGTTCCGCTCTTGAAGTGTCCTGTCGCCGGCGAGCTCCGCGCGAAGAGTCTTCAGGCGTCTTTCCAGGGACCGAACCCGGGAATCCATGCTTGGATCGATTTCTGGCGTGTCGTAGAGCGCCTGCTTGATATGATCGAGACGAACCTGGGCATCTGCCAGGGTCCGGACCGCGCCCAGGACGGCGCGCTGGAGCCGGGCGGTGCGGCGCTCGAACTCGTAGAGGTCTCTTCGTTGCGCGGCATCCATGGTCCCGGCTCCCAGGGGGATCACCGAGAAATCCTGGGAGGCCGCGAGGGAGAGGGTCTTGCCGTCCACCCGCGTGGCCAGGTCCACCGCGTACGGGCCGGGCACCACCAGGGGGCCCCGCGGCGGAGCGGCCCATGGGGGCAGGTCCTCCGGAGGTTTCAGCCGGGTTGGATTGGGAGCCGGCAGGCGCAGGTCCCAGGCCACACGGTGGAGGCCGCTGGTGACCGGGCCGGTGAGACGCCGGAGGATCCGTCCCTGTCCGTCCTTGACGGTGAGAACGACGGCCGGCTTCTCCTCCCGATCTTCCAACCGGAGATCATCCCAGGTGGGATAGGGTGAAGTCTCGTGCGCCTCGAGCCTCTCTTTTTCGAAATCTCGCCGCCGCTGCTGCCGCGTCTTGATGGTTTCTCGAAGGTAATAGGTGATGGTGGCGCCGAAGGGTGGATTGGGTGCACTATAGAAGGCGTCCCCCTGGAACGACTTGCCGGGCAGCCCCAGCGCATGGCTGGGAACATACAGCCAAGGGTTTTTGACGGGCAAGAGCACAGCGTCTCGGGCCAGCATGTCCTCGTTCAGAATTCTGAGCGGTGTGTAGTCATCCAGAATGTAGAAGCCCCTTCCGAAAGTGGCGATGATCAGGTCGTTCTCGCGCCGCTGGATCTCCAGGTCGCGGACAGCAATGGTCGGCAGTCCCCCCTCGAGCTGGATCCATCTCCGGCCGCCATCTTGCGTGAAGTAAACGCCGAATTCGGTGCCGGCGAACAAGAGCCCCGGATGGACATGATCTTCCTTGAGAGAATGAACGGAGCCGCGCCCTGGGAGATCTCCGGAAACGGAGGTCCATCGGTGTCCCCGGTCGGCGCTCTTGAGAACATACGGTTTGAAGTCGGCGCTCTTATGATTGTCGAAGGTGACATAGACCGTGTCCGGCTCGTGGAGGGAGGCCTCGATGTCGCTGACGGAGGCCATCTCGGGAACCCCGGGAAAGCGCGCGATCCGCCGCCAGCTCCTGCCGCCGTCCCCGGAGACCTGGATCAATCCATCGTCGGTGCCGGCGTAGAGAAGACCCTCCAGCAGCGGAGATTCGGAGAGGGCAACCAGGTTTCCGAAGAAGGAGGTCGATTCGTTCTTGGCCACGGCGTCAACGCTCTGGATGCGGCCCATCACCTCGAGCTGATTCCGTTCCAGGCCGCGGGTCAGGTCGCCGCTGACCGCATGCCAGGTGTTCCCTCGATCGTCGCTTCGAAAGAGGGCCTGGGCGCCAAAGTAGAGGCGGGTGTGGGAATGGGGGCTGATCATCAGCGGCGAATTCCAGTTCCACCGCAACGCCGGCTCGCCAGGACCGGGCTGGGGTTGGATATCCGTGATCTCTCCGCTGCGCCGGTTGAACCGCACGAGCCCGCCGTATTGCGACTGGGAGTAAATGGTGTCGGGATCTTCAGGGTCGACCTGAGTCCCGAAGCCATCGCCAAAAACGGTCACGAACCAGTCGCGATTGGTGATGCCATGGCTGCTGATGGTGCGGGAGGGACCGCCAAGGGTCGCGTTGTCCTGGGTCCCTCCATAGAGGTTGTAGAAGGGGAAATCGTTGTCGAGGCCCACCCTGTAGAACTGGGTCACGGGTAGGTTGGCCTTGAAACCCCAGGTGAGACCCCGGCTGAAACTTTCATAGAGGCCGCCGTCGCAGCCAGCGAGGAGATAGGCCGGGTCGGCCGGGTCGATCCACAGGGCATGGTCGTCGACATGTTTCGTCCGTCCGCCGACCTTGTGGAATTTCTTTCCGCCATCTTCGGTGACCATCATGAAGGTATCCAGCGAGTACACCCGGTCGGCATCCAAAGGGTCGGGCACGATCTCCTGGTAGTACTGGGGGCTCGAGCTGATGTAATCGCTGCGCTTGATCCACGTCCCGCCGCCGTTGGAGGAACGGTAAAAGCCGCCCGCTTTGCCGGCCGCCTCGATGATGGCGTACACCGTGTCCGGACGGGTTGGCGCAATGGCCAGGCCGATCCGGCCCATGTCCTCTTCGGGAAGACCTTGCTCGAGCTTCGTCCAGGTCTTGCCGCCGTCCACCGACTTGTGAATGGCCGATTCGGGACCGCCGTCAATGAGCGTCCAAGCGCGGCGCCGGCGCTGGTAGGCGGCGGCATAGAGGACGTCCGGATTGCGGGGATCCATCACCACATCGGTGACTCCGGTGTTCTCGCTGATCTGGAGCACCGCGTTCCAGCTCGCTCCGCCGTCGGTGGTCTTGTAGAGTCCGCGGTCGCCACCAGGGCCCCAGAGGGGGCCTTGGGCCGCCACGTAGACCGTATCCGAGTCGCGAGGATCGATGAGAATCTTGGCGATGTGCTCTGAATGCTCCAGGCCAACCCGGTTCCAGCTTGCCCCGCCGTCGGTTGATTTGTAGATGCCGTCGCCATAGGAAACGCTTCGCTGGCTGTTGTTTTCTCCGGTTCCGACCCAGAGCACCAGCGGATCCTCCGGATCGATGGCCAGGCAGCCAATCGAGTAGGAGTCTTCTTGATCGAAGATGGGCGCCCAGGTGATTCCGGCATCCATGGTTTTCCAGACCCCACCGGATGCGGCGGCCACGTAGTACTCATGTCGTCGGTGTGGGTGAACCGCGATATCAGCGATGCGTCCCGACATCAAAGCAGGGCCCAGAGAACGAAACGCCAGACCGGAAAAAGTCTCCGCGGTCAGGAGATCACCGTCGTTGGTACTCTTCGCGCCCGTCTCCGATTCCAGAGACGGGCCGCTGGCGGCCAGCATGACGATTGTGAGGAGGATGAAGAGCCTTGCCACGGGAGTCTCCTTTCTTCTGGTGCTGTGGGAACCGCTCGCCATGCCCCGGTGGGGGACGCATTGGAGTCGACTGTGGAGGTGACGGCGCGGTTTCATGGGGTGGCTTGCCACCTCACTCCGGCCGGGGCCCCTGGACCGCGGGCCGGCGGGAAAGGTTCTGGACGAGGCTGCTCAGTCCGTACAGACTGGCGGCCAGAAGAACGATCAGGGGGCCGGTCGGAGCCTTGAGGTCCCAGAGGGACGAGAGCCAGTAAGACAGGTAAATCCCGGAAATGGCGCAGGCCGTGCCCAGCACCGAGGCCATGATCATCATACGGGAGAGGCTTCGGGACCACTGTGCGGCGATGGCCGCTGGAATGGTCAGCAGCGCGATGACCAGGATGATGCCCACGACTTTGATCAGGGTCACCACGGTCAGGGAGGTCATGACAAGAAGACCCTGGAAAATCGGTTGCACCGGGACTCCCATGACCGCGGCAAACTGCTCATCGAAAACCACGGCCTGGATTTCCTTGTAGAGGAGCCAGACCGTGAACACCATGACCAGGTCCAGGGCCAGGACCAACCATATGTGGTGGAGCGGGACAAACAGGATGCTTCCGAACAGATAGCTCATCAGGTCCGGTGCGTAACCGGGGGCCAGGGACACGAAGAGAATGCCCATGGCCATCCCGACCGACCAGAGCATGGCGATGAGGGTGTCCAGGCTCGTCTGGAGGTAGCGGTAAGCCATGCCCAGGACGGTGCCGGTGAGCACTGCGAATGCGGTGGCGCCCAGCATGGGGTCGAAGCCCAGCAGGTACCCCAGGCCGACGCCGCCGAAGGCAGCATGGGACAATCCTCCGGAAACGGACGCCATCCGCTTGACCACGACCAAGGTTCCCATGATGCCGCAAGCGATCCCAGCCAGAATGCCGGCCGCCAAAGCGCGCTGAAAAAAGGGGTACTGGAGCGGCTCCACGAGCATCAAGGGCCTCGGTGGCCGGTTCCTGCCGGCAAATGGTGCGGATGATCGTGAACGACCACATTGACGCCGCTCCCGTAGGTTGCATCCAGCATCTCGCGTGTGATCTCGCGGGAACCATGATGAAACAGGCGGCGGTTCAGGCAAGCCACGCTGCTCACGTGCTGGGAGAGGACGCCGATGTCGTGAGAAACGAGGATCAAGGTCATGCCGCGCGAGAGCGCATCCAGGAGTCCGTACATTTCCTCCCCCATGCGGGTGTCGAGGCTGGCCATGGGCTCGTCCAGAAGCAGAAGGCGGGCATCCACGGCCAGGGCTCGTGCAATGAGGACTCGTTTGAGCTGGCCCCCGGAGAGCTCTCCGATCTGGCGGTTGGCCAGATCGGAGAGCTCCACTCTTCGCAGGGCATCCCGGGCACGGTCTCGATCGTGCTGCCGGTAGGGGGCCAGGAGCTTTTTCCTCTGGTGGCGGCCCATGAGGACCACGTCCTGCACGCAAATCGGGAAGCTGCGGTCGAATTCCACGTGCTGCGGGACATAGGCCACCTGTCCCCTGGCGCGATCGGGGGGAAGCCCCAGGACGCGGACCTGGCCCGCATCCGGGCGCACCAGTCCCAGGATCACCTTGAGGAGCATGGTCTTCCCGGCCCCATTCGGTCCAATGAGGCCCAGGAATTCGCCCCTCTGGAGACGCAGTTGAATTCCCTCCAGCACCGGCGTGCCTCGCAGGGAGACGGAAACGTCCTTCAAGTCCAGGGCCGGTGTGCTCACGAGGCGAGCGCTCGCACCAACGATTGGCTGACCTGTTCCATGTTGGCGAGCCAGTCCCGGGCCAAGGGATCGATGAACTCCACGCGGGCGCCGATTTCCCGGGCGAACATCAAGCCCTTTTGCGGGCCGAGCTGAGGGTCGATGAAGAGAACACGCAGTTGGTCGTGGCGCGCGCGCGCCTCAAGTGCCGCCAGGTCGTGGAAGGTGGGCTCCCGGTGCTCATGCTCCACCGCCACTTGCACGAGGCCATAGGCGTGGGCCAGGTAACCCCATGCAGGATGGAAGACCAGGAAGGCGCGACCCCGGTACGGTGCCAGGCTCCGGCCCAGGCGTGCGTCCAGGGCGTTGATGTCTGCCAGCAGGGCGTCGAGCCTGCCCCGCAGGCGATCCGCTTGCCCGGGAAGAATCCGGGCCAAGGCTCTCTGGGTGTTTCGGGCCATGATCCGCGCCCCTGCGGGAAAGAGCCAGAGGTGTGGATCGCCTGCCTGGCGGGGAATCCCGCGGGAGGAGTCCACGAGCCTGAGTCCCGGGTAATCCCCGAGGAGTCGCTCCAGCCAGATTTTCTCGAATGGGAAATTCCGGTCACCGACTTTAAGGTACAGGGTTGCCCTGGAGATTTGCTTCATCTGGCGGATCGAGGGCTCGAAAAAAGTGGGATGCGCGCCTGGAGGAAGCATGACTTCCGTCTCCACCAGATCGTCGGCGATCCGGTCCACGAAAAAGGCCTGGGGAAGCACGGACACGACCACGACCGGCTTGCCGGCCGGCCGGGCCGGGTGGAAGCCGGCACAGCCCCAGAGAACAAGAAGACACGCCCAGGCCATGGGACGGTGCCGAGCGGCCTGATGTCTGATGGATGCGGTCATGGGCGGGGCCTATGGCAGACAGCGCCGGGAGAGGACAGATCATCATCCCGGCAGGGGCGCAGAATACCATGCGGCGCGTGGCGGGCTTCCGTGAGACCGGAGTCAATCGACATAGCCCAGGGTCCGGAAGATCTCGCGGGTCTCCTGGTCTGTATCGGGGTTGGCAACCCCATTGCGCCGGGTCGGCAGGGTCATGAAGCGCTTCAGCCGATCCTCCAGGGCCCGGGTGAGCCCGGGTCGGTCCGTGGAAATGTCATGGCGCTCCAGAGGGTCAGTGGCCAGGTCGTAGAGCTCGGTGTAGTCGTGGGGCAGGCCGGGGAAGACCACCAGTTTGGCGCCGGCTCGCCGCACGGCCTTGAGGGTGTCACGAATGTTGAGCTTGTAATCGCGATCGCGCCAGCGAACCGGAATGACCCGGGTCTCGGTGAGAGTCTCTGGATGAGGCGCGGCATGGGCGCCTTCCAGCATGGGGAGGAGGTTGATGCCCTGGACCGTGGAAGGAGAAGCCAGCCCCACGGTCGCAGTCAGGGTGGGAAGAATGTCGACGCTCTCCACCTGGTCCGTGAAACGCTGGCCGGCGAAGCGGCCGTCGGGGAAGCGAAAGATCAGGGGAACGCGGATCTCCTCATCTCCGATGCCGCCCCCGTGATCGAGAAGATGAAAGCGCTCATCCAGAGCTTCGCCATGATCGGAGGTGAGGACCACGACGGTCGAGGAGGCCAGGCCGAGAGATTCCAGGGTCTCCAGGAGGCGTCCCACTTGCCGGTCAGCAAAGGCAATCTCGGCGTCATAGGCCGCCTTGTAGCGCTCCAGGTTGGTCCAGAGATCAGCCGGGGCGGCTTCCCTGGGAAGGCGCTGGTAACGAGGGATACGGTCCAGGGGAACCAACTGGGCCGGCTGGCGGGGGGGGAACGCCATGGCCACCTCCGGCGGGGGAGTGTAGGGACCATGAGGATCGAACAGGTGAACAAAGAGAAAAAAAGGCTGTTTGCCGTGGGTGCGCAGCCATTCGATGGCTCGATCGGTGGTCTGGTCGCCATGGCGCTCCTTCCCGTCGAAGGCGTCATCGTATGTCTGGAAGCCGCGGTCGAGACGGCAAATCTTTTTCTTGAGTGTATACCCGGAGACAAAGGCTGCCGTGGAGTATCCAGCATCCTGAAAGATCCCCGGCGCCAGAGGAATGGCCTCGTCCATCATGAAGTAGTTGTCCCAGTTCCCGTGGCTGCGCGGGTACATCCCGGAGAGAATGGAAGCGTGAGACGGGTTGGTGTTGGTGTTCTGGCAGATGGCCTGGGTAAAGACCAATCCTGCGCGTGCGAGCTGATCCATGTTGGGACTGGTGGGGCGATCGTAACCGCTGAGACCAAGATGATCGACCCGGAGGGTGTCGACACTGATGAGGAGCACATTGAATCCAGGCCGGGGGCGGCCTCTCAGACCGAGGGCGTAGAATCCGGCAACGGCCAGGAGGGCGGCCGGGAGCAAGAGGCTCCAGAGGGGCCATCGGGCGGGGGGGCGATCTCCCGGGCCGGCGGGATGGCGTGATGGGGAGCCGGACGACCGGTTGAAATAGCCGCGTTTTTTCTTGTTCTCGCGTCCCATGGTGGCGTCGTTCTCCGGCGTCTCAGGCAGGCTGCTGGCGGCGCCAGGCCAAAAAGCCAAGGGCGATCATTGTAGCAACCGAAAAAGTGCTGATCCCGGCGCCGATTTTCCGGTCTGGTGTGGACCCGAAGACAACCCGCACACGGTGCTTGCCCGGAGCGAGGTGAATGGAGATGGCATGGAAGGGATTGTTCCTGTCGATGGGCACTTCCCGCTGATCGACCCAGGCGTGCCACCCTGGATGGTAGAAGGTCCGGAGGTGGAGAGTATTGGCTCCGGGAGTGTTCACCTCGATCTCTCGTGAGTGGGTCGCCCATTGCGCCACCCGTGCACGTCCTGGCCCGCTCAGGCGTACCTGGGACGGGAGAGGAGATGGCGTCGCACCGAAGTCCTTCCACCCTTCCATGCCCTGGGGCAGGTATTCCTTCATGACGCGGTTCAGGTAGCGTGGTTGGCGGGCCAGGGCGGCATCGAAGATCCAGGGCCGGTACTCATTGCGGGCGATCCGAAAGGTCGTGGCGAGACAGGGGATCACTCCAGCCACGATGATGGCGGCGGCCAGAAGCTTCCCGCCATGAAGCTTCTCCAGCAGGGTGCTCCTGACGGTGTGCCGGATCGGGTGGGCGGTGCCAGGCTCCTCGCGGGCCGGGGCAAGGGAGCAGGAAAGGAGAAGACAGGTCGAGAGCGCCTGGAAGAGTCCGAAGCGCCACGGGAACTGGATGGTGGCCATCTGGGGCACCAGAGCCCAGATGGGGGTGGAGGAGGGAATCTGGAGAAAAAAAGTCCATCCACAGAGACCCAGATGCGCCAGCCCCTCGGTCCATGCCGCGGGCTCCCGGGAGGCGTTTCCCGCAAGACGCCGCGAGAAACGCACGAAAAGCAGGAGCGCGGCTGCCAGGCCAAGGAAGGCCTGCCATGTGGCGGCTTGATTGACCCAGGGCTTGATGGGCGCCGCCGTGAATCCGTGGGCCACTTCGTCGCGGTAGACGAAGTTGCGGTGGAAGTTGCCGTAGGGTGCCTGGATCACCCACTCCAGGTGAACCGCGTCCCTCTCGGCCAGCATCGGAATCAGATAAATGGAGGCACAGAAAATTGCGGCGAGACCGGCGCCGGCGATCGGGATCAGGTTCTTCCACCGGCGGGTCTTGAGGACATGGAATCCTGCATAGGGTGCCAGGATGAAGAGCACCATGTAGGCCGTGACCAGGTGTGTGAACAGGAGACCGGTATAGGCGGCGGCCAGTCCGAACCAGGCGCGCCGCCCGGGCTCCCGGAGCAGCTGGCGCAGAAAGTACAGAAGGAGGGGAAACCAGAGAAAGGCGGCGTACTCGGCGAAAGCGAACCGATCGTAAAGATCCAGGGTGTGGTAAGGCATCAGGATATACAGAGAAGCGCCGGCCAGGGCGGCTGCGGGAGAGGTGAGCCGACGAATGCAATGGTAAAAAGTGAGGCCGGAGAGAAAGGCGACCGTAAAAAGGACGAGACGAAAGGCGTGGATGAGATCGGCCGTCACGAGTCTGGCGGCGGCGACCGCGTAATATGGCAGTGGACAGTAGAAGATGAATGTTGGCCCGCCAAAGCCGCGATTGGAGTTGCCGACCCAGCGCGGGTAGAGGATGCCCTCGCGCAGAGCCTGAACGAAACCGTGGGCCGAGTGGGACGCGAAGACGACGTCGGACCCGAAGGGGAGCGCGTCATGGACCAGAAGGGGGAAACAAAAGACCACGGTGACGGCGGCAAGAGCC
The DNA here is from genome assembly GCA_046757405.1 of Acidobacteriota bacterium. GTDB lineage: Bacteria > Acidobacteriota > Polarisedimenticolia > SMYD01 > SMYD01 > JBHHYE01. Next base: position 20,832 of record JBHHYE010000007.1, on the reverse strand, counting down.
ATCCACACCACCAGGGTCGAGGGTGGAGCAAGACGGGTCATGGCCGGGTTTCCAGGGTCGCAAGACGCTTGGCTCGCCACACGACATAGGGGCTGAACACGGGCTCATCTGGTTGCCCGCCGCGCGTGGCCCGGGCCAGCCGTGCCCTCAGCCGTGCCGACAGCGTTTCACGTAACTCCCGAGTCTCTGAAGAAGGCGTGGAAAGGGCCAGGAGATCGCTGAGCTCCAGGGGATCGGCGTGACGGTCATAGAGCTCCACCTCTCCACCATTCAGTCTCAGAATGGTGGAGAACCGTTCGCCCCGGACTGAGAGCTTCGGCCCCACATCGGCTGCAGGAGTCAAGGGCCGGTAGGCCTGGAACCGTGCTTCGCTGAAGGCCTCCCGTGATTGTGAGGGCCTCCCGGTTCTCAGGTCGGCCGCCAGGGACGTTCCGGCCAGGCTGTCCGGAACAGGCTCATGGAGCAGCTCCAGGAGGGTGGGCATGATATCCGGGGTCCTGGCCAGGCCGGCAACGTGGCGGCCGTCTGCCGGAACGCCGGGTCCCGCCAGGATCAAGGGCACATGAAGGGAGGGCATGTAGAGCTCGTTGCCATGGTCGAAGTAGTAGCCGTGTTCCACTAGGCTCTCGCCATGGTCCGCCGTGAGGACGACCAGAGTGGAATCCAGGCGATCCCGGGCGCCAAGCGCGGCCAGGACGCGCTCGATCTGCGCATCCACACGCCGGATCTCGCCATCGTACCGGGCGCGAAACAACGCGGCATCGGTTTCACCCTGCCAACGCTGATAGGCGGGAATCAGATCCAGGGGGATGTTCGGGCCAGGCGGCCCGCCGGTGAACATCGACTCGAAGGCACGGCCCGGCGCGTAGTTTCCATGCGGGTCATAGTAATGCAGCCAGACGAAAAAAGGGCCCTTGCGGTTCTGCTGAAGCCAGGCGAGAAAGGCGGCGGTGGTTTTTTCCGCCAGGCGCTGGACTCCGGCGACCTTGCCGCGCGGATCAGGCATCCGGTCGTCGTAGTGGGCAAATCCCTGGTCCAGGCCGGACAGCCGTCGAACCAGGGGATATCCGGAGACAAAAGCCGCCGTGTGGTACCCGGTGCTCCTGAGTCGTTCGGCGAGCGTCTCGAACCGGGGAGCCAATGGCTTGCCATTCCCGCGGAGCCCGAGCCGGGAGGGCCACAGCCCCGTCATCAGCGAGGCAAAGGCCGGGCCGGTCTCGGGGATCGAAGAGATCACCGAGTCAAAAAGAACCCCGCGCCGCGCCAGCCTATCGATGGCCGGTGAGGTGGGACGTGAATAGCCGTAAGAGGACAGGTGATCCGCGCGGAGGGTGTCGATGGTGACCAGGAGGAGCGAAGGGTGATCCGGCGGAGAACATGCCAGGCTCAGGCATGCGAAAAGAGCCACGGGAGCCGCGCGTACCAGGATGAAGAACGGGATGGACCAGGTTTTCATCTTGCCATTTTCTCCTCGAGATCCCTCATCTCGCGCTCCATTCTGACCTGGCGCGGATCGACGAGCAGGGCGCGATGGTATAACGCGAGAGCTTGTTCCTGGTCGCCCAGTTTCCGTGCAATTTGGGCTGCGGTGCCCAGGGCGAAGAGATGGTTGGGCTCCTGGTCGAGAACTTTCTCCAAGAGTTCCAGGGCATTCCTCAGTTGCCCGGACGCGATCAGGAACTCGGCGCGCAAGAACTTGGCGGTCAGCGACCGGGGCACACGAAGGAGTGCCTGGCGGGATTCCAGCTTGTATCGGGCCCTGTCCCGCGGAGAAAGCCCCTTCAGAAATCCAGGGCGGTAACGCAGCGGATCAAGCACGCGGTATCCATCCCGGGCGATGGCCGCGGCATGTTCCGGGCGGTCCCGCAGGAACAGGACCGACGTGTCGTCGAAATAGACCAGGACCCATTCCGGATGATCTGCCAGGTAAGAGAAGAGTCCTGGATGAATCATGGGTTCGGGATAGAAGGCGTAGTCGACCAGTACGTAGTCGAAGCGGTTGGCGCGGAACACCTGGTCCGTGGTCTTGCGGTCGTACAGCGCCTTGAGATAGGTGCGAAGCAGATCCTCGCCGTACACGCCGTTCCGGCTGTCCATGTACACTCGGGTCTCTGGAAAGAGCTCGTAGATGAGATAGGCGCCGTAGGAGTACTTGTCGAAGACCTGTCCGCCAATATGGTGGGTCCGGAGGTACTGGACGGCCCCTGTGGGAACCTTCTCTCCAATTCCGAGGCCCGTTTTCTTGACGACGGTCCGCGTGTAGGGCCAGCCGGTGGTCAAGGTCATGGCGGCCAGGAGAAAACAGAGGAGCGCCAGGGCCGACACGCGCAGCGTGGGCAGTGCCCGGGCGGCCCGGGCGGGCTGGCGGCCGCCTGGAACGGCAGCAAGAGCTCGTCCGGTGCGAGTCAAGGCGGGAGCCAGGATAGGAAGAGTGACCAGGGCAAAGTTCACGATGTTGCGGTTCTGGTGCACGGCGAGATAGAGAAAAAACGCAGCCAGGGCGGCGTGCCAGATCGGCAGGCTGCGCCGGGCGACGGCGTACACCAGGGAGCCGCCCAGGCTCAGCGCCAGGAGGAGCGGAGCGTGGGTTCCGGATTGTTGAAGGAGAAGGGTGAGAACGAGCGTGAGAACAGGCCATGCCGCCAAGACCGGGCGGCGCCAGCACGAGACCGCCCAGATGAGAAGCCCGACCCAGAGGAGGAGAAGGATATCGGCGCCGCCGGGTCCGGAGAGTCCCAGAGGCCGCGCCAGCCGCGCGATCTGCTGGGACAGAGCCGAGTGGTGGGTGGCCTGGCTCAGGAGATCGGAGGGAGGCCAGAGCCAGGTTGATTTTGGAAGAAGGGCATGCGCGGCCGCCGGCAGATGGGCGAGATGCCGGCGGATGAGGAAAAGCCCACCGAGGCCCGCGATGGTCGTGCAGCGCCAGAGAAGGCGGCGCGATAGCATGCGGGTGGAGCTCAGACCGGTCAGCGTCAGCAAGGCCAGCCAGAGGCAGAAGCCAAGGAACATGGAAGAGAGAACCACCGGCCCGGTGGTGAAGGTCGGCTTCCACTCGAAGATGGTTTGCATGAAGAGGTTCTGCCCGCCGGCCAGCCGGAAGGGAAAGGTATAAACCTCGATACCGTTTGGGTTGAGCAAGCCGACCAGCGCCATGAAGAAGACGGCCGCACATCCCGAAACCAGGCGGGGCGCCAGCTTGAGCGGCGAGTGTCCCTGGTATTTCTCCCGCAGTTGACTGATGGTTTCCGCGGCAAGAAACAGGCCGACCAGCGCCAGGCCGGTGAGGAAATAGCCATGCATCTGGACCCAGAGCCACTGAACGGGAACCAGCCACCAGAAGAGGCTGCTTCCCAGCCAGACGGAAGGATGCCGGAGAGGAGCCGGGCTGGAGAGCGGCGGTGAACGATCCAGCTTTCGTTTCTCCAGGCCAAGAACCCAGACATACAGTCCTGTCAACGCATAGGAGAACATCTCGGGCCGTTCGAGAAAGCGCGCATTGACCACGACCAGCGCGAGCCAGAGACACGCGCCGATCACTTCCCGGGAGGCTCGTTGCTGGCGCGCCGCAAGGGCGCAGAACAGCAAGGCCGTGGCCCCGAGAAGCGTCTTGAAGAGAATCAGGCCGGGCACGCCCGCGAACCGGTGAACCAGCTCGAAGATGACTCCCGCGAGCCACTCGTGGGCATGAAACCGGTTGCCGGCGGCCGAAAACGAGTAGGGATCGGCCAGTGGGACCTTTCCATGAGCGAGGATCCACTTGCCGTTGGCCATGTGCAGCCAGATGTCGTTGTTGGTGACCGGTGTGAGGCTGAGAGTCAGGAAGAGAGCGAGCAGGCCGGCCGCCACCGCCCAGAGCGCGACTCCAGAAGGATGGTGCGGAAGCGAGGGCCCGGAGGAACTGTCTCGTGCCTGCTTCTGCCGGTTCTTTCGTTGTCTGGCCAACGCTTCCCCTGGAAGGCAACGCGCCGTTTGAAGGGTCTGGATTATAGGGCGTGTGGGACGGCTCAGCAGTCGAGCCTTCCCAGAAGGTCCCTGGCCGGCCGGTAGGCAGGCGCAATCCGGAGAGCCTCCTCCAGGGCGCGCCGGGCTTCCGGGCAGTCACCCCGATCGAGGTTCAAGAGGCCGGTGAGGCCCAGTCGTGCCGCCTGCATGGCGCCCTGGACTCCCCAGATGTACGGGGTGGACCGCTCCAGGCCCTGCATGGCGTGGAGCTGGAGCAGGGCATCATCCGCCCGCCGTTGCTGAGCGTAAACGTTCGCCAGGATCCAGTGGGTGACCAGGGCTTCCGGGTGTCGTTCCACCGCGCGTTCCGCTTCCTGCGCGGCTCCCGAAAGGTCTTCCTCTGGGAAGATGGCCGGAAGAAGAACCGGATGGATCAGCCGGAATCCATCCCGTGCGATGAGGGCGGCATTCTCTGGGCGATTGGAAACGTATACCGTGGAACGGTCGTCGAAATCGACCAGCACCATCCGTCCCGACTGGAGAAAACCACGATGAGGGAGGTCGAAATCGCGGCGGCTCGACCGGTCGGGCCCGCGGTGGAAGGGTCCGCGGTGGGAGACGATGGCGAGATCCAGCGGCCAGCGCCGCATGTAGGTGGAAAGCCCTGCCCCTGACTCGAGGGCTTGCCGGTACTGGAGATACAGTCTTTCTCCGTAGACCGAGTTCCGGGAATCCATGCCGATCTGCACCTGCGGCCAGAGCCGCCATGCGACGTAAGCGCCGTTCTCGTAGGTCGTGAAGGCATGGCCGGTGAGCTTGTTGGTTTCCACGTACTGGCACGCAGCCTCCGGGACCCTGGGGCCTGTTCCTGTGCCGCGAGGCCGCCAGCGATGTCGCCCGTAGGGGTAGCCAGCCGTGGCCAGCAGAATGCTGGCGCCCAGAAGAAGGAGAAGCGTGATCGGAACAAATGCCCGCCGGAGTCGCGGCTGAATCCGCCAGCGGGGTTGCGCCCACATTCCGGCGACGAAGGGCGCGGCCAGAAGCATGAAGAGCGGAACATTGCGATTCATGCGCGCGGCCAGCAGAAAGGCAACGGCACACACCAGGAGATCGCAGGGGTCGATGCGGCGTCCCGCCCGCGCCAGGCCCGCCAGCCACAGGATGACGAGTAGAAGAAAGCCGGCGAACATGGTGGTTGTGGAGTAGCGCGAAAAGAACGGCGATTGCCACTCGTAGACGGCCTGCATGAAGACCGCCGAGCCTGTGAGCTCAAAGGGAAGACGGACCAGTTTCCAGCCGTAGGGATTGATGAGGCAGGCGAGGGCCGCGGCCAGGCCCGCGAGGGCCACCCTCCCTGGCCAGGCATCGGGCTTCCGTGTCCAGCGCCGCAGGGCCTCGCCGAGCGCCCAGGCGAGGATGAGCAGAGGACCGAGAATGAATCCACCGTGAAAGTTTGTCCAGGCCACCTGCAAGGGGAAGAGGATTCCGAGCCAGAGGCGGTTGCGACGGGACGCCGAGAGCAGAGCTACCGTGGCCAGCGCAGCGGCCCAGGTGAAGAGATGGGGCCGAACCCACAGGTGTGCCCCTGCCGTGAAGGCGAACAAGCCGGCCAGTGAGCCGGCCAGCGCGGGAGCTGCCCGGCGCCACCGCGCCATCAGATAGCACCCCCAGGCGAGGAGGGTGGCCATGAACACCTTGAATCCCATCAGGGCCGGCAGTCCGCCCAGGCGGTGGAGACAGGCCAGGAGCAGCTCGCTACCCCATTCGTGGGCGATGTAGGGGCGGCCTGCGGCCACGAAGGAAAAAACCTCCGTCCGGGGAACCTGTCCGGTGGAGAGAATCCACTTGCCGGTGGCCAGGTGAAGCCAGACATCGTTGCTGGTGAGGGGAGCCAGGGCGGTTGTTGTGGCAAGCGCCCCGAGGGCCGCGAGGATCAAGACATCGGCGGCGCGAGCACCGGAACGGGCCGCGGGGAGAACCATGTCCGCGGCATTCTATTGCCGGCGCGAGAAAGGATCAAATGGCAATTTCTTGACTTGGGTGCCGGCGCAGCGCAGATTTTCCCCAGGGCTGGAAGCTGAGGACCATCCCGGAGGGTATCGATGGCGAGCAGGGATCCGCGTGGTTACTATGCAGTTCTCAACGTGAGCCCTGACGCCAGCGCTGAGGAGATCCGGCTTTCCTACCTGTTCCTGAAGCAGTCTTACCAGAAAGGTCGCCGGCCGGTCCCCATTGGCAAGGTGCAGGCGGCCTACGAGACGCTGAGCGATATCCAGAGGCGCGCCCAATATGGCGCGAGGCCGCGGCGGGCGGCACCCACGATCCGGACCGGGTTCGGGAGCCTCAGGCTTCTGGCGGTTCTGGCCGGTGTTTTTCTCATGGTGGTTCTGGTGGTGGCCGGCCCCCGCCTCAAGGCGAGTTTGACCCATTTTACCCCGGGCGAGACGCTCATTTGGTCCGAGAGCCGCCGGGTTCTGGGAACGGTCACCGAGTATCAAGCGGATTACTCCTTCTCCAACGGCAGCCGGGCGCCCGCCTACCGGATCCGGCCTCGAGGGGAAGGTGAATCCCTCTGGTATCCCGCCCGCGACCTGGTTCGCCTCTGCCGTCCGCTCTAGCCATGGCAAACAGACCGGAGCTCCCCACGGCCGGGCCGGAGCATCCCCGGAAGCTGCTACAATTCATGCGTATGGTCCCATCCCGGATGAAACGGCTGACGCATCTGGCTGCCTTGGTCCTCCTGGGAACCGGCGCTGGGTACCTGGGCATCGCGGCCTGGCAGGGGAGGGGCGCTGCTTCGACTTCTAAGCCGGCGCCGGCTGCCGCCCCTCCACCAGCCGGGGCGGACCCCTCGACAGCCGGTGCCTCCCCGGTGAGCTCCGGGTCGATTCTCCCGGCGCTCCCGCCCGATCCATCCCGGCGTAGCTCCAGTATCGCCGTGGTCGGCGGGATGACGAGCGAAGAGGCCCGGAGGCGGGGCATTCACTTTGAGAACCCCGCGGACGCAGCAGCCCTGCCGAAGGCAAGCCCGTCCACCGTGGTCGCGCCGCAGACTTCGCCCACCGCTTCCCAGCGAAAGCCCGCGGCGGCCAAGGCTTTTCCTGCGGCGGTTCAGGCGGCGTCTACGGCTTTCTACTGCTTGTGCGGCTGTGGCGACAATCTCGCCGTGTGTGACTGCAATGAGCAACCCGTGGGAGCCGTCTCCATGCTGACCTACCTGGAGAAGCTTCTGGACCGTGGACTCGATGGCGCGGATCTGCATGCCGCGATGGTCGACCGGTACGGCGAGCGTGTCCTGGCCTCCGCGAAGCCCTGAAGCCGTCGACGGCCTCTGCCAGAGCTCCGTGGCTCAGGACGGCACTCCGGACCGGCTCATCTCCAGTTCAGCTTGGTCCGCAGCGTCTCGTAGAAGGTCCTGGGGAACGGCCGCAAGAGCCGCAAAGAGATCCGGCTGCGCCGGACCTCCACCCGGTCGTTGATCTCGAGAGGCCCGCCCACCTGTCCATCGACCGTCAGATCAATGGCCTCGCCCATGGATGGACGGCTGACGGTGATGAGCGAGCGCAGTGGGATGAGCAGGGGGCGGTTGGAGAGGGCATGAGGGCAAATGGGGGTCAAGATCAGGGCCTGGATGCCCGGGTGAACCAGCGGACCGCCGGCGGCCAGGGAGTAAGCCGTCGAGCCGGTCGGGGAGGCCACGATGAGACCGTCACTCCGGTAGGAGGTCACCGCCTGTCCGTCCACCTCCACCTTGAGCCGGATGGTCCGCGCCAGGGCGCTTTTGGCCAGGACCACGTCATTTAGGGCCTTGTACGATCCCTGGAGACGCCCGTTCCGGCGCACCTTCACACTGAGCATCAACCGTTTCTCCTCCGTCGCCTGTCCCTGGAGGACCGCGTCGATGGCGGTGTCGATCTCTTTACGGTGAATCTCGGTCAGGAATCCGAGGCTCCCAAGATTGATGCCGACCAGGGGCGGTCCCTGGGGACCTACGGTTCGCGCGACGGAAAGGAATGTGCCATCCCCGCCGATGACGATCACGGCGTCGACCTGTCGGGCCAGCTCCTTCCGGGCCAGGCCTCTCTTGCCCCCGCCTGCAAGAGCGGCGGCCTCCTGATCCAGGATGGGCTGGATCCCGTGGCGGGAGAGCGCTCCGACGGTTTTTCGCAGGACCCGTCCGGCAAGGGCGCCTGTAGGCTTGGCCACGATACCCACACGGCGGTAGGCTGGCTGTTCGTGCTTCATGGATCCTGTCCCACTCTCCCTGTTGCTTGATTCTCCCGGACCAGGTGGAGAAAGAATTCCCGGTTGCCTTTCGTGCCGGCAAGAGGTGATGGGAGGATGCCGCGGGTTCTCCACCCTGCCAGGGCCGCCTGTCCACACACGGTTTCGACCACGGCGGCATGAACCTGCGGGTCGCGGACCACGCCTCCCTTTCCGACCTGCTTCCGGCCTGCCTCGAACTGTGGCTTGACCAGGGGGATGCAGCGGGTGAGGGACGGGAGGGAAGCGACCGCGGGAAGAATGTGGCTCAGGGAGATGAAGGAGACGTCGATCACGGCCAGGTCGAGCCCGGTGGACCGCACCCGCCCGCGGACGGCGGTCTCCAGCCGTTCAGGACTCAAGAACCGGGCGTTGAAGCGCTCCACCACCACGACCCTGGGATCGCGGCGCAAGGTCCAGTCCAGCTGGCCGTGGCCCACGTCCAGTGCGATGACGCGCTCCGCGCCATGCTGGAGGAGGGCATCGGTGAATCCACCTGTGGAGGCGCCCACATCCAGGACGGTCCAGCCTGCCGGGTTGACCCCGAACGCGGCCAGAGCGGCCTCCAGTTTGGCGCCGCCCCGGGACACGTGGCTGAAAGGGGCCGGCAGCACCTCCAGGGACGCCTCACGGCGAACCAGCGTCCCGGCCTTTTGGACCGGCTGGCCATTGACCCGCACTCGGCCGGAAAGGACCAGGGCGTGTGCTTTCTCACGAGAGGAAACCAGCTGGCGGTCGGCGAGCAAGCGGTCCAGACGGAGCCGGGCTGCCATCATCGATTCCTCCGGACGATGAAGCGGGCTATTTCCCGGAGCATGTCCGCCCGGGGCCCCAGGCTGGCCAGGTGTTCCACGCCGCGGGCGAGCAGAGCCTCGGCCTTCTGTCTGGATCCTTCCAGCCCCAGGATGGCCGGAAAGGTGGACTTTCCGGCGCGCTGGTCCTTGCCCGCTGATTTGCCCAAACTGGCGTCCGATCCGGTGACATCCAGGATATCGTCGATGATCTGAAACGCCAGGCCCATGTCCTCTCCGTAACGGATGAGGGCCGTTTGCGCCTCATCGTCCGCTCCCGCAATGAGCCCTCCCACAGCCACGGAAGCCCGGATGAGGGCGCCGGTCTTGAGCGCATGGAGGTTTTCCAGTTCCACGGTATCGATGGGAATTCCTTCAGCGGCGAGGTCCAGGGACTGTCCGCCGATCATCCCTGTGCTTCCGGCTGCCGTGGCCAAGGCGCACACCACCCTTGGGCCAAGGGATCCGGAAGCGCCATCGGGAGACCAGGTGGACAGGGTCTGAAAGGCGAGGGTCAGCAGGGCGTCGCCCACCAGGATACCCATGGCTTCGCCGTAGACGGTATGAGTGGTGGGTTTGCCGCGCCGCAGTGAATCGTTGTCCATGGCGGGCAGGTCGTCATGAACCAGGGAGTAGGTGTGAATCATCTCGACGGCCGCCGCGATGGGCAAGGCATCTTCCCAGGGTCCCCCGCAGGCACGGCAGGCCAGCAGAACAAGAAGCGGGCGCAGGCGTTTGCCTCCGGCGAAGACCGCGTAGCGCATGGCCTCGTGCAGGCGGGCGGGCGCTGTGGACACACTGGGCAGGAGATCCTCCAGTGTGGCATCGACCCGCTCGCGGCCCTGGACCAACGTTGCTTGGAAGGGAAGATGATCGCTCAATCGGTCCCGTCCGTCTCCGACCCGGAGTCCGGAAAAAACTCCTCCTCCGGGAACGGCTCCACATCGGTTTGCCCCTCGGCCTTCTTCACCAGGACCTCGATCCGCCGCTCGGCCGTGTCGAGCCTTTGATTGCATCGCCGCGAGAGAGCCATCCCTTCCTCGAAGAGGGCCAGGGATTGCTCCAGGGAGACGTCTCCGGCCTCCAGGGCCTCGACAATCTCCTGAAGCCGTTCGAGGGACTTCTCGAACGGCATTTCTGGGGGGGGACCGCCCGCAGAAGGGCGTTTTGACCGGGTGGCCTTGTCTTTTTTCTCGCTCACTTCCTCCTCGTCGACCCTAGCAGCCGCTGCCTCAGCTCTCTGCGGAATCAGGCTGGATGTTCAGAACCTCCAGCACCAGGCGCCCGCGGTGGAGCCGGAGATCCACCTGCTCGCCTCGGGTCACTTGACCGGCATCCCGGATCAGCTCGTTGGTTCCGGCCCGCCGGGCCAGGGCATAGCCGCGTTCCAGGACCGCCAGGGGTGAGAGATCCTGCAAGTGGCCCATGACCATGGCCAAACGATGACGGAACTCCTGCAGTCGATGTCCGGCCGCTCGGGCGTGACGATGACTCAACTCATGGAGGCGCTCACGTCGATCCGCCACGCGGGAGAGCAGGCTCCGGGTGGAAAGCCGGCTGGTGAGAACCTGGCATTGCTGGCGGCGGTTCTTCATGAGCTGCTCCAGCGCGCGGGGCAGGCGTCCCGCCCGTTCGTCACAATTCTGGCTCATCCGGCGCAGGAGGGAATCCAGAATTCTTCCCCCCAGCAGCGGAAAGCGTCCGGCTGGTCCGGCGCGCAGTCGGGATAAGGTCAGTTGAACCGCGCCGGCCAGCCGGCGACCGAGGCCATGAACCCGGGCCGACAGTTCGGAGCGGCTGGCGGCGACCATCTCGGCAGCCGCGGAGGGGGTGGGAGCGCGGACATCGGCCGCGAAATCCGCGATGGTGACATCCACCTCGTGGCCGACGGCGGAGATAACGGGCCAAGGGGATGCGGCAATGGCTCGGGCCACCGGCTCCTGGTTGAAGGGCCAGAGATCTTCGAGGCTGCCGCCGCCACGCCCCACGATCAGAACATCCAGGTCAGCCACACGGCCGGCGGTCTGGATGGCAGCGGCGATTTCCTCGGCCGCTCCCTCTCCCTGAACTCGGGTCGGAACCACCAGGACGGAGATCCCCGAGTGGCGGCGGCGCAGAACTCTGAGAATGTCTCGGAGCGCCGCGCCCTCCCGGCTGGTGACGACTCCGACGCGGCGTGGAACCAAGGGGAGAGGTCGCTTGCGAGCGGCGTCAAAAAGACCCTCCGCGGCCAGCCGCTGTTTCAACTGCTCAAAGGCGAGATGGAGATGGCCCGCGCCCCTCGGCTCCAGGTGGGACACGATGAGCTGATACGTGCCACGGGGCTCGTAGAGAGAGACCTGAGCCCGGGCCAGGACATTCATTCCGTCCTCCGGCTGGAAGCGAAGGTGCCGGTTTCGTCCCCGGAACATGGCGGCGGCAATATGCGCGCTCCCGTCCTTGAGGGTGAAGTACCAGTGACCCGAGGCCTGAAACAGGCGGAAGTTGGAGATCTCACCTTCGATCCAGATGGCGGGATAAGCCGATTCCAGGAGGAAATGGATCTCGCCATTCAGCTCGCTCACGCGGTAGATGTGCTCCGCGTCATGGTATTGCCCTGCGGGTGAATCCGGCCGAGACATGTTCCCCGTCAGTCCTCCCCCATCACTTGAATGCGGCTGATCGAGGCCGCTTTCCCGCTTTGCTCGTCGACGGTTACCACCGCCGCGTGGAGCTCCCTGCCCCGTTTCGCCGTCCGGAAACGGATGGGAAGGCCGGTGCGAAACCGCTGCAGGATATCCTCCTTCACCACCCCGATGATGGAGTCGTACGGGCCCGTCATCCCGACGTCACTGAGATAAGCTGTGTGGCCTCCGAGAATCCTCTCATCGGCTGTGGGGACGTGAGTGTGGGTTCCAAGGACCATGGAAACCCGTCCCGTCAGGTGCCAGCCGATGGCAATCTTTTCAGAGGTCGCCTCACCATGCATATCCACGATGATCACCTTGGCCCTCCCGGCCAGGCGATCCAGCTCTTCATCGATTCGTCGAAAAGGGTCATCGCACGGCGGCATGAACACGCGTCCCATGAGGTTGAGCACGGCGACGGGCGTCCCTGCGGCCGTCTGGCCGATGTGAACTCCTGTTCCCGGGCACTCGGCTGGATAGTTCAGGGGCCTGAGCAGCGCCGGGGTGCCTTGCAGATAGTCAAAGACCTCCCGTTTATCCCAGATGTGATTGCCAGAGGTCAAGCAATGAATTCCCAGGCTGAACAGTTCCTCGGCCACTTCTGGTGTGATCCCGAAGCCTCCCGCCGCATTCTCGGCATTGGCCACCGCATAGTCGATGGATTCACGGTCAACGATCCGGTCCAGGTAGTCCCGAAGCATACGCCGGCCTGGCTTTCCCACCACGTCACCTATGAAAAGGATGTTCAAGACAGGCTCCTTCCGTGCGGTTAGAGGGCATAGCCCACGGCACGCAGCTCCCGGAGGATGCTGACGCGAATCTCGGCAGGGTGATCCACCTCTTTCTCGATGCGAGTTGTGATCTCCTTGGTGAGGGCGATGGTTTGTTGATCCGAGACCTCCTGGGTCTCGACCCAGATGCGGAGCTGCTTGCCGGCGCGCACCGCGTGGGCAGCTCTCACTCCCGGGTACGAGGTGGCCAGGGCTTCCATGCGGCGCATGCGGGAAATGAAAACCTCGAGGTTGTCCTTGCGCGCCCCGGTGCGTGAACGCGACAAACGGCAGGCCAGGCGGACCAGAGCTCCATCCAGCCGCCGCGGGGTCACGTCGGGATGGGCTGCGGCGATAGCCTGCTGGAGGTCCTTGCCTTCACCCTGGCGAACCGCCATCTCGGCCGATGACAGGATGCTCGGGGCCTGGGCTTGGTCGTCCGCGGCTTGGGCGATCTCATGAAGGAGCCCGGCGCGCCGGGGAATCTCCGGAGAAATGCCCAGCTCCACGGCCAGGAGCCCTGCCAGGTCCGCCGTTTCGCGGCAATGCTGAAGAAGGTTCTGTCCATGGGACGTATGGTACTTGAGACGGCCCAGGAGCCGGAGGAGGCGGGGATGAATATCCTGCAGACCCAGGTCAAACATGGCAGCCTCGCCGGTTTCCAGGATGATCTGATCCATATCGGCGCGGGTTTTCTCCACGAGTTCCTCGATACGGGCCGGGTGAATGCGCCCGTCCTCCACCAGCCGCTCGATGGCAATGCGCGCGATTTCCCTGCGCATCGGATCGAAGCATGAGATCAGAATCGTCTGTGGAGTGTCGTCCACGATGAGATCGATGCCGGTGGTCATCTCGATGGAGCGGATATTGCGGCCTTCCCGGCCGATGATGCGTCCCTTCATGTCGTCTGACGGAAGACGAACTACGCTAACGGTTGACTCGACGAGTCCGGGTGTGCGGACTCTTTGCAGAGTCTGAGCGATCAAACCGCGCAGCTTGCCTTCCATTTCTTTCTTGGCCTCGTGCAAGAGGCGGGACACATCCCGCGATGCTTCGTCTCGCGCCGTCTCGATGACTTGGCTGACGACCTGGTTGCGAGCTTCTTCCCGGGTGAGTCCGGCCACTTTTTCCATCTGGAGGCGCACCTCGTCCTCCCGCTGCAAGAGGGTCTTCTCTTTGGCCCTGAGCCGTTCAAGACGGCCGCCGAGCTCCGCTTCTTGGTGCGCCACTTCGGCTTTTCTGGATTCCAGCTGATTGCGTTGGCGGTCCACCTGCGCCTGTGCCGCACGCAGGCGGTCATCGGTTTTCTGGAATTTCGTTTTTTGTTCCTGGTCGCGCAGCGCGATATGGGCTTCCGCCCCGGCGATCTGCTCGCGGGCGGACAGTTCGGCTTCCTTGAGCCGTGTTCTGGCGGTTTCCTCGGCTTGGGCGCAGAGGCGGCGGGCCCGCGCCCGGGCGCGGGCCACCCGGTGATTCCAGATTAAGCGCCGGAGGAGGCCGTCCACGACCACCAAGACCAGCAAGATCGCCCCGGACAGGAGGAGCAGCCAGGTCGATTTCATTGAATCACCCTACAGAAGCGAACCGGGGGCCGAGCCGGCACAAGAAGCAGAGAAACATCAAAAGACCAAATGATTGGCCAGGCGGTGGCGAGGGACAATTGAGGTTAGAGTCCAGCGTGACAGAGTGGATGCCCTGCGCGTCGCATTAGGCTACCCCCTCTCAAGGGGCCTGCTCACCGCGACGTGACCCGGGCTTCCGTTCGATTCAGTATCGGCTCGCCGATCATTGTCCCAGCACCGATGCGGCGCCAATCATTTGGCAGCCTGATTTTATTGGCCTTTCTTCCAGAGATCAACCGGACAGCACCTCGTCCAGAAGACGGCAGAATTGTTTTTCCCGCGCCGCAGACCGGCTCCTGGATGATGGCCTGCCGGCTCCTTTTTTCTCGTTGAGGAATTCATCGGCGATGTTCAGGGCAGTGAGAATGGCGATGCGAGACGTATCGGCTGTCCTGGTCTGGGCGGCGATCTCTGCCATGCGGGAATCGACGAAAGAGGCGACGTCCTTGACTGCCTGGACATCACGGTCTCCGGTCAGCGTGTAGGTACGCCCCCCGATTTCGACTTGCACCCGTCTGGGTTGCTCGTTCACGTGTTTCTCCCTAGCTCGTGATGAAAGCAAGCATGTGTTCGACACGGCCGCGGACCGTCCGCCGTTGCTGCTCAAGCTCCTCGATGTGCTGCTGGGCTTGGGACAGACGATCGTTGAGCTCGCGGACTTCGCGGCGCAAATCATGCACCAGTTCCACCACGGCGGCAATCCGGGTCGCCAAAGGATCCTTCCGGGATGTATCTGTCGCAGTCATGTTCCCTCCTCGGACTTCCTGAGAGTGACGTGGACCTCATTCTTCAGTGCCTCCAGCGTTCGATCCTGGAGGGCCTGGATCTCGGCATGGGTCAGGGATCGGGTCGGGTTGCGGAAGGTGAGGTGTACGGCAAGGCTGACCTTTCCCTCCGGAATGGGGTGGCCAGAGTAACGATCGAAAAGGTGGACCGCCTCCAGCCACTCGCCCGCAGCGTGGCGGATGACGGCCAGGATGCGCTGGTACGGGACTCCCACGTCCACCACCAGGGCCAGGTCCCGTCCGGCGGCAGGCTGCCGGGGAATCGGGAGGTAGAGCAGATCGTCGCGTCGACGCGCCTCTGGGACGAGCTCGACCTCGAGAAGATAGGTGGATTCCGGGATTTCATAGGCCGCCGCCAGCGGCGGCGCAATGCGCCCGATGATCCCGAGCCGTTTTCCGTCTCGCCGGACCCATCCTGCTTCATCAGCTGCCAGGAACGGAAGCTCGGCGGGGCTGGCGGGGGATTTCACGTCCAGGGGCTCCCACAGCCGGTCGCTCAGTTCTTCGAGGACTCCCTTGAGATCGAAAAAGTCGAAGGGCTCCTGGGAGCGTTGCCAGTGCGGTGGATACCGATGGCCGCAGCCGACCGCAGCGAGCAGGAGCCTCTCCAGAGGCAACGGGGGACCGGAGGGGGATCCTGAAGGGGCGGATGGAGCGGACGGACCGGTTTTCGCGTCGCTGAATACTTTTCCCACCTCGAACAGCTTGACATCTTCCTGGCCGCGGTTCCGGTTCTGGACAATGTTTTGCAGGAGACCAGGCAGGAGACTGATTCGCATGACGTCCATCTGGCTGTTCATGGGGTTGTCGAGCCTGACAAGGGTGTGATCACGATCCAGGAGCGTGGTGAACGGTTGCTGGGAAGTTGCCTCAACCATCGGATAATTGATCGCCTCGGAAAAACCAGCGGATGCCAGGAACGTCCGGACTTTGTCAGGTTCCAGGGAAGGCGAGTTCGTGGCTGTCTGACCGGTGTTGAAGGCGGGCAAGGTCGAGGGAATGGATTCGTAGCCCATGACCCGAGCGACCTCTTCAATCAGGTCGACCTCCTGCTCGACATCCGGGCGCCATGTCGGCACGCTCACGTCCAGAACCACCGCCCCATCCGGCGAGGCCGGTGGGAGAACAGCGAAGCCCAGAGCTGCGAGGGCGGCCCGCACGTCGTGAACCTTCACGTCCAGGCCCAGAAGCGAGGCCAGGCGGGAGAGGGAGAGGCGGATCCGCCGTGCGACCAGTGGGACAGGCTGCGTGTCAATTTCACCGGAGGCCACCTGGCCGCCGCCGCCCTCGAGAATGAGGGAGGCGGCGCGCATGGCGGCGGTGAGGGTGGCGCCCACATCGGTGCCCCGTTCGAAGCGGTGCGAGGCATCGGTGCGCAGGTCCAGCGCTCGACCGGTACGGCGGATGGTCTGAGGCTGGAAATAGGCTGATTCCAGAAGAATACGCGTGGTCGACGGTCCGATTTCCGTCTCCGCACCTCCCATGATGCCGGCCAGAGCCACAGGGCGGGAGGCGTCCGCGATCACCAGGTCATCGGGCCGGAGGAGGCGCTCCTGCCCATCGAGGGTGCGGAGGGACTTATCACGTCCGGCGCGCCGGACCACGATCCGCGCCCCGTCCAGGCGGTCCAGGTCGAAGGCGTGGAGGGGCTGGCCCATCTCGTAGAGAACGAAATTGGTCGCGTCGACGATGTTGTTGATGGGGCGCTGCCCAATGGAAGCCAGGCGATCTTCGATCCAGTCGGGCGACCGTCCGACGGTCACGCCGGTGACCACCATGGCGGAATATCGGGAGCAGAGATCCGGCGCGTCGATCTGGACGGATGCCAGGTCGCAGGCACGGGTCTCGCCCCTGTCTGGCCGCGGCTGGGGGATGGTCAGGGGGCGGTGGGCCCGCGCCGAGACCTCCCGAGCGAGCCCCAGGTGGCACATGCAATCGGCGCGATTGGCCATGACATCGACGTCGAGGCGGACGTCAGCGCCCCAGGGTTCGAGGGAATCAACCGGAAAACCAGCCTGGCCCAGGATTTCAGCAATGCCTTGTGGCTCTTCCGGGAGCTCGACGTAGGCACGCATCCAGTCCAGTGAAAATCTCATGGTCCATCCGCGCCGCGGAACTGGGAAAGGAAGACGAGATCATTTTCCCAGAACAAGCGGAGATCCTGAATGTTGTACTTGAGCTTGGCGATGCGATCGATTCCCATCCCGAAGGCGAATCCCGTATACCGCGCCGGGTCGTAGCCCACCGCCTCGAACACCGCTGGGTGCACCATTCCGGCGCCCATGATCTCGATCCACTCGCCGCCATCCGAGATATCAACCTCGGCGCCGGGCTCCACGAACGGAAAATAGGAAGGCCGGAAACGAACCTGTACCCGCTCGCCGAGGAGCCGTTTCCAGAAGATCGTCAGGGTGCCCTTCAGGTCGGCCATGGAAAGAGTTTCGGCCACCGCCATGCCCTCGAGCTGGAAGAAGGCCGGAGTGTGCGTTGCGTCGATGGCATCCCGCCGGAACACCATTCCGGGCGCCACGAATTTCAGGGGGGGCTTCCGGGCCAGCATGGTGCGGATCTGCACGGGAGAGGTGTGAGTCCGGAGGACACGCCCGGGTCCGGCGAAGAAGGAGTCTTGCTCGTCCCGGGCGGGATGATCAGAGGGAATATTGAGGGCCTCGAAATTATGGAACTCGGTTTCCACGTGGGGGCCATCCTCCACGGAGTAGCCCATGGACATGAACACCTTCTCGAGTTGCTGGCGGACGATGGTGATGGGGTGGAGGGCGGCGATGGCCGGAGGGCGGCCGGGAAGGGTGACGTCGAGACCGGAGGGAGCCGGAGAAGGGCTCGAGGAGAGAGCTGATTGCCGGCGCGCCAGATCTTTCTCGAGTTCGCGCTTGAGAGTGTTGGCGAGCTTCCCGATGCGGGGGCGCTCTTCTCGTGACAGGCCTCCGAGCTTTTTCAGGAGGTGGGTGAGGCGCCCCGATTTTTGCCCCAGATAGCGCACACGAACCGCCTCGACAGCCTCGGCGTTGTTGGCTGCGGCCAAATCGGCGTGAAAGGCCGACCGCATCCCCTTCAGCTCATTTTCCACGAGGTTCTCCTTCCGCGTGGTCAGAAAGGGGGATCAGCCGGCGAGGGCGCTCCGTGCCATGTCTACCAGATGGGTGAACGCGGCCGGATCCTCCACAGCCACGGCAGCCAGCATCTTGCGGTTGAGCACGACCCCGGCTTGCCCGAGTCCGTGGAGGAGTTGGCTGTAGGACAGGTCATGCTCCCGTGCCGCCGCGTTGATGCGGGTGTTCCAGAGCCTCCGGAAGTCCCGTTTGCGCATCTTGCGGCCTGCATAGGCATAGACCCCTGCTTTCTCCACGGCCTGCTCGGCAGTGCGATACAGACGGCTTCGCGCGCCATAATAGCCGGACGCGCGTTTCAGGATCTTCTTTCGGTATTCCAGTCGCTTGTTGCCTCTCTTGACCCTGGGCATGGGGCTCTCCTCCAAAGACCGCCGCCGGTACTAGGCGTACGGCAACAGTCTCTGAACCTTCTTTTGATCGGCGTCCGAGATCAGGGAACGACTCCGGAGGTTCCGTTTTCTCTTCCGTGTCTTCTTTGTCAGAATGTGGCTGGCATAGGCGTGGTTCCGTCTTACTTTTCCGGATCCTGTGGCATGAAACCTCTTGGCGGCGCCTCGATGAGTTTTGAGTTTGGGCACGGTCGGAACTCCTCACGCGGTGGGTTGCGTCTTCTTGGTCTCTGAAACGATACCTGTCAGGTCCATTTCCGGGCTGCGGTCTCGGATCAACTCGAGGAGGCGCCCGGCCAGCGCCTCGGGATCCGCGGTCCCCAGATCACCGCACTCCCGCGAACGCACGGCCACCGTGCCGCTCTGCGCTTCGCGGTCGCCCACGATGAGCATCAGCGGAATCTTTTGAACCTGGGCGTCACGGATCTTGTAGCCCAGCTTCTCGCTCCTCTGATCCACCCGGGTGCGAATCCCCGACGCCTGCATGTGTCTCGCCCACTGGAGACAACGGTCTACCGTGCGGTCGGTGATCGGCGCAAAGATGACCTGCACAGGAGCCAACCAGAGCGGGAACGCGCCGCCGTAATGCTCGATGAGCGTGCCCAAGAAGCGTTCCACGGAACCGAAAATGGCGCGATGAACCATGACGGCCGTCCGGTCTGATCCGTCGCTGGCCGTGTAGGTGACCCCGAAGCGCCGGGGGAGGTTGAAATCGAACTGGATGGTTGACACTTGCCACCTCCTCCCGATGGCGTCCACGAGCTTGATATCGATCTTGGGGCCGTAGAAGACGGCTTCTCCTTCTTTGCGCTCCACGGGCAGTCCGTGGCGGTCCAGGACTTTCTCCAGGGCTTTCTCGGCAGCCTGCCATTCCTCGTCCTTGCCAGCATATTTCTCCGGCGTGCGGGGGTCACGAACGGAAAGCTCCACCTCGTACTCATGGAAGCCGAAGGTATTCAGGATTTCTTTGACCAGATCCAGGACAGCGGAAATCTCCGTCTCCATCTGCTCGGGGGTGCAAAAGATATGTGCGTCATCCTGCGTGAACGCCCGCACGCGGAGCAGGCCGTGGAGAGTCCCGGAGCGCTCCTTCCGGTGGACCATGCCCAGCTCGAAGAAGCGCATGGGGAGGTCACGGTACGAGCGGCGTCGCGTCTTGTAGATGGAGATATGCTCCGGACAGTTCATCGGTTTGAGAACGTATTCGTCCTCATCATCCACGGGAAGGATGTACATATTCTCATGGTAAAAGTCATAGTGCCCGGAGGTCTTCCAGAGATGTTTGCGGGCAATCTGAGGTGTGTGGACAAAAAGATAGTCGTGCCGAGAATGCACCTCCCGGGCGTAATCTTCAACCGTCAGGCGGAGCTGGGCCCCACGGGGATGCCAGTAGATCAATCCGGTGCCGAGTTCCTCGTGAATGGAAAAGAGGTCGAGATCCTTGCCCAGGCGGCGGTGATCTCTCTTTTGGGCCTCCTCGTGCCGTTTCAGAAAGTCGTCGAGCTCTTGCTTGCGCCAGAAGGCTGTGCCGTAGATGCGTTGCAGCATCTTGTTCTTTTCCGAGCCCAGCCAGTAAGCGCCGGCAGTGGCAAGAAGCTTGAAAGACCGCACCTTGCCCGTGGAGTCCAGGTGCGGACCGCTGCAGAAGTCGGTGAAGCCCTCCTGGCGGTAGGTGGAAACCGTGGGGCCACCCTTGGTCTTGGCGAAATGAACCTTGTAGGGCTCGCCTTCGGCTTCGAAGAAGGTGATGGCTTCCTCCCGCGGCAACTCGTGTCGGCGCACCGGGAGATTGCGCTGGATGATGTCGGCCATTCTTTCTTCCAGATGTCCGAGATCGTCCTCGGTGAACGGAGTTGGCTTGTCGAAGTCATAGTAGAATCCATCCCGGGTAGGCGGCCCGCCGGCCACCTTCGTCCCGGGAAAGAGTTCCTTCACGGCTTGGGCCAGGACGTGGGAGGCCGTGTGTCGGATCAGCCGGAGGGCATCCGGGTGGTCCGGGGTCACGACCTCCAGGCGGGCGCTCGCCTCGATCGGGATATAGAGGTCGATGACCAGGCCGTTGAGCTTGCCGGCCAGGGCATCCCGCGCCAGCCGGGGACCGAGGCTCTCGGCGACCTGGAGGGTAGTGACGCCCCTGGGGAAGGCCCTGCGGGTTCCGTCAGGCAGCGTGATCGTGATGGCTTCCGACACCAGAAATCCTTCTGAACATTCAGGTTAGCAGCAAGAGGGGTGGTACGCTGCGCACAAAAAACCCTCTCAGACCGTACGCCGGAGAGCCCGGTCCGAGGCGCAAAGTGTACTGCCCGCAGTCCTTCCAGTCAACGAGAGGCCCGCTGGTCGCGTTCCGCCGGCGGGCCGCCTCGATCTTCACCCGGAGGCGGCCCGGTCCGTCCGGCCTGGGTACCGTCTCTGGCGGGGTGGTAGGCGCGAGCGGATTTGAACCGCTGACCCCTACCGTGTCAAGGTAGTGCTC
>JBHHYE010000006.1:0-103502 GCA_046757405.1 Acidobacteriota bacterium | reverse complement strand
CCCGCGATCATGCCGGAGGCCAGTCTCTTCAACAACCGGAAGTCATACTGTCTAGTGAAGCCGCCACCCGGAAGTTCGGGATAGTGGCCGACGGCAAGCTAGACGAGGCGACCCTCTTCGATCCCGTGACCGACACGGTTCTGGGCACCGTTGATTTCTCAGCGAGTCCGTTCTTCTCCCCAGCCGACTGTGTTCTCTCGCCTGATAACAGCGTCGCGTTGGTTGCCGATTTCTCGTCAAGGCTCTGGGCCATTGATCTGACCAGGACGCCGCCGGCCCTCGCGGCCGCCCCCAATCCCATTCCCATCTCGAATCCCGGAGAAGATGTCTCCATCACCTCCGACGGCCGGTTCGTGGTGACCTGCGACGGTGGAACAGTGACCCCTGTCTCGGTCGTTGACGTGGACACGCGCACGGAGATTCACACCTTTTCTCTCGACTCCAACTGTAACTCGGTCGATGTCTGTGGCGATGACTCGGTTCTGGTTTCGTCTACGGCGGGTTCCGTGCGACGGCTGACGATTGATGCGGCTGGCGTCCTCACAGACACGGGGGAGGTGCTCGGCACAAGCTCGCCCTTGAACACCTCCTGCGTACCCGGTGGCAAGTCCGGCCTCGTCATTGGCTCCGGCACCATATCGTCGTTCACCGTTCTCGGACTCTCCCTTGTCGACCGGAAGGATCTCTCCGCAATCCAGGTGATCTCGGCGTCGGTGAACCGTGCCGGGAACCGCGTTTATGTCCGCAGCAACAACGCCGTCGATCTGTTCGGTTACGATTCCGTGACGGCGACGTTCAGTGAGGCTCCCCTCCTCACGATTCCCCTTCTCTTTGGGACAACCCCCTTTTTCGGAGTGGACCAGATGGCGCTCGACCCGACCGAGACCAAGCTGTACGTCTCCCAGCCGGACGCCGTCAATGTCTACGATGCCGAGACCGGGGCTCTTCTCTCCCAGATCACGGCCCCGTCCATCGATTCCCCTTCTGGCCTCTGCGTGACGGTTCTCCCCGACTCGGACCGTGATGGATTGGCCGACGAGGAAGAGGCGATCCTGGGCACGGACCCCGCCAATTCGGATACCGATGGAGATGGTCTCCTGGACGGCTTCGAGGTGGACCACGGTTTCGATCCGCTGGCGCCGGGCGAGGAGCTGGGTGATCCGGATGGAGACGGGCTCGACAACCTGGCGGAACAGGCGGCGCGCACCGATCCCAACAACCCGGACACCGACGGGGACGGGGTTCCTGACGGGGCGGAGGTGAACTCCCTGGGGACGGATCCGCGAAGAAGGGACACGGACGGTGACACGGTGACGGACGGAGCGGACAACTGTCCCCTGACCTCCAATGCGGAGCAGGCCGACGGCGTGCATCCCGGCGGGCCGGGCGACGCCTGTGACGATCCCGATGCTGACGGCGTCTTCGACCGCGAGGATAACTGTCCCGACACGCCCAACCCGGGGCAAGAAGACCTGGTTCATCCGAACGGCACAGGCGATGCCTGCGAAGATCCCGATGCCGACGGAGTACCGGATTCCGGCGACAATTGCCCGGATCTCTCGAATCTGGATCAAAGCGACGCTGATGCCGATCAGGTGGGGGACCCCTGTGACGTTTGTCCGCAGCTCAAGAATCCCGGCCAGCAGGAACTGGTCGGGTGCGCCGAAGTGACCGAGGATGGCGGCCAATGCCTGGAGACGGCGATCGAGCTCGTTGACCAGGAGACCACCGGTGAGGTTCTTCTCTTTGGCACCGAGGTTCTCGAGTCAGTCACTCTTGACTTCCTTGCCACAAGCTGCGACTCGGCCGACCCCATCGAGTTCTTTCTGAACGGCCATTCTCTCGGCACGGTGGCGGCCGACCCGCTCCTGGCATGCTCCTGCATTCCGGAAGCCCAGGAGCTGGTTGTCGACGACAGCGTGTTCCTCCAGACGCTCTGGAACCCCCGCGCGGCCAACACGCTCCGCTTCAGCAAGGATGGTTCCGGCACGGGGATCGCCTGGGTGTCGGCCCGGCTCGACTTTGTCACGGTGAGCAAGACGACCTGCCTGTTTGATTTCGACGGCGGCGATTGCTCGGCGACCAACCTCTGTGTCGGCGGCTTGACGTTCGATCCCGTCGCGCAGGACACGGCCGTTCCCGACCCGTTCACGGACGTGCCGGTCAGCTCGACCGCTTTCGCCGGACCCCGGCTCCCCGAGCTGATCGACATCCGGTCGCTGGCAAGCGGACCGGCGGAGATCTGCGTGAAGACCGACGCAGCAGGGCCATCAAAGCTGATCGGCAACAGCTTTGATGGGCGCCTGTTTACCCTCAATCTGGAAACCGGAGCAGGGACACAGATAGGGCGGCTTCTTCCCACGTTCCTAACTGTGACCGAAATCGAATTCGACAATATCAGCCGACGCGGGTTCTATCAGTTGTCTGGGCCTTTTGCCGGGCGGGAGTTCGACATCACCGACGGGAGCCCGATCGGTGGCTTCATCATGAATGGCGGGAATTTCCACGGATTGGAGTACATCGGTTCCGACCTCTACGGGACGGTGCAATTCGGTTTCCAGGGTCCGTTCCAACTCAGGATTCTTTCGCCCTTCACCGGCGCCTCCACATTGATCGGGCCGACCGGAGCAGGACCGATCTCGGGGCTTGCCTTCGATGAGAAAAGCGGCATTCTCTTTGGCATCGAGGGGTTCGACGGAAGAAACCTCCTGGTTCTGGATCGGACCACCGGACAGACCACCGTCGTGGGGCCCACCGGCATCCAGGCCGGAAGTCTGCAGTTCGGACCGGACGGCAACCTGTACGCCGGGGGTACAAGTTTTCCTGATAGTGGAAAACTGTTCCGGATCGATCCGGCCACCGGGGCCTCGACGCTGGTCGGACCCACAGGGTTTTTTTTCGTGACCGGCCTGACTCTCGCCGAAGGGCCGCCTCCCGTGGATTGCGTCGGGTTTCTCCATCAGGGGGAGGCCACTGTCGCCATCAACGGCGCTCCCTGCGGTCCACCCATCGCCGACGCCGGGCCGGATCTGCAGGAGGAATGCGTCTCGCCGGCCACCCCCGTCGCCCTGAACGGCGCGGGATCGAGCGATCCGAACTCCACGCCCGGCACCAATGATGACATCGTCCTCTTCGAGTGGTTCGTCGAGTTCGGGACGCCGACGCAAACTCTCATCGGAACGGGAGAAACCGTTCAGGTCTCGCTCCCGGTCGGCCTGACCGTTGTCACCCTGAGAGTGACCGACAGCTTCGGCGAAACCAGCGTGGACGAGGTTCTGGTGAATATCGTCGATACCACTCCGCCGGCGCTCACCGTTGATCTCGATCCCCCGGTCCTCTGGCCGCCGAACCACCGCCTGGTTCCCGTGACCGCTTCCGTGACCGCGAGCGATGCCTGCGGAGCCGCACAGGTGTCGATCCTCTCTGTCACCAGCAGCGAACCGGACGACGCCGAAGGGGATGGAGACGGCAAGACCGCCCAGGACATTCAGGATGTGAATCTCGGCACGGCCGACTTCGACCTGCTTTTCCGGGCGGAGCGGGACGGCGCGGGGGATGGCCGGGCCTACACGGCCGTTTATCGGGCCGTCGACGGCTCCGGCAATACTCGTGACGCCACCGGGACGGCGGTTGTCCCGCACGCTCTCGGCGGCGTTATCGAGCCCCTGGCGCTGACGGTGCGCCAGAGCGGGAATGGAACGGTGGTCGCATGGCAGCCTGTCGCCGGAGGGTTGTACTACAACGTCATCCGGGGCGGGCTCGCGGACGTCGTGGAAGGCGGCGCGGCGATCCGTCTGGACCCGGTCCTCTGTATCGACAGTCACTCACTGGACACGAGCACCCTGGGAGAAGAAGACACCGAATCGCCTCCCCCCGGCAAGGCCTTCTTCTATCTGGCCGAGTACAATGGCGGCGGAACCATGAGCTCGTACGGATCCGAGTCTGTCCTGAGACCCCGAGTCGTCGGCGTCGGAGGATGCCAGTAGGGAAGGCTCACCCGCCCCGGCGACGGGGTCCCGGGAGCCGCTCCTCAGGAGGGATCGCAGAGATCGCCGATCCCATCGACATCGACATCCAGCTGGTCGGTATTGGGGATCAGCGGACAGTTGTCGGTGAGATCTGGATACCCGTCGGTATCGGTATCGCCGCCTGGCGCGCCGCACCCCGCGGCCAGCACCCGGGGATTCCCCGCGCTATCGGCCCCGGCCGTGCTCTCGCCACACGCATCCCACGAGGTGACCAGATAGGAGCGCACACGGTTCACCGCAGGATTACCGGGGGTGTCGGCCTGGGCGGCCAGCAAGCCGGTCTGGCTGCAGCTTTCCTGGGGCGGGGCTCCGGCCAGTGTACCCGTCTCCGCCGAGTAGAGCGCATAGGCCCGGCCTCCGGCCACCGCCGCCCAGGCGGCCTGGCTCCCGCTTCTCTCCGGAAAAGCCAGGGTGGCCCCCACCGGACCCGGCGCGGCGTTGAAGACGGGATCCAGCGGCGAGCAATCCGCGCCGTTGGCAATCCCATCACCGTCGGCATCCGCGTCACACAGGTTCCCTGCGCCATCCCCGTCACGGTCCAGCTGCGCGGCATTCACGACCAGCGGGCAGTTGTCCATGGCGTCCACGATCCCGTCCCCATCGCTATCCGCGGGCTGGACCTCGAACGCTCCCATGTCGAACGCCGGCACTCCATCGTTGTTCCCGTCCGCGGGGCGTGGTTGCCCCTCACGGTCGACCGCCGGCGCCCCGGCTCCCTCCCCTGTATCCACCGACGGCGAAGTCGGGCCGAGATGGAAATCGCCTCCCGGGCCGTCCACGAAGAGAGGGTCTGCCGAGATGTTCCCCCACATCCCCGTGGGGTCGACCGGCTCCACCTGGGACGGAAGATTCCCATGGAAGTTGTTGGCCAAGAAAAGGGGGTCGGCCAGCGGGTCCACCATCACGCCCCCGCCGCTGATGGTCGCCGTATTGAGGGTGATCAGATTGTTGGACAGCGTGTCCGTGTTCACGGACAGATCCGTCGGGCCAAAGAAGATGCCGCCTCCCTGGGGAGCCTGGTTGCCATACAGGGTATTGTTGACCGTGGAGGTCGTCGATTCATAGGTGTAAAGACCGCCTCCCGCAGCCAGGCTGGCGATGTTGTCCAGAATCAGGTTGTTGGTGATGCGGACATTGGACCCGCCGGTACTCGCCTGGCCGCTGTCCATCCCGATGCCGCCCCCGAAGTCCTTGGCCACGTTTCCGGACACGGTATTGCGATCGATTTCGCCCGTCTGGCCGAGGTAGCCATTGAGGATTTGAATGCCCCCGCCGAATCCGTACGTCCGGCTGAGCGTGGAACTGCCCGCGATATTGCCCGTGATGGTGTTCTCGGTGATTTCGGCGTTGGCGAAGTAATTCACATAGATCCCTCCCCCGATCCCGAAGGTCGGGTGCCCGCGGGTTCCCGGCGCGGGAACAGCGGTATTGTCAGCAATGAGGTTCTGTGTGATGAGAGGATCGCCGACCCCCACGTAAATACCCCCGCCGGAGAAGGTCTCCTGGACGCCGGCGATGTGGTTGTCGCGAATGATGTTGCTGGTGATGGTGGGGGAGGAAAAGACGAAAATACCGCCTCCGGCCGTGCGCGGCGGCTGGGCATTGCCGCGGTCGAGCCCGCTCCCCCCGGTGAAGGTGAAACCTTCCACACGGTGACTGCGAGTCATGCCGCTGCGCAGCAGGAGCGCCGGCTTGTTCAGGCCCGCGGCATCGACGATGGTCGTCATCGCGCCAGCGCCGATGAGGTTCACGGGAACGCCCGTGAAGGTCTCCAGGGCCTCCCGGTAGGTCCCGGCAGCCACCTGGATCGTGTCCCCGGCAGAGGCAGCATTGATCCCTTCCTGGATCGTGTTGAAAGGCAGGCTGGCACTGCCGTCTTCCATGCCGCTGGTGTTGGCTGCATCGACATAAATGATACCCGCCGGAGTTCCCTGGAGAACCATGGCGAGAGCCAGCCCTCCCAGCGCCGCGCCGACCGCACCCCGGGCGGGCGATCGGCGGTCCCCTTCCCGGTCATCCATGCCTCTCCCCTGGCCTGCCCGCCGCGAGCTCCCTTGGTCCGGGCCGTTCCTCCGACCTATATACTCCTGGCCCATCCCGGCGTCAATCGCCCGCCCGCACGCGGAGGCGCTCCTCCACGGCTGATTTCAGCCGCCAGGCCTCCTCCCGGAACTGCAAGTCCAGCGAGTGATTGACGGCTTCCAGGGCTCCCTTGTAGGCCCTTTGCCGGTAATAGGCGGACGCCAGCCGCAGCGCGAACCGTGCTTTACCCTCCGCCTCCGCCGGCGGATGCGCCAGGTAGCTCACCACCTCGGGCTTCAACCGTTCCAGGGCGCGGGTATTTTCCTCCAGGGTGTGAGCATGGACAAACCAGGGCGCGGAAAGCTCGATCCGGGCATTGTCGTCCGTGTTCAGCGGGGCGTCCCTGGCCAGGTCCTTCACCTCGCCCGTGCCAAGAACGAGCCGGGCCAGAAGATCCTCCGGCGTCCGGATTCCGACCCGTCCCAGGTCCACGGCCCGGTCCAGATCGCGCATGCGCTCCCCCAGACGCTGCAGATCGAACTTGAGAGGCGCCTGGCTCCCGAGCAGGAGAAGATCCGAGTTTCCCGGGCTGAAGGCCAGCACGTGGGGATACACCGAAGAGTAAGTTGCCAGCAGGCTGCGGAGATCGATGAGCGCCAGGTTGTAGACCTGGATCCACTGGCAAGAGATTCCTCCCGGGAGAAGGTGCCGCGCCACCAGGTCGAAATACTCGCGGGTGAAGAGGTTGGCAGCGCCGCTGAGCCATGGATTCGACGGCTCCGAGATGATCACATCATACGCCTTGCTCGTAAAGAGCAAGTAATTGCGGCCATCGTTCACCACCACGTGCACTCGGGAATCATCCAGCGGACGGTTGTTGACATGGTCGAAGGAGTGAGAGGCATTCACCACCGCCGCCTCGATTTCCACCACATCGATCCGCCGGACCGGATGCGTGGCGGCGCTACCGGTGGTCACTCCACTGGCCAGCCCCACGATCAGGACGTCCCGGGGGCGCGGGTGCAGCAGGAGGGGAAGCTGTCCGCTCAGGACCTGGGTCGGCATGTCCCCGCTGGTGGAGGCGTCGACCTTGCCATTGACCGAGAGGAAGATGTTGCCGTTGTTGCGCTCCTTCGCCACCAGGATGGTTGCCGTGGCCCCCTCCCGGTAAAAGAGCTGCTCGTAGTCCCGTTCGGTGAAGTCACGAAAAACCTTGCCGTCGAAACGGCGGGGGAGGTCCTCTGCATAAAGGTAAACCCCGCTGTTCATCAGCAACGGGTTCCAGGCGGATTGTCCCATCCACGCCAGCAGACAAGCTCCCACCGCGGCAGAGACCAGGCCCGCACGCAGCGGCAACCTCACAGGCAGACACCACGCCAGAAAGAGCACGGCCAGCGCCATCTCCATGGCCGCGGCGGCCTGCAGCGTCCCCTGGAGGCCCAGGAGCGGAAGACACACGAAACCCCCGGCGAAGGCGCCCACGATGGTGCCTGCCGTGTTGGCGGCGTAAACCGCGCCCACCGACCGTCCGAGAAACCGCAGGTCGCCCACGCACAAGCGGACCACGACCGGGAAGACTCCCCCCAGGAGAAGAGTGGTCGGGAACATCACCACGATGCAGATGCCGAGCTTCACAGCCATCATCAGGGCGCCGCTCCCGGCCACCTGCTGAAACATCCGGGCGAAGAGAAACGGCAGCCATGCGAAGAGATGCACGGTCAAGAGAATGGCCAGCCCCGCGCCGCCCATCAACCCAGCCAGCAGGAGGATCCTTCCCCGGGCGAGCCGGTCGGAAAGGGACGCGAAGACGGCGGCTCCCGTCGCGAGGCCGGCCAGGAAGGTGGCCAGCATCAGGGTGAACGCGTAAATAGAGCCGCCGATGAGAAGGGTGAGCACTCGGGTCCAGGCGATCTCCAGGAGGAGCGCGGCGCATCCCGAGACGGCGTATGCCCACAAAACGGCCGCCCGGCGGGCAGGCGCCGGTCGCCTCCCTCCGGCGGCCGGCCGGAGCGCGCCATGAGCCCGCCGGCCGGCGCCCACCCTCCCGGCTGCGGCGGCCAGCGCCAGGCTCGCCCCGCCGAGGATCAGGTTCATGCCGGCGGCTATCTCGCCGGTGATCGCCGATCCAAAGACGCGAATCAGAAGGAAGCCGGCCAGGAGAGTGCCGCCCACCGCTCCCAGGGTATTGACGGCGTACAGAGTCCCGACCCGGGCGCCCACCACCGCCGGGCTCTGCACCGCCCAGCGGGCCAGGACCGGCAGGGTGCCGCCCATGAGAAGGGTGGGAACCAGGAGAACGAGGAAGGAGCCGGCGAACTTGAGCAAGGCGAAGAGTACGACTCCCGGCGCATAGCTGTTCCACACCCAGCCATAGAATGGCACCAGGGCGCCGAGCAGAAGAGGCACGGCCAGGGCAGAGAGACCGATGCCACACTCCAGGAAACCGTAGAGGCGCAGCGGATCGCCTCGCCTGTCGGCCGTCCGTCCGAAGAAATAGGAGCCCAGACCCAGGCCGGCCATGAAGGCCGTGAGGACCGTACTCGTGGCAAACGCGGTGGCTCCGAAGACGAGGATCAATCGACGCAGCCAGACCACCTGGTAAACCAGGGCCGTCGCGCCGGAGAGCAGGAAAAGGAGATGGACCAGGGACGTGGTGGAAAAGGACCGCCGCAGGATCATCTGGCGGTTCGGTCAAAGAAAACCGCCAGTCGGGCTGGCGGCATCATCTCTGCTCCACTCTGCCAGGCCCGCCTGTCAAGGTTCCGGGGGTGACTCCCGGAACTTCTTTCCTTTCGCTTTCTCGCGGGCACGCTCCAGTCCCGGGTTGTCCGGACCCGTACCTGTCGAAAGGGCGTCGAATCCCAGACTCTGCCCCTGCGACGCACCCCGCAGTGCGCCGCCGAAGGTGCGAAAGAACGGCCCAACCTTGTCGGGAGGGAAGATGCGATCGGCGTGGAGGGTCGTCAAACGGAGCCCCATCTTGCTGGCGAAGCGCACCACATCCCCCTCGGTCAGCGGCCTGAGCAGATCACCCGGCTGCTCGACGATGCCGCGGTTCACCAGTTCAGCCACGGCCTCCTTGGAACCAGCCCCTTCCGCGAGAGAAAGATTCATGGCCTGCGCGTAAAGAAGTAGAAAATCGCCGACCTTGACGACCCCGGCTTCTCCAGAGTTGGTGGTCTCCGGCTTCTGTTCCGCCGCGCCACCACTCCTGCCGCTCAGAGCAAGAATCACGAACAAGACGAGCCACCGGGGAGCGCCGCTCAACATACCCCCTCCTCCTGGGTTCTCAGTGGACCAGAGCTTCACATGGCCTGGTCCAGGACGATTTGTCCCGGCACACACCTGCGCTGGGCTGGCGAGCCACACAGAATGGCTTATTTATACCGCCTCCGGAGATCTTGTCAAGGAGAATCCCCGTTCCGGCCGGGCCCGCGGCTGCCTCACACCCCTTGACGAGGATCC
The DNA here is from genome assembly GCA_046757405.1 of Acidobacteriota bacterium. Taxonomy (GTDB): domain Bacteria; phylum Acidobacteriota; class Polarisedimenticolia; order SMYD01; family SMYD01; genus JBHHYE01. The sequence continues at coordinate 93,987 of JBHHYE010000006.1, read as the reverse complement.
CGGTGGGCCTGGACGGTCTCCATGACCCGGCGTCTGGTCTCGGCAGCCTCCCGGAAGGCCCCCTCCAGCTTCGCGCTTCCGCCGACGAGCCCGGCCCGGATCCAGCGCAATTCCCGGACGAATCGGTCCAGGACCGCGACCATTTCCACCTGGTTGGACGCCAGGACGTCCCTCCAGGTGGAGAAAGCGCTGGACCCGATGCGGGTGAGATCCCTGAACCCGCCGGCGGCGAGAGTCTCGAGCAGGCGAACGTCCGCATGGGTCGCCACCACCCTCAAGAGAGCGACGGCCAGGATCTGAGGAAGGTGGCTCACCGCCGCCACGGCCCGGTCGTGCCGCGCCGGCTCCAGGCGCACCGGCAGGGCGCCTATGCTCGTGAGAAGATCGGCCAGGTCACCGACCGCCTCGGGGCGCGCGGTCGGGCTGGGGCAGAGCACCCAGGGGGCTCCCAGGAACAGATCTCCCCGGGCCGCCTGAAGGCCCGATTGCTCAGCACCCGCCAGGGGGTGGCCGCCAATGAAGGAGCAGCGCCCTCCCAGGGTCCGCTGGGCGGCCTCCCCGATCTCCCTCTTGGTTCCTCCAACATCGGTCACGACACTGTCCGGCTCCAGCAGGGGCGCCAGCCGGGGCAGGAGATCGAGGATCGCGCCCACGGGAGTGGCCAGCACCACCAGGCCGGCACCCTCCAGAGCCTCTTCGAGGCGGGCCGCCATCTTGTCAACGGCCCCCGCCGCCACCGCCGCCTTCCCCAATGCGGCACGGTCAAAGCCGGCCACTTCCACTCCCTTGCAGTGCTGCCTGAGCGCCAGGCCCAGCGACCCCCCCACCAGTCCCAGACCGATGATGACGGTCTTCCTGAAGCGGGCGGGAGCCGTCGCCATGATCAGGAGGCTCCGTTCTTCCGCGGCTTCCCTGGAGCCACTGTCCTTTCCATGGCGCCCACAATGATCTGCATTTGCTCCATCAGGGTCGTGAACATGGACGGGGTCAGCGACTGGGAGCCATCGGAAAGGGCCTTTTCCGGCTCGGGATGCACCTCGATCAGGAGACCATCCGCGCCGGCCGCCACCGCCGCCCGGGCCATGGGAGCCACGTAATCTCTCAGGCCGGTCCCGTGGCTGGGATCGGCAATCACCGGTAGATGGCCGGTCTGGCGCAGGATAGGAATCGCCGAGAGATCCAGGGTGTTGCGGGTGGACGGCTCGAAGGTCCTGATTCCCCGCTCGCACAGAATGACTTTCCGGTTCCCTCCCGAAAGAAGGTATTCGGCGGAAAGCAACAGCTCCTGGAGCGTGGCACTCATCCCGCGCTTGAGAAGCACTGGTTTCTCGACACGCGCCAGTTCCTTGAGCAGGGCGAAATTCTGCATGTTGCGCGCGCCGACCTGGATCAAGTCGACCTTGTCCAGGAACAGAGGCAGGTCCTTGGCATCCAGGATCTCCGAGACGACCGCCAGATCGTTCTCGTCGGCCGCCTTGCGCAGCAGATCCAGCCCCGCAGGACCCAGGCCCTGGAATGAGTAGGGAGAGGTGCGCGGCTTGTACGCGCCCCCCCTCAAGATCAGGGCTCCCGCCTCGCGCACCGCGGCGGCACAAGCCTGAATCTGCGCCTCGCTCTCCACCGAGCAAGGACCCGCCATGACCACCACCTCGCCACTCCCCACCGTCACGTCTCCAACAGAGACCAGGGTGTTCTCCGGCTGGAAGGTTCTCCCCACGAGCTTGTACGGATCGGAAATGCGCACCACGTCGGCGACCCCGTCCAGCAGCCGGAAATCCCGGGGATCGACATCCACCGTTCGCCCGACGGCGCCGATGACGGTGCGGGTGGAGCCCGTGGACCGGTGGGCGTCAAACCCGTGCTGGACCAGGACTTCGATGACCTTCTGGATCTGCTCCTCGCTCGCCCTGGGATTCATGACGATGACCATTTCAGGACCTCCGGTTCACGATGGCTCGCCGCGGCCTGGGCCAGCGCCGGGCTCAGCGGGCGCGGCGGAACGCTCGAGACGACGCGACTCATCAATGATTCTCTCAAACAATCGGCGGAGCGCGGCCGGCGAGAGCCGGCCCCCGGCCCGCGTGGAAACCCGGTCGAGCACTTCCGCTTCCCGCTGCGGCGCGTAGATGGGCAGGCCAGCGCGCCGTTTCATGCCGCCAATCCGGAGGGCATAGTCGGCTCTCCGGTTGAGAAGCTCGACGAGACGGTCATCCACCGCATCGATCAGCGCGCGGAGCGACCGGATGTCAGCCAGGGGATCGGTCATCCGGTCGGCCTTCCCAGGAGACCGCGGACAAATGTTCTGGCGGCCTCCACCGCGGATGAACCCTTCCCCGCGCTCTCGATGACCTTCACCAGGGCCGACCCGACGACCACAGCATCGGCGGCCCCGGCCAGCGCCTCCAGGTGTTCCGGCCGGCTGACACCGAAACCCACAGCCACCGGAAGACTGGTGTGCAGCCGCAGGCGGGCCACGTCCGCCCGCAGTCCCGGGGAAAGGGTCGCGTGCGCCCCGGTCACCCCCGTGCGCGAGATATAATAGATGAAGCCTGCGGTCTTTGCCGCCACCAGGCGAATCCGGGCCGGGCTGCTGGTGGGAGAGAGCATGAAAATTGGATCCAGCCCGTGGGAGCTGAGCAGCGCCCGGTAACTTTCCCCCTCATCCGGGGGCAGGTCCGTGACCAGAACCCCATCGACACCCTCGCTGGCCGCGCGCCGCGAGAAGCGTTCGATTCCCATGCGGTAGATCGGGTTGAAATAGGAGAAGAGAACCAGTGGGACACGCGTGTGGGTCCGGATCTCCTGCACCAGATCGAGCACTCCACTCAGAGTCATTCCTCCGGCCAGCGCCCGCTCGGCCGCTCTCTGGTTGGTGACGCCATCAGCCAGAGGATCCGAGAAAGGCACACCCAGTTCCACGATGTCCGCCCCTTCCGCGGCGAGCATCTTGACCAGAACCACGGTGGTCTCGGGGTCGGGATCTCCGGCAGTCAGATACGGTATGAAGGCAAGGCGCCCCTGTTCCCGGGCCGTCGCCAGTGCGCCCGCAATCTGCTTCATGGGGAGATCCCTTCCAGCCGCGAGACCGCCTCGACATCCTTGTCGCCGCGCCCGGAAAGATTGACAATCACCACTTCGTCCTTACCCGCGGATTCCTCTCTCAGAAGCCAGGCAAGTGCATGGCTCGACTCCAAGGCCGGGATAATGCCCTCCAGTTCCGCCAGGGCATGGAAGGCGGCGAGAGCTTCCGCATCCTCGACCTCGGTATAGTTCACTCTCCCCGTCTCCCTGAGTCGCGCATGCTCCGGCCCGACCGCGGGATAGTCCAGGCCGGCCGATACCGAATGAGTGGTTCGAATATTGCCCGCTTCATCCTGGAGCACCATGGTCAGCGTGCCCTGGAAAACGCCGGGCATTCCGCCCGCAAAGCGCGCCGCGTGCCGCCCACTGGCCACCCCCTCGCCGCCGGCCTCCACGCCCGTCATGGCCACCCCGTTCTCCTCCAGGAAGGCTGAGAAGAGGCCGATGCTGTTGGAGCCACCGCCGACGCAGGCAACGAGGCGGTCCGGCAGCCTGCCCTCCGCATCCTGGATCTGCTCCCGCGCTTCCCGGCCAATGACCGCGTGAAAGTCCCGGACCATCATGGGATACGGGTGGGGACCGAGGACGGAGCCGAGGATGAAGGCTGTATCGGCCACGTGAGTGACCCAGTCGCGCATGGCCTCGTTGATGGCGTCCTTCAGGGTCCGGCTTCCCGCCGACACCTCACGCACTTCGGCACCCAGGAGACGCATCCGGGCGACGTTGGGCGCCTGCCGCGCCATATCCTCGGTGCCCATGTAGATGGTGCACTGGAGGCCGAACAGTGCGGCTGCGGTGGCCGTTGCCACGCCATGCTGTCCCGCTCCCGTCTCGGCCACAACCCGCTTCCGCCCCATGCGCCGAGCCAGAAGAACCTGTCCGATGCAGTTGTTCAGCTTGTGCGCGCCCGTGTGCAGGAGATCTTCCCGCTTCAGGTAGACCCGGCACCCGGGCGCCACCCGGCGGGAGAAGCGGCGCGCCAGGGTGAGAGGGGTCGGCCGCCCCGCATACTCCAGGAAATAGTAGGTCAGCTCACTCTGAAAATCCGTATCCTCGCGGGCGGCGAGGTAGGCCCGTTCCAGCTCCTGCACCGGAGTCATGAGAGTTTCCGGAATGAAGCGCCCCCCGAAGGATCCGAAGTAACCGTTTTCATCGGGCAGGCTGAAATCGCTCACGTTCTCACCTCCTCCTCGAACCTTTTCCGCCAGGGCGCCAGGATCCGCATGGCCTGCCGGAGCTTCACCGGATCCTTGATTCCCGGAGCCGATTCCACGCCGCTGTTGAGGTCCACTGCCGCAGGGTGGACCGCTTCCAGGGCCGCCTCGAGATTTCCGGAGTGCAGGCCGCCGGCCAGAATCACCGGACGCTGCCGGGCCAGCCTGGCGGCGGTCTTCCAGTTGGCCGTCCGCCCGGTGCCTCCGTACCGTTCCGGCTCCCGGGCATCCACGAGAATACAGGGAGCCCGCTCCCACGCCTCCACGCGAGATCCCTCATCCCGCGGCGGACGCAGGACCGGGTACCACGGGCGCGGGAATCCGGCCAGATCAGACGGTTGCTGGTCCCCATGGAACTGGGCCCACGTCACGCCGGACCGGTCCATCCATTCCACCACATGGTCCAGGCCGAGGTTCACGAAGACTCCCACCGTCACCACCTGACGTGGTAAACCCTTGACGAGGCCGGACACAACCTCTGGAGGAACGAAGCGCGGACTGGGTGGATGGAAATTGAACCCCACCGCATCCGCTCCGGCGGCCACCGCTTCCTGCAATCCTTCCGCCTGCGTGATACCACAGACCTTCACCCGGAAGATCATCCGGTCTCCTTCCCGAGAGGCGCTCCAGCCAGCCACGCTGCCAGGGTCTCCCCCGGACTTTTCTCGCGCATCAAGGCCGTCCCGACCAGAACGGCGTGGAAGCCCGCGTTTCCCAGCCGCAGCAGGTCATCCCGGCTGCGGACGCCGCTCTCGGCGACAGCTGTGACCCCCGCGGGAATGGCGGCAGCCAGGCGCTCCACACGCCTCAGGTCGACACTGAAGTCGGACAGGTTGCGCGCATTGAACCCGATGACACGCGCGCCCGCAGCAACGGCCGTGTCCAGCTCCCCCTGGGATTTCACCTCGACCAGAACTTCCAGACTGGCCTCTTCCGCGGTCTTCAACATCCGGGTAAGCAGGGATCCGGGAAGCAGGGTCGTGATGAGCAGGACCGCGTCGGCGCCCAGCAGGCGGGATTCCCAGACTTGCCACGGATCCAGAAGAAAATCCTTGCGCAGGAGCGGCGCGTGGGGAGCGCCCCGCCTGCACTGATTGAGAAAGACTCCTTTCCCCTGAAAGAAGCCCGGCTCGGTGAGCACCGACAGGGCATCCGCCCCTGCGGCGACCAGATCCCCGGCCAGGGATTGCGGATCCAGAGACTCGCGGATGAGCCCCTCCGACGGGGACGCCCGCTTGATCTCCGCAATGATGCGCACCGGCAGCGGTCCAGCTCGAGGGAGGGCCAGGGTCCGCGCGAAATCTCTCCTGGGAATTCTGCCGCGGGCCCGCTCGCGGAGCACGGGAAGCGGGGTAACCTTCTGCAGGAGATCGACCCGCCGCCGCCTCGCATCGGCAATCCGGGTCAGGAGGTCGCCCGGTGCCATCAGGCCGTCCCTTCCCGGCCCGCTCCGGGGCGCCGCACGGCCTCCAGGACACCATGGGCCGCGCCCGAATCAATGCTTGACGCCGCCCTGGCCAACCCGGAGCCAAGATCCGGCGCCTTCTGGCCCACCACCAGCGCGGCCGCCGCGTTCAACAGCACAATATCCCGATCAGGTCCCGGACGGCCGCGGAGAATGGCTTCGATTCGGGAGGCATTCTCCAGGCTGTCTCCCCCCCGCAGGTCTTCAGGACGGGCGCGCGGCAATCCCAGGGCGGCAGCGTCCACCGTACGCTCCTGAACCCGGCCATCGCTCCAGACCGCGATTCGGTTCACACCGGTGGTGGTCAACTCATCCATTCCTCCCTCGCCGGTGACCACCCAGGCGCACACCGCCCCGAGCCGCCCCAGAACGCGAGCCAGGACAGGCGCCAGCGATGCCTCCGGAACCCCGACGACCTGATGGCGCACACCCGCCGGGTTGGCCAGCGGCCCGGCCAGGTTGAGGATCGTCGGAACCCCGATCTCGCGCCGCGTCTTGGCCGCATGGCTCATGGCCGGATGCAGGGAGGGTGCATACAAGAACACCATCCCGTGGCGATCGAGACAGGCCGCGAGCTCTTCCGGATCGGATGAGAACGGCACTCCCAGCGCCTCCAGGACATCGGCTGACCCGCAGCGGGACGACACGGAGCGGTTGCCATGCTTGCCCACGCAAAGGCCGGCGCCCGCCACAACGAAGGCGGCGGCCGTGGAGATATTGAACGTCTGCAGGCCGTCCCCTCCGGTGCCGCAGGTGTCGACCACGATTCTGTCCGGCGTGGCGACTGGAGTCATCTTGGCGCGCAGGGCGCGGGCCGCCCCGGCGATCTCGGCCTCGGTCTCCCCCTTCATTCGCAGGGCCACCAGAAGGGCTGCGGTCTGCGCCGGCGTCAGCGCTCCGTCCATGATCTCGCCGATGAGCCGGACGGTGCGCGTCTCACCCAGATCCTTTCCGGCACCGAGATCCCGGATGGCATCCACCACATCTCCATCACTTCCGGGTTCCCGGGAGCTTCTCATGCGCACTGCCTCAGAAAGTTGGCCAGGATCGCCTTGCCCGAGCTTGTGAGAATCGACTCCGGGTGGAACTGGACTCCTTCCACCATGTGCTCCTGGTGGCGGATCCCCATGACCGTGCCGTCATCGGTCCATGCGGTAAGAACCAGGCTCTCAGGAATGGAGGACCGGTCGAGCACCAGTGAGTGGTAGCGGGTCGCCTCGAAAGGCAGGGGAAGACCGGTGAAAAGGGATTTTCCGTCGTGGTGGATGAGAGAGGTCTTGCCGTGCATGACGCGTGGCGCCCTCACCACCTGCGCGCCGAAGGCAGCCCCGATCGCCTGGTGCCCCAGGCACACCCCCAGCAGCGGAACATGGCCGCTGGCAGCCCTGGACAGCGCCACGCTCACCCCGGCCCCCTCCGGCCGGCCGGGCCCTGGCGAGATCACAATCGCCCGGGGAGCCAGCCCCAAGATCGCCTCCACGCTGAGAGCATCGTTGCGGACCACTTTCACCTCTTCCCCCAGCTCGGCCATGTACTGGACCAGGTTGTAGGTGAACGAATCATAATTGTCGACCATCAGGATCACGATTCGATCTCCCGCGCTTCCGCCAGGGCGGTCAGCATCGCCCGGGCCTTGTGGGCGATCTCTTGCTCCTCGCGCTCCGGCACCGAATCAGCGACAATGCCGGCGCCCGTCTGGACATGCGCCTGTTCACCCGTGAGGACCACACTGCGGATGTTGATACAGGAATCCAGATCGCCCGCATGGTCGAGATAGACGACGGCGCCGCCATAGGGTCCGCGCCGGAAGGGCTCCCATTCCTCGATGAGTTGCATGGCGCGTATCTTGGGCGCGCCGGTCAGTGTGCCCGCGGGAAAACAGGCGGTGAGTGCATCCACGGCATCGGCATCCTCACGCAGATCGCCCACCACCGATGAGACCATGTGCATGACATGAGAGTAACGCTCCACCTGCGCCAGCCTCTCCACCCGGACCGTGCCCGGGCATGCCACTCTGCCGATGTCGTTGCGGGCCAGGTCGACCAGCATCACGTGCTCGGCTCGTTCCTTGGCATCTGCAACCAGGTCCTGTTCCAGGCGGCGATCCGCCTCTTCGTTCTCTCCCCGGGGGCGGGTTCCGGCGATGGGCCGCACGGTGACCCGGCGTCCCTGGACCCGGACCAGCATCTCCGGAGAGGCACCGACCAGATGATCGCCATCGCAAGCCAGAAGAAAATGGTAGGGCGAGGGATTCAAGGAACGCAGACTGCGGTACACGGAGAGGGGCGAACCGTTCCATGGCACGGAAAAACGCCGGGAGATCACCATCTGGAAAAGTTCGCCCGCGGCAATCTTCTGCCGTGCTTCTACCACCCCAGCGCGGAAAGACTCGACAGAGGGTCGGCCCGCCACCTCCAGAGCGGCCGCCCGATGGACCGAGGGGGTCAAGGGGAGGGACATGGGCTGTGTGAGAATCTGGATCCACTCCTCCACCCGGCGACAGGCTTGCTGGTAGGAGGCCTTCCGCCTTTCTTGCCCCCCATCGAGGGCTACGGGCGCCATGAGAAGAAGCCGGTTGCGGCGGTGGTCAAAGGCCAGGATCGTGCCATATTCCGCCAGGACAGCATCGGGCACATGCAGATCGTCCGGCGCGCGGTCCGGAACGGTTTCCAGACAGCGCACAAAATCATAGGAGAAAAAGCCCACCAGCCCTCCGGTGAACGGAGGCAGACCCGGCAAGGGGACCGGATGCGTCCGCCTGCGCAACGCCTTCAGCTCCTCCATGGGCGCACCGGAGAGGGCTTTCTCCGGGCCCCCGTTTTCCTGAAGGCTGGCGCGACCGCGCCGGATGCGGAAGACGCGCCGGGCACCGGCTCCCAGAAAGGAATAGCGGGCCAGATACAGACCGCCTTCAACCGACTCGAGCAGGAAGGCATGAGGATGCCCCCTGGCCAGCCTCATGTAGGCGCCGACAGGCGTCATCAGATCGGCCAGGATGGTGCGACAGAGGATGGCCAGATTTCCGCGGCGTGAAAGTGGCTCCAGATCCCGCTCGGTGAAACTGTACCTGGAGCCTGCCGCCGCGCCGGGAACAGGGGAAGAAGAGCTGTTCATGGGTGGATCTTTCGCACCCGGAAAGCGACGCGCGCGGGCTCGCTGATCCCCTGGGGATGGAACGCCAAGGTGAGCTTCTGTCCGACGAGCTTTCCCGCAGGGTGGGGGAAATAGAGGACATCCTCCAGGAAGCGGAAGGGCGGAAGCTCCACCCTTTCATAGGGCACCAGGCTCTTGCTTCGCGGCCGGACGCCGCTTCCACCCGAAACGGTGTCGGGACGCCGGAAGACGCCGGAATGGGGATCAGGAAAGAAATTGCTCTCCACCTGGAAATACCCCTCCAGCTTTCCAGCGGTCACCGATCGCGCATCGAAGAGGGCCAGGTCAAAGCTCTGCTTCGTATAGTTCTTCATCAGGTCGCACTCTGTTGGTAGCCTGTAGCGGGTCCCCGCCTCGTCCAGAAGCGTGAATGAGTCGCGGGTCACGATCCAGGTGGCGCCCTTCATGCGATTGACGACGGCGATTTCCAACGGGAAGTATTCGTCCATCTCGTGGAAAGCCGCAGCCCGCACGCCCACGGTGAAGATCAGGTCTTTCCCTTCCTCCACGTAGACAAAATACGATAACCTGCGGGAGACTTCCGGTGCCGGGGGCCCCTCATCCGCCACAACCGGTGTGGGAAGGTCAGCGGTCGAGGACGGCGGCAGCTGCCGGCCCGCACACCCGGACAAAAAGAAAAGCAGTCCGGGCAAGACTCGCATCACGCGGGCCCCTCCCCACACTCCCCTCCTGGCCCCGGCAGGCCGGGCAGGCGCGCGCCCGCCGCCCGCAGTGGGCATCGTTCCTCGCTGTCCATGTCTCACGACGCTTCTGTTCGGCCTCTCGGTGGCAATCAAAAGGCCCCTCCCGATTCCGGCGAGGGGCCCTGTCTATGGTACGCGACCTGGCGGCGACTCGCTGCCTCAGGGACCCTCTCCGCCCTCCCGGGCGGTATCGTTGGGATACCACCAAGGCGCCAGAGCCGGCTGCTCCTGCGCGTCAAGACCATGGAAACAAACCATCGCCCCGATATAACGCCGTTCGCATGAACCACGCATTCTCATGTTCCCTGGATGCTAACCCGACCCAGGAGCCATGTCAAGAAATTGCCCCCCTGGCGTCACGGGACCGCGATCACCGGCGGGGCTCGATGCACCGCGGCCGCCCGTGTCCCTATCCCGAGGCGGCAGGCCATGCGAGCACAGTTTCCAGAGGCTCAAAGCGCCTCTCTCACCTCGCTGGGTGTCCGAGAGGCCAGCTCACGCGCCTGTTCCAAGCCGGAGTCGGCAATCTCCCGCAATCCCGCTACGGTGCGATCCACTTCCGCTTCGGTGTTGAAGCAGCCCAGAGAGATCCGCACGGTGCCTTCCGGGAAGCTTTTCAATGCGCGGTGGGCCCCCGGGCATCCGTGCAGCCCGGCGCCCACGTGAATGTCATAGTGACGCGCCAGGATCGCCGCCAGCTCGGCAGGTGGAAATCCGCGCAGTGAAAAAGCGACCGTCCCGGTCCGTGGCACATCCCCGCGCGCCGCGTAGAGGTGAAAACGGTCGTCCAGACCAATGGCGCCGATGAACCGCTTGACAAGGGTCGTCTGGTGCTCCCGGATTTTCTCGACTCCTTCACGCTTGAGGAACAGCAATCCGGCGCGCAGGCCGGCAATGCCCGGGAGGTTCGGCATTCCGGATTCGAGGGCCCAGGGAAGGTCAAGCGGCTGGACCTCCAGCACCGGGTCTCCGCCGGTCCACCCTTCCCGGCATGGCGCCAGGCTGACCTCCGGTCCCACCACCAGGAGACCGGTGCCGGCAGGACCCAGGAGCCCCTTGTGGCCCGACATGGCCAGGAGGTCAATCCCCCATTCCTCCGCGGCAAGGGGGACCACTCCGGCCGTGTGCGCCGCATCCACCAGCAAGCGCGCGTTCTTGCGGCGGGTGATCCGGGCGATCTCCTCCACGGAACGCACCGTCCCCAGGGCACTACATGCATGCGAGATCGCCACGAGCCGCGTGCGATGCCGGATGGCTCGTTCCAGGCGTCCAGGGTCGATGCAGCCATCCTCCCTCACCTCGATCCGGGTCAGGCTAATCCGCCCCTTCATCTGAAGGTGGGTCAGCGGGCGGGAGATGGCGCTGGGTTCAACGCTGGTGGTGAGAACATGATCCCCATCCTTGAGAAACCCCTTCAGCGCGATGTTCAGGGCATCCGTTCCGTTGAGCGTGAAGATCACCCGCCCCGGCTCCGAGACCCCGAAGAGGCTCGCGGCTTGCCGCCGGGTATCCTCCATCAGATCCCGTGCATCGTCCTTCCCGGCCGCAATCCGACTTCCGGGATAGGCAACCCACCTCCGGGCGGCCGCGTCCATGTCGGCGTACACCTCCTCTGGCTTGGGGTGTGAAAAGGCAGCGTTGTTCAGGTAGGTCACGCGCTCAGCTTCCAATGTAACGAGCGACCAGGCTTCTGGCCATGGCAAGATCATCGGTTCCCCGGACCAGCGAGCGCCCGTCGGCAAAGACCGTCAACTCGCCCTCGGCCAGCTGGACGCGGACCAGGAATCGGTTGGCCACCACATGCCCGGCCGCTCCCAGCCGGCGCGCCAGGGCCGGCAGATCCACCGGCATCTTTTCAACGGGAGTCACTTGCACGGCATTCCGGCCGCACAGCCGCACCGCCACCGAGCCTGCTCTCGCCTCCAGGTGCGGAAACCGTCTCTCACCACAGACACGACAATCCGGGTTTTCCTGGCGCTGCAGGCCAACCTGCTGGATCCGGCCGCTCCAGAGATCGAACACGTTCAAGCTCTGCCGCATGCGGGGCTTTGTTCCGGAGAGAATCCTGAGGGCCTCGATCGTCTGGACGGAGGCCACCGCTCCCGCCACCGGGCCGAGGATCCCGTCGGTCTCGCAGGTGGGCGAGACGTCCGCTGGCGGCGGGGGCTCGAAGACGCAGGCCAGACACGCCGTTTCCCCTGGCAGGATGGGAAAGGTCACTCCATAGGCGCCCACGGCTGCCGCGTAAATCCAGGGAACCCGCTCGCGAACAGACCACTCGTTGAGAAGAAAGCGTGTTTCAAAATTATCGGTCCCGTCCAGGACCAAGTCGACCCCTTCCAGAAGCCGGGCGATGGTGGCCGCAGTGAGATCCTCCACATGCCCCACGATCTCGATCTCCGAGTTCGCTTGCCGCAGGTGGCGCTCCGCCGCGGCGGCCTTGGGGCAGTGTCCTCGCGCGTCATTTTCGTCATAGAGAACCTGGCGCTGCAGATTACTCGGTTCCACCAGGTCGCGATCGATCAGATGAAGGTGGCCGACGCCGGCCCGCGCCAGGTAGGCGGAGGAAATGGAGCCCAGCGCGCCCAGGCCCACCACGGCCGCAGTGGAATGCGCCATGCGATCCTGGCCTTTCGGACCGATCCCGCTGAAGAGAACCTGACGCGAATAGCGCTCGGGAAGGGAGTTCATGACGGCGCCATTATAGCTGTTCCCGGCGGCGCAACCCTTCCCAGGCCGCGGCCTGGAACGCACCGGGAGGCGGCGGAGAACCATGCCATGCACGGTATTGCGCTTCGCCCTGGCGCACCAGCATGGCCAGGCCGTTCTGGACCAGCGCTCCCACCGCTCTCCCGCACTTCAGCAAGCAGGTTTCGACCGGGTTGGACACCAGGTCAAAAATGACCTTGGCCCGGATCGCCTCTTCCGGAACGGGGCATTCCCCCACGCGCGGCCACATGCCCACGGGAGTCGCATTGACAAGAATGTCCGCCTGGGCCTCGGCCAGCGCCTCCAGCGGCCGCCGGACCGCTCCCACGGCGGCGGCTGCCGCCTCGCCCCGGCCAGGATCACGGTTATAGAGGGTGACCCGGATCCCCGCCCGGCTGGCGGCCCACGCCACCGCGCGCGCCGCGCCTCCGGCGCCCACGATCGCCATGCACTTGCCTGCGAGCCCCTGGCCCGCGGGCCAGACCTGCTCCAGGGCGGCCAGGGAGGCCGGCGCATCCGTGTTGTCCCCCAGGCACCGGCTGCCTGTGAACGACAGGGTGTTCACGGCGCCACACCCGCGAGCCGCATCCGTCAGCTCATCCAGCCAGGGCAGCACCCGCTCCTTGTGTGGATGCGTGACACTCACTCCCTGGAGTCCCCATGCGGCTGCGTTGACCAGGAAATCGGCCGCGTCTTCTTCCGGGAACGGGAGGTAGCGCGCATCCCTCCCGGCGTCGCGAGCCGCCCGGTTGTGCATCCACGGCGACAAGGATGGGGCGGTGGGCCAGCCCAGTAACCCGGTGAGCACCGTATCAGGGCCGATGCCAGAAGCCCGGTACAGATCGGCGAGCTCGAAGAGCGAAGACTGGCCCGGGGCCACGGGCGGGGCGCCATCGGGAGCGGCATAGGACCAAGCGGATCCCCACGATAGGGCCAGGATCCGGCCGGGAACTCCAGCTTCTCCCATGGGCACCAGAGTCATCTCGCGCCCCTCGCGCCGCGCCCGCGCCAGAAGCGACCGTCCCGCCAGACAATCACTCACCCTGCGGGGCGTATAGGCGAGCTTGACACTGACTCCACGCGGAAGAGCCATCAGATCGTCCGCGTGGCCGGAGAGGAAGGTCGTTCCCGGCCGGTACTCGTGTACCGACACCAGCAAGCGCCGGTGGGGAACTTCATCCAGGAAGCTTCTGGCAAAGGCGCCGGCCTCGACATCGATCTTGAAAGCTCCCGCAGCCAGCGCTTTCCTCAGCAGCCGCCGGCGCTCGGTCTCGCTGCCGGTGAACCCTCCATGTTCGTTCCGCCGGCGGCACGTGGCAATGACGGGCCACCGGCATCCGGCAATGACGCTGCCCCAGTCCTGTCCCGCCAGGTCATCCAGACGCATCTCCACGCCGCCGGCTCCAGGACCCAGCACGGAAACCGCGCGGCGGGCATCGGCCACCGACGACTCCCGCACCGTCACGATGATCATCCGTCCGCCTTTCGCTTGAATGGTGCCAGGAACCGATCCTCTCCGCAAGGCAGCCGCTGGCCGTTCTTCTCCCGCGGTGCCGTCGCCGCTCACAAGATCGAGACGGGATCCACATCGATGGAAACCCCGCGGGCCGGCCCGCGGGCCGCTTCCAGGTTCCGGCCCAGGCGCTGCAAGACCGCGGTGAGGCGGCGCCGGCTCAGGGATTTCAGGAGAAGATGGAAACGGTAGCGGCCGCGCAACCGGGAGAGGGGCGCCGGCGCCGGGCCGAGAATGCGGAGTTGCTCGCCCGCATCCGGGTCGGCCCGCAGCATCCCCTCGACCCGGCGGATGAGGGAAGCGCCACGCCCGCAATCGCGATGCTGGACGCGGACCGCCGCAAGGACCGCGTGGGGCGGATACAGGAGCGCGCGCCGGAACCGCGATTCGCACTGATAAAAGCCAGGGTAGTCATGCTCCCGGGCCCGCTGCAACGCATAATGATCGGGGCGGAAAGCTTGCAAGATCACCTGTCCCGGCTCCCGGCCGCGTCCGGCCCGGCCGGCCGCCTGCGTGGCAAGCTGGAAGGTCCATTCGGCGGCGCGAAAATCGGGAAAGGCGAGAAGAGCATCCCCCCCCAAGATTCCCACCAAGGTCACGCCGGGAAAATCGTGGCCCTTGGCAATGATCTGGGTGCCCAGGAGCATGTCAGCCTCGCCGCGCGCGAAGCGCGCCAGGAGCCGCGCGTGGCCCCCTCCTTGCCGCAGCGAGTCCGCGTCCATGCGCAAGAGGCGCAGGTCCGGAAAAAGCCGGGCCATCTCCTCTTCGACCTTCTCGGTGCCGGCGCCCATTTCTTGCACGGCCTCCTCGCCGCAGGAAGGACAAGCCTTCACCACGGCCCGGGTGAAGCCACAATAGTGGCAGAGCAGGCATTCCCGGTTGCGGTGATAGGTGAGGCTCACCGAACATCGGCCGCAGATCACCGGTTCGCCGCAGGCTCGGCACAGGATGAAGGCGGCCCAGCCCCGCCGGTTGAAGAGCAACATGGTCTGGCCGCCAGCGGCATGATTCTCTCGGATCGACTCCACCAGACGCCGGGACAGGAGGGTCATCCGGCCGACCTCCCGGAATTCACGGCGCAGGTCGACAATCTCGCACCGGGGCAGGGCCCGGCCTTGGACACGCCGGGCGAGGATCAGCAGGCCATGGCGCCCCTGGGCAGCCCGCGCCGCCGATTCCAGGGACGGGGTGGCGGAGACCAGCAGGACCGGACACTGTTGCAGGCGCCCCCGGACCAGGGCCAGGTCGCGCGCCTGGTAGCGGGGGTTCTCCTCCTGCTTGTAGGACGTGTCCTGCTCCTCGTCAACGACAATGAGGCCGGGGTCGGCCAGCGGCGCGAAAAGAGCCGAGCGCGCCCCGATGACCACCTTGGCCTCCCCGCGCCTGATGCGATCCCACTGCACGCGCCGCAGGCGCGGACTGAGGCCCGAGTGCAGGACCGCCAACCGGTCGCCGACGCGCCCCCGGAGCCGCCCGAGCAAGGCAGGCGTGAGGCCGATCTCCGGGACAAGAATGAGAGCTCCGCGTCCCTCCTGCAGCGCGACCATCGCGGCACGCAGGTAGACTTCTGTCTTTCCCGACCCGGTCACGCCACGCAGGAGAAAGCTGCCGCATCCACCCGCCCGTACCGCTCGAGTGACCTCCTGCACGGCGCGCTTCTGCTCCGGCAGAAGACAGGCCACCGTCCCGGTGGCGGGAAGCAACCCTTCCGGAAGGCCGGCCCGCGGGACCGGCTCATGGAAGAGCGTGACCAGGGAACGAGCCGCCAGTGCTTTCAGGATTCCGGGTTTGATCCCCTCCCGGGCAAGTTGCGCCGGAGAGGCGCGCCCGCCCAGCTCTTTCACCCTCCGGAAAGCTCTCTGCTGGGCCGGAGCGCGCCTCAGCATCTCCGCCACCTGGCGCACCGGCAGGCGATCCGTGCACCGGACCTCCACCACACGCTTCTTTTCCCTGTCCTTCCGGCTGGCCGCTCCCTTCCCGGGGGGGAGAAAAAGCTTCAGTACCTCGCCGATGGGCGCCACGTAGTAGTCCGCGACGAACCGTGCCATCTCGAGCATGGACGGGAGGAGGAGGGGGAGATCGTCCAGGACCTCTTCGATGGGGCGCAGCGAGATGGACCCCGTGCCGGCCCCAGCCTCTCCCGTGCTTTCCCCCACCACCACCCCGGTCATGCGGCGGCGGCCGAATGGAACGCGGACCCGAACTCCCGGAAGAGGCAAGGGCCCGTTCTCTGGCCACGCATAGGTAAAGGTCTTGCGCAGGGGCACCGGCACGGCCACCTCGACACGACGGCTCATGAGAACAGCCATTGATGCGGCGGTACCCATGACGCCGGCGGATCAGGGAGTGGCGGTGCCGTCCAGGATCGCCCTGACCTGGAGCAGATCATCGTAGACGGCTCTCCGGTTCTCCGGGGTATAGCGGCGCAGGAGGAATGCAGGGTGAAAAGTCGGCATGAGAGGGATGCGGCCGAAGGAACGCCATCGACCGCGGGCCCGCGTGATGGCAATCTCTTCTCCGAGCAGCGCCGAGGCCGCAACCTTGCCCAGAGCCACGATGACCTTGGGCGCGACGGCTTCGACCTGTGCCGCCAGGAACGGGGCGCAGGCTTGCATTTCACCTTCGCGAGGATTGCGATTGTTGGGGGGGCGGCACTTGACGATGTTGGCAATATAGACCTGTTGCCTCTGCAGACCGATGGCCACAATCATGCGGTCCAGGAGCTGCCCGGCGCGTCCCACGAACGGCTCCCCCCTGCGGTCCTCCTCGAGGCCGGGAGCTTCACCGATGAACATCAGATCCGCCCCGGGATCTCCGACACCGAAGACAATCCGGGTCCGGGATGCTGACAGGCCGCACCGGCTGCACTCGCCCATCTCCCGCCGGATGGCCGCCAGGTCTCGCCCGCCCGGAGCCCGACTCCCGGCCTCCAACTCCGGGGTGACGCCTTCCGCCGCAGGCGGCACGGAGGGAAAAGATCGAAGACGGAGGGAATCGACACCTATCTCGCCGAGGAACCGGAGCCGCTCCAGCAGCGCGCGGGCCGGGTCCCCTTCCATCAGCTCATGACTCACAGGCCTGCGGAAACGGCTTCACACCGCCCTGTCCGGGAGACACTCCACCGTCTTCCACCAGGCGATCGAGAATTCTCCCCGCCACCTCGCCCTTGGAAAGGAGCGGCCAGACTTCCTCTCGACCGTCGCGGCACAAGAAAAGGACTTCATTGGTCTGGGCGCCGAAACCGCTTCCCGGACGTCCCACCTGGTTGGCAACGATGTAATCCACCCGCTTGCGCCGCAGCTTTTCCCAGGCCCTGGCGCGCAGATCCTCCGTGTCCGCCGCGAATCCCACGAGCACCGGACCGCAGCCTTCCTGACGGTTCCGACCCAGCCGTTCCAGGATGTCCACGGCGGGGACCAGGTGCAGAGACAGGTCCCGGCCTGATTTCTTGATCTTCTTGGGCGAGGGCCGGTCCACCCTGAAATCACCGACGGCTGCCGCCATCAAGACCAGGTCGACTCCTCCAGCCCGGGAGAGGACTTCTTTTTCCATGTCCCCGGAGGTCATCACTGGAACCAGCTCAACCCCCGCAGGTTGGGGAAGCCCCGTGGGACCGGCAACCAGCACCACCTGCGCGCCGCGATCCCGGGCGGCCCGGGCCAGCGCGTGTCCCATGCGGCCCGTGGCCGGGTTGGATAGAAACCGGACCGGGTCAATCGGTTCGCGCGTCGGTCCCGATGTCACCAGAACCCGGCAGCCGGAGAGGCTCGCCGCCGCCGGCCGGACCTCCAGGCGCTCCAGCGCCGCGGCCACGATGGCCTCCGGATCCATGAGACGTCCCGGACCTGTTTCTCCGCACGCCAGCTCTCCCTCGCCCGGGCCCACGAAGGCCACGCCGCGCGCCGCGAGGGTCCGGAGGTTCGCCTGCACCGCAGGATGGCGGTACATCGCCCCGTTCATCGCCGGCGCCATCAGAACCGGTCCCTGGTAGGCCAGGTAAACCGTGCTGAGAAAGTCGTCCGCAATGCCCGAGGCGAACTTGCCGAGAATACTAGCCGTGGCCGGCGCCACCAGGAGCAGGTCGGCCCGGCGCGCGACGTTGATATGCTCGATCCCTTGGGCGGTCTCTGGCTGGAACAGGTCCGTGAGAACGGGTCTCCCCGAGAGGGTTTGAAGCGTCCCCTGGGTGATGAACCAGCTGCCGTGCCGGGTCAGGAGCACCTGGAGTCCGACCTCCCGCCGGCGCAGGAGGCGCACCACTTCCGCCGCCTTGTAGGCGGCGATGCAACCGGTGACTCCCAGGAGAACTTCCACGCCCCCTCTCAGTCTGCCGCCAGCTCTATCACGTCCTCTTCCAGATCCCCCATGGCCTCCTGGCCAACCTGGAAATCGATCAGCCCGGCCAGGACCTCCTCCCGGGCGATGGCGGCGGGCTTCGTCGACCGGCATTCCAGGCGTGGACGGGCTCCCCTCTGCAGCTGCTTGGCCCGCATGGCGGTAATGGTGATGAGACGAAACTTGCTACCGATCCTCTCCGGTACCTTGTACATAAGCGATCCTCATAATAGTAAGGACGGGGAAGGAAACGTGGAGGCAATCGCTTTGGCCCGGGCCGCCATGCGGCTCCGTGTCTGACGATGCGCCCTGATCACGGACTCCGCCGCCCGCCAGGTAGCTTCCAGACTGTCGTTGACGATCAGGTAATCATACTCGCTCCACGCCCGGATTTCCTCACGAGCCACCTGGAGGCGCTGGACTTCGGTTCCCGAGGACTCGGTGCCTCTGGCATGCAGCCGGCGCAAGAGAACGTCGTAGCTCGGAGGCATCAGGAAGATGAAGAGGGCGCCGGGCTGCCGCTTGCGCACCCATCGGGCGCCCTGGACGTCGATGACCAGCAAGAGGTCGTCGCCGCGCGCGAGAACAGATTCGGTCGCCTCCCGCCCCGTTCCGTACAGATGTCCGTAGATCTCCGCCCATTCCAGGAATCGATCGGCGCGGGCCATTGCCTGGAAGGAGGTCCGATCCAAGAAAGAGTAGTCGACTCCATCCCGCTCGTGTTCGCGCCGTGGCCGCGTCGTGTAGGAGACGGACGCCACCAGGCTCGGAATGGTCTCCACCAGGTGGCGGGCGACGGTCGTCTTGCCGGTGCCCGAAGGGGCGGAGAGAACAACGAGGGCTCCATGATGGGAAATCGATGCGGCCACCGCCATCATGCCACGTTCTGAGCCTGCTCACGCATGCGCTCCAGCTCGAGCTTCATCTGAACCACCTGGCTGCCGATGGCCGCATCGGACGCCTTGGAGCCGATGGTGTTGACCTCTCGGTTGAGCTCCTGGAGGAGAAAATCGAGGCGCCGGCCGGCCCGCTCGTCTTCGCTGCGCACCAGCTCCCGCGCCTGGGACAGGAAAGCGGCAACACGCACCAGCTCCTCACTGATGTCCGCCCGTTCAGCCAGCATGGCGACCTCTTGCTCCAGCCGCCGGGAATCAATGAGAGGCTCCCCATCCAGCAGGTCAGCCAGCCGGCGCTTGAGCCGCTCCTGGAGGCGGGGGCGGAGATCCTGGGCCTGGCTTTCGATGCGGTCCCTGAGATTCTCCACCGTTTCCAACCTGGTCTCCAGATCCGTGGTGATGGCACGGCCCTCATCGGCCCGCATCTTCTCGACGGCATCCAGGGCTTCACCCAGAGCGGTCTCCACCAGCCTGAGGCAGTCCGCATCCACGGTCTCCATGAGGGTGCGGCTGGTGACGCTCCCGGCGTACCCCAGGACCGTGGCTACATCCAGCTCACCCGGCAGTTGATAATCGGTCCTGAGAGTCTCCGCGGCCCGGAGCAAGCCCTCCACGAAGGATGCATTGAGATGAACATCCATCGGTTCCCCTTGCCGCCGTTCCACGCGGACGCTGACATCGATGCGGCCGCGGCCCAGGCGGCTGATCACACGCTGCTTCAGCGCGGGCTCCGCCGACATCAAGAAATGCGGCAGGCGAAGCTGGACCTCGCAATACCGGTGATTTACAGTGCGGATTTCCACCGAGACGGTGGTACCGCCCTGGCCGCGGTGACTGCGGCCATAGCCGGTCATTCCCCGGATCATGGGTCTTCCGTGTTCAGGCACTGTGGCAGAATGGGTCGTCCTGGATGCTTCCAAAAACCTGGAGGGCCGAGAGCGCCGCGCGCGGAGCAGACAAGTGAAATGATAGCCGACCTTTTTCAACTGCGTCAAACCGGGCCGATCCGGGAGGCGATCCTGCCCCGTGGGTAAGGGTTCCTCCCCTCCGCGATGGCGGCAGCGCCTCGAGAGAGACGCCCTGGCGATCCTGGCCGGTGCGCTCCGGGCGGCCGACCCCTCTCCCCTGGTCCAGGCGGCCCTGGAGAGAGCCCGGCCGGAGATCAGGGGCCGGCAGGTCCGGCTCATGGCGCTGGGAAAGGCGGCCTGGCCCATGGCCCGCGCCGCTCTCGCCCTGCCGTGGCTCCGGCCGTTGAACGGGGTGGTGGCCTGTCCACAGGTGGACGCCTCCCGGGTGAGGAAGCCTCTGGTGGCCTGCGCCGGGGAGCACCCGGTTCCCGGGCCCGGCTCCTTCAAGGCCGGCCGGGCACTTCTGGCCCTGGCCCGCGGGGCCGGGCGTGAGGACACCCTGATCCTCCTGCTCTCCGGCGGAGGTTCGGCCCTGGCCGCCGTCCCCGCACGGGGACTGTCGGCTGCAGACAAGACCCGGATCCACCAATCCCTCCTCAGGAGTGGGCTCCGCATCGGACCGGTGAATCTCATTCGCTCCCGGTTCTCCCGTCTCAAGGGAGGTTGCTTGGCGGCCACGGCCAGCCCGGCCCGTCTCTTGACCCTCGCCCTCCTGGATGTCCCCCGGTCCCAGCCCTGGGCCTGCGCTTCGGGTCCGACCCTCCGTCTCCCGGCCCGGTTCGCCATGGACCCGGTATGGCTCCGACAAGCTGGAATCCTCCTCCCTCCGCGAGCGGCGGCGCTCCTGGGTCACTCCGCCCCTCCCCCTGTCCGTTCCAGACGGGGGGGCTCCCGGCCCGGGACGCGGTTCGTCGTTCTCGGGGACCGCCAGCTCGCCGCCGCCGGAGCGCGGTCGGCGGCCCGCCGCCTGGGGTATGCCGTTCGGGTCTCCGGGCGCGCCGTACGCGGCGACGCCGTCCGCCTCGGCAAACGCCTGGCGAGGGAAGCGGCCCGGGCCGCGGAGCGCGCGCGTCCCGGATGCCTCATCTGGACCGGCGAACCAACCGTTCGGCTGGGCTCCGGCGCAGGGAACGGCGGCCGCTGCCAGCAGACGGCTCTCAGCGCCGCGCTGGCCATGGAGCCGGTCCCCGGAGCCCTGGTGGTCTGCGTGGGAACGGACGGGCAAGACGGGCCGGGTTGGGCGGCCGGAGCCCGGGTCGATCATCGGACGGCGAGCCGGATCCGGGCCTCCGGATTGGTACCGGAAATGCATCTCCGCCAACGGGACGCGGGGCCTGCTCTCTCAGCGGCCGGGGCGTTGATCGAGACGGGCCCCACCGGCACCAATGTCAACGATCTGTTCCTGGTGCTCACCGCCGGCTCTTGAAAAGACCGGCTGCGGTCGCCTCGGCGGCCCGTGAGAAAACCCCAGGCGGGCCCAGGAGGGACCGCACTTCCTGAAAAGAATCCTGCTGGGCGCGCCGTGCCTCCGATCGAACCAGGAGGCGGCGCACCTCCCGTGACAGGCTCTCTGGATTGCAATCATCCTGGATTCGTTCGGGAACGACGCGCCGGCCCGCCACAAGGTTCACCAGAGCAATGTCACTCACCTGGGTCAGGAACCGGCCGACCACATAGGTGAATGGGTGAAGCCGGTAGCCGACCACCATGGGTGTGTCGAAAACAGCCGCCGCCAGGGTCGCGGTCCCTGAGGTGACCATGGCCACGTCCGCGGCGCCCAAGACTTGGAAGAAGCCGCCCGGCACGATCCGGATTCCCTGCAGGGCCTCTTCTCCCCCGGCGGCCGCCAGAAGATCCTCCCGCTCCAGCGTCGCCGCCACAGGCAGGAGGACCGCTTGAAGCCCGGGGTTGCGCGCCAGTCGCCGCGCCGCCTCGACCATCGCCGGGAGCATGGCACGCACTTCCTGAAGACGGCTGCCGGGGAGAAGGGCCAGGACCGGCCCCGAAGAGTCGATCCCCCAAGCAGCCCGGACCTGGGCCCGGTGGGGCGTTCTCAGAGCCTGGTCGACCAGAGGATGGCCCACATAGACCGCCCGTGCCCCGTGGCGGCGGTAAAAAGCCACCTCGAAGGGCAGGATGCAGATGATCTGGTCCACCGTTCGGCACAATGTCTGCACCCGCCCCGGTCTCCATGCCCAGACCTGGGGACTGATGAAGTACACCACGGGGATGCCGAGCCCGTGGGACGTCCGAGCCAGTCGCAGATTGAAATCGGGAAAATCGACCAGGATGGCTGCCCGTGGCCGCCGGTGGCGGAGAGCCTCGCGCAGACGCCGCAGGACCGTCCAGCCGCGGTACAGGCTCCCACAGACCTCGGCCAGGCCCATGACCGCCAGCTCCCGGACATCCTGAACGATTTCCACCCCCGCCGCCGCCAGCTCGGGGCCTCCCATCCCGAAGAAATCAAGGCGGGGGAACCTCTCCCGGAGAGCCCGCACGAGCCCCGCCGCCTGGTGGTCTCCCGAGGCCTCTCCCGCAACGACCAAAATAGAGCCTTCCAGGGGAAATCCTCGAAAAGGCGCTCTCATCCCCCGTTCCCTCTCTCCCGGGCGGCAAGCCCTATATTGCATTCCAATCTTTCAAATATATATTTAGAGATACATCTGCGTATTAGGACATATCCTTGCATATATAAAGGACTTCCTGGCAAGGAGAAAATGCCGAAGGGGAATCGCTCATGAAGAAGCTGTTGCTCCTGCTGACCGCCGCCGCCAGTTTTTTTCCGATCTCGAGCCGCGCCCAGAACCCCGGTGAGATTGTCACGGCCGCGGTGGTCCAGGTTCCCAGCGACCTGTTCAATTGTGGCCGGGGAAAACAGCCCTGTAACCTCCGGGTCCGCACCTACAGCGAGCTGGACCCCACCGATTTCTTCGGTGCCGCCAATCCAGTGGATGGGTACCCACGCTACAGCAAGCTGGGGCAGTACCGGAGCGACGGACAGCTGACGGGCAATTACCCCTCCGCATCCGGCTTTCTGGACCTCAACTGGTTCGCGGTCTGGGACGGGGTGATCCGCCCTGATTCGTTCGACCATGTCGGCTTCTACGGCGGCCAGTCCCAGGTCGTCAGCTTCGGCGAGGTGGGAAACTCGAACTCCACCACCTGCTTGCCGGTGGTCGCACAGACAGCATGTTTTTTTGCTCTCGCCTTCAACGGGGGCAACGACCTGCAAGAGTTTGGTCCCGGCGGCGCGGAAGGACGCCTGGGTGGCCTGTCGCCCATACCCCGTCCGCAGCCTGTTTTCTCCGATCCCAGCCGGGTGGACTTCGCCTGGGAAGAGGCCAATGCCGCCACGGTCAACGACGGTGCCCCGTTCCCCATCTTGGGCTACAAGCTCTTCTTCGCCGCACGTGATCTCACCGACCGGGTCGGCCCCACCGAGACCGAACTGGAACAGGCCGAAGTCCAGGGAACCCTTATTGATGCCACCCCGGGGACTTTCATTCCTCGCACCACGACGAGTTTCTCTCTTGCAGCCAACGATCCGGTTCTGGCCTCGTTCGACGCCGCCACCCAGAGCCTGGTTGCGGTGATCAAGATCGTCTATGCCCATGAAGTTCTATCCACCCACTTTTCCGCCAATGCTTTCCCGGCCCGATTCGTGGATCCCGGCCAGCAGGTCATCGACTTCCACGCTCGCCTCAACAGAAACCGGGTCACCTTGACCTGGAGAATGAGCAGTCTCGCCGGGATCCGGGGTTTCAACATCCTACGCTCCGGGCAGGCCGAGGGAGCGTACCATCCCATCGACCGGGTGGATATCCCGGTGAACGGCGTCCAGGGAACGTTCGTTGCGGTGGATCGCCTGCGGCGATCGGCACCCGTGCGGGACACCCGGGAGATGCTTTTCTACCGCCTGGAGATCACGTCCTTGGACGGGTCCCGGAGTTTCCTTGCCCCCTTGGGAGTCGATCTGAACCAGGCCAGGCGAGGAGACGGATCCCGGTAAACGGCCGCCTCCGGGGCCGCCGCGGCATCACCGGCCAGCGTTCTCTGCAGGGTGGCCCTTCCGGGCTGCGAACCAGCAGACATACCGCAGGCCATGCCGTCCCTTCTCGTAGTAGTGGGGAAGCCGCCGGTCCACCCCGAAACCGATCTGTTCGTACAGGAATCGCGCCCGCCGGTTCTTCACCTCCACCTCCAGGGTCACTCCACGAAAACGCCCCCGCCTTCCGGACTCGAGGGCTGAGCGGATCAAGGCGCCCCCTATCCCGTACCCCCGGTAGCGGCGGCGGACGGCCAGATTCACGATACGGCAGGTTGAAGCGCCCTTTCGCCAGGCCACGGCGATGAAGCCGGCGGGCTCACCCTGGCACACGGCCAGGGTGGTCCGTGAAGATTTGGAACGCAGGAGCGAGGCCATCTGGGAGCGAGTGAAAGGCTCGCGGCGGAAGACTTCTTTCTCGATGAGAAGAAGACCATCGAGATCAGGAAACCTTGCCCGGCGCAGGCGGAAAGGGAGCGGCATCAGGCCGGTTCTCCGACATGCCTGGCGCGCTGGCCGGCTGGGATCGACGGACGGCTGATCATCGCCTGACATCTTGACCCTACCCGGCCGTAGTAGTATGTGGACAAGAAGAGAGTGTCGGGCCCATGAATCGATTCTGTCATCCAGGCGTCCTGGGGGTCGTTGCGCTCCTGGTCAGCGGCGTGCTCCCAGCGTCCCTGGCCGGTCCGGATACAGGGAAAGAATGGCAGAGTGATTCGTCCGGTTCCAGCCCGGACATGCCGGCGGTTCTTCTGAGCGAGGGACGGCATCTCCACATCCAGGATCGATCCGCCCTGCACCCCCCCGTGGAGCTCGACTCGACCGGCCGGGTGATTCCGCCGGCCATTGACCTGGACGCCCTCGACATCCGGGTCGCACCGATGACCCTGGGCGCCAGGGGACCCGAACCGGTGCTCGTCATCCAGCTGGCGATAGGGGCCTCCGGCTCGCCTCTCCCCCCCGGCGCTACCTACGCCATTTACCTGGGCTTCGGGAACCGGCCTGCCGCCCGCCGGGAGGGAGACGGACCCCAGCCCGGGGAGATCGTTCTCCAGGCCATGGTGGAAGCGGCTCGCCAGGGCCGTCGCCGCGGTTCCGTATCCGGTATCCCTCCCGCGATCACGCGATTCCAAGGCATGCCTGGCCTCGGCGGGCTCAGCAGCTTCATTCCCGGCCAGTCCTTCACGTTCCGGATTCCCCTCGTGAGCCTGGCCCGGGAGGCGACGGACGCACAGAAGAACCTTGCCCGCAACGAGGACGGGACCTGGACCTTCTCCGTCTGGACACGATCACGACTCGGAAAAGTGAGCGACCGGTTGCCTGACATGCCGGTGATCGACAAGGGAACATCCCGGGCCGCTCACTTCCGTGTTCCGGCGCCTCTTCCCCGGGTCTCGAACCCGGATCGGGTTCCCGCCCGTGATCCAGGCTAGAAAGAGACCAGGGCTTCTTTCTCGTCCTTGAAGGTCTCGAACACCTCATCCAGTTTCGTGAGCTGGAGGAGATCGTAAACCTTTCCGGAGGGATTCAGGAGCTTGAGCTCGCCGCCTTTCTCGAGGGCGCGCTTGTGGCATGCCACCAGCTCTCCAATCCCAGCACTGTCCATGTATGAGACGCCGTTCAGGTTCAGAACAAGCATCCGCTCGCCTTCGTCGAACAATCGCTGCACGGTCTCGCGCAGAACCACGTCTCCGCTGCCGATCGTGATCTTGCCGACAATATCCACGACCGTGACACGTCCGATTTTCCGAGCTTTCGCCTTCATCTCCACCCTCCAGATTTCGCCTTCGAATACCTACTCCACGAGGTGCTTGACCAGCCGGAGTTCGCAACCTCGTCCAGGATCGAAGTCGTAGACGACTTCATCCACAAAACTTCTGATCAGCAGCAGCCCACGGCCCGAGGGCTTGAACCTGTTCTCGACCAGCCGGGGATCCTTGACGTCGTCGAACCCGAAGCCTTTGCCCTCATCCGCCACTGCGGCCACCAGACACGTTTTGTCCAGGGCAAACGTCAAGGTGACCTTCTTGCCGCGATCCTCGCCATTCCCATGGGTGACCGCATTGGTCACCGCCTCCCTGACCGCCAGGGCAAAACTGAAGCGTTCCTCTTCGGCCAATCCGGCAATCCGGGCCATCTCCTCCGCCAGGGCATGCAAGGCATCGATATATTCAATCCGGCTACCGACCACAACCTGGACCTGGAATTCCGGGGGCATGGGATGAATGACCTCCCTGCTAGTGTGCGCCTGGCCTGGGCGTGGAAGTCCCGGTATGCTAGACCCGGTCCGCACGGCAAGTCAAGCGAGAGTCTTTTCCTCATTGACTTCACGGCCAGAACAGTGGTGCAATAGGCGCACTGACGCGCCTCGGGGGGAAGATGCCTTACCTGCACGTCATCCAGAGTGATGGAACCCGGTCGTCCAGGAAACTCTGCGGCGCCGCTCCCCTCACAATCGGCCGATCCTCCCGCAACGATATCGTGCTGGCCGACCTCTCCCTTTCCCGCAAACATGCGGAGTTGCGCCCACAGGACGATGGCTGGGTTCTCCAGGATTGCAAGAGCCGCAACGGAACGTTCCTGAACGGACGGCGGATCGACCTTCCCAGCCGCCTGAGTCCGGGAGATCGGATCACTCTCGGCAGCTGTAACCTGACCTTCCAGGAGCAAGAAGAGGAACCGTCCAGCAAGGTGTTTTTCTCGAATCAACCCATGGTCGACGAGGGCACCATCATTCTCCCCCTGAATGATGTCATGACCATGCCCGACTCGGCGCCCCAGGTGGTCAACCGGCCAAGCAGCGAGGATCTTCAGGCCCGGGTTCGACGGCTCCAGGTGATCGAGAAAGCCAACCTGGAGCTCCTGGCCCATCAACCGATCGATGGTCTGCTTCCCAAGATCCTGGATCTCGTCTCCAGCGCCGTGAATCCGGACCGCGCGGCTCTGCTCCTCCTGGACGCCCAGGGCAAGCTGGTCTGCCGGGCCTTCCGAGGCGACGAGAAAGGGGCGGATCTTTCCATCAGCCGGACCATCGCCAACGAGGTCATGGAGCGAAAAGTCGCCATTCTCACATCAGACGCCCAGGCCGACTCCCGGTTCAAGGAAGGGGCCAGCATCATGGTCCAGGGGATCCATTCGGTGATGGCGGTGCCTCTCTGGAACAACAAGGATGTGATCGGATTGATCTATGCCGATTCCCACCTTGCCTCGGGCCTGTTCGACCATGATGACCTTCGGGTTCTCACCATGCTTGCCAACATCGCGGGCATCCAGATCGAGAATTCCCGGCTGTTCGGCGAGCGCCTGGAAAAGCAGCGATTCGAGCAGGAGGTCCGCGCTGCCGCTGACATTCAGAAGAGGCTTTTACCCAGTTGTCCGCCGGTGTTCTCCGGATACAAGATGGTGGGCATGAATATTCCTTGCTACGAGGTGGGCGGCGACTACTTTGATTTTCTGGCCATGGAGGACCAGCGCTGGGGCATCGTGGTGGCCGACGTGGCGGGCAAGGGAATGGGCGCCGCCATGCTGATGGCGGCCTTGCAGGCCAGCGTGCATGCTCACGTGGAGAACGGTCTCGATCCATCCCAGGTGCTGGACAACCTCAACGGGGATGTGGCCCGCACGGCGCCTGCGAACCGGTATGCCACCCTGGTGTTCCTCCAGCTGGACCCCTCGCAGCATATCGTGCGCTTCATCAACGCGGGCCATGCTCCCGCCCCCCTGCTGGTTCGCAGGTCCGGTGAAACGGAGGAACTCAAGGCCAGCGGCTTACCCCTGGGGATCCTGCCCAGAACGCACTACCCCGTTGGCCAGGTTCAGATCGAGCCCGGGGATTTTCTCCTGACCTGCAGCGATGGCGTCACGGAGACCGTGGACTCTGAGGGGAACGAATTTGGAGAGGAGCGTCTGAGGCGACTCGTGGCCTCTCTCGCTGGCCAGTCTCCCGGGAACGTGAAACAGGCCGTGGAGGAAGCACTCGAGGAATATGCCGGCGGCACCGACCAGCCCGACGACCTGACCCTCGTCATCCTGCAAAGAGCGCCATAGACGATGTCAGAAGTGCCAGGCCAGACCGAAGATTCCTTCCCAATCCGGCGCGCCGTCATCCAGGCCGATCCCCAGTCCAGCGCGCAGTGTCACATGCTCCGCGATGAACCAGTATCCGCCAGCCGTGGCCTCCACCGAGGAGTCGCCTTTCTCGAAGCGCTCGGTCTCCACCGTCAATTCGCCTGAAAGACCGAAGTGCCTGGACGCCGGGACCAGGATGCCGCCCCCGAGGAAGACGCTCGGCTTGCCGTCCCGGTCCCGGAGAAACGAAGGTCCCAGGTTGCCTCCCACCGAGGTGTCGCTGTTCGAGCGGACACCGAGGAAGCCGGTGGCCGCAGCGTGGGCCAGATTCTTGCGCACCGCGGCAAAGAGGGCGGCATCCACCTCTCCGGTCCCCAGGTTGTCATCCTCGTCTCCCGTGGGCAGGAAGAGTTCCGCGCCCACCGTGAACTGGATCGGATTGTGGACAATCTGCCACTTCCCCCAGACGGTCGTGTCCCCCACGCCGTTCTTACTCCTGGGGCCGAAATCCGCGTCGATCAGGTTGACGCGTCCGCCGACCTCCAGCCGGTCCACGGGACTGAAAGCCAAGACCGGCCCGCCTTCAAACGTATCATTATTCCCTTGCAGGTCCCGGCGGCGCACTTGCCCTTCGACCCAGGCGTTCTCAACGATGGCCGCATCTTCGATGAAAATTTGGATGAAACGGCGGTCGTCATCCAGGGTCGCCTGGGCCGAGGCCGGGACGGGAGACAGCACCAGGGTCAGGGAAACAAAAAACGACAGAGTGTGCAGAACAGCCGGGCGGGGAATGAAGATCTTCACGCGGTTCCTCCTGTTTTGAGGCCGGTTCGGGACCGTACGGTATCTACCAAACTGTGAGGGGTGCGCCCCGAGCCGGGTGTGACTGTACGAACCCAACTCCGGCGCGTCAAGGGCTGGGCCTGGGGAGAGGGGAAAGACCGCTCGCCGCCAAGGCCTTCTTGAGCCGCGGGTGCTGGGGCCGGGAAGCGAGCAGGCGGAGGCGGCGCACGCCGGAGGAGGCATGAATCGCATGCTTGGTATCCACCACCGAGACTTCGAGCCCCCGTCCACTGGCCGCCTTCAGAATCGGGTGGAGGAGGTCATCCGGGCGAACCTGGGCGGAATGGAGCACATCGTGATACCCGTTCATGCCGAGCAACCAGCAACGGTCTTCGCCCTCCCGGCCGACCACCAGCGGGTAAAGGTCAAGTTTTCTGCGAATGCGTGCCAGGTCCTCCGGGTAGAGATCAGGGATCCCCCCTGCCACGCACAGGATTTTCCGGTGTCCGCGTTCATTGTAGAGGATGGAGAGGGATGCCTCCCAGCGTTGCATCGGTCCGGTTCCCGGCACCTGGCATACGGTGGTTCCGGTTTCCTGCGCCAGGCGGTCCACGTAGCGGGAGGCACCGGCCTCCGTCGGCGCCAGGTAGATGGTGACTCCTTCCGTGGAGGAAAGATTCGCAAGAAGATCCCGGTGAACCGCATCCACGACAGCAGCCACCGCCGAGGCGGAAAGTTCGGCATCCGGCCAGCGGGAAGCCACGCTGGGAGGTTCATCGATGAAGAGAAGGAGTCCGGTGTTGCGACGTGCCACCGCGTGCCCTCATGAAGAGGCCTGAACCCAGGATGCGGCCCGGATAGTAGCACAGTGCCGCGTCTCGAAGCCCTCCGGGCGCACCGTCATGACACGGCGGGAGAGCGGCGATCCAGAACGCGAAAAGCGATCGCTTCCGCCACCTGTCTTTCGCCCACTGTCTCCTCGGCATCCAGATCGGCCAGCGTCCGGGCCACTTTCAAGATCCGGCCATGGGCCCGCGCAGACAGGGAGAGAGCGCTGAGCGCCCGCTGGAGGAGCAGGGCGGCTTGCGGCGAGAGAGCACAGTGCCGCCGCACAGCCCGGGAATCCAGCGCCCCGTTGGTGGCAAAATCTGTTCCCTGGTAGCGCTCCGCCTGGATTTTCCGGGCTGCCATGACCCGCCGGCGGATCGGTTCCGTTCCTTCCGTCTGTGAGTTCCCGGCAAGTGCCGAGACGTCCACACGAGGCACCTCCACATGGAGATCAATCCGGTCTACCAGGGGACCCGAAAGGTGAGATCGGTAATGGGCCACCGCAGATGGGAGGCAGGTACAGGGCCGCTCCCGGTCCCCCAGGTAACCGCAGCGGCAGGGATTCATGGCGCCGACCAGGAGAAATCGACATGGGAAGAGGGCTGTCCGGCCGGCCCGGGAAATCGCAACGGTTCCTTCTTCAAGCGGTTGGCGCAGGAGATCCAGAACGGGGCGCTTGAATTCGGCCAGCTCATCCAGGAGAAGAACTCCGCCGTGGGCCAGGCTGACCTCCCCGGGACGGGGAGGGGTCCCTCCCCCGACCAGGGCGGGGCCGGTCAGGGTGTGATGGGGAGCACGAAACGGGCGCTCCGTGATCAAGCCGCCGGGATGGCCCTGGCCGGCACACGAGGCGATCTGGGTCACTTCCAGGGCTTCTTCCAGGCTGGGAGGCGGAAGGAGGCCGGGGAGGCGGCGGGCCAGCATGGTCTTTCCGGATCCCGGAGGTCCGATGAGAAGGAGATTGTGTCCGCCTGCCGCAGCCACCTCCAGAGCCCGCCGGGGGCGCGTCTGCCCGCGCACGTCAGCCATATCCGGGTCGGCGGGACAGGCCGCCCCCTCCAGGGCGGCGGCGCTCCCGCCCCGCACGGGCTCTCCTCTGCGTCCGGGAGGAGCCTGCAGCAGCGAACGGGTCTCCTCCAAGCTCTCCACGGCGTACACGGCCAGATCGGGGACGAGGGCAGCCTCCCGGGCGCACTCCCGGGCGGTCACCAGACACCCGGCCCCCTTTTCCAGCACGGCCTGGGCCACCGCCAGGGCCCCGCCCGCCGGGCGCACCCCTCCCGACAGGGAAAGTTCTCCATAGAGAGCCACCCGCCGGAGGTGCCGGATCGGCACGGCCCCCATGGCTCCCATCAATGCCAGGGCAATGGGAAGGTCGAGCCCGCTCCCCCCCTTGCGCAGGTCCGCGGGCGCCAGGTTGATGGTGATCCGGCCCGCCGGCCAGCGAAACCCGGAGCGCCGGATCGCCGCGCGCACACGTTCTGCTGCCTCCCGGACCGCACCGCCCGGGAGACCCACGATGGTGAGGTGGGGCAACCCTCCGGAGACATCGGCTTCAACCGTGACCGGAA
Organism: Acidobacteriota bacterium; assembly: GCA_046757405.1. Classification (GTDB taxonomy): domain Bacteria; phylum Acidobacteriota; class Polarisedimenticolia; order SMYD01; family SMYD01; genus JBHHYE01. The sequence goes on along the minus strand of JBHHYE010000006.1, from coordinate 62,711 downwards.
CGGCACTGACCCCGAAGAGAGATCCAGTCAGAGTGCGAGCCTGCAGCGCGGCGGCCTTCCGTCAACTCTCCACCTTATTGAAGCAGATAGGACGGCCTCCATCAATCGCATCCGCTTCAGAGGATTGCGCCGCGCAGCGGGAATCCCGTGATCCTCTGGTATCTGGCGCCCCCCGGATGCAGCCTTGACTGCATGAGATGAATCTCATCGACGCGGAAAAAAGGCCGGGAGAAAGGCACGCTGCGATTCACCGCCTGCCTGATACGCTCCCTCCCGGAGCGGGGAACTCCCTCCCGGACCCGCCCCAGTGTCAGGTGCGCCCTGAAAGGGCGCTGACTGCGGGGAAATCCGAGGGAGACCAGGCTTCTCTCCACGTGTCCCGCAAGGTGCTCCAGCGCGGAGAGATCGCCGTCCAACCCCACCCAGGCGACTCGCACTCCATGCCGGCCGCCGAAGGTCCCCAGGTCGGCCAGGCAGAGGCGGAAAGAAATCAGATGATGAACCGCCTCTCCCAGAGCCTGCTCCACCCCTTGAACCCTCCCGGCCTCCACCTGGCCCAGGAACTTGAGGGTCAGATGCATGCCCTCCGGACGCACCCAGCGGACCCGGTCCGCGGCCAGGGAATGTCTCAGATGGGACACCGTCTCACGCAGAATGGAGCGAACCTCTTCCGGCAAGGCAACGGCGACGAAAAGACGCAGACCCTGGACTTCACCCATTCCGGTCGGTGTCTCCTTCCGGGTCTCCCCTTCCCGTCCCGTCATCCTCCTGTACGATCTGGTCGAACGGCTTGCGCTGAATATCGGGAATCCGGGCCCCCGGAGCCGGATACCCCACGGGGAACAGAACATAAGGTTTTTCGTTCCGCGGCCGGCGGAGCAGGCTCGACAGGAACCGCATCGGCGAGGGGGTGTGGGGAAGCGTCACCAGTCCAGCCTGGTGGATGGCGGCGATGAAGAAGCCACAGGCTATCCCGACGCTCTCGACGACATAGTAATGATTCTCACGCCTCCCGTCCGGAAGAAGTGAGTAGTCCTGCCGGAAGCAAACCACCAGCCAGGGGGCGGTCTCCAGGTAGGGCTTGTGCCAGTCCGTTCCCAGCGGCTCGAGCGCCTTCAGCCAGCGTTCCGGGAAGCGGCCGCCCTCGTAATTCTTTCTTTCCTCTTCCTCGGCAGCCACGCGGATCTTCCGTTTGAGCTCCCGGTCGCCGACCACGACAAAAAACCATGGCTGGCGGTTGGCCCCGGACGGGGCTCCGGCAGCGGCACGGATGGCCAGGTCGATCAGGGCCCGTGGCACGGTGCGGGGAGAGAATTGGCGGATGCTGCGGCGCGAGGCCATGGACTCCAGGAACTCCCGGGCCCGGCGTCTCATTTCGGATTCGGGCAACGGCTTGTAAGGATAAACGCGGGTCGGGTATCGCAACCGGTCTCTCCTCCAGCGAGAGGTGTCTCGATCCGATCCATCTCCGGCCGCCTCTCGCCTGCGGACCGGAACCGGATCCGATTCTATATCCCCGCCGACCCGCCGCGTTGACAGGGTGGAGGGAGGTTCCATAGGATGTGGCGGCCGCTGCCGCGGCCGTGCGACCTCGATCAGAGGGATGCACCCGGACAGGGAGCCGTCCTTGCAGAATATTCTCGACAGTCTGTTGCGGATCACCGAATGGACCCAGTCGGTCATGTGGGGCCCCTGGATGATCACGTTGCTGGTCCTGACAGGCGTGATGTATACCGTGATCACCCGGGGGGTCCAGGTCCGGCGGCTGATCGAAGCCCTCCGCCTGACCTTTTCCCCCGCAGACCGGAAGGCCGCGGCGGATCAACCGGGCGACATCTCCCCTTTCGCGGCCCTCATGACCGCACTGGCCGCGACCGTCGGCAACGGCAATCTCGCAGGGGTCGCGACGGCCATCGCCACGGGCGGTCCCGGCGCACCTTTCTGGATGTGGGTGACCGGATTCATCGGGATGGCAACCAAGTATGGCGAGGGATTTCTCGGGGTTCGCTTCCGCCGCATCCTGCCCAACGGATCAGCAGCCGGAGGGCCCATGTACTACTGCCGCGACGGCATCCGATTCCTCTCCATCGCAAAGATCCTGGGGGCGACTTTCGCCTTTTGTGGCGGGTTGACGGCGCTGATCGGCACCGGCAACATGGCGCAGTCCAACTCCATGGCTCTGGCCTTCAAGGATCAGTTCGGGATTCCCTTCTGGGCCTCCGCCCTCATCTTGGTGGTGCTCACCGGAATGGTGATCATCGGCGGGATCAAAAGAATTGGACCGGTGGCCGAAAAGTTGGTCCCGGCGATGATCATCTTCTACCTCCTGGGGGCGGGGATCATCCTGATTGCACGATTCAGCCTGATCCCGGACGCATTTCTGCTGATTTTCCGCTCGGCATTCTCGGCCCGCGCGGCCGGCGGCGCCCTGATCGGCACCTCGATCCAGCAAGCGATCCGGATGGGCGTGGCCCGCGGCGTCTTGTCCAACGAATCGGGCTTGGGCTCGGCTGCCATCGCCCAGGCGGCCTCCAAGAGTAACGACCCCACCCGCAATGGCCTCATTGCCATGACCGGAACGTTCATCGACACCATCGTGGTGAATACCCTCACCACTCTTAGCATCGTTCTCACAGGGTTCTGGGCCTTCACGGATGCTTCACAAGGTGCCATGGACCTGCGCGCCATTTCACCGGAGGAAACCGCCGTCTATGCCCTGCCCGGGCCAGGAGGATTAATCCTGGCGCAGCTTGCTGAGGACTCACACCTGGTCCAGCGCGGCCTGAGAAAGGGAGACGTGCTCTACGCGCTGGAAGGCCAGCCCATCCAGGATGAAGGCGACCTCAGGACACGCCTTCTGGCCCTCCCCACCCACCAGACGTTCGAACTCACCGTGTACCGGGACGGGACCGCCTTCTCCCTCACCGGGAAGTCCTTCCGGACCGCCACGGCCGACCTGCCGATCATGCCGCGGATGACATCCACGGCGCTGACCGCAAACGCCTTCAGCTCCGTGATTCCGTACGGCGGCTTCATCATCGCGCTTTCATCCTTTCTGTTTGGATATTCGACGCTTCTGGGGTGGTCCTACTACGGGGAACGGTGCTGGGAATACATCTTCGGCCTGAAGGTCATCTTGCCGTATCGGTACATCTTTCTGGTCCTTCTGGCTTCCGGTGCCCTCATCCAGGGAGCCCATCTCAACATCGTCTGGTACCTGGGGGATTCGTTCAACGCCCTCATGGCCGTCCCGAACCTCCTCGGAATGTGGTTCCTCAGCGGTTACGTCGGGCGTTTCACCACGGCCTACTTCCGGGACCGGCATGGGACCCTGGCCGCCCTCTCCCGCGGCACGGATCCCTTCCTGAAAAGAAAAGGAGCCGGGGGGAAATGAGCCGGGCCGCGGCAGCAGCGGCCGGGTGTCGGATGAATGTTGAAAAAACCAGGATCTCAGACGATAATAGCTCGCAGCGACCTGGAGAGACCGTCATGAGCCACGACTACCACGAACTGATTGACGAGGCCTACGAGGCTCTGGAGCAGGCCAGGTTCGGTGATGCTCTGGCCTTTGGCCGGCAGGCCATCGACACGGAGCCTGGTGGCGCCCCCGGCCACTACCTGACCGGGGCAGCCCTCGTCGAGATGAGGCAGTTCGAGCCAGCCGTTCCTTATTTGCGAACGGCCTTGGCCATCGATCCGGACTATCCCGATGCCCGTTTCTGCCTGGCATCCGCGCATTTCTCCACGTGTCATTTCACCGGCGCGCGCTACGAGCTTCGCCGTGTCCTGGCTGCGGACCCAGGCATGGCGGACGCGCACTACTGGATGGGGCTCTGCCAGGAGCGAGACGGCGACTTCGCCGGCTCTGACACATCGTTTCGCAGGGCCCACGAACTGGACGCAACCCGCTTCCGGATGCCTTTCCGGCTGTCCGGAGAGCAATTCCGCCAAGCCATTGAGACCGCGCGGCAGGCCTTGCCTCCATATTTTCTCTCTTACTTGCGATCGATTCACTTGATCGTGGACGACTTGCCAGCCTCCGATATCTTGTTCGAGTTCGATCCACCGATGAATCCCGAAGTTTTCGGGCTCTTCATCGGCACGGAGCTTCTGGAACGCTCTCTCATGGAAAGTCCTTCTCCCGTCCGGGACCGCATCTATCTCTTTCGCCGCAACATCGAGCGCTACAGCGATTCTTTCGCCCGGCTTGCGCAGGAGATCTGCAGCACTCTCCTCCACGAGGTCGGCCACGCCATGGGCTTGGATGATGCCGGTCTAAAGAAGATGGGCTACGAGTAAGCCGGCGCTCAGGGTCACTCGCCTCCACCACCCTCACGATTTTCGCCAGCCGTTCCCTCTCCCATGGCGCTCTGCTCCAGGGGCGCAGGACCAGGGCCTTCGTAAAGAGCGGCTTCCTGGTGAGGATTTTCTTCTCCCAGCGACATGACCCACCGGGCCAGGAGCTTCATCTGTGCTGCCTCGTCTCCATCCAGAATATCCGGGGGCCCTGAATTCTCATCGGCGAAGAAAGTCGGCATCCGGGTCCCCGGCATGATCGCCTGCGGGTCCTGCAGCCAACGGCCAATCCAATCGGCTCGCAAGCGGTAGCGGGCCAACGTGAGATCGGGAGCCCAGGAATCCGGCGGCGTGCTCGGTTTGCGGTCGCCGACCTGGTGGCACGACAGGCAGTTCAGATAGTCCTTGGAGGTCAACTTATCCGCCATGGTCCGCTCTCCACGGGCCAGAGCAAACCCCTCCCGGTAGTCCTCGAAGGGGTAGGTCGCATCCTCCAGGGCGGCAAAGAAAGAGGTCAGAGTATTGACTTCTTCGTCGGTGAAATGAAAGGTCGGCATCCGGATATCCAGCCACGGCCGGATCGGCGTGACGTTTTTCAGGAACCGGAACAACCAGTCGCTCTGGACCTTGGCTCCCTCGGTGTGCAGATCGGGCGGTGCAAAAGCGAGCGCCTCACTCGCCGCCAACCCTTCCTTCGCCTTGACGGCCTGAATCCAAGGACGGACCTCGCCCCCTTGCCCCTCTATCAGATGGCATCCGGTGCAATTGTAGGTTCTCACCAGGCGCCAGCCTTTCTCGATGGCGGTGCTCCGCGCGTCATACGCTCTCCTCTTGCCCGCAGCGACCTCGTCCACCCGCAGCCCCATGAGCAGAGTCACCAGCGACTCGGCTTCCTGGTCCGAGAGGTAAAAATCGGGCATTCGGAGCTTTTCTTCGGGTGATTTCACCCTTCCAGCATCAAAACTCCGGGGGTTCTTGAGCTTGTGAAAGAACCAATCCTGGCGCTCGTGAGGGAGATCCTCAAACCCGAAGTCAAGACGGGACACATACTTGGATCCCTCGGTGGTCAGCTCCGTGCCAATCGGCTGGGCGTCCTCAAAACCGGGGATCTTGTGGCATCCGAAGCACCCGTAGCGCGCAATTGCTTTCTCACCAATCAGCAGCATTTTCTGGTGCTCGCTGAGCTGGGCCAGCTTCGCCTGGGCCACCCCCCGGGCCTGGTCGCGGGAGAGATTCCCCAGGACCATTTCGTCACGAACGGTCGCCATGTCCTCTTCTTTTACAGAGAGAAGATTCTCATAGGTGTCCCGCCAGCCCTCGTCCCTGAGCCCGGAAAGGTACGCCGTGACATTGGCCGCCTCGGCCCGGGTGAGCCTGAGATCCGGCATGACCGTCTCGGGCCAATAATTCTTCGGGTTTCGCACCCACTGGTACAACCAGCCTGGATAAGTCTTGGCGCCGACATGCATGAGGTTTGGCGCATGCGAACGAGGATTGGCATCGCCATGCTCCCCGGCCGGCCCGATGGCGCTATGACAACCGTGGCACCCCACCGTCTCAACCAGGCGCTTTCCCCTGGCCGGGTCGCCCGAGGGTGGTGGCGAGAACTTTCCCTTCCTGGAGTGCTCGAACAGATACTCCACCACGCCCTGGATCTCAACGTTGTTGCGGACGATATCCTCCGGGCTCGACGAGTTGCTCAGAAACCAGAACCGCGGCATCTTGGTGGTCGGACGAAAACCGCGTGGATTGGCCAGCCAGTACTTGACCCATTCCTTGTTGGTTTTCGTCGCGATGGTATCCAGGGGAGGACCCACCTTGCGGAGGTCGTCCCAACCGGCCACCTTGTGGCAGCCATGACAGCCCAGGGTCTCGAACAGCTTCTTGCCTTGGCTCAACTTGTCTGCTCCACGGATGGAAACATCCCGCATATGGCACTGCAGGCAGCCTGCTTCGACGTAGCGCGAGGCAAGCATGGGATCCAACCAGTGATGCATCCGATGCCAGTGATGTTCGTGTTCCCAGCGCGCTTCATCGGCGCGGCTATCGGGCGTGTGGGCCGCTTCCACGAATCCAACGCCACGATCCCGTCCCATGTGACAGATGGTGCAGCCAATCTTTTCGAAGGGATGCGGCGAGCTCGAGCTTCCGATGAGATCCAGGTCGCGATGCGCGCGGAAAGGCTCGTCTGCTCCGATATACTTGGCCTGGTCAATGCCCAGGTGGCAGGTCTGGCAACGATCCACGCGGGGAATCCTCAGAAAGTTGATGTCATTCTCCACACCCTCCACCACGATCTGCTTGATCTTCAAGGTGGGATTCATGAAGTCAAGCATGGGGGCATTCAGAACAGCTTCGGCCACCGGGCGGTTCAGGCTGGCCAGACTCTTGCGCAGCTTGACGGTCTCCTTGTCCAGATCCTTCAATTCCTGCTGCACCTTGTCCACGCTCGAGGTCAGTTCCCGCCGTTCCTCCCGCAAGGACTTCTCCTGCGCCTTCAGACTCTTGTTCTTCTCGTCCGCACGCATCAGGAGAGCTTGCAGTCTTTCCATCTCTGCTCGCGTCCTGGCCACCCTGTCAGGATGATGCCGGGTCGACTCCTCGTACTCATACTTCGCCGAATCAAGGAGGGCCTTGGTGAAGCGAAATTTCTGGTCGGCCAGATAAAGATCGTTCGCCATGGCACTGAGTTGCGCATCGATATCCGTGATGCGATCCGCCTTTTCCTTGAGGGAGGCGCGCGCCGTCTCGAGTTGCTTTTCCAGAGCCTGGCGCCGCTTGGCATCGACTTCGCTTTGGGACTTCCCGATCTTCGCCTCCAGCTCTGCGACTTCCATGGCGTGGAAGCGTCGCTGGTAATCTTTCCAGCCACGACTGTAGTCGGCGTAAATGGACCACAGGGTGACGATGAGCAGGCCAATGGCCGACCATGCAAAGAGCACGTTCAGGCGCGAACTCCTGTAATGCCGCTCCTGCGCCTTGAGATCATCCTGTGATTCCTCGACCATCGATCAATGACCTCGGGATTTCCTGTCGTCCTCAGATGTTAAAGAAGAACTCTGGAATGGCCACAATGTACTTGAGATTGAAGATCCACCGCAGGTACATCTTGATGGGAAGGGCCGCCATGGCCAGGAGCAGGAACGTCAGGGTCTGGAAGCGCACGAAACCCAGATTCGCGTAGAAGCGCTTGAAAACCGTTCTGGCAAGCACGGCCGGCAGGACGCCGAAATACGCCAGGATGAGAAGAATGCCCCACATCTCGCGCCACAGCCAGAAAGCGGGCAAACCCGTTTCCAGGAGCTTGACGTAGATGAATTCAGACAGATTGACATTCACCAAGGCCGGCAGCTTGTGCGGATCCCATGTCTCGTACGGCCCGAAAAAATTCCAGTTGGGACCCCTTAGCATGGTCCCGTAGATGATCAACATCACCCAGAGAACAACGAAACCGAAGAGAAAGGTTGTGACCTCCCACCGTCTCTCCTTGAAGGTGTAGTAGCCGTTCCCTTTCTTGTTGTAGTCCAGATAAGGAATCGCCATCAGGCCGACGATGATCAGACCCGGGAAGACCACGCCGGCCAGCCAAGGATCGAAATAAACCAGCATCTCCTGCAGTCCGAGGAAGTACCACGGCGCCTTGGATGGATTGGGCGAATTGGTGGGATTGGCGGCTTCCTCGATGGGCGCCTTGAGAAGAATGGACCAGACCACCAGAATCACCGTGCATAGAATCAAGCTGAGCATCTCGGTGTAGACCAGGTCGGGCCAGACCAGAATGCGATCCTTTCCCGCCCCTCCTTCCACCGGCGGCTGGCCGCTGGCGATCCGCCGATCGTTTTCGTAAGCCTGCGACATCGCGAGCCAGAAGAAGAACGGAATCAGCACCAGCATGGCCGAAATCGGTACATTGTCGGCCTTGGCCATGATCAAATAGAAGTTGGGATCCTGGAAGCTCCAGATCATGAAAACGGCGAAGACGCCTGCCAGGGCCAGCAAGGCGCGTTTGGACCACAGCGCGCTGAGGTGGACGGCAACCAGGAGGGTCGCCGCAGCCACGGTGAACAGAATGAACGGCTGGCAGAGCCAGTTGATGAGGTCCTTGAATGCTTGCATCAGAAAACCTACACCGGTTACATCGGCCCGGAGATACCGCCATCCTTGCGAACCCGCCAGAAGTGGACCGCCATGAGGATGGTGGCCACGAATGGAATGGCGATGCAATGCAGCACATAGAACCGGAGCAAAGCCTGGGCTCCCACAAAGGTCCCACCCAGAAGCGCGAATCGCGCATCATCTCCAGCATGGATCAAAGGGATCCCGCTGAGAGACAGTAACTGCGAGCCCGGGCCCTCGTGCCCCAGCAAGGGGGTGGCGCGAGCCATGTTCGTCCCAACGGTGATGGCCCAGATGGCGAGCTGGTCCCAGGGCAGGAGGTATCCGGTGAACGAGAGAAGAAACGTGAGGACCAGGAGCGTCACCCCAACAACCCAGTTGAATTCCCGCGGCGGCTTGTAAGAGCCCGTCATGAAGACCCGGAACATATGAAGCATCACCGTGATCACCATAAGATGGGCTCCCCAGCGGTGTATCTCGCGCATGAGGCCCAGGGGGACGGTTTCCCGCAGATCGACAATGTCCACGTAGGCGTATTCAACCGTGGGCCGGTAGTAAAACATCAAGAGGATGCCGGTGATGACCAGAACCAGATAGACGAAGAAGGTCAGTCCCCCCATACACCACGTGTAGCGCATCTGGAGCCCGGAGCGGCGCAGGCGGGCGGGATGGAGATGCAGATAGACGTTGGAGAGCACCACCAGAGCCCTGTTTCTCTTGCTCTCCCTGGGCGCATCGTGGCGAAAAACCGACTTCCAGAGCTGGCTGGAGGTCACCGATTTCCAGATCCGCTTGGTTCTCTCGCTCATGGCTTGCACAATCCCCCGGAACTGGCCCGCACATTCCCCCGCGCCGTCTGCCGCCAGGATTGAGCCATCAGACGCTCAGGAAGGAATCGGGATCAGCCCACTGACCCTTTTCGTACTGGTACTTGTGCGACTTGTCGATCAAAACCTGTCCATCCGGAGCGAGAGTGATCTTGGCGCGCTCCAGAGGACGGGGGGCCGGCCCCTCGAAGTTGATGCCCGTTTTGTAGAACCCGCTGCCATGGCAGGGGCACTTGAACTTCTCCTCGCTCCCCAGCCAGTTAGGCGTGCATCCCAGGTGCGTGCAAACCGCGATCAGGGCGTACAGCTCACCCTGATCCCGCACGATCCACACACCGTACTTCCGCTTGAAGCGCGTCTCCACACCTTCTCCGAATTCTTCGGGAAAACCTGCCTTGAAGCTCGTGGGCGGCTCGAAAAGGACATTCGGAAACATGAACCGGGCCATGGCCGCCAGACCCGTCGCGGTCGCGGCCGTAAAGGCCACCCATGCGGTCGCCAGCCAATTGATGAAGACACGACGCTTCACGAGTTCCCCACTCAACGCGGCGCTGGATATGCCGAGAACCAGAACCCTCGTCCCGGTGCCGCCGACTGCCCAGGCTCCCACCGCAGAAGAGGGGAAATATATCAGAAGGTTCTCGACTGTCAACTCTGAAAAAGCCGGCGGTGGGAGCGCCGGGAGACGCCAAACCAGCAGCGTCGCGCGCTACCGGTAGATGGTGAGCCGCTGGCCGGGATGGATGAGAGTCCGGCGGCCCAGGTGGTTCCACTTCTGGAGGGCCTTGACCGAGACTCCGTGCCGGCGCGCAATGCGGTAAAGGGTGTCGCCACGGTGGACCCGGTACGTGGCGACCTCACGCTCCCGACCGGCACCACCGGCGCGGGCATGGGAAGAGGCCACGGGAACGGACGATAGGCGAGCCTTGGTGCCTGGATACACAATGAGCCGCTGGCCGGAGCGGATCAACCGGGGCTGGGAAATGGCATTCCAGGCCGTGAGGCTCCTCACGTCGGTCCGGTAACGCCGCGCGATGGTGTAGAGGGTTTCTCCGGGCCGGACACGGTGAACCCGGCGGCCTCCCTCGTCGGCATGGTCCGGTCCGGCTGCCGAGTCGAGGGTCGCCACGCGCACGGCGGACCCCGGGATCATGAGATTCTGTCCCACGTAGATCCGGTGGGGATTCCGCATGCCGTTGGCCTTCTGAATACCGTAAACACTGGTGCCGTACCGGGCTGCGATGATGGACAGGGTCTCGCCCCGGCGAACCCGGTGGTGGTACCAGGGGAGACGCTCTGATTCCGGGAGCTGCGCGAGATTCTCCAGGAAGGAGGAAGCAGACGCGGGCGGCAGGTGAAGTGGAAACTGCTTGAAATCAGGAGGTGTTGCCAGACGTCGAAGACTGGGATTGAGCTCGATCAGTTCATCCACCGTGGTTCCCGCCAGGCGGGCGGCAACCCGGAGATCGACGCTCTCATCGAGCTTGACCGTCTGATAGTCCACCGGGGAATCGCGCTTCATGGTCAGACCGTACTTCTCGGGAGATTTGTGCAGGATGATGGCCGCGAGGATCTGGGGAACATAGTTTCTCGTTTCCCGCCGCAAGCTCCGGCCGCGCGCCAGCCGCCAGAAATCGGCCTTGCGGCCGGTCCGTTTCCATGCCCGCCGGACCCGGGGGCCTCCGTTGTACTCGGCCAGGGCCAGATACCAATCGCCATAAACCTCATAAAGTGCTTTCAAGTAACGGGCAGCCGCATGGGCCGAAGCCTCCGGGTCCGCCCGCATGTCGACCCACCAGTCATTTTTCAGGCCGTAACGGCGACCGGTGGACGAGATGAATTGAAAAAGCCCCCGCGCACGGGCGCGGGAATAGGCGGTCGTCTTGAAGGCGCTCTCGATGTGGGCCATGTAGCACAGGTCCTCGGGAATACCTTCTTCCCTGAAGATCTTGCGAATCATCGACACCCAGCGCCCCGAGCGCACCATACCCGGCTCGAAGAGCTTCCGCCGTGGGCCAGAAAAGGCATCGATGAACATCACGACCTTTTCGTTGATCTCCACCGGAAGGTCGAAGACCACCGCGCGGCTCTTTTCCCGCACTTTCTCCTTCTCGCGCTCCGCTTCTTCCGGGCTCAGGTAAGCGGTGATCTCCTTGAGATCCTCGGTCTGGACCTGGTCCTCCGGCCCGTCCCGCCGTGCTTCGACCTCCGCCCGATAAATACTCTCCAGCGTGTCCTCGAACTGTTCGGCCAGCCGCGTACCGGAGAACAACCGTTCTGGCGCCCCGAAATAAGCTGCAACAGCCGCATCAAAGGCTTGGCGTGCCGCCTCCGGATCCCCTTGCCGGAGAGCCTCCAGACCGTTCAGGTAGAGGTCATCCGCCTTCTGAATGACGCCATCCACGGCGGCCAGGTCGGCGGCATCGTCCGGTGCCGCGACTGGAACTCCGTCTGGGCCTTGCCGCGGCCCAGTGTCCTCATTCGAGGACACTGGGCCGCTTTCCACCTCGGAGAGGGGGACGGTCGCCGAGCGGTCGGAAACCGGTGGGAGAGGGGCCACCCGGGTGGAGGCGCACCCGGCAGACAGGAGCAGGAAGAGCAGGCCAGGTAAGACAGGTGTCCTATGGCGCAAAAAAACCAAGATTCAGCCTCCTCACCGCATTCACCAGGAAACCGGCAAAAAATGCCCCCGGCTGAATATATGGGGGAACCTGCGGAAATGTCAATGCGGACGGGCAGATGGCTGCTGCATCCTTGCCAGTCTCTCTCACGCCCGTGTACCATCCTGCCCAGGTCGTGTACCATCCGGCCCAGGAATGAGAAAAGGCGAGAAGGGGCTCCGGGACCCGCACTCTCCCCCGACACCTCGCCCTGAAAGGAGAATGTGATGCGTAAGACGCTGTCGCTGGCCGCGGCCCTGCTGCTGGCCACGGGTCTCGCCGCCTGTGATAAGCCGCCGGAGGCGGAGGTTCAGAAGGCCGAGCAGGCGCTGGAAACAGCCCGGGAGGCTGAAGCCGAGACTTACGCGCCGGAGTCTCTACAAGCAGCCAAGCAGACCTTGGAGACGGCGCGGGAAGAAATCAAAACCCAGGATGAGCGCTTCGCAATCCTCCGCAGCTACGACGAAGCGATCAAGAAACTGAACGAGACCGAAGAAAAGGCCGAAGCGGCCCGCGAGGAGGCCGTTCGGGAAAAGGAGAAGGCCCGCAGCGAGGCCCAGAACAGTCTCGCCAAGGCACAAGAGGCGTTCGATGAAGCCCAGGCGGCGCTGGATGATGCCCCGCGCGGAAAAGGAACCAAGCCGGACATCCAGGCCTTTACTTCCGATCTGGACGGCATGAAGATGCAACTGAACCAGGTAGAGACCCAGATCAAGGCTGAGAAGTTTTTCGACGCCCGGGACAAGGGTGAGGCGGTTGTCGAGTCCGCCAAGGCGATCACCCGGGAGATCCAGGCAGCGGTGGAGATGCAGGCGAGCTTGCGCGCCAAGCGCCGCTCACGCTGAGCGGGGCGTTCCGGAGCCGGACAGATTTCGCGCGCCACCATCTGGTCGCCTCGTTTCCGCCGGAGACCTGCCTGGCTCCTCGCCGCCGGGGCTCTGGCAGGCGCCCTGTTCATTCCCCTAGATTCGGCGCCCCCTGCAGGGGCGGTGGTCCGGGTGCGCGGGCAGATCGAATCCGCCAGGGCGGCCGGTGCGCAGCACTGGGCGCCGGAAGCCCTCGAGCACGCCCAGGAAGCCTTCCAGGAGGTTCTCCGCGCTGTCGCGCGCCAGCGTAGACGTCCGCCGCTGTTTCGCCGTTTTGCCCCGATCCATCTCCAGCTGAAGAAGGCCGACGCCCAAGCCCGCGCTCTGGCAAACACCGTGCAAGAAGCCCGGGCGGCCACCGAGACCACGGTGGCCGCCCGGCTAGAGGAAGCCGGAGCCTCCCTCTCTGAAGCCCTCAAGACGACAGAAACCGTCTGGATGCCCCGGGCCGGCCGCACCCAGATGGCCGAGGCCAGAATCCTCCTGGCAGAAGCCCGGAATGCCTTTGCACGAGGTGAGTATGGCCGGTCCCTCCTGGCGGCCGATCGGGTTCTGGAAACCAGCCGGGCCTGGCAAGGTCATTCACGAACCGTGCTCGAACGGAGCCAGGATCCATCCATCATCCGGACATGGAGAGAATGGGATAGACAGACCGTGGCCTACTCCCGGGATCAGAAAGTGCCAGCAATCGTCGTCGACAAGGGGGCGCGGCTTCTGTTCTTCTATGATTCCGGGCATCTGGCGCGCACTTTCCCCGTGGACCTTGGCCTCAACCCGCTCGCCGACAAGCTGATGGAAGGCGATCACGCCACCCCGGAAGGCCGGTACCGGATCATCGCCATCAGGAAAGGAGAACAAACCCGATACCACCGCGCCTTTCTCCTGGACTATCCGAACGAGGAGGATCGGCGACACTTCCGCAAGGCCCAAGAGAACGGCCAGATTCCTGCACAGATTCAGATCGGAGGGCTCATCGAGATTCACGGCGAGGGCGGCCGGGGCGAGGACTGGACCGATGGCTGTGTGGCGCTCACCAACGATGACATGGACTATCTCGCCGGCAAGGTCCAGGAAGGGACACTCGTGACCATCGTCGGCGCCCTCCCCGCGGGGAAACCCCACAGCCCCGAAGGAAAGTGAGCTTGCCCCCGGGAACACAGGCCTGGAGAGAGAGGTAGCAGACCTATATGGTAGGATCAGGACTGTGAAAAGAGCGATGATTCGGGTCAGCCGGGCGGCCCTGATCTTTCTACTCGGCGGTGGCGCTGCCTTCCTGGCAGCAGGGTGGCTTCATACGTCTCTCGAGCGCCGTCAAGCGCCTCCCCGCCTGGTTCCCGCCCCCGCCTCCGTCGCAAAGGCCGCTGCCAGGGTTCCCGCCCTGGATCTGCCACGCCAGGTCGACAGATTGAAAGGCGATATCACGAGACTCCAAAACGGCCTTTACCAGCTCGACAAGAAGATGATGCGATTTCGTCCCAGAAAAGACTTCGTCGTTGTTGACACCGCGCATAACCACCTCTGGCTGCGCCGCGGGAAGAAGGTCTTGCGGGAATCCACCTGCTCCACCGGAAACGGAAAAATTCTTCGCGACCCGGCCGGAGGGCGCTCCTGGATCTTCAGCACGCCGCGTGGCGAGTTTCACGTCACGAACCGCCTGGAAAACCCCCTCTGGCGCAAGCCTGACTGGGCCTTCATCGAAGACGGAGAACCGGTGCCGACTCGTAAGGACGCCGTCGAGCGGTTCGAAGAAGGCGCCCTGGGGGAGTACGCCCTGGCCTTCGGCCATGGATATCTCATCCATGGCACGCTCTATACCCGCCTTCTGGGGAAAAGCGTTACCCACGGGTGCATCCGCTTGGGGCCTAGAGACTTGAAAGCGGTTTATGACCATGCTCCTCTGAAGACGAAGATCTTTATTTTCTGAGGCAGACTCCATCTCAAACTTCGCGGTGCCGGTTCATCGACTTCTCTTCCCATCCACCTTCTTCCTGGCGACCCTGCTGCTCCTGGCGACCATCCCCATGGCAGCCCGGGTGAAGAAGCCTCCCGCCGGGCCGGCGCAAGCCGAGGCGCCTGATCCGCTCAGACAGGAATACGCTGCCCTCCTGCAGAAGAAAGCCCTCCTGGAGAGGGAGCTTCAACTCAAGACTCTTCAACTGCAAATCGCCCAGGATGATGCACCGTACCTTCTGGTGGATCTCGAGGATCAGGTGCTGGCCATCTACATCCACACGACACGGCTCAAGACCTTTCCGATCCTGACCGCCGAGATCGAGGGACGGCGCGGATTTCTTTCCACGGACTCCCCGCCAAGCGACTGGACCGATCAGACCTTCGAGCTGGTGGCCAAGTCAGGTCCTATAGAGGAGCATCCGGCGCTCACTCCCAAGACCGACGAGGAGAGAGAGAAGGCAAGGACCGTCTCTCCACGATCGGTCACACCGGATCAGATCGGACTCGATCAAGAACCGCAATATCCCAGCCGGTACACGCTGATCTACAAGGAGGGTCTGGCCCTCAATGTTCGAGGGAGCCTCGCCCTGACGGAGAGGGAAAAGGACTGGCTGAGCCGGAACCTGGACCGCTTGACCTCGATCCTTCTCCCGCCCGAGCAGCCCGAGGTGCCGGACCTGGAACCGTCCCGGGTCTGGCTCTATCTCGGTCTGGAGGCATCCCAGGCCCAGGAACTCTATCCTTCGGTGTACACCGGCATGAAAACGATGGTTCGTCTGCCGGGAGATCCGTCCCTCGACTGATCTCTCCCACGGCCAGGTTGGCTGCCCCGGCGGACCATCTCTGCGGCTGGCA
Source organism: Acidobacteriota bacterium (assembly GCA_046757405.1). Taxonomy (GTDB): domain Bacteria; phylum Acidobacteriota; class Polarisedimenticolia; order SMYD01; family SMYD01; genus JBHHYE01. The sequence continues at coordinate 47,138 of JBHHYE010000006.1, read as the reverse complement.
CGGTGTTCCTGCGCTTCATGGGCGTGCTTCACCTCGCAGACTGGACTCGGCCACCCTGCCACTGTTAGGATGCCGTTCCCCCGGACAGGTGGGGTGCCCGCGTGACTCTTCGAAAAATCGTGACAGGGGGTCTTCTCCTCCAGGGCCTGCTGCCCACCCTCACTCTCGCCGCAGGAGAGGGCGGCGAATCCCATGGTCTCGGCAACGAGCTCTCCCTGCTCTGGACCACCTTTTTCGTCTGCATGCTCCTGGCCATCGCCATTCTTCCGATCAAGGCAGAGCACTGGTGGGAAAAGAATCTGAACAAATTCTGGATTTCTCTGGGCCTGGGATTGCCTGTTCTCGTCCTCTACCTCATGAAAAGTCCAGACTCACTGATGCACGCGGCACATGAATACTTCTCCTTCATCATCCTCCTCACAGCCCTCTTCGTCATCTCAGGCGGCATCTTGCTCCGGGGGGACTTGCGTGCCACCCCGTTGACCAACACGACCTTCCTGGCTGTGGGCGCGCTCATGGCCTCGCTGACGGGAACAACGGGGGCCTCCATGCTCCTGATCCGCCCCCTCCTGAAGACCAATTCGGAGCGTGTTCACAAGGTCCATACCTTTATTTTCTTCATTTTCTCCGTGTCCAATATCGGCGGGTGCCTGACCCCCCTGGGGGATCCTCCGCTGTTCATGGGGTATCTGCGCGGAGTTCCCTTTCAATGGACCTTGAAGCTTTTCCCGGAATGGCTGGTCGTGAACGCAATTCTGCTCCTCATCTACTTCATCTGGGATTCCATTGCCTTCTCGAAGGAACCCACCGCGGCGCTCTTGCGGGACAAACTGATGGTCCAGCCCCTGCGACTCCTGGGCAACCTGAACTGGCCCCTGATCCTTGGCGTGCTCCTCTCGGTGGCATTCCTTGACCTGCCCGCCCGCGAAATCGCCATGATCATCTTGTCATTACTTTCTCTCTGGTTTACAGAGAAGGAGATCCGGCGGGGCAATCATTTTACCTGGTACCCGATGATCGAGGTTTCCGTCATCTTCTTCGGCATCTTTCTCACCATGATCCCCGCGCTTGAGATCTTGCGGGCCCGCGGGCACGAGCTCGGTGTGACCCAGCCCTGGCAGTTCTTCTGGGCAACGGGCTCCTTGTCGTCCTTCCTTGACAACACTCCAACCTATTTGACGTTCTTTTCCCTGGCGGAGGGACTGGGCCAGACGGGCCCCATTCCGGGCGTCTCCATGCCCGAGAACATCCTGAGGGCGATCAGCCTAGGGGCTGTTTTCATGGGAGCCAACACCTATATCGGCAATGCGCCCAACTTCATGGTGAAGTCCATTGCGCAGACAGCTGGCATCAAGATGCCATCATTTTTTGGATTTTTCGGCTACGCGATGATGATCCTGATGCCCATTTTTGTTCTGGTCACCTGGATCTTCTTCTGACGTATCCGCGTCAGGTGGGAACCGTCCTGCCGTCCCTCAGCTGGTGATCCTGTCCCGCACAGGAGGCAGGCAATCAGGATCATGATTCTCGCGGGCGGAAACAACCGTTTGTACGTCCAGCTGGACTTTCCTCAGTTCGCCTTCAGTGGCTTCCACTTGGCGACGCGCGTCACCGAAAACTTCTCTGTATTCCCCTGCCTCGAGCCCTGCGATGAATGCGCCGGCGATCTTCGGGTCGAAGACCCGTCCCGCCAAGGTCCGGAGCCGCTTGGTTCCCTCTTCGAGGGACATGGCCTTCTGGTACGGCCGGTTGGTGGTCATGGCGTCCCAGCAATCCGCTATGGTGACGATCCGGGCGCAGAACGGGATCTCCTCTCTGGCGAGGCCCTCTGGATAGCCGTCACCGTCCCACCGTTCGTGATGGTGTTTCATGACCGGAACCACATCACTCAGTTGCTGAATCGGGCTCATGATATTCGCACCCTTGGTGGGGTGTGTTTTCATGATCTCGTACTCCTCCGAGGTGAGCGGCCCTGGTTTATTGAGGATGCAGTCCTGGATACCGATCTTTCCCACATCATGAAGGAGGGCCCCGACCTCGGTTTTCCAGATTTCCTCCCTGGGAAGCTTCAGGTAGCGAGCCAGCCGGGCAGCATAACCTCGAACACGTTCTGAATGACCCCGGGTGTAGGCATCTTTCTCGTCGATGGCCGCCGCCAGGGCCCGGATGGAACCCAGAAAGAGCTGACTGTTCTCGAGAGCCGCGTGCTTGAGGCGGGCAATATATCGTTCCAGGGTTTCGGCCATCGCATTGAAGGTTTCAGCCAGTTCACCCATCTCATTTCCGGATCGGACCATCACTCGTGCATGGAAATCGCCTTCGGCGAAGGCGAGGGAGGAATCGGCGAGCTCCCTGATGGGGCGGCTGATCCAGACAGCGAAGAGAAGCCCCAGGAGCAGTGCGCCGATCGCCGCCATCCCGGCGTGGAACCACGTATTCCACTTCATGATTTCGACGAAGGAGTAGGCCTGGGTTTCCTCGGCCTGGACGAAAACGCCCCAGCCGTGCCGCGTCTGGTGGTAGGACCCTAGCAAGCTCACCTTGTGGTCCTGGCTATCCCGGGCCGTATACGGCATGACCCGGCTGCCACCGGTTGCCCTGAATTCCCGGACGATCTCCAGATCCGAGTAGGGCACTCCGGCAAAAGAGCTGGATTTCTTCGGTTCGGTGAACAGGTGTCCATGGCTATCCAGGGCGAATAAGGAGTACCCGGAGGAGCGCTGAGCTTCATGCCAGAGAATGGAGAGGCTGACCAGAGAGGAAAGGACCCCGACCCGCCGGCCACCGCGCACCACCGGCGTTGAGAGAAAGACCACCGGCCCGTTTTCCGGCTCATAGAAAAATGGCTCTCCGACCTCTGTTTGGGCATGGATACCGGTGTTCATCTGCCGGGCAAAATGATCCACCAGGCGGGTTTCGATCTCTTGATTGGCCTCGAACCCTTCCTCCATGGCAGTCGCCGACTGGCCGTCGCGGTGCGTATACCGGATCAAAATCATGCCTTCATCTATGAAGCGAGACAGCGTTCCACGCCGTGTGAGATCGGGGAGGGAATGAGCTGAGGCGCTCTTGTTCAGCTCGGAGCTGAGGACCTCGGCAAGCACTGCCACCGTTCGGCCCTGCCCGTCGATGTAGGTGTCGATGTGGTGGGCAAGGGAGGAGGCCAGCTGGAGTTGATTGACTTGCTGCTGGGTCTTCAAGGACTCCTTGTTCAATTCAATAAGTCGTGAGGAAACGGTGTAGACCGGAAGGATACCCACCAGGAGGAGCATGGCTGTCAGCACCCATGCGATCTTGTAACGCCGCGCTCGGCGGCCCTTGATGGAAACGGGATCAGCCAGGTCCAGATTGATCTGGGGAAGGGTTCCGAGAGGATCCAATGTCTTCATGACTCGGGCCAGTCCAACGAGGTCTCAATCACTTTCAGGACCGATGCCCCTCCCGTGCTGTGCCAGCGCCGAACGCACGGCTTGTCGAGCGAGGACGGAGCACGCGACCTTCTCTGCTGGTAATCCCCCCAGCGAGGCGGCAATGGCTTCGTCCTTCAGACCGGCAGCCTGGATCAGCGAAAGTCCGGTCAGAACCTCTGTCAACCGGCTTGCCGAAGCGACGGCCGCTACACATCCCAGGGCCTTGAACCGCGCCATTGTGATCACACCTTTCCGGATGATCAAGGTAAGCCGCACTGTATCGCCACAGGCGGGGTTGGATACGGTCACATCCACATCGGCGCCCTTAATCACACCGACATTCCGCGGATTCTCGAAGTGATCGAGGACTTCCCGAGAATATCCCACCTGGCGCCCTATCATGCTGTCCCCCATAAGGTAGGTTCGTTCATCCCGGCTTTCAAATGCGGTCTCCCCGGGCACTCACCCCCCGGCCCCTGCAGCCAGTCGGCAGGCGGCGAGATCCGGGCATTGGGAACGGGCCGAGGCGAGTGCTGCGCCGCGGGATGGTAGAATTCCGGTCTTTTACGATGGTGACTGACCACAGACAATACATCACCTTCGGATCTCCAGAAGAGCCCTTCCGGTTGCAGGCGGGTGGTTCGCTCTCGCGCGTCACCATCGCCTTTGAAACATGGGGGAATCTGTCCCCAGAACGGGACAATCTGATCCTGGTGACCACCGGCCTGTCCGCCTCCTCCCATGCGGCCCGACACGCTCCGGACGACGTGCCTGGATGGTGGGATGTTCTCATCGGGCCAGGCTGTTTCATCGATACCCACCACTGGTTTGTGGTCTGTACCAATGTCCTCGGTGGCTGCTTCGGGTCTTCCGGTCCTTCCAGCCTCAACCCGGCCACCAACCGTCCCTACGCCCTGGACTTCCCCATGGTCACTGTCGAGGACATGGTCCATGCGCAAGTCAAGGTTCTCGACCATTTGGGTGTGGATCGTATCTTCAACGTCATCGGCTCCTCCCTGGGCGGCATGCTTGCTCTCCAATGGGGCGCCCTGTACCCGGAAAGAGTACGATCCTTATGCGCCATCGCGGCGTCTGCCAGGTCCTACTCTTTTTCGATTGCCTGGCGGGCCATTCAGCGCTGGATGGTCATGAGTGATCCCGAATGGAAAGGCGGATCCTATGCTCCCGGAAAGGAACCCGTCGGTGGCCTCACCCAGGCTCGATCCCTGGGGATTCTTTCCTACCGCTCGCCAGAAGAATTCGACCAACGCTTTGATATCCCTACCGATCTCAGCTTATCCTTTTCTCTCGAACCGGCCTTTCCGGTTGAATCATACTTGCGGCACAATGCAGCCAAGTTTGGACGAACGTTCGATGCCAATTCCTATCTTTACCTGGCCCGAGCCATGGACTTTTTCGACCTGGCCCGCGGAATGTCTTCTCTGGAGGAGGGCGTCTGCCGGATTACGGCACCTCTCCTGGTGATCGGCTTCACTTCCGATCTCCTCTTTCCGATTCATCAGCAACGAGAGCTCCACCGGATTCTTCGTGAACGGGGACGCCCGGTGTCCTTCCATGAATTCCATACCATTCACGGGCACGACGCCTTCCTGATCGAGGCTGGCCGCCTGGGACGGATCGTGCGTTCGTTTCTGAACCGGATTTCCCTACCGGAAGGGAGTTAGGCGGTCGGCGTCCCTTGCAGGCTATTCAGCCCGGGTGCATCCTCTTCGAGGATTTCGAGAAAGACACGAACACAATCAGCATCGAACTGTGTGCCGGCGAATTTCTTGAATTGGTCAACCGCCATTTCCATGGGCCTGGCCGAGCGGTAAGGCCGGTCGGATGTGATGGCATCGAACGTGTCCGCGATGAGAGTCACCCGCGCTTCGATAGGAATCTCTTCCCCCTTCAGGCCTTCGGGATATCCCTTGCCATCCCAGCGCTCGTGGTGGTACTTGACGGCGGCGATATAACGCCTCATGGGCTTGACAGGCTCCATGATCTGGGCCCCAGTGACGGGATGCATTTGAATCAGCTTAACTTCTTCTTCCGTTAGCCGGCCCGGCTTGAGGAGAACCCTTTCTGGAACTCCGATTTTCCCGATGTCATGCAGCAGAGCGCTATTGCGAATATCCTCACACTTCTCTCGCCGCAGACCGATGCGTCGGGCCAGGAGGTAGGCAAAACGACTCACGCGCTTGGAATGGCCCGACGTATATCTATCCTTGGCCTCCAGAGCCGTGGCCAGGGCCTGCATCGTTTGCAGGTAGGATGTCTCCATGTCAGTACGTGCGTCTTTCAGCGCGTCCAGCATCTCCTGGAGTTGTGAATTCCGCTGGCGGAGGACCTGCAGGAGCTCTTCGTTGTCGGCGTGCATGCGACACAGACGCAGCAGGGAGAGAACCGTCAGCCGCAGATCGTCTCGCCTCAAGGGCTGGGACAGATACCGGTCAAGGTTTGCGTTGTTGATGCTGTAGGCCGTCGCCTCCGCGTCCTGCCGCCCAGCCAGAAGTACCTTACGCACTCTGGGGAACCGGTGATTCACAATCTCGAGAAAGCGATCTCCAGGAAGCTCGGGCGTGCCCATGTCGGAAATCACGATATCCACCCGATGGCTTCGCTTTTCCAGGGCGTGAATCTTCTCCAGTCCTTCCGTGGATGAATGCACCGCCGTCACACGGTAATCAGGCGGCACCATCTCTTCCAGGTCGGCGCGAAGATCTTCGAGACGCACCGGGTCGGAATGTACACACACGATGAAGCGGGGAAGCTCGGAATGCGGGGTATCGTAAATTTGGGTCGTCATAGAAGCGGCTCAGGAAGGGAACTGGACATCGCCCTGCCCCTTTCCCCAACATAGGTTCCCTTCCGCGACAAGGCCAATCATCCGATGGAGGTTCTCATTGACCACGCCAGGCGCTGGGCCTAGAATCCGGAGCCTAAGTTCCCGGTAAGCAAGTGCTTCTTCTCTACAAGATCTTGACATGGCTCGCGGTTGGCCTTGCCCCCTTCTACATTCTCGCCACCCTCGTGCGTCGTCCCCGGGACGTCCGGGAGGTGGCCGAGCGCTTCGGTGTGCTCTCCGGCGAGCTGGTCGAGACAGCCCGTGGGGGGCTCTGGATCCAGGCCGCGTCGGTAGGCGAGCTGCAGATTGCCCGCCTCCTCTCACGGTCCATATCCGCCCGCCACCCGGATCTTCCCATTGTCCTGTCCGCCACGACTCCCACAGCCCGTGCTGTTTCTTCCTGTCCCGTGCCGGGAACCGTGGGATATTTCACATTTCCTCTCGATCTCCCGCCAGTTGCCGCCCGCATCGTCCGCTTGCTGCGGCCACGGCTGTTCATCGCGGTGGAAACGGAAATCTGGCCTAACCTGTATCAAAGTTTCCACCGCCGCGGCATTCCCGTGGCATTGGTCAACGGCCGCATCTCCGATCGAAGTCTTGAACACAAACGGTGGCTGAGGGGTCCCGTGGCACACGCTCTGTCCGCGGTTGCCCTGGTCTGTGCTCGCGGCGCAGAAGACGCGGCCCGCTTCCGTCGGCTCGGCGTGCCAACGACCCGCGTCGTAAATGCCGGCGACATCAAGTTCGATCGCTCGCAGCCGCAGAAAGAAGAAATTGCCTCCGACGTCCTCCACCTTGCCAGGGGGCACCGGGTCCTGGTAGCCGGATCCACCTATGGAAACGAGGAAGAGGTCGTTCTGGCGGGAGCCAGGCGGGCGGGAGCGACAGAGGAGGATCCACTCCTCGTGATCCTGGCTCCCCGCCACCGCGAGCATCTTCCTGAAGTCGAGCTGCTCCTGGAGAGGTCGGGTCTCCCGTGGATCCGGCGCACATCCCTCTCTGGCGGAGCGGCCTGGAGCCCAGGAGCTCTCCAGGACGGGATTCGCGTCCTGCTGCTCGACACCCATGGAGAGATGGCAGCACTCTTCGCCATGGCCGATGTGGCCTTTCTCGGTGGAACCCTGGTCCCGGTGGGCGGGCACAACCCTCTGGAGGCAGCCGTCGCGGGCGTGCCGCAGGTAGCCGGACCGTACCTCGAGAACGTGACAGAGGCCGTACAGGTGTTGAGTGCGGCGGGAGCCTTGCTGGTGGCTGCGGATGGACAAACCGCCGCGCGCCATCTTGGGCACCTTCTCGCCGAAGCCCAGGAACGCCATCGTCGGGGAAACGCGGCGGTGGACGCCCTAGCGGCCCACCGCGGCGCTCTCTCCCGGACGCTCTCCCTTCTGGATCCGCTGCTCCAGAACACGGCGCCGGGTGCCCCTGCATGAGAGCCTTCCCGGGGAAGCCCCAGGCTGGATCACGGGTTCTCGTCCCTCTTTCCTGGGCCTTTCAGCTGGTGGTCAACGCCCGGAACAAGGCGTATGATGCCGGCTGGTTGCGGCAGCATCGGCTTCCGATTCCCGTTGTGTCGGTGGGAAATCTGGCCACGGGAGGGACTGGAAAGACTCCCTTGGTCATCCTCCTGGCCCGCTGCCTGCAGCGTTCCGGCCGTCATCCTGCAGTGATCAGCCGCGGATACCGGGGCGCCAACGAAACCCGACCACGGCACCCACCTCTGGTGGTCAGCGATGGCCGAGCAGAGGGGATTCCCATGCCGCCAGCCGCAGAAACCGGCGACGAGGCCCGTTTGCTCGCCTGCCGGCTCGACGGTATCCCCGTGATCGTCTGTCCCGATCGTGCCTCTGCCGGCCGACTGGCCATGGACCGATTCCACACCGATCTGATTCTTCTGGACGATGGTTTCCAGCACCGCTCCCTGCACCGCGATGCCGACGTGGTCACCCTGGACGCTGCGGATCCTCTTTCTGGGGGACGACTTCTCCCCGCCGGAGGACTCCGCGAACCTGTGGCCGGGCTACGCCGGGCCGACATCGCGGTCATCACACGAGCGGAACGGGAGGATCAGTTTCTCAGGTCCCAGGAGCGCGTCGGGGAGATCGCCCCGAAGGTGGCCGTATTCCGCGCCTACCATCGTCCCACGCGCGTCAGTTGGCCTGGAGAAACATCTTCTTCTCCAGCCGGACACGCTCCGTCTCCCCATACAGCAGCCGCGTCGTCCCTCGCGGATGTTCCCGTCGCGGCGTTTGCCGGCCTGGCCCGCCCGGACAGCTTCCGCTCCACTCTGGAAGCCCTGGGAGCACGTGTGGTTCACTTTGTCGGCCTGGAGGACCACCACGCCTACACCATGGAGGAAGCGCACCGGCTGGTGGAGGACGGTTTTCGCAAGGGCGCCCGATTGGTCCTGACCACTTCCAAGGATGCCGCACGGCTCCCCCACAGATGGATACCCTCCCGCCTGGCCGTCCTCGATATCGAAATGGTGGTGGAGAATCTCGATTCCTTGGTTCAGCGAATTCTTGCCTTGTGTCTCCAGCGGTTCACGGCGCCGCACCCTGTCACATCCAGGTGAAATTTGCTACGCTGGGAAGGCCAGCGGCTGGAAGAACGATTGAGTCCGTATTCTGCCACCATCCTGAGTGTTCTGGAGGCTGCCGCCGGATATGTTCCCCGGTCTTTCGCCCTGGCTGCCGGGCGCGGGCTCGGGAACCTTTCTTCGTTCCTTGTCCGGTCGCGACGCAAGCAAGTGCTGGCAAACCTGGAGCTCGCCTATGGCATGGAAATGAATCACCTCCAGCGCAGGCGCCTGATGCACCAGGTCTTCCGCCACTTTGGCCGGGCGCTCGTGGAAGAGGTGCTCATGCCACAGATGGTGGCGCACGGCCTTGATCGGTACGTGGATTACGAAGGCTGGGAGAACCTGGAGCAATCGGTGGCGGGAGGGAAGGGTGCCATCATCTTCACAGGTCATTTCGGCAACTGGGAATTGATCGCTCTGGCACAGGGTGCCCGGGGGATCCCCATGGACGTGGTGGGGCGCCCTCCGGATAGCCTGGAGGTGGCACGGCGTCTTGACCGCCTGCGCAAACTCACCGGAAATCGGACCATCTCCAAGCGGCACGCCGTGCGACCCATGCTCCAATCCCTCAGGGAAGGCCGCACCGTAGGGCTGGTTATCGACCAGAACGTCGGTGCGGGAAGAGGAGTCTTCGTGAATTTCTTTGGCCACCAAGCCTCGACGACACCTGCCCTGGCGGTGCTGGCCCTGAAGACCGGCGTCCCGGTCCTTCCGGTCTTCAGCTATCCGAATGGGACCCGGTACCAGGTGGTTTACCGGAGGCCCCTGCAGTTTCATCCGTCTGGCCGCCGCCAAGAGGACATCCTCTCCTTGACCCAAGAGGCAACCAAGGTCATCGAAGAAGAAATCCGGCTCCGGCCCCACCTGTGGCTCTGGATGCACAACCGCTGGCGCTCCAGGCCGGAAAACGAAATGAATCCGCCTCTCGCCTCTTCTCCAGAAGCGCCTGAGCCGATCAAGAATGCCGCTTCCGGAGAGCGCCCCACATGAGGCCCGCCATTTTTCTCGACCGCGACGGAACCGTTTGCCGCGAAGTGGGGTACGTCAATCATCCAAGCCGTCTTCACCTCCTCCCAGGAGCCGCCCCAGCCATTTGCCAGGCGCGATCCGGGGGTTACCTGTGCGTCCTGGTCACCAATCAGGCGGGGGTCGCACGCGGCTACTTCACAGAACCGACCATCAAGGCGACTCACGTCCGTCTTCAACAGCTCCTGGCGGCAGGTGGCGCCCTCCTGGACGGTATTTACTACTGTCCCCACCACCCCACCGCCGGCCATCCCCCATACCGCTTCGCCTGTCCTTGCCGGAAGCCGCGCCCCGGGATGCTGCTCCAGGCGGCCCGGGATCTCCATATCGAGCTGGCCCACAGCGTCGTGATCGGAGACAAGATCTCCGACGTGGAAATGGGACATGTTGTGGGAGCTCGAGGGATCTTGGTACGCACAGGGTACGGACGTGGCGAAGAAGCCTTCGGCCAGCCTCACTGGAGCACCCGTCCCGATCATGTCTCAGACGGACTGCAAGAGGCCATTCGCTGGATCGTCGAGATCGATGATCCGCGCCGCGGCCAGGAGACCATGTGATCTCGAAACAAGCATTGACCAAGGAGCGCCTGCTCAGTGTTCTCCGCCGGTTCACGGAAACGCAACTCGTCATCTGGGGAGACCTGGTGGTGGACGAGTTTCTCCTGGGACAAGTGAACCGAATTTCCCGGGAGGCTCCTGTCTTGATCCTGGACTATCTGCGGTCAGAGCGGGTCCCCGGCGGCGCCGCCAATACGGCGGCCAATGTGGCAGCCCTGGGCGCTCGGGCCCTCCCGGTGGGCTCGGTCGGTCGGGATCAATCCGGCAAAGATCTCCTGTTCATGCTGAACGAGCGGGGAGTGGACACATCATCAGTTGCCATGATGGACGAACTGGTCACGCCAACCAAGACCCGGGTCTCCGCGGCAGGTTTGCACACAACCCGGCAGCAGATCGTTCGTATCGACCGGGGGAGGCCTCATTCCTTCAGCCGGACGCACCGCGCGCGCCTGGCCCAGCTCGTCGAGAAGAAGGCCACGGCAGCACACGGACTCGTGGTGGCAGATTATGGCTATCGAACGGTCGATCCCGCCGCCGTGCGAGTGATGGCGCCCCGCCTGCGAGCCGCCAGCAAGCCCGTCGCCGTCGACTCCAGATGGCGCCTCCTGGAGTTCCGTGGGGCCACAGCGGTCACTCCCAACGAGCCGGAGATGGAAGCGGCTCTCGGTGTTTCCCTGCGGCGAGGACAGCAACCCGACCTGGAACGCGCCGCCACCGACCTCCTGAAGCGGCTCGGGTGTCATGCGGTTCTCGTGACGCGTGGGAGTCGCGGGATGGCGGTCTTCCAGCATGACACCGAGAGTGGAGATTATATCCCTGTGTACGGCAGTGACCAGGTCGCTGACGTGACCGGCGCCGGCGACACGGTGATGGCGACCTTCTCTATCGCTCTCGCCGCCGGCGCCAATCCGTTCGAGGCCGCGCGCCTGGCAAATTATGCCGGAGGGTTGGTGGTCATGAAACAGGGAACCGCCACCGTAACCCTCGCAGAGCTTCGCGCGGCGTTGTCCAGAGACAACGCCCTTCCTGACACGCCGCCCACAACATCATGACCTTCCAACCTCCCACCCGAATTGCCTCTCTGGAGGAAGCCGAAGCTCACTTGCTCTGCGCCCGGAAGCAGGGAAAGATCATCGTCTTGGCCAACGGGGTCTTCGATCTCCTCCATGTGGGGCATCTTCGCTATCTCGAGGCAGCCCGCGCAGCGGGAGACCTTCTTGTGGTGGCGGTGAACTCGGATGCCTCGTCTCGCCGCGCCAAAGGGGCCGGCCGCCCCATTCTGCCGGAGAAAGAGCGAGCCGAGCTGGTGGCTGGCCTTCGAGCTGTTGATCTCGTGGTCGTCTTTGAGGAGGATACGGTCGCCTCCTTGCTCAAGAGACTCCGGCCCCACATTCACGCCAAAGGATCTGATTATGCACCGGAAACCGTCCCCGAACGCGACATTGTGAAAGCGTACGGCGGCCAGACTCTTATCACAGGCGACCCGAAGGACCATGCCACAACCGACTTGATCCGCCTGATACGCGAAACATGAATCCGGCATCAGGATGGAGCAGGCGTCTGCGACCCGTAATCCTGAAGGGGTCGCAGGCTAAACTTTTCATTCTGCAGCGCCTGAATGCCGGCAACAGCGGCCGCGCCGCCTGAAAGGGTCGTGATCGTTGGCACCCCGTAGGCATAGGCACTCTGCCGGAGAATCTGTTCGTCCTTGTACGATTCACTGCCGAGCGGGGTGTTGATAATGAGATGAATGGCTCCGTTTTTGATTCGGTCAGCGATATTCGGCCGCCCCTCGTTGACCTTGTAAACCGCCTCGACTTCGAGCCCGGCGGCATGCAGGAAGGAGCCCGTCCCGGAAGTGGCCACCAGCACGAACCCCGCCTCGTCCAATGCCCTGGCAATCGGAACCACACTCTTCTTATCATTATCGTTCACCGAAATGAAAGCTGTTCCGGATGTGGGCAAAGGAGTCCCGACGCTCATCTGGGCCTTGGCGAACGCGATTCCGAACGACGGCGCGATTCCCATGACTTCGCCCGTGGATTTCATTTCTGGCCCCAGCACAGGGTCCTCGCCCGGAAACCTTACAAAGGGAAAGACCGATTCCTTGACGAAGAACCCATCCACCACAGGCTCCTGGATCTTCATGTCGCTCAGTCTTTCTCCCAGCATGATCCGCGTGGCGATGCGAGCGATCGGAAGCCCCGTTGCCTTGGATACGAAAGGCACCGTGCGACTCGCCCGCGGATTCACCTCCAGGACGTACACCACATCGTCCTTGATGGCATACTGTACATTGATCAGGCCGCGCACCTCCAACGCCAGGGCCAGTTGACGGGTATAGTGGCGAATCGTCTTCAGGTGCTCCTTGGCGATGAGGTAGGGGGGGAGCACGCAGGCGGAATCCCCCGAATGAACACCAGCCTCCTCGATATGTTGCATGATGCCAGCCACGAGAACCACCTCACCGTCACAGATCGCGTCCACATCCACCTCGAACGCGTCTTCAAGAAACCGATCGATCAGAACCGGGTGATCCTGGGAAATCTCCGCCGCCATTCGCATATAATTCTTCAGGGAGGCACAGTCATACACAATCGCCATGGCCCGCCCCCCGAGAACGTACGACGGACGAACGATGACAGGATATCCAATTCCATCTGCGACAGCTCGCGCCCCCTCGAAGGAAACCGCCGTTCCGGATTCGGGTTTCGGCATGTGCAGTTTTTCCATCAATCCTTCAAAGCGTCCCCGATCCTCAGCAAGGTCGATCATTTCAGGCAAGGTTCCCAAAATCGGGATCCCTGCCTCACGCAGTGGCATGGCCAGCCGCAAAGGCGTTTGTCCGCCAAACTGCACGATCAAGCCATCAGGCCGCTCTTTCTCAAAGATATTGAGCACATCTTCCAGGGTCACTGGCTCGAAATAGAGACGGTCGGATGTGTCGTAATCGGTCGAGACGGTTTCCGGGTTGCAGTTGACCATGATCGACTCGACCCCAAGCTCCCGCAGAGCGAACGCCGCCTGGCAACAGCAATAGTCGAACTCGATTCCCTGACCGATACGATTCGGTCCGCCACCCAGGATCATGACCTTGTGCCGGTCTGTAACGGAGGCCTCATCTTCCTCCTCGTAGGTGGAGTAAAGGTACGGAGTTCGCGCTTCGAACTCCGCTCCACACGTATCCACCCAGCAGTAGACAGGCGTGATTCCCCTTCTGACTCTCCGGGCGCGCACATCTGCCGCGGAACCAGACAGCAAGTAACCAAGCTGCCTATCCGAGAAACCGAAACGCTTCGCCGTCCGGAGCAATTCGTCCGGAATGGTCTCACAAGCAAAAGCCCGGACTTTTCCCTCAAGATGGACGAGTTCCTCCACATTGGCCACAAACCATCGGTCCACCTTGGTGAGATCGGCGATGGCCTCCACCGTCATTCCAGAGATCAGCGCCATCCGGATTGCAAGAATCCGGTCGGGTGTTCCGCCAATGAGGATTTCCCGGATGCGCCCGGAATCCAGATGATCGGAACCATCGGCCCCGAGACCTGCGCACCCGATCTCCAGGCTGCGCATTCCCTTTTGCAACGCTTCCTTGAAGGTGCGTCCGATGGCCATGCACTCGCCTACCGACTTCATCTGCGTCCCCAGGCGGCGATCGCTGCTGGGGAATTTCTCGAAATCAAAACGAGGGATTTTCACCACACAGTAGTCAATCGTCGGCTCAAAGCAGGAAGGAGTTTCCCGGGTGATATCGTTGGGAATCTCGTCAAGCGTGTAGCCCACCGCGAGCTTGGCGGCAATCTTCGCAATGGGGAACCCCGTCGCCTTGGAGGCAAGGGCCGAGGACCGGGACACACGGGGATTCATCTCGATCACCATGACACGGCCATCATCGGGATGAACGGCAAACTGGATGTTCGATCCACCTGTTTCAACGCCGACCTGCCGCATGATATGGATGGCGGCATCCCTGAGACGCTGATACTCGCGGTCCGTCAAGGTCTGAGCCGGCGCGACCGTTATGGAATCCCCCGTGTGAATCCCCATGGGGTCCACGTTCTCGATCGAGCAGATCACAACAACATTTTCCGCGCAATCCCGCATCACTTCCAGCTCAAACTCCTTCCAGCCCAGAAGAGATTCCTCCACCAGCACTTCATGGCTCAGGCTGAGAGAGAGCCCACGCTGGACGATCCGGCGGAACTCCTCCACATTGTAGGCAATCCCTCCTCCCGAACCGCCAAGAGTGTAAGAGGGACGGATCACCAGAGGATAGGCAGTCGATGCGGCAAATCTCTCTGCTTCCTCCAGGGAGTGAACGGCAGAGCTCGCAGGCACCTGCAAGTTGATTTTTTCCATGGCCGCCTTGAAAAGGTGACGCTCCTCGCACACTTTCATCGATCTCAGTTTCGCCCCAATCAGTTCGACACCATATTCACTCAAGGTCCCAGCCTCAGCGAGCCGGACGGCGAGGTTGAGTGCTGTCTGACCTCCTACCGTGGGAAGTAAAGCGTCCGGCCGTTCGGTCTCGATGATGCGCTCCACCACCTCCGGTTCCAGGGGCTCCACATAGGTTCGATGGGCTATGTCCGGGTCTGTCATGATGGTGGCCGGGTTGGAATTCACAAGGATGACCCGGTACTTTTCCTCACGCAGCGCCTTGCATGCTTGAACACCGGAATAATCGAATTCACAACCCTGTCCTATAATGATGGGCCCCGAACCAATGATGAGAATCGATGCGAGGTCATCGCGTCGAGGCATCGCTTACCTCCGCCCGGGAATGATGGTTCGGAGAATCCCTTGCAGGCAAAAAGAAAGGGAGCTGCCTGCTCCCTTTCCCGCGGAACCACCCTGAATCATCATGATCGGCGTTTCACGTTCCCTTCTGCTCGGGGGCCGGCTGGGTTGCTTCATGGCTCTCTCCAGCGGTCTCGTCGGTGCTGGTTGGGCCGGTGCCCGCGAGAAGTTTCTCCGGAGTCTGCTCGGAGGCCGGCTTCTTTTTCGCTTTATCCCCTCCAGCCTCCCCAGGTGCTGCGCCCACGAGCTCGACCATGGCCATATCCGCCGTATCGCCTGGGCGAAACCCCAGATGGAAGATGCGGGTGTATCCACCAGGCCGATCGGCATAGCGTGGGGCCAAGGTCTCGAAGAGCTTTTTCAGGATTGCCTTTTCGCGAATATCCCGGGCCACACGCCGCCGCGCCGCCAGGGTATCCCTGCGAGATACCGTGATGAGTTTTTCTGCGAAGGATCGCACCTCCTTGGCCTTCATGAGAGTTGTCGTGATCCTCTCATGGGCAAAGAGCGCTGTCGCGAGATTGCGCAGCATGGCCTGGCGATGGGCAGTCGTTCTACCAAGCTTGCGTCCTGCAACCCGGTGCCGCATGTATGCCTCTCTCCCCGGCTCCTCGTCCCTATTTGGTCGAGGCCGAGTATCGCTGTAGGTCTTCCATCTTCATCCCTAACGAGAGCCCCATCTCATCAAGGATTTCCTTGATTTCAACGAGAGACTTGCGGCCAAAGTTCTTGGTCTTCAACATCTCTTGCTCCGTCTTTTGCACCAGATCAATGATGGTCATGATGTCCGCGTTCTTCAGGCAGTTGTAGGAACGGACGGAAAGCTCAAGCTCGTCAACGCTCCGGGCCAGATTCTCGTGGAGCCGGCCCTCCTCTCCACCAAATGTGTCATCAGCATCCTCTCCACCTTCCTCGAAATTGATGAAAATGGAGAGGTGATTCGTCAACAGCTTGGCCGCCTGCGCAATGGCGTCCTGCGGTGCCACGGCCCCGTTGGTCCAGATCTCCATGGTCAGTTTGTCATAGTCTGTCATTTGCCCTAGCCGGGCATCATCCACCCTGTACGTCACCTTCTTGACCGGTGAGTGCGCCGAGTCGACGGGAATATAACCCACCGAGAGATCTTCGTCGAAGTTCTGGTCAGCAGGTACGTAGCCCCGTCCTTGTTTGACTCGCATCTCCATCTCAAGGCGTCCCTCCTCGCCGAGTGTCGCGATGTGCACGTCAGGATCCAGAATCTCGATATTCTGGTTGACGTCAATGTCCTTGGCCGCGATACGGCGGGGACCTTTCGCGGAGATCCGAACGGTCTCCGGATGGTCTGCATGGATTTTCATGGGAACCTGCTTCAGATTCAAGATGATGTCAGTGGTGTCCTCCACGAGTCCAGGCAAAGAGCTGAACTCATGCAACACTCCTTCGATCCGCACGGCTGTCACCGCCGCGCCCTCGATGGAAGAAAGCAGGACCCGCCGCAAAGCATTTCCTATGGTTGTCCCGAAGCCGCGCTCGAACGGCTGGGAATAAAAGAGGCCATACGTGGGGGATAAACTGTTTGTATCGCACTCCAACCGTTTCGGACGTTGAAAACCTTTCCACAACATCGGTCGCTGGTCCTCCTCAATCCTTCTGGGCCTCATGAGGTCCTATTTAGAGTAAAGCTCCACAATGAGTTGCTCGGAAATGGGAAGGACAATTTCCTCCCTGGTCGGCAAGCTCAGGACGCGCCCCTTGAAAGCCTCGGCCTCGAGCTCCAGCCAGGCGGGAATTCCCCTTCCCTTGGCGGTCTCTATCGACAAGCGAATAAAGTCATTTTTCCGGCTCTTCTCGCGCACACTGATCTCGTCACTTTGCTTGACAAGGAAGGAGGGAATGTTGACCTTCTTCCCGTTCACCTCGATGTGACCATTCCCGATCAGCTGCCGGGATTGCGGCCGACTCGACGCGAATCCAATCCGGTAAACCACATTGTCCAACCGGCGTTCCAGGAACGACAGGAGCGTCTCACCGGTGATTCCCTTCCGCCGCGCTGCCTTCTTGAAATAGTTACGGAATTGACGCTCCAGCACTCCATAAATTCGTTTGACTTTCTGCTTTTCTCTCAGCTGGGTTCCATACCCAGTCACCTTGCTCCGCCGGCGCCCATGCTGTCCTGGACCATACCCTCGGCGCTCGATGGCGCACTTGTCCTTGTAGCATCGATCGCCCTTGAGAAATAGCTTCATGCCCTCTCGCCGGCAAAGCCTGCAAACCGGGCCACGGATGCGCGCCACGTGTGTGATCTCCCTCAGACCCGCCGCCGCTTGGGCGGCCGGCAACCATTATGAGGAATCGGCGTCACATCCTTGATGGACTTGACCTCGATTCCAACCACATTCAAGGCGCGAATCGCCGACTCGCGTCCTGACCCAGGACCTTTCACCCGAACATCCACCGAACGAACGCCGTGCTCCTTCGCCCCGTTCCCTGCAGCCTGGGAGACCAGCGTCGCGGCGAACGGCGTCCCCTTTCGAGAACCTTTGAATCCCACCATCCCCGCAGCGGCCCAGGACAGAACATTCCCCTCGGTGTCTGTAATACTCACGATGGTGTTATTGAATGTAGCGTGAAGATGAACAATTCCATGAGGAACATTCTTCCTCACCTTAGCCACCTTGCGCTTCGGTCTTCCTTTTGCCATCTTGAGGCGTCCTTATCCCTTCTTCCCGGTTGCGCGCTTCTTGCCGGCGATGGCCCGTCTCGGGCCTTTCTTCGTGCGGGCGTTCGTATGTGTCCTCTGGCCACGAACCGGAAGGCTACGGCGGTGCCGAAGGCCGCGGTATGAACCGATGTCTATCAGCCTCTTGATGTCCATGGCAATATTTTTCCGTAGATCACCCTCTACGCGGCCCTCCTCCTGGATCACCCGCCGGATCTTGGTCACCTCCTGTTCGGAGAGATCCTTGACCTTGATTCCCGCGTCGACGCGCGCAGTCCGCAGAATTTTTTGTGCCCGAGGCCTCCCGATGCCAAAAATATAGGTCAAGGCGATTTCCGCCCGCTTCCCTTGAGGAAGATCTACTCCAGCTATACGAGCCACGTGATACTCCTAACCCTGTCTTTGCTTGTGCTTTGGGTTGACACAGATGACCTGAACGACCCCTTTTCGCCGCACAATCTTGCACTTATCGCACATTTTCTTGATGGAAGAGCGAACCTTCATTTTAGCACCTTCCAGCTTCTGCTTGCCTGCTCCATATCAACACCTACTTGTACCTGTAGACAATCCGGCCACGAGTCAAATCGTAGGGGGAAAGCTCAACCAGAACCCGGTCCCCGGGCAAGATACGGATGAAATGCTTTCGCATCTTACCCGAGATATGTGCCAGTACACGATGCTTGTTATCCATCTCGACTCGAAACATGGCATTGGGCAGCGGTTCAAGAACCGTTGCCTCCACCTGGATCGCCTCTTCCTTGTCGCTCACGTTGACCGTCACCTACCTCAAACCGCCGATGTGCGGGCCGATACTCCCGGCAGGCTGAGGTTGACCTCTCCAGGTCGTCCCCCAGTACCGAGGACCCACGGTCCCGAACCGGTTATGGCCACGGAGCGCTCGAAGTGAGCCGACGGCATGCCGTCCTGCGTCGAGACGGTCCAGTTGTCCTTCCCGGTCGTCACGGCAGGCCCGCCCATATTCAACATCGGCTCAACGGCAAGAACCATGCCTTCTTCCATCCGCAAACCCGTGCCCGGTCTCCCGTAATTGGGAAGGCTGGGCCGTTCGTGAAGCTCGCGCCCGATACCGTGGCCGACGAAGTCACGCACAACCGACCAGCCCCGAGACTCGGCAAATGACTGAACAGCGTGTCCCACGTCTCCCAGCCGCTTTCCAGGGCCCATTTCAAGAATGCCGTGCCTGAGGGCCTCTCGGGTATCCGCGACGAGGCGTGCATGGCCTGGAGGCACCTTGCCCACCGCAAAGGTCTGCGCCGCATCACCATGGAACTCCTCGAAGAAAACGCCAAAATCCAGGCTCACCAAATCGCCTTCTTTCAGTTGGCGTTGCGCCGGAATCCCATGGACCACCTGCTCGTTGATCGACACGCACAGCGCCGCGGGAAAGCCCTTGTACCCCTTGAAGGAAGGAATCGCGCCCGCGCGGCGTGTCTGCTCTTCTGCATAGCGGTCCAGATCGAGAACATTCACCCCTGGATAAATGAGGTCCCCAAGTTCGGATAGAATCTCCAAGACAATCTCGTTGCACCGCTCCATGACCAGCAACTCGGATTCTGATTTCAGGGTGATCATGCAGCAACTCCCGCCAGGATCGCCTTGAGACGGCCGAAGACTTCTTCTTCGCTGCCCCCGCCATCTACCTCGAGGAGCACGCCACGCTTGCGATAGGTTTCAATCAAGGGTCTCGTCTGGAGATGGTAGACCTTCAGACGCTTCGCAAAGACCTCCTTCCGGTCATCCAGGCGCTGTTCCTCTTCTCTTCGGCGAAGAACCCGGGTCATCAGTTCCTGGTCAGGCACCTGGAGGAGCAGAATCGCACTGCGGGACCATCCCCGTTTCTCCAGAATGCGGTCTAGCACCTCGACCTGCTCCACGTTCCGTGGAAAACCATCCAGAAGGTAGCCATCTTGACAGTCCTGCTGCGCCAGGCGCTCTTCAACCATCCGGGAGACCAGCTCGTCCGGTACCAGTTCACCCCGATCCAGGTAGGGCTGTGCCTCCTGTCCCAGGGTGGTCCCCAACTGTACATTCTTCCGCAGCATGTCACCCGTCGAGAGATGGGGGATCCCCAGGTCGAGGCACAAACGCCGGCCCTGGGTCCCTTTGCCAGCCCCAGGCGGCCCGATGAGCTCCAGCCGCATCAGCCTCTCCGCCCACGAACACGCGAGCCCTTCAGGAATCCATCGTAATGGCGCATGATGAGTTGCGCCTCCACTTGCTGCACGGTATCCATCGCCACGCCAACGACAATGAGAAGCGACGTCCCCCCAAAGAAGAACTTCACGCCCAAGCCATTGGAGAGGAAACCCGGAAGCAATGAATCCAGGAGAGAACCAATCCGCAAAGTCCCGACCAGAGGAATGAGGTCAATACCCGCAGGGTTCAATCCACTGATAAGAACCACCGGCAGGAGCGCCACCAGGCCCAGGTAGACGGCTCCAGCGAAGGTCAATCGCGTCAGGATGCGATCAATGTACTCGGCAGTGCGTTTTCCAGGCCGAATCCCTGGAATAAAGCCACCGTATTTCTTCAAATTATCCGCAGTATCAACCGGATTGAAAATAATAGAAGTGTAAAAATAGCAGAAGAAAATGATGAGGAGAAAATAAGCGAGATTGTGCAGGGGTTCGTTGTACGCGAAAAGCCTCGAGACTTTCTGGAAGCCGGGCCATTGAAAGATCTGTCCGGCAGTTTGCGGTATGGTGAGCAGCGAGGACGCAAAAATAACCGGAATCACGCCTCCCGTGTTGACTCGCAAGGGTAGGTGGGTCGCCTGCCCACCATACACGCGCCTTCCGACGACACGGCGGGCATATTGAACCGGGATCCGCCGCTGTGCCCTCTCCACGTAAACAATCACACCCACAACTGTGACCATGACAACAACCAGCGCCAGGACCGCAAACAGGGTGATTGAGCCGGACTGGAGATCCAGGAAGGTGTCGAAAACAGCACGCGGGAGTCCCACAATGATACCGGCGAAAATGATCAGGGAAATACCATTCCCGATCCCTCGCTCGCTGATCTGCTCACCCAACCACATGATGAAGGCCGTGCCGGTCGTCAGCGTCAGTACAGCAAGGAAACGGAAACCCCATCCCGGATGAATGACGATCCCGCCGCCGGCACGATCCACTCCGGAGAGGTTTTCCAGCCACAGCGCAATCCCCATGGACTGAATCACCGAAAGAACCACCGTGCCATAGCGGGTGTACTGGACAATTTTCTTGCGACCGACCTCCCCCTCCTTAGACAACTTCTCCAGGTAGGGCCAGATCACCGTCAGGAGTTGGAGGATGATGGAAGCGGAAATGTACGGCATGATACCGAGGGCAAAGATGGAAAACCGCCGGAAATTCCCACCGGCAAACATGTCAAAATAACCAAAAACGGTACCTGCTTGACTCTTGAAAAACTCCTGCAAGGCGGTCGAATTGATGCCAGGGGTTGGAATCTGTCCCCCCACGCGATAGACAGCGAGAAGACCGAAAGTGAACAGAACCCTGTTTCGCAGCTCGGCGACCTTGAAGATATTCTTCAGGCTCTCAATCACCAGTCGCTCCAGCTTTCCCGGCTGCCCCCGGACTCTTCCGCCGCCGGGGTTTCGGCCCACGAGCGGGAACCGGAATGATGTCGATCTGTCCGCCTGCCCCGCGAATCTTGGCGGTTGCAGAGGCACTGAACCGGTGGGCGCTCACTTTCAGAGCGCTGAAAAGGTCACCTGTGCCCAGGATCTTGATCAACTTTGCTCCACGCGGCACCAAACCCTGCTCCCGCAAGAATCCTGGCGTCACCTCGGTACCCGAGGGCAAAGCGCCCAGGCGCTCCACATTGATCGCCGTCCATGCCTGCCTGAAGATATTGGTGAATCCTCGTTTCGGCAGACGCCGGTGAAGCGGCATCTGTCCACCCTCGAATCCCGGCTTATGTGAATAGCCCGAGCGCGATTTCTGCCCTTTATCTCCCCGCCCGGCAGTCCTTCCCTGGCCGGTCCCCATTCCGCGTCCCACGCGCTTGGGAGACGAGCGCGCTCCTTTCGCTGGCTTCACGTCATGCAGTCTCATCGTTTTCTCTCGTGCCCTTTTTCCTTGCCGGCAACCATCTCGACCAGGTGGCTCACGGCACTCACCATTCCACGCACCGCCCCGTTATCGGGAAGGGTCCGGGACTGGTTCAAACGAGTCAATCCGAGCGACCGCACGGTTTCTTTCTGTCTCCGGGGACAGGCAATGGGGCTGCGGGTCAAGCAAACGGTGATGGTCTTGGCAACGGTCATGCGGCTCCTTATCAGGGAACAACCTGGTCTTTTCCACGCAATCGGGCCACCTGGCCAGCATCCTTCAACTGCGACAGGCCGTTCAGCGTCGCCTTGACCACGTTGTGGGGATTCGGCGAGCCCAGGCTCTTGGTGAGCACATCCTGTACGCCGGCCGATTCCATCACCGCGCGGACCACGCCACCCGCAATGACACCGGTTCCCGGCGAGGCAGGCTTCATCATGACAAAGCCCGCTCCGTACCTGCCGTGCACCATATGCGGAATGGTCCCCCCTTTCAGGTTGATCTTGACCAAGGACTTTTTCGCCTTCTCGATCCCCTTGGAGATGGCCGACGGGACTTCCTTGGCCTTCCCAAGGCCGCACCCAACGTGTCCGTGGCCGTCGCCAACGACCACGAGTGCGGAGAACGAGAAGTTTTTTCCGCCCTTGACAACCTTCGCCACCCGGTTCACGTGAATGACCTGATCACGGAGATCCAGTGTATCGGCGTCAATATCTCCCGGCATGTCCACCTCGCTGCTCCGCTCGTTTCAAAACTTCAGTCCTTTTTGCCGTGCCGCCGCGGCCAGCGCCTGGACCTTCCCCTGGTAAAGGAATCCGGCCCGGTCGAACACGACACGATCGTGCCCGCTCGCGAGAAGTTTCTCCGCGAGCGCAGCTCCGACGGCTCTCGCTGCTTCCACATTTCTCACATTCCAACCTCGCAAGGTTTTCTCGAGGGTCGATGCAGCGGCCAGCGTTCGCCCGGTCGAATCATCGATCGCCTGGGCATAAATATGCTTCAGGCTGCGAAAGACAGTGACCCGGGGACGATCCGCCGTACCCAGGACCTTCTTTCGGATTCGCTTCTTGACCTGCCGGCGAATCTGCCGCCTATCCCGCGTCCTGAGCATCCCATCTTTCTCCACGGTTCATGAATTCCACCGTACCCACCATCATGCGCCGGTCTTACCGGCCTTACGTTTGACCACCTCATCCGAGTACCGGATTCCCTTGCCCTTGTAAGGTTCCGGTGGACGGAGAGCTCGAATCTCCGCCGCGACCTGGCCGACAAGCTGTCGATTGGCCCCTGAAACCGCAATCTTCACCTGGTTTTGAACTTCCACGTTGACCTCTTCGCACACGGAATAGACCACCGGGTGAGAATAACCCAGCGTGAGGTGGAGTTCTCTTCCCTTCAGCTGGGCGCGATATCCAATCCCCTCGATCTGCAGATCCTTCCGGAAGCCACCTGATACACCTTCCACCGCATTGGCCAGAAGGCTGCGCACCAGACCCTGGAGAGCGCCTCGCCCTTTCCCCTCCCCCAGGCCTCTCACGTGAAGCACCGAGCCCTCCATCTGGCAAGCCACTCCCACAGGCAGGACCTGAACAATTTTCCCCTTCGGGCCCTCGAAGGTCACCGCACTGTCTTCCTGCATGACCTTCACACCGCTGGGGACGGCTATCGGCATCTTTCCAATCCTGCTCATCAGAATCTTTTCCCCGTTCCAGTTCACCAGACGTTGAGGAGCACTTCTCCACCAATGCCGCGCTGTTTCGCATCATGGCCGGACAACAATCCCTGAGAGGTGGACACGATATTGATCCCGAACCCTCCCAGCACCTCGGGAATCTTCTCCGCCTGCCGATAAACCCGGCGCCCGGGCCGGCTGACACGCTCCAGACCCGTGATCACCATCTCTCCATTCGGCCCGTACCTTAACTCAATCCTGAGGATCCCTTGCCGTCGATCCGCAATCGTCTCCCAACCGTTAATAAATCCCTCGCTCTGGAGAATCTCCGCAATCCCTGTCTTCATGCGGGAAGCCGGGATATCCGTACTACGATGTTCGGCTTGTAGTGCATTTCGAATTCGCGTCAGCATATCCGCTATGGGGTCGGTCATGGACATCGAAAGGATTCTCCAGCGATCACCAGGATGCCTTGTTCACACCTGGTAGAAGCCCTTGCAGGGCCAGTTTGCGAACACAGATCCGACACATGGCAAATTTTCTCAAGAACCCTCGCGGCCGCCCGCACAGCTGACAACGATTATGCCGGCGAACTTCAAACCTGGGCCGGCGTCGCGTCTTTGCAATGGAAGAAGTTCGCGCCATCAACCTGCTCCCTGGTTCACGCCGCCTCCCTGCGGAATGGCATTCCCATCAGCCGGAGGAGCTCATGAGCCTCTGCATCGGTCTTGGCCGTCGTCACGAGGGTGACATTCATGCCGCGGACCTGTTCAACCTTGGAGTAATTGATTTCCAGGAACACAAGTTGGTCCTTGAGGCCCAATGTGTAATTCCCACGTCCATCAAACGACCGGTTCGGCACACCGCGAAAGTCACGCACTCGAGGAAGAGCGATATTGACAAGCCGGTCGTAGAATTCATACATGCGCTGTCCCCGCAACGTCACCGCCGCCCCAATCGGATTTCCCTCGCGCAGCTTGAACGCGGCGATCGACTTCCTGGCGCGCGTGACGATCGGCTTCTGGCCGGTGATCACCGCCAGTTCCGCGACCGCAGCATCCAGAAGCTTGATATTCTGCAGCGAGTCACCGACCCCCATATTGACCACGATTTTTGCCAGGCGCGGAATTGCGTACAAATTTGAATACTGGAACTTTTTCTTCAACGCCGGAACCACATCCCGGTAATACACTTGCCTCAAACGAGCGTCGGTCGTTTTCACGGAAGCCATCTCAGCCCTTTGCCCTGTCCAGGACGCCTTCGCATCTTCGGCAAATCCGGATCTTCGTTCCATCATCCAGGAACTTGTATGCCACCCGCGTTCGCTTGCCGCACTCCACACAGACCACCATTAAATTGGAGATATGTATGGGGGCTTCCCTCTCCACGACTCCTCCCTTGATGTTTTTTTGCGGATTGGCCCGCGTATGCCGCTTGATGTAAGCGATGTTTTCCACCACAGCCCTATTCCGCCGCGGCTGGACACTCAACACCCTGCCGCGCTTTCCACTGTCTTTTCCTGACACGACCTCAACCGTGTCATTCTTGCGCACGTGCATGCCAGCCCCCCTAGAGAACCTCAGGGGCGAGAGAAATGATCTTCATGAACTTCTTTTCGCGCAGTTCCCGGGCGACCGGCCCAAAAACCCGGGTGCCCAAAGGTTCCCGGGCCTCGTTGATGAGAACCGCTGCATTCTGGTCAAAGCGGATATAGGAGCCATCACGCCGGCGCTGCTCCTTCTTGGTCCTGACGATCACGGCCTTCACAACCTGCCCCTTTTTGATGTTCCCATCCGGAGTGGCCTCCTTGACGGAGGCGCTGATGATGTCGCCAAGGCGCCCGTAACGTCCACTGGCCCCCAGGACCGTGATACAGGCAATCTTTTTGGCACCGGAATTATCCGCCACCTTCAGGAGGCTTTGCATCTGGATCACGGCCGGCTTTCTCCCTGATTCGAACGGGGAGCAGTCGCCAGACGACTCGCTGCCCTCATGATCCGAATCACCCGCCACCGCTTTCGCCGCGAGAGCGGTCTGCATTCCCGGATTTCCACCAGGTCGCCCACCCCACACCGATTTTCCGGATCATGCGCCATGAAGCTGGTCGTTTTCCGCACAATTCTCTGGTACTTGGGGTGCTCCACCGGCGTAATGACCTTGACGAGAACGGTCTTATCCATCTTGTCGGACGTTACCATTCCTGTCTTGGTGGTTCTCCGGCCACGTGATCCATCCTTCTTTTTTCCGGCGGGCTTCATGCTCAATGGTTCTCCAACCCACGTTCACGTTGAACCGTTCGCAACCTGGCGATATCCCGCCGCAACTCACGAATCTTCATGGGATTCTCAATTTGCTTGGTGCTCAACTGGAACCGCAGGGTCAATAGCTGCTTTTCCAACTCTTCCTGACGATCTCCCAGTTCCTCAACCGTCATCTCTCTCAGCTTGGAGGCCTTCATTTGCCAGTCCCCTCCCGACCCGCCACACCTCTCCACAGGGCGAACCGAGTCTTCAAAGGCAGCTTCGCGGCAGCAAGAGACATGGCCTCCCGGGCCGTTTTCTCGTCAACACCTTCCATTTCGTAAAGGATCTTGCCGGGACGGACCACGGCAACCCAGCCTTCGGGAGCCCCTTTGCCCTTGCCCATGCGGGTCTCCGCCGGTTTCTTGGTAACCGGCTTGCTGGGAAACAGCCGGATCCAGACCTTCCCGCCCCGCTTGACAAACCGCGTCATGGCAATGCGAGCGGCTTCAATCTGTCGATTCGTGATCCAGCCGGCCTCGACGCTCTTGAGGCCGTAATCACCGAAACTGACCTCGCAACCGCGCACAGCTTTGCCTCGCCGACGGCCTCTCTGAACTTTTCGCCACTTGATTTTTTTCGGTACCAGCATCTCTCTTCGATCTCACTTCTAGCCGAGCGTTTCAGAGGCCTTCCGAACAGCGTGTGACTCTCCCTTGTTGATCCACACCTTGACCCCGATCACACCGTAGGTCGTGGCCGCTTCATGAGTTCCGTAATCAATATCTGCGCGGAGGGTGTGCAAAGGAACCTGTCCCTCGAGATACCATTCCGACCGAGCGATCTCGTGCCCTCCCAGCCGGCCCGCACATCTCACTCGGACACCTTTGGCTCCAAACCGCTGCGCCGACTCAACGGCCTTTCTCATGGCCCGCCGGAATGATATCCGCCTTTCAAGCTGCAGGGCGATATTCTCTGCGACGAGCTTGGCATTCAACTCAGGCTTGTTGATCTCGATGATGTTGATGTAAACCTCTCTTCCGGTGCTCTTGGCAATCTCGTCGCGCAGCTTGTCGACCTCGGAGCCCTTCCTTCCGATGATGATGCCCGGCCGTGACGTCAGAATGTTGACCTTCAGCTTGTTGGCCGCACGCTCCATCTCGACGCCGGCCACGCCGGCATGCGCAAGCCTCTTCATCAACTGGTTCCTGAGCCTCATGTCCTCGACCAGGAGTTCGGAGTATTTCCGCGTGGCAAACCAGCGTGAATGCCATGTCCGGTTGAAGCCGAGCCGAAAACCGTACGGATGAACTTTTTGACCCACCGACTGTCCCCTTAAGAGGATGCACCTTTTTCGCGAGGCATCCGAGTGTCGAGTTCGAGGGTGATATGACAGGACCGCTTCAGGATACGAAAAACCCGTCCCATGGCACGATGGCGCGATCTCTTGGCTGTGGTCCCACTGTCGACGAAGGCGCGCGCAATCACCATCCGCTCTGGGTCCACTCTCTGTTCGTCCAAGGAAGCGTTCGCCACGGCTGAACGCAACAGCTTCTCTATATCCCGGGCGACTGCGCGCTTTTGATGGCGCAGCAGCGAGAGAGCTTCCTCCACTCCACGATCACGGATCTGGTCAACGACCAGACGCGCCTTCTGCGCCGAGACTCCCAAGTAACGGAGCTGTGCTTTCGCCAACATCAAACGCCCCGCGCGGCAGGTTTAACCGATGCTGCCTTGTCGCTCCTGCCGGTGGTGTGACCACGAAATGTCCGCGTCGGAGCAAATTCTCCTAGCTTATGGCCCACCATGTTTTCGGAAATATAAACAGGAATGAATTTCTTTCCATTGTGGACCGCCAGCGTATGACCCACCATTTCCGGAATGACCGTGGATCGCCGCGACCAAGTCTTGACCACCTTGCGGTCATTCCGGGCGTTCAACTGATCAATCTTTTTCAGCAATGGTGGATCCACGAAAGGCCCTTTTTTGACTGATCTCGCCATTTCTCTGCCTCACCGTCTGGAGCCGACAACCATCTATGTCACTTACGCCCGCGGCGGTTGACAATGAATGGATCGGTTCGCTTGTTGCTTCGCGTGCGATAACCTTTCGTGGGCATTCCCCATGGAGTGACCGGATGGCGTCCGCCCGACGTTCTTCCTTCCCCACCTCCATGCGGATGATCCACCGGATTCATCACCACACCACGCACCTTGGGACGCCTGCCCAACCACCTCGAGCGCCCCGCCTTCCCGAGACTCGCCGTCTCCCATTCCGGGTTTCCGACCTGGCCGATGGTAGCGCGGCAACGAACATGAACCTTTCGAGTTTCCCCCGACGGCAACTTGACCTGCGCGTAGGACCCTTCCTTTGCCAGGAGCTGCGCGGCGGTACCAGCGGCACGAACGAGCTGTCCTCCTTTGCCCTCCTTGAGCTCGATATTATGGATCTGCGTTCCCAGAGGAATGTTGGCGATCTGGAGGCAATTGCCCGGAAGAATATCCGCTTTGGAGCCGCACATCACCGTGGCTCCGACCTTCAAACCATCAGGAGCCAGGATATAACGCTTTTCCCCGTCCCGGTAGTGCAGAAGGGCAATATGGGCCGTCCGGTTCGGATCATATTCAATCGTGGCGACCCTTGCCGGCACATTCTCCTTGTCCCTCCTGAAATCGATGAGCCGCAGGAGCCGGCGGTGCCCCCCGCCCCGTCTACGAACGGCGATTCGACCGGTGACGAGATTCCGCCCACCCGTGCGCCGCTTTCCCCGAACCAGCGGTTTGTGCGGCCGTTCCGTGGTGATCTCATCAAAGACCCGTCCCACCAGGAAGCGCCGGCCAGGAGATGTTGGTTTGTACTTTCTTGCACTCACGCGTTTGCCCTTGGGCTCCTACTAGAGCTCAAAATATTCAATTCCCTTGGAGCCCTTCTTGAGGGTCACATAGGCCTTTTTCCAACTGGAAGAGTATCCGCCATAGCGGCCCTGCCGCTTGAACTTTCCCGGCACGCTCACGGTTCGAATCCGCCGAACCTGAACACCAAACGCGGACTCAATGGCGCCTCGGATTTCTATCTTGTTGGCCTTGGGATGAACCCGGAAACACAGCTCGCCTGTTTTCTCCTTGAGGAGAGTCGTCTTCTCGGTGATGACCGAACCCTTCAAGACCTGGTGATTCTTCATGGGCCCAACCATCCTTCTAACCGTTTTACCGCGGGCACGGAGAGGACCACCGTTTCATGGTCAAGAACTCGGTACGCATTCAAGGCCAAGGTGCGGACGGTCGCCACATTTTTCAGATTGCGCGTCGCGAGATCCAGGCACGGGTCCACCTCATCATCCACCAACAGCGTCTTACTTCCTGCCAGATCCATGACCTCCAGCGTTCGCAGCAGATCCCGAGTCCGCCGGGATTCAACGGCGAGCGGCTCCACAACCCGCAGTTTCCCTTCCCGCACTTTCTCGGAGAGCACCGACCTGAGGGCATTTCTCTGCATCCGGCGAGGAAAGGCAAAATCATAGCTTCGCGGATGCGGACCTTGAATGGTTCCCCCTCCCCGCCAGAGAGGCGACCGACTGGAGCCATGCCGCGCCCGACCGGTCTTTTTCTGCCGCCACGGCTTCCGCCCTCCTCCCGCGACGTCTGAACGATTCTTCGTTGCCGCGCTCCCAGCCCTATCCCGCGCCCTGAAATAGCACACAGCCTCATAAATAAGATGACGTTTGAGAGGATAAGAGAAGACCTCACTTGGCAGAGTGATCTCCCGGAGGTTTTGATTCTTCAGATTTGTGATCGGAATCTGAAGCATCACACTAGCTCCCGGAGACTCCGCGGATGATCAAGTAACTGTTCGGAGAGCCTGGAACCCCGCCACGCAAAAAGAGTTTGTTGCCCTGGGCATCGACCTTGACGACCTTCAGATTCTTGACGGTACACGCGCTTGCACCCATGTGCCCAGGCCCGCGCATCCCCTTAAACACTCGTGACGGATACGCCGACTGGCCGATGGATCCAGGGGCTCGGTGAAACATCGAACCGTGCGTCGCCGCGCCACCTGAAAAGTGATGCCGTTTAATGACTCCGGCAAACCCCCTTCCACGGCTGCGTCCAGTGACCGAAACGATGTCACCGGCCTGAAAAGTATCTGCACGTATGGTCTCACCCACCTTGACCTCGTCCTCCTCACCCAGGCGAAACTCCTTGAGAAACCGGCATGGCGGAAGCCCGGCTTTTTCAAAGTGCCCGCGGCGCGCTTTGGTCACTCTGCGCGAAGAGATTCGCTCCACCAACCCGATCTGAACCGCCCGGTATCCATCGGCCTCCTGCGTCTTGGTCTGGACGACCACACAGGGTCCCGCAGAAACAACGGTCACCGGGACGGCTGTACCATTTTCGAGGAAGATTTGCGTCATCCCAACCTTCTTGCCGATCAATCCCTTCAACATCTCCGGCTCCTATTGGCCCGAAGCCTTGATTTCAACATCCACGCCGGCGGGCAAATCCAGCTTCATGAGTGCGTCCACCGTTTCCGGGGTCGGCTCCAAGATATCAAGCACTCGCTTGTGCGTCCTCATCTCGAACTGCTCACGCGATTTCTTGTCAACATGCGGAGACCGGAGCACCGTCCACCGGTTGATCACGGTGGGCAGTGGAACGGGGCCTACGACCCGTGCACCGGTGCGCCGGGCCGTATCCACGATCTCGGTGGTCGACTGATCCAGGATTCGAAAATCGTAGGCTCTGAGTCGAATCCTGATCTTATCATTCAACATGGTCTTGTGGCCTCTTTTCTCTCGCAGCGGGATGGCTTCTCACTCCAGGACCTCGGTGACGCTGCCGGCTCCGACCGTCCGTCCACCCTCGCGAATCGCAAAACGCAACCCCTTGCCCATGGCAATGGGAGTGATCAGCTTCACCGTCAGGTTCGTGTTGTCTCCCGGCATCACCATCTCCACCCCGTCACTCAGCGTCGCCACTCCCGTCACATCCGTTGTCCGAAAATAAAACTGGGGCCGGTATCCCGAGAAAAACGGCGTGTGCCTCCCACCCTCGTCCTTCGTCAGCACATACACCTCCGCCTTGAAATGCGTGTGCGGCGTGATCGAGCCCGGCGCCGCCACCACCTGGCCCCGTTCCACGTCCTTCCGCTCCGTCCCCCGCAGCAAGAGACCGACGTTGTCCCCCGCCTCTCCCTGGTCCAGGAGCTTCTTGAACATCTCCACGCCCGTCACCACCTTCTTCTGCGTCTCCCGGATCCCGACAATCTCCACCTCATTGCCGATCTTCACCACACCCTGCTCGATCCGACCGGTCACCACCGTCCCCCGACCCGAGATGGAAAAAATATCCTCGATCGGCATCAACAGCGGCTTGTCCTTCGCGCGCTCCGGCAGCGGCACGTACGTGTCCACCGCCTTCATCAACTCCAAAATCTGCTTCTGCGCCTCCTCGTCACCGTTCAGCGCCTTCAGGGCGCTCATGCGCACGATCGGAATGTCGTCCCCGGGAAACTCGTAAACGCTCAGGAGCTCGCGCAACTCCAGCTCCACCAGGTCCAGCAGCTCCGGGTCATCCACCATGTCCACCTTGTTCAACGCCACCACGATCGCAGGCACGCCCACCTGCCGGGCCAGCAGAATGTGCTCCCGCGTCTGCGGCATCGGCCCATCAGCCGCTGAGACCACCAGGATAGCTCCATCCATCTGCGCCGCTCCCGTGATCATGTTCTTCACATAGTCCGCGTGACCCGGACAGTCCACGTGTGCATAGTGACGCTGCACCGTCTCATACTCCACGTGAGCCGTCGCAATGGTGATCCCGCGCTCCCGCTCCTCCGGAGCGTTGTCAATCGAGTCGAACGACCGCACATTGATCTTCGGATTCGCCTTCGCCAGCGTCATCGTGATCGCCGCCGTCAGCGTCGTCTTGCCGTGATCCACGTGGCCTATCGTCCCCACGTTCAGGTGCGGCTTGGTGCGCTCGAACTTCTCCTTCGCCATGGCCTCCTCCAGCCCGGTTCCCGGGCAGGAACCGGTTTCTTGCCCTTTATCTGGTCGTCCCTTGAATACGGGCGATCACCTCGTCACTGACGTTCCTCGGCGCTTCCTTGTATTCTGAAAAGTGCATGCTTTGCGTCGCTCGGCCCTGGGTCAAGGAGCGCAGCTGGGTGGTATAGCCGAACATCTCGGCCAACGGAACCACCACACTGATGATCTGAGTGCCCGAGCGGCTCTCCATGGAAACGACTTCCCCCCGGCGCGAGTTGATATTCGCGATCACGTCTCCCATGTATTCATCGGGCACCACAATCTCGGCTGCCATCACAGGCTCCAGGAGAACCGGCTCCGCATTTCGTGCCGCTTCCTTGAAAGCGATTGAGGCGGCGATCTTGAAGGCTAATTCTGAGGAGTCCACCTCGTGATACGAGCCATCATACAAGCGCACATGAACATCACGAACCTCGTAGCCGGCAAGCACACCGGTCTCACAGGCCTCCCGCACCCCCTCCTCGACCGACTTGATGAACTCCTTTGGGATCGCTCCCCGGACAATGCCATCCTCGAAGACAACGCCACTCCCCGGCGGAAGGGGCTCAAGGGCCAGCTTCACATGTCCATACTGCCCGTGGCCTCCCGTCTGTCGGATGTAACGCCCCTCGGCCTTCGACGCCCGGCGAATCGTTTCCTTGTAAGCCACATGGGGCCGCCCCACATTGGCGGATACCCCGAACTCCCGCGTGAGACGATCCGTGATGATCTCTAGGTGCAACTCTCCCATGCCGGAGATGAGCGTTTGTCCCGTATCCGCGTCGATATGCACCTTGAATGTCGGGTCTTCGCGCATCAGCTTGGCAAGACTTTCTCCCAGTTTCTCCTGGTCGGCCTTGGTTTTCGGCTCGATGGCCACCGCGATCACCGGTTGCGGGAAATGCATGGCCTCCAGGATCACCGGATGATCGGGATCGCAGATGGTGTCACCGGTGGCGACCTGGCGCAGCCCCACTGCGGCGGCAATGTCCCCGGCCGACACCTCCCGGATCTCTTCCCGCTTGTTGGCATGCATCTGAAGAAGACGCCCGATGCGGTGGCGGGTGTCACGCGTCGCGTTCAGGACCTGGGTTCCTGTCCTGATACACCCTGAATAGACCCGGAAAAAGGCCAGCTGGCCCACATAGGAATCATTCATGATCTTGAAAACCAAGGCAGCAAAGGGGGCGTCATCGGACGTTTCCCGCGTCGTTTCCTCGCCCGGCCGGTCGGACCCCGGACATGGGATGTGGCCCTGGACTGCCGGGATATCGAGGGGGGAAGGAAGATAATCGACCACGGCATCCAGGAGAGGCTGAACCCCCTTGTTTTTGAAGGCAGAACCACAGAGAACAGGCACGAACTTCAGATTCAGGGTTCCAGCACGCAGTCCTCGACGGATTTCATCGTCGGGCAGGCCATTCCCTGCGAGGTACTTTTCCAGCAGAGCGTCCTCTGCTTCGCAGGCCGCCTCGACGAGCCTCTCTCGAGCCGACGCCGCGGCCTCCCGCATGGACTCCGGAACGCTTTCGACATCATACTGGGCACCCAGTGTTTCGGTCCTGTAGCGAATCGCCCGCATGGACACCAAGTCAATGACGCCCTGGAAACCCTGCTCCGCACCCCAGGGAATCTGCACGGGGATGGGTCGCGTGTTCAAACGCGCCACCATCGAGTCAATCACTCTCTGGAAATCCGCCCCTTGGCGATCCATCTTGTTGACAAACGCGATGCGGGGCACGAGGTAACGATTTGCCTGCCGCCAGACCGTCTCCGTCTGCGGCTCGACGCCGGCCACCCCGCAAAAAATGGCAACCGCGCCATCCAGGACTCTCAGGCTTCGTTCGACCTCTGCGGTAAAATCGACGTGGCCCGGCGTGTCAATAATATTGATACGGAATTGGTTCCAGATGCAGGTCGTGGCCGCCGAGGTGATGGTGATGCCACGTTCTTGTTCTTGGGCCATCCAATCCATCTGGGCTGTCCCTTCATGGACCTCACCAATCCGGTGCGTGATCCCCGTATAGTAAAGGATCCGCTCGGTCGTGGTGGTCTTTCCCGCGTCAATATGGGCCATGATGCCGATATTACGGGTTTTGTCCAATGGGACCTTGCGAGACACCAGATAGCTCCCGCGGACGACGGTGCACAGCCGCGCCCGCTTCTCTCCCTCGTCAGGGCGATTGTCAAGTAACCAGTCAGTGTTCTACCACCGGTAATGAGCGAAGGCCTTGTTGGCCTCCGCCATGCGGTGCATGTCTTCCTTCTTCTTGATCGCGCCTCCTTTCATATTGGAGGCATCGAGAATCTCGTTTGCCAGCTTGGTCTTCATTTCCTTTTCATTACGGCCCTTGGAATTCGAGATGAGCCACCTGAGTGCGAGGGATAGCCGGCGGGCGGGTTTGACCTCGACTGGAATTTGATAGGTCGCGCCGCCGACCCGGCGCGCCTTGACTTCCAGAGCCGGCTTGATGTTATCGACCGCCTTTTTGAAAGTCCTGATCGGGTCATCACCGACTTTCCCCTTGATCACTTCCATCGCACCGTAGAAAATACGTTCAGCCGTACTCTTCTTTCCATCAGTCATGATGGTATTGATGAATCGAGAGGCCAGAGTCGATTGGTAAACCGGGTCGGGAACGACCTCACGCTTCGGAACCTCACGCCGCCTGGGCATCTTGCAAGCTCCTTATCGCTATGCATCCCATTCTCTGCTCCCTCCAGGACAGCGCGTATCCTTGTATCGCACGCTTCACGCCGGAAAACTCAGGCCTTTGGTCTTTTTGCCCCGTACTTGGAGCGGCCCTGGCGCCGCCCATCCACCCCGACAGAGTCCAGAGTTCCGCGGACGATGTGGTACCGGACACCGGGAAGATCCTTCACGCGACCACCCCGGATGAGCACGATGGAGTGTTCCTGCAGGTTGTGACCCACTCCCGGAACATAAGTCGTGACCTCGGTTCCGTTTGTGAGCCGCACCCGCGCCACCTTTCTCAAGGCGGAGTTCGGCTTTTTCGGCGTCGAGGTATAAACGCGGATACAGACTCCGCGCTTCTGGGGAGAACGCTGCAGAGCCGGTGCTGCGGTCTTGCCCAGAACCCGGCGACGCCCCTTGCGGACGAGCTGATGAATCGTTGGCATCCACAATCTCCAGGCCAGAGCGCAGCACCTCTTCCAGCCCGCTCTTTACGGGCCGTAAAAGGCTCATTCCAATGAGCTTATACCCTTTTGGTCTGGCCAATAAAACCTCCGCATCCTAGCAATCCCACCTTCTGGTGTCAAGCATCACCCGGCCGCCAGGGAGAGCGCTTACTGCTTCCCGGCACACGGGCTCCTCACTCCCCTAGGCCGATCGTCCTTTCGAGGATGCCGAGAGCACCTCTTCAATGCGCGCCGCGTCGATTCCCAGCTCGAGCACATCCTCCTCGGGCTCCTCCTCAGAGGACGGCGGCCCGTCGGGGGCAATACGAACTTCCCGGTAAAATGGGAAACCCGTTCCCGCGGGGATCAGACGGCCCATGATCACGTTTTCCTTCAAACCTCTCAGGTAATCCGTGCGCCCTGAAATGGCGGCTTCCGTCAAGACACGCGTCGTTTCCTGGAAGGAAGCTGCGGAAATAAAGGAGTCCGTGGACAAGGATGCCTTGGTAATCCCCAGGAGGAGAGGACGACCTCTGGCAGGCTCGCCCCCATCCTGCATCACGCGTTCGTTTTCCCTCTGGAACTTGAACTTATCCACCTGCTGGTCGATCACGAAGTCGGTATCGCCCACGTCTTCCACCTTGACCCACCGGAGCATCTGGCGGACGATAATTTCAATATGCTTGTCCGAGATGTTGACTCCCTGGAGCCGGTAGACTTCTTGAATCTCGTTCACCAGGTAGTCCTGCAGCTCCTCCCGGCCCATGACGCTGAGAATGTCGTGGGGATTCCGGGCACCGTCCACCAGCGGTTCCCCTGCCCGAACCCACTCGCCTTCCTGAACGTTCACATGGACACTCCTGGGTATTTCGTATTCACGGGGCTCCGCATCTTCGCTTTCAATGCTAATCTTGCGTTTTCCTTTGGAAATCTCTCCGTACTTGACGGACCCGTCAATCTCGGCAATCACCGCAGGCTCCTTGGGACGGCGCGCTTCGAACAGCTCCACGATACGCGGCAAGCCGCCGGTGATGTCTTTTGTCTTCGTGCTGGCTCGCGGAATCTTGGCAAGAATGGCTCCAGCATGAACCGGCTGGCCATCCTCCACCATGAGTAGAGCCCCCACGGGCAGGATGTACTGCTTGAGAACCTTCTGTGCCTGGCCACCCACAAGCTCCAGTTCCGGATGCAGGTTCTCCTTTTCCTTGGGAGCTTCCATGATCATCGGCGTGGCAAAACCGGTGACTTCGTCCACTTCTTCCTTGACGGTGTCCCCGGAAATGATGTCTCTGAACCGAACCGTTCCAGTATGTTCGGCGAGGATGGCGAAGGTATAAGGGTCCCATTCCACAAGCAAGTGACCAGGTTCAATCAACTGGCCGTCCGATATTTTCAAAATCGCACCATACACAACCGAGTGGCGCTCCTGCTCGCGTCCCTTCTCATCGACAATCACGAGCGTCCCACTGCGGTTCAAAACCACCCGGTCGCCCGACTCGTTCTTCACCGTGGTCAGATTGATGAACTTGGCCGTCCCCACATGGTGGGCCACGATCTGGGTCTGTTCGCCGACGCGGGACGCCGTGCCTCCGATATGGAAGGTTCGCATGGTCAACTGGGTGCCCGGCTCACCGATGGACTGCGCCGCAAGAACCCCCACCGCCTCACCAAGCTCCACCATTTTTCCTGTGGCCAGATTGCGTCCGTAGCAGCGCACACAAGCTCCATGCTCCGTTTCGCAGGTCAGGACGGAGCGGATGTAGACCTGCTCGATACCCGCCGCCTGGATCTGGTTGGCCAGATTCTCGTTGATCTCCTTGTTCGCTTCTATGATCACGGAGCCGTCGAGGGGATCCACGACCCGCTCCAGGGCCACTCGTCCCACAACGCGGTCACGGAGGGCTTCAATGATTTCACCGCTCTCAGTGATCGCGGAAACGTGAATTCCGGACAGGGTGCCACAATCTTCCTCTGAGATGATCACATCTTGCGCCACGTCCACCAGCCGACGAGTGAGGTAACCGGAATCAGCGGTTTTGAGAGCCGTGTCCGCGAGCCCCTTGCGGGCGCCATGGGTGGAAATGAAGTACTGGAGCACCGTCAGGCCCTCGCGGAAATTCGCCGTGATGGGAGTCTCAATGATCTCCCCCGAGGGCTTGGCCATCAGGCCCCTCATGCCCGCCAGCTGGCGCATTTGCTGCTTGCTGCCCCGTGCCCCGGAATCAGCCATGAGAAAGATCGGATTGAATTCTCCCCTCACCTCCTCTTGTTTCTTCATCTCCTTGAACATTTCGTCGGAGACACGGTCGGTCAGATCCGACCAGATGGCAAGGACTTTGTTGTACCGCTCGCCGTTGGTGATCACGCCGTCCAGATAAAGGTTCTCCACCTGAACCTGTTCCTTGCGGGCCTCGGCAACCAGGCGGTCTTTGTTCGGCGGAATGACCATGTCGTCGATGCCAATGGAAATACCGGCCTTGGTCGCATACAGGAATCCAAGTTCCTTGAGACGATCCACCATCTGCACCGTCTTCTCGTTGCCCAAATGCAGGTAACAGTAGGTCACCAAATGCCCCAGGCCGCGTTTCTTCAACAGACCGTTGATGTAAGGAATCCCTTCCGGCAGGGCCTCGTTGAACAAGACCCGGCCCACGGTGGTCTGAATCAACTGGTTCTCGACTTTCTGAACCTCGGTGTGCAGGACATCCTGATTATCATAGACGGTGGTCAAATCGATGAGATCGCCTGAGTGACGCAGACGTATGGGCGTGTGAGTTTCCACATAGCCACTCTCGTAAGCCAGGGACACTTCGTCCACCGTGCCAAAGGTACGCCCGTCCCCCCGAGTTCCCTTTTGTTCGATGGTCAGGTAGTAGCAGCCCAGGACAATATCCTGAGTCGGGATGGTGATGGGCTGGCCGTTGGCAGGCGAGAGGATATTCTGGCTGGAAAGCATCAACACCTGGGCTTCCGTCTGGGCCTCGGGCGACAGAGGGATATGAACAGCCATCTGGTCGCCGTCAAAATCAGCATTGAACGCCGTGCAGACCAGTGGGTGGATCTTCAAGGCCTTCCCCTCGACCAGGACGGGCTGGAAGGCCTGGATTCCCAGTCGGTGAAGTGTCGGGGCCCGGTTCAAGAGAACGGGATGGTCTTGAATCACTTCTTCGAGGAAATCCCAGACCTCAGGCTGTTCCAGCTCAACCATTTCCTTGGCGGCCTTGATGGTGGAGACGAGCCCGGCCTCCTCCAGTTTGTTATAAATAAATGGTTTGAAGAGCTCGAGCGCCATCTTCTTGGGCAGGCCACATTGATGAAGTTGAAGCTCGGGGCCCACGACGATCACCGAGCGCCCCGAGTAATCAACCCGCTTCCCGAGCAGGTTCTGGCGAAAACGCCCTTGCTTACCCTTCAGGGTGTCGGACAGGGATTTCAGCGGCCGGTTATTCGTCCCCTTGAGAATCCGGCCACGGCGGGAATTATCAAACAGGGCGTCCACGGCCTCCTGAAGCATTCTTTTTTCGTTCCGGACGATGACATCGGGGGCCTTCAAATCCAGAAGCTTCTTCAGGCGATTGTTGCGGTTGATAACCCGCCTGTAGAGGTCGTTGAGATCCGAGGTGGCAAACCGTCCGCCATCCAGGGGCACCAACGGACGAAGCTCCGGGGAAATGACAGGAATCACCTCCAGAATCATCCATTCGGGCCGGTTCCCACTGGTTTGGAAGGCCGTGCAGACCTTGAGACGTTTGGCGCACTTGAGCCGCTTCTGAACCGAAGTCTCGGCTTTCATTTGCCGGCGCATTTCCGCGCCCAGCTTTTCCACATCGATGGCACGCAGCAGCTCGCGAATCGCTTCCGCGCCCATTCGCGCGTCAAAGGTCGATCCGTGCTTCTCCCGGAGCTCCCGGTACTTCTCCTCGGCAAGCAGCTCCCGCTCCTTGAGATCCGTATCGCCTGGATCGATCATTACGTAGGATTCAAAGTAGAGGATCTTCTCCAGATCCCGCATGGTCATATCCAGAAGATGGCCAATGCGGGAAGGCAAACCCTTGAAAAACCAAATATGGGAAACGGGAGAGGCCAGCTCGATATGCCCCATGCGCTCCCTTCTGACCTTGCTCTGGGTCACCTCGACACCACACTTATCGCAGACAACACCACGGTGCTTCATGCGCTTGAACTTGCCGCAAAGGCACTCCCAATCAGTGACCGGGCCGAAAATTCTGGCGCAAAAGAGTCCATCTTTCTCGGGTTTGAAAGTGCGGTAATTGATGGTTTCCGGCTTGGTGACTTCTCCGTAGGACCAGCTCCGGATCTTCTCAGGGCTGGCCAGTCCGATCTGGATAGACTCGAAGTCGTTGATGGTTCGGGTCCGGTCCTGAAATGGGGTGCTTTTCATCAAGGCCCGACTCCTTTCAATTTTTCGTCTGCAGGGTCACATCCAGGCAAAGGCTCTGGAGTTCACGGACCAGGACATTGAATGATTCGGGCAAACCCGGCTCCACCGTTGTCTCGCCCTTGACCAGCGCCTCGTAAATCTTGGTACGGCCGTAGACATCATCGGACTTGACCGTCAAAAGCTCCTGAAGCGTATGAGCCGCGCCATAAGACTCCAGTGCCCATACCTCCATTTCACCAAACCGCTGGCCGCCGAACTGGGCTTTCCCTCCGAGCGGCTGCTGGGTGATCAGGCTATAGGGCCCGATGGATCGCGCATGAATCTTGTCATCCACCAGATGTGACAGTTTCATGAGGTAAATGAACCCGACTGTCACCTCTTGCTCGAACGGCTGCCCGGTCTTCCCATCATAGAGCAGCGTTTTTCCGGAAAGAGGCAGCCCCGCGCGCTCCAGTTCATCCTTGATCTCTTTTTCGCTGGCACCATCGAACACCGGTGCGGCGTAATGCCGTCCCAGCTTGCTGGCCGCCCAGCCCAGGTGGGTTTCCAGGACCTGCCCCACGTTCATCCGGGACGGAACTCCAAGCGGATTCAACACAACATCAACGGGTGTGCCGTCGGGAAGATAGGGCATGTCTTCTTCCGGGAGAATTCGGGCAATCACTCCCTTGTTACCATGCCGGCCGGCCATCTTGTCGCCCACGGACAGCTTGCGCTTCATGGCGACATACACCTTGACCATCTTGATCACGCCGGGCGCCAGTTCGTCCCCCTTCTTCATCTGGGCAATCTTCTCCGCGTGCAGCTTCTTCAGCACATGGATCTTCTTTTCGGCGCGCTCCAGAACCTTGTCGAACTCCTCAAGAACCTCCGGCTTCTTCGGCTTGATCTCAATCCGGGCCAGGTCCTCGTCGGAAAGTTCCTGGAGAATATTCCAGGTCAGCTTGGTCTTTGCGGGAAGGATCTCATTCCTCGTGCGCTTCGACTTCAGCCCTGCCGCCAAGCACTCGCCTTCGGCCAGATTCATGAGCTTGTTGCGGCTCTCGACCTTCAGGATCCGGATCTCGTCGGAAAGATTCTTCTCCATGCGGGCAATCTGTTCCTGCTCGATGGCAAGGTTCCGGCTGTCTTTCTCCACGCCTTTACGGCAGAAGATCTTCACATCCACCACGGTGCCTTCGATTCCCGGTGGAGTGTTCAGCGAAGCGTCCCGCACATCACCCGACTTTTCGCCGAAGATGGCACGCAGAAGCTTCTCCTCCGGAGTCAACTGGGTTTCTCCCTTGGGAGTGATCTTGCCCACGAGAATATCGCCGGGTTTGACCCGCGCGCCGATACGGATGATCCCCGATTCGTCAAGATTGCAGATGAAATCCTCCGAAACGTTGGGGATATCCCTTGTGATTTCCTCGGGCCCCAGCTTGGTATCCCGGGCCTCGGTTTCGAACTCTGCGATGTGAATGGAGGTGTAGTAGTCCTCCTTGACCAGGCGTTCCGAGATAAGGATCGCGTCCTCGAAGTTGTAGCCACGCCAGGGCATGAAAGCAACCAGCACATTACGTCCCAGAGCAAGCTCGCCCCGGTCGATGCTGGTTCCGTCAGCCAGGACCTGCCCCTTCTCCACCCGATCCCCCACCCGGACCAACGGCTTTTGATTGATACAGGTGTTCTGGTTCGAACGCTTGAACTTGACCAGGGAATAAATATCGGCCCCGAAATACTCGCCCTTCTTAGCCTTACCCGTCTTTCCTTCCACGCGAACTGTGATCCGCTGGGCATCCACCGAATCCACGATGCCAGTCCTCCGCGCGATGACCACCGCGCCGGAATCGCGTGCGGTGATGGCCTCCATTCCGGTACCCACGAACGGTGCTTCTGTCCGCAGAAGTGGAACGGCCTGTCTCTGCATATTCGATCCCATCAGCGCCCTGTTGGCGTCATCATTTTCCAGGAAGGGGATCAGGGATGCCGCGACCGATACCAACTGCCGCGGAGAGACGTCAATATAATCGACCTTATCCCTCTCCACGAACTTGAATTCACCTGCCTCACGAGCCGTGACGCGTTCGTTCATGAAGCAGCCGTTTTCATCCAGCTTGGCATTGGCCTGGGCGATCACCGCATGGTCTTCCTCCCAGGCCGAGAGATAATAAGCGGCTGGCTCATACACGGCTTCCCTGGCACGCTTCGGCGAACGGCTGACGGTCCGATTTGCCTTCTGCACCGCTGCCAGACTGACCACCTGGCCTGCCTTGAAGTCGGTGTGACCCGGTTCCAGCACGCGGGCATCCTCGCGAACCCGACCGTCCTGAACCTTGAGATAGGGGGTTTCGATGAAACCGTACTCGTTGATGCGCGCGTAGCATGAGAGTGAGGAGATCAGCCCGATATTGGGGCCTTCCGGCGTCTCGATGGGACAGATTCGTCCATAGTGTGTCGGATGGACATCACGAACCTCGAACCCCGCCCGCTCCCGGCTCAGGCCACCCGGTCCCAGCGCCGAAAGGCGGCGCTTGTGTGTCACCTCGGACAAGGGATTGGTCTGGTCCATGAACTGCGAGAGCTGGGAAGAACCAAAGAACTCCTGTATGGCGGCCATGACCGGTTTGGCGTTGATGAGATCATGAGGCATGGCCGTGGTCATCTCCTGGTAGACGGACATCTTTTCCTTGATCGCCCGCTCCATTCGCACCAGACCGATTCTGAACTGGTTTTCCAGCAGCTCGCCTACCGAACGGACTCTGCGGTTCCCCAGATGGTCGATATCATCAATGCCGGCCGGGTTCCGCCTGAGTTTCAGGAAACAGCGGATGACGGCGAGGAAATCATCCTTGGTCAGAATGGTCTGCTCCAGGGGGACCTCGGCTCCCAGCTTCGCATTGAACTTGAGCCGGCCGACCCGGGAGAGATCATAGCG
Source organism: Acidobacteriota bacterium (assembly GCA_046757405.1). Lineage (GTDB taxonomy): Bacteria > Acidobacteriota > Polarisedimenticolia > SMYD01 > SMYD01 > JBHHYE01. The sequence goes on along the minus strand of JBHHYE010000006.1, from coordinate 4,742 downwards.
CTGGAGGTCGAAGAACATGCTCTCGAACAAGTTGCGGGCCGACTCGAGGGTCGGCGGATCCCCTGGCCGCAGTCGGCGGTAAAGCTCCAGCAAAGCTTCCTCGGTCGAAGTCACCGTGTCCTTCTCCAGCGTTTCGGCGAGAACCGTCCCAATCTCGTCATTTTCCGGGAAAAACACGTCGATGGTCCTGAGCCGTTTCTCCGCGAGGAGCTTCCAGTGCTCCGGAGTGAGGTGGGTGTTGACCTCCACCAAGACTTCACCGGTCTCCTTGTCGATGACGTCCCTCAGTGCGCGCGCTCCCTGGACGGATTCCTCCAGGATCTGGACCTTCTTGATCCGGCTCTTCTGCAGGGCCTTGAGGATCGAGCGGGTGATTTTCTTCCCCTTGCGGACAAGTGTGTCCTTTTTTCTTGGGTCGACGACTGTTTCAGCGGCACGCAGCCCAACCAGCCCTTCACTGGTGTGGAACATGAACTTCTTGCCGTCATGGTCGATCTTCTCGGCCCGGTAGAAGGAGGCCAGAATTTCCTCATCAGAGGAAAGACCCAGCACGCGCAGGAAAACACTCCCGAGAAACTTGCGCTTTCGATCGATGCGGACATGGATGATGTTCTTCGCGTCGTACTCGAACTCCACCCAGGATCCTCTATAGGGGATCACCTTCGCCATGAAGACCGACCGATCCTCGCTCGCCTGGAAGAACACTCCGGGTGACCGATGCAGCTGGCTGACGATGACCCTCTCGGTTCCATTGATGATGAATGTACCCTTGTCGGTTAGCAGGGGAATTTCACCGAAATAAACTTCTTGTTCTTTGATGTCGCGGATCGATTTTTCCTTGCCGTCGGCGCTCTTCTCGTAAACCACCAGCCGAACGGTAACCTTCAGCGGCAGCGTGAAGTTCATGCCCCGTTCCTGGCTCTCTTCCACGTCATACTTGAGCTGCAGAGAAACCTTGTCGCCACACTCATCGCAGATGGCAGGTTCACCCGCGCCAGGAGCCGAGGATCGGCCAACATGAAGCTTGTCCAGCCCCTTGAGACGGCCGCACTTGCATTCCCAGTTGCCGATGGAATAATCGACGAACTCCAGCGAGCAGTTTTCGCGGAAATCGGAAATGGGATAGATCGAATTGAAGACCGCCTGCAATCCTGCTTGCTCCCGTTCCTGAAGCGGTGTATACATCTGCAAGAAACGCTCGTAGGAACGCTTCTGAACCTCGATCAGGTTGGGTATCGGAATCGATGACTCGATCTTCGAAAAATTCATGCGCTGACGAACTGAGCGATCGCCATTGATGGACATATCAGACAGTACCTCTGAGGTAATGGACCGGTAAATGATCCAGCCCATGAGCGGGGACACCTGGGTTCCCTCTCATGGCGGAATACAGGCTCGCCAGGAGCTACTTGATCTCCACCTTGGCTCCCGCTTCCTCGAATTTCTTCTTGACGGAGTCCGCCTCTTCCTTGCTGATGCCCTCCTTCACGGCTTTCGGCGCTGATTCCACCAGGTCCTTGGCTTCCTTGAGTCCAAGGCTGGTGACCTCTCGGACCGCCTTGATGACATTAATTTTCTTCGCGCCCACCTCGGTCAAGACCACGTCGAACTCCGTCTTCTCCTCCGCTTCCGCGGCTGCGCTGGCACCGGCCCCGGCGGCCGCCGCGATAGCCACGGGTGCGGCGGCGCTCACGCCCCACTTTTCCTCCAGTTTTTTGACGAGCTCAGCCGCCTCGATCACGGTCAGCCCTGAGAGCGATTCCGCAATGGATTCAAGATCCGCCATCTCTCACTTCCTCCTGATGTCGGCCCTCAGGCCGCGCTGTGTCCAGGGGTATTGCTCGGAATACCCCTGTCTTCATGACAACATCTCGAGCATCTGATGGGAAACCGGAGCGCCACACTCACGCCCCGACTCCCCCCAATTTCTCCCGCCGGGCTTTCAGAACGCGCGCCAGCTGGGTTGCCGGCGTGACCAGCAAGCGCGCTATCTGGGTCGCTGGAGACTGGATCAAGCACAACAGTTGAGCTCTGAGCTCCTGCATCCCCGGCAGCTTCGCAAGCGCTTCAACATCCACCGCCTCCAGAATCTGCTCTCCCTCCACCACCCCCTTGCCCAGCGTGAGAGCAGGATTTTTCTTGGCGAACGCCGCCAGAGCTTTGGCCAGCATCACAGGATCGCCCGCGGTCGTCGCAACGCCGATGGGGCCATGGAACTCTTCCGACAACGGCTCCAGCGGTGTTCCCGGAATGGCCCGCAGGGCGAGACGGTTCTTGACCACCTTGTAGGAGGAGGAGGCCTCCCTGACGGTTTGGCGCAGGTCCTCGGATTGACCGACCGTGAGGCCGGAAAACGACACGAGAAAGGCACTCCGGGCATCCCGCAATCTCTGGTTGATGGCTTTGATTTCGTCCGCCTTCTGCGCCCGGTTCACAGGTCCTCCCTTACTTTTTCGACAGCGCCCACTTCCAGGCGAACTCCCGGCCCCATGGTGGAAGCCAGCGTGCAGGATCGTAGGTACTTGCCCTTGGCGGCAGCAGGTTTGGCCTTGAGGACCGCTTGAATGAAGGCTCTCGCATTGGCCACCAGCTTGTCCGGTTCGAAACTGAGCTTGCCGATGCCCACGTGCACGATGGCCGTCTTGTCCACCCGGAACTCCACCTTTCCGGCCTTGATCTCACGCACGGCTTTTCCCACATCGAAAGTGACGGTGCCGGCCTTGGGATTGGGCATCAGGCCGCGGGGCCCGAGGATTTTGCCCAGGCGTCCCACTTCCTTCATCATGTCCGGGCTGGACACCACGGCATCGAAATCCATCCATCCACCTTTGATCTTCTCCGCGAGCTCCTTCCCACCCACATGGTCCGCTTGGGCTTCCTCTGCCTCCTTCACCTTCTCTCCGGAGGCGAACACCACCACCCGTTTGGTCTTCCCGAGCCCGTGCGGCAGGACCACCGTTCCGCGGACCATCTGCTCGGCATGGCGCGGATCGACTCCCAGGCGCATGGCAACCTCGAGCGTCTCGTCGAACGTGGCGTAAGAGGCCGACCGCACCGCTTCGATGCCTGCTTCCAGCCCGTAGGACGGCTGGTCCAGGCCTTCCTGCGCCTGCCGATATTTTCTGCCGTGCTTGGCCATGGGTCGCGACTCCTCTTCCTCAGCCTTCGATCTCGATCCCCATGCTGCGAGCGCTCCCCTCGACAATCCGCATGGCCGCGGCCAGGTCGAGAGCATTGAGATCCGGCAATTTGGTCTTGGCAATTTCTTCGATCTGGGATCGGGTCACCTTTCCCACTTTCTTTTTGTTGGGCTCTCCCGAGGCCTTGGCCAGCCCGGCCGCCCGCTTGAGAAGGACCGATGCCGGCGGAGTCTTGGTTACAAAGCTAAACGTGCGATCCGCGAAAACAGTGATCACCACCGGAATGATGAGCCCCTGTTTGCCCTGGGTTCGCGCGTTGAAGGCCTTGCAGAATTCCATGATGTTGACGCCGTGCTGGCCGAGGGCGGGCCCTACAGGCGGCGCCGGCGTGGCTTGCCCCGCGGGGCAATGCAGCTTCACGTACGCCATGACCTTTTTCGCCATTGACAGACTCCTACTTCCAGGCCTCAGCGCAGCTCATGAACCTTTCTCCACCTGGAGGAATTCCAGTTCCACCGGCGTCGAGCGTCCGAAGATGGTGACCATAACCTTCAAGGTCGACCGGTCTGGATTCACTTCTTCCACCGAACCGGTGAAGTTTGAAAATGGGCCATCCACGATGCGTACTGTTTCGCCCAGAGAGTACTCGAATTTCGGCTTCGGCTTCTCCGCCGCCTCGGACACCTGGTTGATGATCCGGTCTACTTCGTCCTGCGTCAGCGGGGTCGGCTTGTTCCCGGCACCCACGAAGCCCGTGACCTTGGGAGTATTCTTGACCACGTGCCAGGCCTCGTCAGTCATTTCCATGTTGACCAGCAAGTAACCAGGAAAAAACTTCTTGGCCGACACAACCCGCTGTCCTTCCTTGACTTCCACAACATCTTGCATGGGGATGAGAACTTCACCGATGGAATCTTTCATCCCCATGGCCTCCACACGCTGGACCAAAGAGCCCCGCACTTTGTTTTCATAACCCGAATACGTGTGGACGATGTACCACTTCTTGGCCATGATCCCTCCGCAGATCATGCAGTGAAAAAATCCATGATGCCGCCAACCACCTGGCGAACAGCGATATCCACGATCCACAGGAAGACGGCAAAAATGAATGATGTCACGATGACAACCACCGTTGTTCCACGCACTTCTTTCCAGGTCGGCCAGGTTGTTTTCTTCATCTCGCTGCGCACTTCGGTCAGGAAGGACGTGAGGCGGTTCCACCAGTTCACAGTTTCTGACTCCTCTTCCCAGCAGATTCCCACGCCACCGGCGTGACGACCTGGCAGGCCAGGAGGGATTCGAACCCCCAACCCTCGGTTTTGGAGACCGATGCTCTACCAGTTCGAGCTACTGGCCTAAACTCGTCCGCGTTCCTTCCCGCGAGAGGCCACACTTTACTTGGACTCCCTGTGCAGCGTGTGCTTGCGGCAGAAGCGGCAGAACTTTTTCATCTCCAGCTTCTCGGTCATTTTTTTCTTGTTCTTCGTGGTTGAATAGTTTCGGCGCTTGCAACCCTGGCAAGCCAGATGCACCACGTCACGCATCGTTTCTCACTCCAGGACCTCGGTGACGCTGCCGGCTCCGACCGTCCGTCCACCCTCG